>NZ_JBGJZN010000007.1:0-409361 GCF_042610465.1 Paenibacillus diazotrophicus
GACCGTTAAGCCCTCCAGCGCCGATGGTACTTGGACCGAAGGGTCCTGGGAGAGTAGGACGCCGCCAAGCACTGAAAGCCATTGTCGAGCAATCGACAGTGGCTTTTTTGTATATATTAAGCAATGTGATATCTTAGGGGTGCTCTTATGATCATTTGGGTGAATGGTGCGTTTGGTTCCGGTAAAATACAAGTTGCTTATGAACTGCATCGCAGGCTACCACAATCTTTTGTTTTTGACCCTGAAAATACAGGTTTCTATATTAGAGATAACATACCGCCAGTTATATCAAAATTAGATTTTCAGGATTATTTTCTATGGAGAGATATTAATTATCTAATGTTGAAGTATATAGACACTGAGTACGCTGGTACGGTTATTGTACCAATGACAATTGCTGATCCAACCTATTTTATGGAGATTACAGGCAGACTAAGGGATGAGAGGATACTGGTTACTCAATTTACCTTATGTGCTTCCCGTGAAACGCTTTTAACAAGATTACGCAGCCGTGGAGAGGGAGAGGACTCATGGTCTGCCAAGCAGATTGAACGATGCGTTGAGGGCTTGAAAGATGAGGTGTTCCACTATCATTTGGACACAGAACTGCTGTCCGTAGAAGATGTGGCAGAGAGTATTGCACTACAGTTAGGTATCACACTTTTGCCAAGGAACCGTGGACACTGAAATGAAATATTTATGTTGCTATAATCTCAAAATGTTGATATAATATTTTTTGTTGTCGAAAGATTATTAAAGTGTATGAGGCTCGTTGGTCAAGGGGTTAAGACACCTCCCTTTCACGGAGGTAACATGGGTTCGAATCCCATACGAGTCACCAATTTCTTTTATTGCTTATGAGTTCTTAGACCAATGGTATTAATAAGGTTTGCATTTAGGGCCAGAATGTGTTAAGATCATTAAGTTGCTTCTTTCAATGAATAGAACATTTATTACTGACGCGGGGTGGAGCAGCCCGGTAGCTCGTCGGGCTCATAACCCGAAGGCCGCAGGTTCAAATCCTGCCCCCGCAATTAATTTGGAACCGTGGTGTAGTTGGCCTAACATGCCTGCCTGTCACGCAGGAGATCGCGGGTTCGAATCCCGTCGGTTCCGCCATCAATATTTACTTAAGTTATAAATGATATACATACCGTGTGCGGACGTGGCTCAGCGGTAGAGCATCGCCTTGCCAAGGCGAGGGTCGCGGGTTCGATTCCCGTCGTCCGCTCCATAATTTGCGCCCTTAGCTCAGCTGGATAGAGCGTTTGACTACGAATCAAAAGGTCGGGAGTTCGAATCTCTCAGGGCGCGCCATTTCTACTTATAAACAATAATACGCCGGCGTGGCGGAATGGCAGACGCGCTCGACTCAAAATCGAGTGGGAAACCGTGGAGGTTCGAGTCCTCTCGCCGGTATAACTCAATAGCCTTGTTAATCGCTTTTGGCGGTTTACAAGGCTATTTTTATTATCTGTCAGTCACCTGGTAAAGTTCTATTGAGGACTGGCAACCTGCTTGAATATGCTCCACTGAAGCTTGAACTGTGATGAGGCCGGGCTTGTCATGAAGGCATTACCGTTGGCTGACAAAACTAATCTGCTGTACGATAAGATCATTACATTTGTATTTTATGAGATTACATAGATCTGCCTAAATCCAAGCCATAATACCACGAAAATAAAAAACTATTTGGAGAGCATGAGCAGCTTGAATTCATGGAAAGTTATAATGCCCTGCTGAATAGGTGCCCAAGCATGTAAATGAAGAGATATAAAAGTTTTGAAATGCAGGTGATAAAAGTGTAAATGCGAAAAGCCGCCTCCCGAACTACAGGAAGCGGCTTCTTCGTCAATTGAAGAGCGATATTTCAACAATCTTTAAACCTGGTTGGGGATCTCTATCGAAGGATCGGTATCGGCCTCGTAGTCCACACCTTCAGTCTGGAAGCCAAAAAGGTGGAAGAAATCTTCACGATAACCTTCAAGGTCTGCCAGTTCAGGAACATTATCCGTTTCAAGCTCATTCCAGCGTCTCATAACCTCGATTTGTACATCCTCGCGCATTTCCCAATCATCAATACGAATCAGGTGGCTGCCGTCTGCAGCAGCTTTACCGCCATTGTAAAGATGCTCTGCGAATAAACGGTACATTTGCTGGATGCAATTTTCATGCAGATCTTTTTCCTTCATCACTCTGTACAGTGCTGAAATGTACAACGGAACAACGGGAATGGCCGAGCTAGACTGTGTGACAAGCGCTTTGTTAACCGATACAAAAGCACGTCCGCCTCTTGCAGACAGCTTCTGATTCAGCGCGATAGCAGTCTGCTCCAGATCATTTTTGGCCTGTCCAATCGTTCCGTCCCGGTAGATCGGATGGGTAATCTTTGGTCCAATGTAAGAATAGGCTACTGTGGTTGCCCCATCTGCCAGTACTCCGGCTTCCTGCAGCTGGTCAATCCACATTCCCCAATCATCCCCGCCCATAACAGCGATTGTCTGGCGGACTTCTTCGTCTGTCGCGGTCTCAATGGTAACCGTAGAAACCTCTCCGGTATGGAAGTTCATGGTTTTGTTGGTATAAGCAGTGCCTACCGGTTTAATCACGGAGGAGAAGGTTTCACCCGTTACAGGATGGGTACGACGCGGAGAAGCAACACTATACACTACAAGATCCACCGTGCCATACTCAGCCTTGATAAGATCAATGGTTTTGGTTTTGATAGCATCAGAGAAGGCATCCCCAACGATGCTGTGGGATTTGAGGCCTTGCTCTGCAGCTGCCTGTTCAAAAGCGGCGGAATTATACCAGCCTGCAGAAGCTGTACGGACACCTTCAGCAGCTTTGTCAAAGAACACACCGATCGTATTGGCTCCAGCTCCAAAAGCGGCAGCAATCCGCGAAGCCAAACCGTATCCGGTAGAGGCACCGATAACGAGCACGTTCACGGGTCCGGTTAACTTCTTTTGTGATTTTACATAATCAATTTGTTCTTGTATTTGTTTGGAGCACCCTACCGGATGGGCGGTTGTGCAAATGAATCCGCGGGTTTTTGGCTGAATGATCATCAAGGATTACCCCTTTGTTTTAGTTTTTAACTTTTTTCACTAATATAGAGTATAGCAAATGATGACGCAGAAAGATAAGTATGAATGTATTATTATATATATTAGAGCATTTGGGTGATAGAAAAAACTGCTATTTCTATGGTGAATAGGAAGTTAATTAGAAATTGTCGCCACTTTATTGCGGCTGTTCGAGCTATTAAGTCTGGTTGGCCATAGGGAATGAAATCCGGGATATACTGCAAATTTTCTGCTCCTGCGCATAAATGTTCCCTCCACAGGTCACAATAGGGAAAAAGCAGAATGAAGGGATCCACGTGAATGCTTTTCGCTTAAAGAAACAATTGTGGCGGCGATGGAGACGTTGGAAAAAGGCCCCCTGGGTAGGAGCGGCTTGTATCGTCTTAACGATGCTGGCCTGGCGCGGTATGCAGGTCCCGGAGGAACTCAGCAGCCTGCTGCGTGATTCAGCATGGACTGTACCAGACAATCTTAGCGGGCTAAGTCATCAGGTGCAAACCGGCCATCTTGGAGGAAGTGTGTCAGCTGCAGCCGCAGTATACAGCCATACTGATGACAACAGCAGTGAAGAGGCAGTTGTGCTTGATCATAAGCAGTTGCTCAGGGCGGTAAGTGCAGAGCCGTTTCGCCGAACGGTCCACTTAATAACCACATATATTTCCGGTGATGAGACTTTGACTCTTCCGGAGAAGAAATCGATTGAACAACTCAAAGAGGTCATTGCTGCACACCCAGACTGGAAAGGCTGGATTAGCGCAGATGGTGATTTGTGGATCAAACACAGTGTCAATGATTTGTCACCCCAAATCAAGAAAGATGCTTTTATCGGGATGGATGAGTATGGGAATCTGAATCTCTTCAAAGGTCCACCAACGGATGAGAAGGTGCTGAAAACTTTTTTTCAAATGGATATGGGCTCTATGAAGTCCTCGTTGCCGGAGGATATTCTGAATCAGCTGCATGAGGGTATCCGTGTACAGGATGTTGAAGAATACAATAGCGTTCTGTCCACTTTCAGTGATTATGCAAGGGACTCGTCAGAACAGGTTATGCAAAGTGAGGATTAACTTATACGAAACCAAGGCAGCTTCTGTGCTGATGTGCTACAGCCAGAGCGGCCTTTTTGTGTTTTGGCGATACGCTGGGACCAAAGTTCCTATTCTCGGTAGACCAGAAACTTTTATACTCCGGGAAGATAGATTTTGCTATAATGATTAGAAGGAATACATATGTTCGCTTCACGGCGGAGAAATGGATGAAACAGTAGGAATATTCTGTCTGATTAAGAGGAGAGATTGGATTTGCGCATCTTGGGAATTGACCCGGGGCTGGCAATTGTCGGCTTTGGCTTTGTAGATAAAGTAGGAAATAAATTAACTCCGGTTCAGTACGGGTGTATTCAGACCGAGGCGCATACACCGGAAGAGGAACGTCTGCTGCATGTCTACGAAGGAATGGTACAGCTGATTGATAAATACAAGCCGGATACGGTTGCTGTAGAAAAACTATTCTTTAGCCGCAATGTAACCACAGCGCTTCCAGTAGCACAGGCTAGAGGCGTGGTTATCCTGGCTGCTGTCCAGGCTGGACTTCCCGTTGCAGAGTATACACCAATGATGGTGAAGCAGGCTGTGGTTGGCTATGGCAAGGCGGAGAAGAAGCAGGTACAAGAAATGGTTAAGCTGCTGCTGAAGCTATCGGCTGTACCTAAGCCTGATGATGTGGCGGATGCTCTGGCGGTTGCGGTATGCCATGCCCATTCCGTAAGTCTAAATTCCAAATTAAATGAGGTATTGCGAAAATGATAGATTACTTAAGAGGACCGGTTGTACATTTGGAGTCAGAATATATTGTTATGGACGTTCAAGGCGTAGGATACCGGGTGTTCTGTCCGAATCCATATGCTTTTGCCAAATCAGAGGGACCTGTGACTGTCTATATTCATTACCAGACCCGTGAGGATGCGACCCTATTGTTCGGATTCGCAACAAGGGAAGAGCAGAAGCTGTTCCGTAAACTGATTGAAGTATCGGGTATTGGCCCGCGGGTAGCACTGGGTATTCTGACCGGAGGAACACCTGACCAGCTAATCTCAGCGATTTATCAGGAGAATATTACCTTCCTGACCAAGCTCCCTGGAATCGGCAAGAAAACGGCCCAGCGGATGATTCTGGATCTCCGCGACAAGCTGGACGGCCTGAGCGGAGCATCTATGCAGACCGGACTGTTCGCCGTAGCCGCTGAAGCACAGGCTGCAGCAGAAGCGCTGCCTTGGGAGGAAGCACGGGACGGGCTGAAGGCCCTCGGCTATACTGACGCTGAACTGGACCGTGTATGGCTTACTATGAAGAAAGAAGGCACAGATACTGGAGCTGTTGATGTGCTGATGAAGAAGGCGCTGGGGCTGCTGTTTATAGCCAAATAGGGTGTTTGACAGAACGGAGTGATAGATAGATGGATGACCGGATTATATCGGCTAACCTGATGATGGATGAGCAGGCGGTGGAGTTAAGTCTGCGCCCCCGTTATCTGGGGGAATATATCGGACAGAATCAGGTAAAAGAAAATCTGAAAATATATATAGAAGCTGCCAAAATGCGGAATGAGGCACTTGACCATGTGTTGCTCTATGGCCCGCCAGGACTTGGTAAAACAACTCTCGCGAATATTATCGCCAACGAGCTGGGTGTCAATCTGCGTACAACCTCCGGGCCAGCCATTGAACGGCCTGGAGATCTGGCTGCGCTGCTGACCAATCTTCAGCAGGGGGATGTGCTGTTCATTGACGAGATCCACCGGCTTCACCGTACGGTTGAGGAGGTCATGTACCCGGCGATGGAGGATTTCGCGCTGGACATCATGATTGGTAAAGGGCCAAGCGCCCGCTCGGTGCGTCTGGACCTGCCGCCCTTTACGCTTATCGGAGCAACAACCCGTGCCGGGCTGTTGTCTGCACCTCTGCGGGACCGATTCGGTGTTGTTAGCCGGTTGGAGTATTATAATATTGAGGAACTGAGCTTCATTGTTTCTCGTAATGCAGAGCTTCTTGGCATTGAGATTCTCGGTGATGCTGCTGAAGAGATCGCTTTGCGTGCCCGGGGAACTCCACGTATCGCGAATCGCCTGCTGAAGCGGGTCCGCGACTTTGCACAGGTGCGCGGCGATGGAATTATCACACCGGAGATTGCAGCAGAGTCGCTGAAGATGCTCCAGGTGGACCCGCGCGGACTGGACAGCATTGATCACAAGATGCTTCATTCCATGATCAGTTCTTTCCGGGGCGGGCCTGTAGGTCTGGACACCATAGCTGCAACGATTGGAGAAGAGAGTCAGACCATAGAGGATGTATATGAGCCTTATCTGCTGCAGATTGGCTTTTTGCAGCGGACGCCGCGGGGGAGGGTCGTGACCCCTGCTGGTTATCAGCATTTGGGTCTCCCGATACCTCCACAGCCGAAATAATCGTTGTTCTGCTATCATTATTATTTTTAGGAGGCATCTAGATGAAGCTTGCCAAGTGGAAAAAGACAGGAGTAACCTTGCTTGCAGGTGTTCTTATTGCAGGCGGCCTTCTTGTTCCTGCCGCTGACAGTTACGCCGATTCAAACGCAACTATCCGGGTTGCGCTGTATGCCGATATTGGCAGCAAATATAAATCTACCGTCCCTTTCGTGACGTTGAGTTCAACGATGGACTTCAGCCTGATGTCCGGTAGTGCTAAGCTGCTGCCCATTCCGGCGAATAACAAAATCCGTATCAGCCTCGACGGGTATAAGGTCAAGGTAATGGACAGCCCCACATGGCAGGCAGCCGCAGAAGCTGCCAAAAGACTTCAATCAACCTCCGATAAACCGCTGCTCTTTGTAGCTTCACGGAATGGGGCACCTGTCTATCAGTTGTATACAGGTCCTTATACGAGTGAAAATGCGGCTAAGGAAGGCTTGAACCGGATCGGCAAAGCAGGCCTAGCCTTGCCTCAGGGGCAGGTTCCGGCTTTGACGGGAAGCAAACATTTGTCTGCCGGTACCTTTCCTTCCCTGCAGGAAGCGGATGCTGTCATGAATACGATCACAGCTGCCGGGTTTGATGCCTGGAAGACGCTGGTGAGTGGAACTGACGGCAGTACACAAGTGGAAGTGTGGGTGGGGGAAGCGGCGAGCGACGGTGAGCTTGCTGCTCTGCGTACAGCTGTAACGATCGCGCTCCCGCAGCTTGCTATATCCGAAGGGGCAACTGCCATGCCGGGAATGATGATCCGCACGGATGCGGGAATGGACTGGAGCAGTGAGAGCCAAGCGTTTCACTATCAGGTATCTGGCACAGGAGCCAAGTTTGTGGTGTCTGGGAATTCTGCAGGCATTCAGCTGCTTGAACGATCCAAACGTATTTATCGCGGTAATCTGGAGCTTAGCGGACTCGGCGGATCTTTGGCTGTAATAAACGAAGTTCCACTGGAGCAGTATTTGTACGCAGTCGTTGGCGGAGAGGTATCTTCGGGTTGGCCGCAGGAGGCGCTTAAGGCACAGGCCGTAGCAGCACGTAGTTATGCACTGGCGCAGGGCAACCGCTTTGATGTAGCCAATGTGGTAGATACTACACTCAGCCAAGTCTACAACGGTATCGGCGCTGAAGCACCGGTGATAACCAAGGCAGTGGATGCTACCGCCGGTGAAGTGTTGATGAGCGGAGGCAAAGTTGTTGAAGCCGTATTCTCCTCCAATAGCGGTGGTGTGACAGCTGACCCGTCGGAGGTATGGGGCAACGGAGGCAATGCTTTTGTCAGTGTAGCCAGTGCTGAGGATTCCGCCGCAGTTGCTACATCGAAGAAGTGGTATTACCTGCTGCTTGACAGCGGGGTCTCGGGTTATGCCCGGGAGGACAATATCAAATTGACTGGCAGTAAAACTGCGGCTGGTCTTGATACGGCCACAGCGAGCACCAGTGATGTGAATATCCGTCCGTTACCTGTCATTGAGAGCAGTGTCAGTCCCATAGGCAAGCTGAATCCCGGTGAAAATGCTGTAGTTCTGGATCAGTTCTACGAGAATGGAAGCTACACCTGGATTAAAGGGCCTTACAGCTCAGCGGAACTGCTCAAGAGTCTAACAGGAAAGGTTAGCAGTTCCCTGCCGTCGACTATCGCCACTCTGGAGGTTGCACAACGCGGGCCATCTGGAAGAGTAACTCAAGTGAAAGCTAATGGTGGGATTCTGCAGGTGAAATATCCTGATTTGTTCCGCTCAGCACTGGGCGGGTTGCCCAGCACATTGTTTGATATTGTACCTGCCGGCAGTTATACTGTATTAGGCGCTGACGGCTCTAAGGGGACTGTTAACAGCTCGCAGAGCACTGGAGTGCTGTCCGCATCCGGCATCGTGACGGTGAAAGGCAGCGGTACAGTTGTCATGGGTGCAGATACATCGTCCAGGGCAGTCACGAACAGTTCCGGCTTTTATTTTATCGGCTGGGGAAATGGCCATGGGCTCGGTATGTCCCAATGGGGAATTAAGGGCATGGCTGACAAGGGGTATGATTACACACAAATATTGCAACACTATTTTAATAACGTTACTATAGTTAAGGAATGAAGACTGACCATGAATGTAGACGATTATGATTTTCATTTGCCGGAAGAACTCATAGCCCAGACTCCGCTGCCTGACCGCAGCGCATCACGGCTCCTGCTCGTGAATAAGGACAATGGACAACTGCAGCATAAGCATTTTACGGATATACTGGACCAATTCCAGCCCGGTGACACACTGGTTCTGAATGATACACGAGTGATTCCCGCACGGCTCTTCGGCATAAAAGAAGACACGGGTGCGAAGGCGGAGGTTCTACTGCTGAAGAATCTCGGTGAAGACCGCTGGGAAGCGCTGGTGAAGCCCGGCAAGAAGCTGAAGACCGGAGCAGTGATTATTTTCAGTGAGGAGCTTCGTGCAGTTATTGAAGACGAGGCTGATATGGGGGGCCGGACGCTCCGTTTCATCTATACAGGGATTTTTCAGGAGATTCTGGACAGGTTGGGAAGCATGCCGCTTCCACCCTATATCAAGGAGACGCTGGATGACCGCGAGCGTTACCAGACAGTGTATGCCAAACATGAAGGTTCTGCGGCCGCTCCGACTGCGGGCTTGCACTTCACCCGGGAGCTGCTGGAGCAAATCAAAGCTAAAGGCGTCACAATTGCCTATATTACGCTTCATGTAGGACTTGGAACCTTCCGTCCTATGTCTGTAGAGAAGGTTGAGGAGCATGTAATGCATGCTGAGTACTTTGTTCTGTCCAAGGAGACAGCAGATGTACTTAATGCTGCAAAAGCCCGGAATGGACGAATCATAGCTGTTGGCACAACGTCCTGCAGAACACTAGAAACGGTGGGGAGACAATCCCAAGGCGGCCCAATAGAAGAGTGCAGCGGCTGGACGGATATTTTCATCTATCCCGGCTATACCTTTACCGTGGTAAATGCACTGATTACTAATTTTCATCTGCCTAAGTCTACACTGGTGATGCTGGTTAGCGCGCTGGCTGGACGGGAGAATATCCTTGCCGCCTATGAAGCTGCAATAGAACAGCAGTACAGATTCTTCAGTTTTGGCGATGCAATGTTTATTTATTAAGCAAGAGGAAGGGTTAAGTATATGGCAGCAATAACTTATGAACACATTAAGACCTGCAAACAATCGGGTGCGCGGCTCGGCCGGGTGCATACACCTCATGGTGTAATTGAGACTCCAGCCTTTATGCCTGTGGGTACGCTCGCTACGGTCAAAACAATGAGCCCAGAAGAGCTGAAGCAAATGGACGCTCACATCATTCTGAGCAACACATATCATCTGTTTCTGCGCCCTGGACATGATATTATCCGCGAAGCCGGCGGCCTGCATAAATTCATGAACTGGGACCGGCCGATTCTGACGGACAGCGGAGGTTTTCAAGTCTTCTCACTGAGTGATATGCGTAAAATCACTGAGGAAGGCGTGCATTTCCGTTCCCACCTGAACGGGGACAAGAAGTTCCTCTCGCCGGAAGTAGCGATGGAGATCCAGAATGCCCTGGGTTCCGATATTATGATGGCTTTTGATGAGTGTCCGCCGTATCCGGCAGAATATGATTACGTTAAAAAGTCACTTGAACGTACTTCACGCTGGGCCGAAAGATGCCTTAAAAGCCATGCCCGTCCTGAAGACCAAGGGCTGTTTGCCATCGTTCAAGGAGGTATGCATGAGGATTTGCGGCGCCAGAGCGCGGCTGATTTGACTTCCATGGATTTCCCGGGGTATGCTATTGGAGGACTCAGCGTCGGAGAGTCCAAGCAGCTTATGTATGAAGTACTGGATTATACGGTTCCGCTGCTGCCACAAGGAAAACCGCGTTATTTGATGGGCGTGGGATCACCGGATGCGCTTTTGGAAGGGTCAATCCGCGGAGTGGACATGTTTGACTGTGTCCTGCCTACGCGTATTGCCCGCAATGGAACGACGATGACCAGTCAAGGAAGACTCGTAGTGCGCAATGCACAGTATGCACGTGATTTCGGGCCGCTCGATCCGGAATGCGACTGCTATACCTGCCGGAATTATTCCCGTGCTTATTTGCGCCATTTGATCAAAGCCGATGAAACCTTCGGTTTGCGGTTAACGACATACCATAATTTGCATTTCCTGCTGGATTTGATGCGTAAAGTGCGTGAAGCCATCAGGGAAGATCGGCTGCTTGATTTTCGCGATGAGTTTTTTGCACAATACGGATTATATGATAATCTGAAAGGCTTCTAGTACGGTTACAGCTGGATTGTGCTTTAGTGTTTTTGGAAAGGGGGGAGAAATATGGTACAGCAATTTCATTTTGCAGCAGCTTCAGGGGGCGGTAGCATCCTGGGTCTAGTAGGCCCATTTGTGCTTATGTTTGTAGTATTCTACTTCTTGTTGATTCGTCCACAGCAGAAGAAGACCAAAGCTCGCAACGGAATGTTAAAATCCTTGAAAAAAGGCGATAAGGTAGTGACTATTGGCGGACTTCACGGCACGATTATGGAAATTTCCGATGATATTGTGGTCTTGCGGGTAAATGATGTAACCAAGCTGACCTTTGACCGGGGCTCCATCAGTCACTCTGTTGTCGAAGTAGAAGACAAAGAGTAAATAGTAAATTACATAAAAGCGGCGTCCTCTTCTTATGGGGACGCCGCTTTTTTAATGCTGTAGACTTTGGTTATATTAGTTGATTTCAGTTGCACGGCTGCGGACAGCGAGTTTGGCTTCTCCGCTGCGCAAGGTCAGCTTGGCGAGTTGGACAGCTACCGTAGTTGATAGAATGGCAAGCAGAGTGCCGCCCATCATGTCGGTCAGCCAGTGAATACCCAGATAGAATATGCCGAATACAATGATGACCGCTGACACAGTGGTAATCACCATCCAGCGCCGATTGCCGGAACGGTAAGCGAGCAGTGCTGTTGATACAGAAATTGCCGTGTGCAAGCTTGGAAAACAATTGTTCAGCCCTGAAAGTGGTCTGTATTCCTGCTCAAACCTCGGAAATACATCCAGCATGGTAAACCGGACACCCGCCGGGACATAGGACCAGACCTCATTCACCGGGAAGTAAAGATAAAACGGAATGGCGACCGCATAATTCAGAATAATCGTATAGCAGGTCGCATACAGCATCACACGGTTTTTATCCAGCAGATAGACGCCGAGTGAAGCGGCCAGCACAGACTGAAGCATGAAAATATAAAAGAATACAATAATCGGTGTCAGCCAGGGAGTGAAAAATAGATGCTGCAAATTCCTTACAAAATGGCCTTCAAGCCCAAAAACGAATGAGGTGTAATCCGATGTGAGATTCAGCTTCCTCTCAATCTGGAGTTCGTATTTATTCAGAGCCAGCACACCGAACATACCCACAACCAGCAGCAGGAATTTGTAAGAGCGCAGAAGTTCTTTTCCGATCTCAACAAAAGCCAGCAGCGGATTGCGAAGGGTACTAAGCCACATCAATACAGCAACAATTACAACCGTGTACAGCACTACATAATTCATGGATTGGTAAAGCAAAACAATCGAAGCCTCCTTGATCCTGCATGAAGTCATATAAAATCAGTTTACCATATTTTAAGGAGTCGGATTCGATTTTTTGAGAAATTAAATTATTTAGGATTTATGTAAATTAACCCCAAACATTCCACCGAATGCTGCGATGCCTGAAGCAGCAAGTATCCATAAACAGTCTATGCCGGCAGGTGCACTATCCAATGCCAAAAAACCAATCAGTAATACAATTATTCCGTAGAAAGCCCCCGTCATTCCCCCGTGATACCAGCCCCTGCTCGATGATCTCCGGCCTGCGGTCAATCCACCGAAGGCGGCAGCAATGCCATGTACAATATAGGTGTACATGGTAAGATCCTGTTCTTCGAGTCCGCTACCCCACAGGAACAGGGAGAGGACAACCGCTCCCAGCAGCATCCATAAGAAGGAGCGGCACAAACCGGATAATACAGGACTCGATATTCTCCACGAGAACAGGCGCCGTATTAAATACATGGTACAACCTCCTAAATGTTTTTTGAGCGATACCCCACGAGTTTAGCTACGAAAAAAACTGCCCCGGGAAGCATATGCTAAGTTTTTTGTACGATACAATGCGCAAGGTTAATTACTAACTATTGTATGGGGAGGCTTGCCCCAATAGTACAAGAATAGTCATGACGTCTTTTTACCATTAATTAATAACCCGTCTTCCGAATGTTCCCTCGGCTGAGAGGCCAGAATAGGGGTACATAAATGTGCCCTCTCCCAACAAAAGCGGGGGGTCAATGGAAGGGGAGCGAAGAGAATATGTTCCAGCATATTTCTGCCCATATATTCCTGACTGTGCTGATGTATATCTTCATTTTCCTGTGCATGCGGATTATGGGTAAAAGGGAAATCGGTAAGCTCTCGGTATTTGATCTGACGATCTCCATCATGATTGCCGAGATAGCGGTTTTTTCAATTGAAGATATAGAACGGCCAATTTATGACGGTCTGGTGCCGATGGCAACGCTGGTGCTTATTCAGATCCTCGTCGCACAGCTTAGCCTGAAGAGTAGAAAGCTGCGACTGCTGATCGACGGCAAGCCAAGCATTCTGATTTCGGACGGTAAGCTGCACCGAGGAGAGATGCGTAAGCAGCGGTATAACATTGACGATCTGATGCTTCAGTTGAGAGGTCAGAATATCGACAGCCCGGCAGATGTAGAATTTGCGATTCTGGAAACGAGCGGCCAACTGACCGTTATCGAAAAAAACAAAGGCATATCTTCCACTAATCAAAGTGGTAATAGCAGTACTGCAGCAGAATCGGGACAGCCTAACGGGAATTCTGAAGGGAATAGTTCAGACCGTGTGAAGCTGCCAAGCCATAAAATCAGATATGAAGGACTGCCGATTCCACTTATCATGGATGGTAAGGTACAGGACCAGAATTTGGAAATGATCGGAAAGACGAGATTCTGGCTCAGAACCCAAATTCGGCAAAAGGGTGTCTCGGATTTTCGGGATGTATTCCTATGCTCCATTGACCATAAAGGCAGAGTATATGTAGATCGTCTGCATAACCATTGAATGCTGTTCAGCGCCATTTTTTAAAAAAAGGCACCCGGTCCAGATCATGGACAGAGATTAAGCCTGACAGAAGGCAGATTCCAAAGTAGATCGCCATTCCACTGCATGAGGCTAACAAAAATTGTACCCACTGAACGGAAGCAATTGGGACGGAGGTATAGATATATGACATACCTGCTGCCATAATGATCATTGCGGCAAATGTTTTGAGCGGATCGGCCAATCTCAGCGATAGCGATACCAGCCTGATCACGCTGATTCCGTGCAGAAGAGTCACCAGAATGCTGTTGACAATAATGGCGATAATCGCTCCATAGATGCCGTACTCTGGTTGTGAAGCCAGGCCGAGAATCAGCAAGATTTTGATGACCGCGCCAATCAGGGTATTGACCAAAGCTCTACCCGGCCGTTCCATCGCCTGGAGAGCCGCCTGAAGCGGTGCTTGGACATATAGAAACAAAGCGAAAGGGGCCATCATCCGCAGCATCGGGGCCGTATCGGCATTGCCGTACATTAATGTACAGAGCGGTACAGCAAAAATGTACATAACGGCAGCAAACGGTGCACCGGTTACCATGGCTAGGCGTAGCGCCTGATGCATTCGTTTGTGGATCGTGGGCAGATCATGTCGCGCCGCAGCCTCTGATAAAGAGGGGACGAGAGACACAGCGAGTGAGGAGCTGAGCACCCCAGGCAGAAGCAGCAAGGGAATAACCATCCCCTGGAGGGAGCCGTATTGAGCGGTGGCCGCAGCGGTAGCAATTCCAGCGAACGCGAGGCTGCGCGCAGTGATAATGGATTCCAGCAAGTAAGAGAATGAACCCACAAGACGTCCCGCAGTGACAGGAACAGAAATCCGGATCAACCGCTTCAATATGGAGAGATCCCTGTTGGAAGAAATGGAGTGAAGCGCCTTTCCTGGTGCAGGTTCAGAAGAATCTGAAGTGAGGGATAAACCTGTCTTCTTGTCCTTTTTTACGATAAAATAATATTGCCATAGAAGCGCCAGCATTCCGACGACTTCTCCGACGGTTACCCCCAACATCGCTCCGGCAGCGGCATAGGCGATTCCCCTCGGAAGCAGCAGCCAGGAGAACCATAACATAAATACAATTCGAATCACCGATTCCAGTACAGAAGACAGTGCCGAGGGAATCATGTTCTGCCTGCCTTGAAAGTAGCCTCTATAAATTGCGGACACGGCAACAATGGCGATCATGGGTGTCATACTTATGAAGGTGTAATAGACACGGTTGTCCGTCAGAACTACACTCGAAACCCATGAGGCGCCGAAAAGGGAAAGCAGTGTAAAAAAGACACCAAGTCCCAGACTAAGAGAAAGTCCGGTATGCAAAATCCTCTTGGATTCCTCCGGGCGCCCCTCTCCTTCGGCTTCAGCGACCATTTTGGCAATTGCCAGCGGGATTCCTCCGGTGATAATGGTAACCAGCACAATGAAAAACGGATAACCAAGCTGATAGAGACCTACGCCCTCGGCGCCGATCACACGCGGTAAAATAATCCGCGGAATAAAACCGAGCATCCGGTTAATGATGCCTGCGGCCAGCAATATCAAGGTTCCTTGTATAAAGCTCTGTTTCCTCAAAGGGCACTCCTTCTTCCCAAAGTAGTCTCTCATACATTGATATGCGGCTGAGGGTCCTTTCGATGACAAGCTTTAGTTGTGACAACTTTTCAGCAGGAAGAAGGAAACCGGGAAGTATAGTCGAATACATACTGTGAACATGCATAAGCGAGCGATCTTTGGAGGTGTCAACACGTGGAATCGGAACAATGGAATTACGAACAGCTTAGTGATGAATTCGAAGCCATGTGCCGCAGTAAAGCGGAGGAATTTCGGCTCCTCGGCTATGAATATGTAACGGGCAAGGATATTTGGGATTGCGTTAGCCGCAATTACGCCAAGGAAGGCAGGCCTGCCCTGCATAAGCTGGTGAATGATATCTATTCACTCAAGGCCAATAGTTATATGAACTATCTGACTATTGCCGCTTATCGCGGTTTGAACGCATAAAAGGAACGATTTGCTTTTGCAAACGGGTTCAGGAAGCGTTAAAGTAAGAGAAGAGTAATTCACCATTTCCTATCAAAAACGGATGGCTTGCCGCTTGAGCAGAGCCGGCCGTTTCTTTGTGTGAAAAATGTAACGTCATTCCTTCCTGAATTGACGGTGATTTCGCACGTGGCTATAATAGGAATATTGAGTAATGAAAGGGGAACTAGCAAGAGCATGAAGAGAATGTTGAGCTTTATTATTACCGTGCTCGTATTGACAGGAGTCATGGTGTTTACCACTCCCGGGCTGCTGGACAAGGTCCGTCTGGGTCTTGACCTGAAAGGCGGCTTCGAGATCCTGTATCACGCCGAGCCGATGGAGGCGGGCGCTGAATTAACCCGTGCTTCACTCCAAAAGACTGCGGAAAGCCTGGAAAAACGGGCGAACGCGCTTGGAACAAGCGAGCCTGAGGTTACTACCGAAGGAACGGACCGCATCCGTCTGAAGATTGCGGGCGTTACCGATGAGGCCGAAGTCCGCAAGAAAATGAAAGAACCTGCTGTTCTTACTTTCCGTAGTGCCGCTCCAGGCGATGCTGCCGGAACCTACAGCAAGATTGAGCTTGTAGGTAGTGATTTTGTAGAAGGTGCGGCAGATGTTCAACGCGATAATCTGAACCGGCCGGAAATCAGCATCAAGGTCAAAGATAAGTCCAAATTTGCTGAGATTACCAAACGTCTGGTGGGACAGAAACTTGTAATCTATCTTGATGATAGAATGCTCTCAGATCCCAATGTCAATACAGAGATCTCTGATGGCAATGCTTCAATCTCCGGGAATTATACGCTGGATCAGGCCCGTGAATTGGCTGATACCATCAACCTCGGTGCGCTGCCATTGAAACTGACCGAGAAATATTCCCAAAGCGTAGGCGCAACATTGGGTAAACAGTCACTGGATCAGACCATCAAAGCTGGTCTTGTGGGTTCTGTAATTATTCTGATCTTCATGATCGGCATGTACCGCCTGCCGGGTGCTCTTGCCAGCTTCGCGCTGATCCTTCATACCTGGCTGCTGATTGCGGTGTTTGTCATTGCCGACTTTACCTTGACTCTCCCTGGTATTGCCGCATTTATTCTCGGTATAGGGATGGCGGTTGATGCCAATATCATTACCAATGAACGGATAAGGGAAGAAATGCGCAGCGGCAAGAGCATACTGTCTTCTGTCAAAGCAGGGAACAAAACTTCTTTCCGTACAGTAATGGACGCGAACGTAACCACTATCATTGTAGCGGCTGTAATGTTCGCTTTTGGTACCGGTGCGGTTAAAGGTTTTGCACTGATCCTGATTGTGGAAATTGTGCTTAGTATCGCAACGAACCTTTATTTTGCCCATTGGCTGCTTACCGTGCTCGTTAAAGCCGGTGCGCTGAAAAAGCCGAAGCAATTTGGGGTAAAGGAGAGTGACATAAGTGCGCTTTAAAAAAGAGCTTGATTTTGTACACCTGAGCAAATTTTTCTATATTTTTTCCATTGCCATTACGATAGCAGGTCTAATCTTTCTGGCAACTATGGGCTTGAACTATAGTGTTGACTTCAAAGCGGGCTCTAATGTGGATGTGGCGTTGTCGAAGAATATCACCCTGGAACAGCTTAAACCTGCTCTGGATGGTCTTGGGATCTCGAGTGAGCCGACAATCACATTGGGTGAGAAACGTGTAAATATCCGTTATGATAAGGAACTTGACAACACTCAGGATCAGGCACTGAAAGCTTCGATTACCAAGCTGGATGATAAAGCCTCCTTCGAGGTCAATACTGTAGATACGGAAATGGCCAAAGAACTGGCGCGTAATGCCATCTATTCTGTGCTTCTCTCCTGTCTCGGGATTATCATTTACGTAAGTATCCGCTTTGAATGGCGGTTTGCCTTGGCTGCGATTGTAGCGCTCATCCATGATGCGTTTATCGTCGTATCCGTCTTCTCCATTTTCCGTCTGGAGGTCGATTTGACTTTTATAGTCGCTGTCTTGACGATTATAGGTTATTCCATCAATGATACGATCGTTATCTTTGACCGTATTCGTGAGAATCTGCGGTTCGGCAAGCAGAAAACCTATGAGGATCTTAAACTGTTGGTTAACAAAAGTGTGTCCCAGACTCTTCTGCGGTCCCTTTATACAGCATTTACGGTGTTTATTGCCGCATTCTTCCTGCTTATTCTTGGGGGAGAGTCGATCAAAATGTTCTCTCTTGCGATGGTTATCGGTTTGCTTTCCGGAGCGTATTCATCTATCTTTATCGCAAGTCCGCTCTGGTTGCTGTTGAAGAAGCGTCAGAAGACGGCCGTAAAGAGCAATCCGGCCAAAGCCTAAAGCCAGTTACACCCGAAAAGCCGCGTCAAAGACGACGCGGCTTTTCGAAATCTTTGGAGTGGAATGTCTGGCCAAGCAGTCATCATGAGATTACTTGCTAGTGGCAAGGAGGAACTCGGAATGTATGACAAACAATCACCACCAAATGATAGAGTAGTCTGGACCGGAGTTGCAGGTGATCTTGCATTGGCTGTAGCCAAAGGGACTATTGGTTATGTCTCGGGCAGTAAGGCATTAATTGGTGATGCCTTATATTCAGGATCTGATGCGGCCGCCAAGCTGGCAGAGATTCTTCCGCTTCCGTGGCGGACAGAGCGAGATCAGAAGAATAGATCAACCCAGCGAAATCAAGAGAACCATAAGGGACCGATTATAGCTATTCTTTTTTCAGTACTTATTCTAATGGGGGGGCTTCAAATAGTCTTCTCAGCGATTCGTGATTTGACGAGAGGACATTTGTCTGCACCAGAGCAAGCGGCAATTGTTGCCGTATTCATCTCTATTGTTGTGAAAGAGGCCATTTTTCAGTATCAGTACCGTTATTTCAAAAAAAAGGGCGATGGCAGTCATGCTGCATATGCAGATAACCACCGTTTCAGTCTATATACTTCAATTACTGTAGTAATCGGGATTTCCCTGGCTATGGCCGGAGGATCGTTAAACTGGCATCCTCTGTTATATATGGACCCAATTGCTGCGCTATTAACCGGTTGCCTCATCATCCGCAAAGGTTATTCGCTCATCACTGCTTCTGTGTACGGTAATAAACTTCAGGAGCTGCCTTCTGAAGAAGCAGCCAACTTTATTGAAACTGTCCAGCGGGTGCATGGTGTGATCCGGGTAGAATATTTGCAGGCACTGGAGCAAGGACGTTATGTTAATCTACAGGTGAAAATAAGCGTGAATCCGCGTATCACGGTTATGGAAGCCCAGGATATTTCGGAATGCGCCAGAAAGCTTTTACAGCACCGTTTTGTGCATGTAGGCGAGGTTCACATGGATGTTGTACCGTATGATCCGGGTTATCCTTACAAAAGCAACCACGAGCTTGTGGACAATGAAATCCCAACGTTGCTTCAATAGCCGCTAAGGGAGAGAAAGGTGAAATCTATTGCTTCATTCAAAAACAAGATGGCAATCTCCGGCAGCCGATCCTGATGAAGTTCGGGAATTGGCCCGGAGCCTTTCAGTTTCTCCGCTCCTGTCATCGTTACTTGTGAAGCGAGGCCTGAACACGCCGGACAAGGCGCTTATGTTCATGGAAGGCGGAGATCAGGAAGGGTATGATCCCTTTCTGCTTAAGGGGATGACCGAAGCGGTACCCCGGATTAGAAAGGCTTTACAGGAAGAAGAGCATATCCTTGTATATGGCGACTATGATGCGGACGGAGTGTCCAGTACTGCGCTGATGATCTATCTGCTGCGCTACCTGGGCGCTTCTTTTGATATTTATATTCCACACCGCGCAAATGAAGGCTACGGACTGCACAATCATGCGCTGGACTGGGCAAAGCAGCAAGGTGTATCGCTTGTCATCACGGTAGATACTGGTATCAGTGCCTATCATCAAATTGCATACGCCAGCGGGCTTGGGATGGATGTGATCGTTACGGATCATCATGAACCACCGGAGCTTTTGCCTGAAGCTTATGCTCTGATTAATCCCAAGCTGCCCGATTGTCCTTATCCGTTCAAAGGATTAGCGGGTGTAGGGGTGGCGTACAAGCTGGCACAGGCACTGCTTGGTGATGGGGTTCCTGAAGAATGGAGTGAGATCGCTGCAATTGGGACTGTTGCTGATCTGATGCCACTTCTGGACGAGAACCGCAGCATTGTTCGCAAAGGCCTCTCCAGTATGAGGAACTCGCCATTCCCGGGCATACGAGCCCTGCTTGGAGTAAGCGGAATAACGATAGATACCGTAAGTGCAGTGAACATTGCTTTTGGAATGGCACCCCGGATCAATGCCAGTGGACGGCTGGACCATGCTGGACGTGCTGTTACTTTGCTGACTACGGAGCACATGGATGAGGCTGAGCAGCTTGCCGGTGAACTGGATCTGTTGAATAAGGAACGCCAGTTGGTTGTCGAGAGAATAGCGGCCGAAGCCACTGCCATGCTGGAACTCCAGATTCAGAAGGACAAGCTTCCTGATATTGTTGTGCTAGCCCATCAAGGATGGAATGTCGGAGTAGTAGGAATAGTTGCCTCCAAGCTGTTGGAACGGTACTATCGTCCTGTGATTATTCTGGACATTCATCCCGAGACAGGCATGTGCAAGGGTTCAGCCCGTTCAATTCCCGGTTTGGATATCTACGAAGCTTTATCCTCCTGTGCAGACCTAATGGATCATTTCGGCGGACATCCAGCTGCGGCCGGGATGAGCCTGCATCAGGACAAATTGATAGATTTTGCGGCGGCTTTAAATGATTATGCTTCGAAGGTACTGAAGCCGGAGCATCTTCTGCCGGTGACTGCTGCGGATGCAGAGACAGTGATTGCTGATTTGTCGCTGCAGGCTGCGCTCGAACTGGACAAGCTGGCTCCATTTGGAATGGCTAACCCGGTGCCCAAATTCATCGTTCGTGGTGCTGCTGTGAAAGAAACCCGTAAGATGGGTCAGGATGGCAAACACTTGAAGATTGTTCTACAGCAGGGCAGTCATACTATTGAAGTGGTGGCCTTTGGCAAAGGAGGGCTTGCTGAATTACTCCCGGGCGGAACACTGATCAATATTCTGGCCGAGCTGTCGGTCAACGAATGGAATGGCTCTCGTAAACCACAGCTTATGCTGCAGGATCTGGCGGTGGAGAGTCCGCAGCTATTTGACCTCCGCGGTGCCGCCGATGCGGTGAAACAAGCCGCACAGCTTACAGAGCTGTTGCAGCCTTATTGTGGTGTAGAGCCGCTCAGAACAGCTGCTGTATTCCAGAACAGCCGCTTGTCGCCTATGAGTGCTCTTCAAGGCATGTCCCTATGGGTATATGATGAAGACGCTGGCATATCACCGGTTCTGCTTGAACCGGCAGATTCAGAAGGCACACAGATATCCTTACTCTGTCTGCTCGATATGCCGGAGACCCCGGAACAGCTGGATGCGCTCCTTGCTGCATTCCCGCATGCAGATAACATTGCCTTGCTGCATTCGATCAGGGATGGCCGGGACCGGCTTCAGGTGCCGACAAGAGACCACTTCAAAGTGCTGTATAAATCATTGGCTGCGCTGGCAGCAGCTCCAATACCCGAGCATGAACTGCTGCTGAGGCTCACCAGGCAGTCATCCATGGGGATGCGCATGCTTGCCAAAATGCTCGACGTATTCGAGGAGCTCGATTTTATTGAGCGTACCAAGGGGACAGTTACCTTTGTTACACAGCCCGCTGCTAAGAGCCTTACTGCTTCGCAGCATTTTGTGAGACTGGAACAAACGGCGGAGCTAGAACGTTATTTCATGGAAAGCAGCCGCAGCGAGCTGCAGGAGTGGATCTTGTCCCGCCGGCTGGATGGTTTCCGGGTGGGATAAATAAATGCTTTTCGGAGCGAGTTGGTTCGAAGTTAATTCAGTGAGGTAACGCCCACAAACTAAGCATATGCTTCTGGAGCGAGTTTCGCACGCGCTGAAGCTAGGCTAACAAAACTTTGTATATGCTTTCGTAGCGAGTTTGTTCGAAGTTAATTCAGTGAGGTAACGCTCACAAACTTTTAGGAGATGATAGTGTGAATTTAAAAGACAGTATTCGTGTGATTCCGGATTTCCCGCAGCCGGGCATCAGCTTCAAAGATATTACTACCCTGCTTAAGGATGGTGAGGCTTACCGCCGGGCGATTGATGAGCTGAAGGCTCTGGTATCGCATCTGCAGATCGACGTAATTGCCGGCCCGGAGGCACGCGGATTTGTGGTAGGCGCCCCCCTGGCCTATGCACTCGGGGTCGGTTTTGTGCCGATCCGCAAGAGCGGCAAGCTTCCGTACGACACAATTGAGGTGGGTTACGATCTGGAATACGGAAAAGATACGCTTGCCGTTCACACGGATGCGGTCAAACCTGGACAGAACGTTCTTATTGCAGATGATTTGCTGGCAACGGGTGGCACTATCGCCACTTCGGTCAATTTGATCGAGCAGTTGGGCGGCAAAGTGGTCGGAGCGGCCTTCCTGATCGAATTGACACAGCTTGCCGGACGGAATAAGCTTTCCGGTATTGAGATTCATTCGCTGCTTACTTACGAAGATTAATTTAACCCTGGTGACTTTTCCCGGGAAATAAAAAGCGGACTGCTGTCGATTATGACAGTAGTCCGCTTTTATATACAGCATATATCCCGTTTATTAAGTGCCTATTAATGTGCAGTTTTGTCGCTGTCCTGCTCATTCGATAAGCCAAGTACTTCAATTACTTTGAACAGCAGGGACAGAACCATGCCTACAATGGTTGCAAGCGCCATACCTTTAAGCTCTACACCGCCAAGTTTAAGCGAGATACCGCTAATGCCGACTACAAGAACCAAAGTTGCCAGAATCATGTTGGTTGCTTTGGAGAAATCAACCTTTTGCTCAACAAAGATACGCAGACCGGAAGCCGCAATGACACCGAACAGCAGCAGGGAGACACCACCCATAACAGGCTGCGGAATATTGGCAATAATAGAGGAGAAAGTTCCGGAGAACGAGAGCAGGATCGCTATCACTGCTGCACCACCGATCACATAGACCGAATATACTTTGGTCAGCGCCATAACACCGATATTTTCACCGTAAGTGGTGTTTGGGGTAGAACCGAAGAATCCGGAAAGAATAGTGGAAATCCCGTTGCCCATCAGCGAGCGGTCCAGTCCGGGGTCCTTGGTCAGGTCTTTGCCGACAATGTTGCTGGTAACGAGCAAGTGGCCAATGTGTTCTACAATGACTACAAGCGATACCGGGATAATGGTCAGGATGACCTGCCAGTCGAAGGATGGGGTAATAATGGTGGGATGGGAAAAGAAGTGCGCGCTCGAGATCGCGTCTGTATTTACCACTTGCATAATATAAGCCAGAACATAACCGGTTACGATACCGATGAGGATATGAATGATTTTGGGGAAACCACGGAAGAGCACTGCGCCAATGACAGTTACGCCCAGTGTTACCATAGAAAGGGTGATTGCTTTGGTATCGGGAGTCCAGTCGGCCACACTTACACCTTCGGGAGCAATCAGTCCAGCCATGCGTGCCGCAACGGGTACCAGTTCCAGTCCGATGGTCGCTACGATAGCGCCCATAACCGCCGGAGGAAACACAACATCAATCCAACCGGTTCCGGCATAACGGACAATCAATGCGACAAGGATGAAGATCACGCCAGTTACGATAAAAGCACCCAGTGCAAGCGAATATCCATGCATATGATCTCCCTTATGTTTGTCCAGTACGCTGAGCACCGGGGAGATAAAGGCAAAGCTTGAGCCGAGGTATGCAGGGATTTTGCCGCGGCAGATCAGAATGTACAGCAGTGTGCCGATACCGTTCATCAGCAGGATCATGCCGGGGTCGACTCCGAACAGGTTAGGGACAAGCACCGTACTGCCGAACATAGCGAACAAATGTTGAAGACTCAGCAGAAAACCAGGACCCCATGGGAGCTTTTGATTAACTTGAATTTCGCGTTGCAATGGTATTCACTTCTCTTTCATGTCTATTTTATGTGAGGTTCCAAAAAACCGCCTTTACTAGATTAAATAGAACGGCGTCTTTTTACAACAACATTTTTGCAAGTGCCACGAAATTGTCTATTCTCGACACAATACCTTGCCCGTATGCCATGCTGTGGCAAGTGTTGACGTAATCCATCGCAAGCGTCATAATTATAGACAACTTTACACTGCGGGTAGCGCAGATTCGAAACATATGGAACCTGCAAATTCTGCAACGCTTGCGGGTTCATTTTATTATAGAAAGGAAACGGATACGACGAGAATGGGCATAGAGCAATTAACCGAAAAGGCCGGCGCCTATATAAAAGAAAAAGATCTTCTCCGCATCCGGGAAGCTTATGAATTTGCCGATCAGGCTCATTACGGGCAGGTTCGGAAATCGGGGGAGCCATACATTCTGCATCCGCTCGCGGTCGCAGATATTGTCGTCAATATGCAAATGGATGTTATCTCCATAATTGCAGCGCTGTTGCATGATGTTGTAGAAGATACTACGGTTTCGCTGGAGCAGATCCGCGAGAAGTTTGGCGATACCTGCGCGATGCTAGTGGACGGATTAACCAAACTGGAACGGATTCGCTTCCGCTCCAAGGAGGAGCAGCAGAACGAGAACTACCGCAAGATGTTCATCGCCATGGCTCAGGATATCCGGGTCATTGTGATCAAGCTGGCAGACCGTCTGCATAATATGCGCACTCTTAAGTACCAGTCAGAAGAAAGCCAGCGCCGTATTTCTTACGAAACGCTGGAGATTTTTTGTCCCATTGCGGACCGGTTGGGGATTTCCGCGATCAAATGGGAGATGGAGGATATTGCTCTCCGTTATTTAAACCCGCAGCAGTATTACCGTATTGCCAACCTGGTCCATAAGAAACGTGCGGAACGGGAACAGTTCATCGACAACGTTATCGGCCGAATCCGTTCCAAACTGGATGAAATGGGCATCGAAGGAGATCTTTCGGGCCGTCCCAAGCATATTTACAGTGTGTATAACAAGATGAATACGAAGAACAAGCAGTTCAACGAAATTTATGACTTGCTTGCCATCCGCATTATCGTCGACAATATTAAGGATTGTTATGCCACACTCGGCATTATTCATACTCTTTGGAAGCCGATGCCTGGCCGTTTCAAGGATTATATTGCTATGCCCAAAGCGAACATGTACCAATCGCTGCACACTACCGTGGTGGGTCCGGGCGGAGAACCGACTGAAGTGCAAATCCGCACGTGGGAGATGCACCGTACAGCCGAGTTCGGGATTGCGGCCCACTGGGCTTACAAAGAAGGCAGCAGTAATAATGTCAATCCGGAGAACCGGATGCCATTTTTCCGTGAGATTCTGGAACTCCAGCATGAGGCTAAAGATGCAGAAGAGTTCGTAGAATCGTTGAAGATGGACTTTTTCTCGGATCTTGTATTTGTGTTCACTCCTAAGGGTGAGGTTGTGGAGCTTCCAGCAGGTTCTGTGCCGCTCGACTTTGCCTTCCGGATTCATACAGAGGTTGGGAACCGGACGATCGGCTCAAAGGTGAACGGGCGTATTGTACCGCTGGATCATAAGCTGAAGACCGGGGATATCGTGGAGATTCTAACTTCGAAGAACTCTTACGGCCCAAGCCGTGATTGGCTCAAAATTGCCCAGTCCTCCCATGCCCGCAGTAAGATCAAGCAGTGGTTCAAGAAAGAGAAACGCGAGGAGAACGTTGAAAAGGGACGGGAAGCCATTGAGCGTGAACTGAAGCGTCTGAACGTAGAAGTGTCAGATTGGCTGACAGAAGACAAATTGTCGGAAGTGTCTAAGAAGTTCGCGTTCAATGATGTGGAGGATATGCTCTCAGCCGTGGGTTTTGGCGGCATTACCGCTGCCCAAATCGCTTCCAAGCTTACAGAGAAGCTACGCAAGGAACAGGAAGAAGCGGCCGGTCATCTGGAGCTTACTTCCGAAATGAAAGAAATCAAGTCCAGCGGGGAGAGACGCAATCAGCCGACCAACGGGGTGCGTGTAAAAGGCATTGATAATCTGCTGGTTCGTTTTGCCCGATGCTGCAATCCGGTGCCGGGCGACGATATTATCGGTTATGTGACCCGCGGCCGCGGTGTTTCCGTCCATCGTGAGGACTGTCCGAATATTCCCACCGAAGGGGATGGGGAAGAATCGGCACGGGTTATCGAAGTGGAGTGGGAAGGCAGCATGGAGGCCAACTACAGTGTGGATATTGAGATTACCGGACATGACCGCAATGGACTGCTGAATGAAGTGCTGCAGGCCGTGTCGGAGAGCAAGACGAATATTTCCGCCGTCACCGGACGCAGCGACAAGAACAAAATGGCGATGATTCATATGACGATTCTGATCCGTAATACGGATCATCTGCAGTCTGTGGTCGATAAGGTGAAACGGGTTAAGGATGTATATACAGTTAATCGTATAATGCAATAGAGCAAGGAGCTGGAAGGCGTAATGAGAGTTGTGGTGCAGCGCTGCAAGGAAGCCAAAGTAAGCGTAGCAGATACAGTGACCGGAACGATCGGTGAGGGTCTGATGCTGCTGGTCGGCGTTACCCATGAGGATACAGAGAAGGACGCCAAGTATTTGGCAGATAAAATAGCCGGACTCCGCATTTTTGAGGATGAGGCCGGTAAAATGAACTTCAGTGTTACCGATACAGGAGGAGCCATATTGTCCGTATCCCAATTCACACTGTATGGAGACTGCCGTAAAGGCCGCCGTCCGAACTTTATGGCTGCGGCTGCGCCTGCTGAGGCAGAGCGGCTGTATGATTATTTCAACCAGGAGCTGAGGGCTGGCGGGCTGCAGGTGGAGACGGGTGTCTTCGGAGCGATGATGGATGTGTCACTGACTAACTGGGGGCCGGTAACGCTTCTGCTGGACAGCCGCGGCTAATGAACTCCGTATCGAAGTAGTACAGAACCAACGCGCTATAGATGATGTTCCAGAGTGTCTTACGTAATTCCGGGAGGAATTGGCGTGAGGCACTTTTTTTATAAACATGGAATGATTACAATGAGCTCCCGTCCTTCATACGGATAGACCCCGCTTGGGCTGGATAGACTAGAAAGGATCAAGTATTCGTAGGGTAGCGGGGTGTCAGGCCATGAGACAATCGGAAAAGTCGCGGAGCTGGAGTAGCATTCCGGCATATTGCGCAGGTTGCTGTGCTGAAGCAATAGCAGCAGCCAAGAGTGCCGAAGATTGTAAAGAGCGTCCAGTGTTAAAAGGAAACAGCCGCAGTCTTTTGCCGCGCACCTGAGGTGCAGGAGAGTGCGGCTGTTTCTGTATGTATCTTCCTTTCTCCGCCTCTTTCTTGAATGTAAATATTCGGGAGTTATCCCCGAATCGTTAGAAAGCCTGTTAATACGGGTAATAGAAAGTCGAAGACAGAATGAACACAGAACAGTGAGAGGAGAAACAATCTCATGAGTAAAGTTGCATTTCTGCTGGCAAACGGTTTTGAAGATTCCGAAATGAAAGTCCCTTACGATGAAGTGATAAAAGCAGGACATCAGGCAGAGATTATCGGCCTGAAGAAGAATGAGACCTTGCTTGGCAAGAAAGGCGATGTCTCCTATGCAGCGGATAAAGCGATCAGCGAGGTGAAGGCTGGTGATTACGATGCTGTAGTCATACCAGGAGGCTCATCGCCGGAGAATCTGCGGCTGAACCCTGATATTCTCCAGTTCGTCAAGGAAGCTGACGGTGCAGGCAAACCTATTGCATCCATCTGTCACGGACCGCAAATCCTGATCAGTGCAGACCTGTTGCAGGGTCGGACGGTAACTTCCTATCCTCCGCTGAAGGATGATGTGATTAACGCAGGAGCAGAGTTTAAGGATCAAGAGGTGGTCCTGGACCGCAATTACATTACCTCACGTACACCCAAGGATGAGCCCGCATTTGTGCGTGAGCTGCTAAAGGTGTTGTAATACACGTGATTCAGCATCTCAGGAACTCAAGGATCTGACCATTCAGAAGGAGGGAACGACCATGACTACAAGAATTCAGGCGTATTTCAGAAATGAAAGTGAAGCAGAAGGTGCGAAGACAGCTTTGATTCCTTACGAAGTGGAAGGCATAGAAGTATCTCCATTAACAGATCCTCTGGACAAAGGAGACCACGGGAGCCGTAATATTCTGCTGCCTCTGGTACCCTACAACAATTCAGGCATGGCCGGCGGGGCTTTTGGAGTTGCAGGCGCTACAGGCTCGCTATCTGGAGCAGCCATCGTACCGGGCATCCGTGTGGACGATAACCTTGATGACAACATAGACGCACGCAGTGCTGGCGATGTGCGCAGTGAATCGGATGCGGACGGCCATGATTGGGACGATCTGCATTATGTGATGGCCCTCAAAGTACCTGAAGAAAAGCATAATGAGGTCGTTGATGTCCTGCGGGGCAAACATGCCTTTGTCGAAATATTTGAAGATTAAGCGGTGTTCAGGCTAGCTTTCTCCAGACAATCGCTGTATGGGGGAGATTAACAGGCTGAACACCAGAAAGGCTCCAGAACCCTTCAAAAAGGGCTCGATGGAGCCTTTTTTGGTGTTGGAACACAAAAGTTGTACTATATCTCTAGACAGAGAATAATGTTGTAGTGTAAAGTAATTTGCAGGTAAGAGAATAGGGTATGTTCCGGAAAATAAAACGCTTTCTTTTCTGTAATGCAACCGTAATATTTCATTCATGATTCCTTAATATAGCGTGTTTATAATAGAAGCATGACCCCCTTTTTTATAATATATGATGATGGACCTGCAGCAATCGGCTGCAGGTCATTTTTTTTGGCACAAGCGTTCAAGAGGACTTGGAGAGGATGTATTTTGTTTCATGCCTTGACTTTAGCGCAGTGGTTCAGTAGAATCTAACAATATACGATATGTTATAACGTTTTGATGACGGGACCAAGTAATCCGTAGCCCACAACCCCAGAGAAGAATCCCTGCTGAATCAGCTGTAGTCCATTAGGTGGACTAACAGACTGTTTACGCGCTGGCTGTAAGGATTCTGTTGATGAACGGATGAATGACTTCCCCGAGAACGCACGGCGAAAGCAGGCCATCGCAGGATTGCCGCAGGTCAGTAGCCGGAGCGCGTAGGCGGGCGTTAACCGCTTTGAGCGGGTTTAGGGGAAATATCCTGAATCCGGAATGTGGGTGGTACCACGGGTGAATTATTGGTTATGATAATCCCTCGTCCCTGTTTGTTACAAACAGAGACGAGGGATTTTTTGTTATTTTCAGGAGGGATTGGCTGTGGCAAAGGAAAGATTTGAGAAACCAACGGGCACGCAGGATGTGCTGCCTGGTGCAGTGGAGAAATGGCAGGTTGTAGAGAGCAAGGCGAGAGACCTTTGCCGGCGGTTCAATTACCGTGAGATCCGCACACCGATGTTCGAGCACACAGGGCTTTTTGAACGCGGTGTGGGGGAAACAACGGACATCGTGGAAGGTGAAATGTACACGTTCAAGGATAAAGGCGACCGTGATCTGGCGCTGCGTCCAGAAGGAACCGCTGGTGTTGTGCGTGCTTATGTCCAGAACAAGCTGTATGGTGAACCGGATGTCAGCAAGCTGTATTACATCGGACCCATGTTCCGTTATGAACGTCCACAGGCAGGAAGATACCGCCAGTTCCATCAGTTTGGTATTGAAGCCTTTGGAGCGGTGGACCCGGCCATTGATGCGGAAGTTGTATCGCTGGGATACCAATTCTACAAGGATTTAGGACTGAAGGACGTGAAGGTGGAGCTGAATTCCGTGGGGAATGCACCCAGCCGTGCGGCCTACCGCGAGAAGCTGCTGAACTTCTTGCGGCCGATGCGGGATACCCTGTGCAGTGATTGTCAGCGCCGGATGGAACGTAATCCGCTGCGTGTGCTGGACTGCAAGGTGGACCAGGATAAATTCGGCGGCGCACCATCCATTCTCGATAGTCTGGATGAGGAATGCACTACACATTTTGAACAGGTCAAAGCACATCTGGATGTTATGGGTGTCGAATACAGTATTAATCCACGTCTTGTACGCGGTCTCGATTATTACACGCATACCGCGTTTGAATATAAAGCGGCAGGTATCGGCTCTATTGATACTGTTGGTGGTGGCGGACGTTACAACGGTCTGGTGGAAGAAATCGGCGGGCCGGATCAGCCGGGCATCGGCTTCGGAATCGGACTCGAGCGCATTCTGCTGATCCTGGAGAATCAGGGTGTAGAACTGGAGCAGGTCAAGCCGCTGGATGTGTATTTTGTCGCACTTGGCGAAGCAGCCGATATGGAGATTACGAAGCAGTTGTTCACGCTGCGAAGCCTTGGATTCTCTGCGGAACGGGATTATCTTGGACGCAAGATGAAGGCGCAGATGAAATCGGCAGACCGTTTGAATGCACGCTATACAGCGATTCTTGGCGAAGATGAGCTGAACAATGGCGTCATTTCCCTGAAATCGATGGCAACAGGTGAACAGCGGACAGTCAAGCTGGAAGACCTGGCAGCGTCGCTGGAGTAGGATTTGTTAGGATTGGATTTGCACATCAAAAGATGTATTTAACCATAAAGGGGCAGGATAAATTATGAGTAGAAGTCATAACTGTGGACAGCTGACACTAAGTAACATTGGCGAGACGGTAACACTGAACGGCTGGGTGCAGACCCGCCGGGATTTGGGGGGCGTCCTGTTTATCGACCTGCGCGACCGCAGCGGGATTGTGCAAATCGTGTTCAACCCGGACTATTCCGGTGAAGCGCTGCAGACTGCTGACAAGGTTCGCAGTGAATATGTGCTGTCTGTTACGGGTAAGGTTGTTAAGAGAGATGAAGAAACCATTAACCGTAATCTGCCTACCGGCGAGATTGAAGTACAGATTACAGAAATCGAAGTGCTGAATGCAGCCAAGACGCCTCCATTCTTCATTGAAGATGGGGTTGAAGTCGATGAGTCCCTGCGTATGAAATACCGTTACCTGGACCTGCGCCGTCCGGAGATGTATAAGACCCTGCTGCTCCGTTCGAAAGCGGCCAAAATCTTCCGCGACTTCCTGGACAACGAAGGTTTTATCGATATCGAAACGCCGATTCTGACCAAAAGCTCACCTGAAGGCGCACGTGATTATCTGGTGCCGAGCCGGGTTCATGACGGTGAATTCTTCGCGCTTCCGCAGTCACCGCAAATCTACAAGCAGTTGCTGATGGTTGGCGGTATTGAACGTTATTACCAGATGGCCCGCTGCTTCCGTGATGAGGATCTTCGGGCTGACCGCCAGCCGGAATTCACCCAGTTCGACATCGAGACTTCGTTCATGCCTCAGGATGAGCTGCTGTCTTTGATGGAATCGCTGATGCAGCGTCTCCTGAAAGAAACGATTGGAGTTGAAGTCTCTACCCCGTTCCAGCGTCTGACATATGCAGAAGCTATGGGCAAATATGGATCGGATAAGCCGGACCTGCGTTTTGGTCTTGAACTGGTAGAAATGAACGATATTGTGGCTGCCAGCGGTGTGAAAGTGTTCGCCTCTGTCATTGAAAAAGGCGGAGAAGTGAAGTGTCTCAACGCCAAAGGCTGCGGCACGTGGACCCGTAAGGAAATCGATGACCTGGGACCATATGCAGCACGTTACGGCGCGAAAGGGCTGGCTTGGATTCAAGTGAAAGACGGCGAATTCAAAGGTCCTATCGTTAAATTCTTCACAGAAGAAGAGATTGCTGCAGTGAAGGAGCGCACAGGCGCTGAAGAAGGCGACCTGCTGCTCTTCTCTGCTGATAATAAGAAGGTTGTGGCAGATGTACTTGGGGCGCTGCGCCTGAAGATCGGCCGCCAGCTGGGCTTGATCGATGACAGTGTATTCAAATTTGCCTGGGTAACTGAATTCCCGCTTCTCGGCTATGATGAAGACCAGAAGCGTTATGTAGCAGAACACCACCCGTTCACCCGTCCTATGGACGAAGACCTGCATCTGTTCGATACCGATCCTGGTGCTATCCGCGCACAGGCCTACGATATTGTACTTAACGGCTATGAAGTCGGCGGCGGCTCGCAGCGTATATACAAGCGTGATGTGCAGGAGAAAATGTTCGATGCCCTGGGCTTTACACCAGAAGTTGCCTATGAGAAATTTGGTTACCTGATGGACGCCTTTGAATATGGCACACCTCCGCATGGCGGAATCGCATTTGGGTTCGACCGTCTGATTATGCTGCTGGCCGGACGTACCAATCTGCGTGAAACAATTGCCTTCCCAAAAACAGCGAGTGCAACAGATCTGCTGATGGATGCTCCTTCACCGGTAGATGCTATTCAATTGGAACAGCTGCACATCAAGCTGGCTCCTAAGCCAGACAAAGAAAAGAAATAAACCATTTAAAGATTCAGAATGTTATGCTCACAAAACTTAAGCCTATGCTTTCGAAGTGAGTTTTGTATGAAGTCATTCTGAATGCTATGCTCACAAAACTTTTAGGAGGCTGTACGTTATGCTGCATCAGTTCTCACGTACGGAGCTGGCTATTGGACCGGAAGGTCTGGAGATTATGAAAAACAGCACAGTGGCAGTACTCGGGATCGGCGGTGTAGGAGCCATGGCGGTTGAAGCCCTGGCCCGTACCGGGATCGGCCGGATTATCCTGATCGACAAGGATACGGTGGATATCACGAATATCAACCGCCAGATCCATGCACTGACCACAACTGTTGGCCAGAACAAAACGGATCTGATGGTGGAGCGCATCAAGCTGATCAATCCTGAATGCGAAGCGATCGCGCTGAACATGTTCTATACGGAGGAAACGTATGAGGAGCTGTTCAAGTACAAGCTGGATTTCGTAATTGATGCTTCCGATACCATTATCTACAAAATCCATATCATCAAGGAATGTCTGGCCCGGGGAATCCCTATGATATCGAGCATGGGCGCAGCCAATAAGATGGATCCAACCCGCTTTCAGGTGGCTGACATTTCCAAGACCAGTATGGATCCAATTGCCCGTGTCATCCGGCAGAAGCTGCGCAAGGAAGGCATCAAGAAAGGCGTTAAGGTTGTGTTCTCAACGGAAGAACCGGTGAAGCCGCGTGAGGATGTTACGGAACAGATTGTGCCAGCCAATGCGCCTGACCGGCGCAAGGCCCAACAACCCCCGGCCAGCAATTCTTTTGTGCCGCCGGTCGTTGGTCTCATTATGGTTAGTGTCACCGTACACGACCTGCTGGAGGCAGGCGGGATCACGGTATAGTTGAAGTATTGAATGAATGAATGAAGGATTGAACAAAGGGCGTACAGCCGCCATCCGGCTGTTTACGCCCTTTTATTGCGGTTTATGTATGCTACAGGGACTGATTGGGATTTAATTATTAGTGGAGGTTTTTGCATGAAATCGAAGGTTTGGCGAAATAGTGTAGGCCTGGAGCCGGGCGACAACTGGAAAAGGGAACTCTCGGCAGGCATCCTGTCCTATTTTGCTTCTGTATATATTGTGATGGTCAATGCGGCAATTCTGCATGATGCGGGGATGCCGCTGCGGGCGGGAATGGTGGCTACACTGCTGACGGCAGTTGCTGGCTGTCTCCTGATGGCTTTTGGCGGCAAAACGCCGATTATTGTGGTGCCGGGTATGGGCATCAATGCATTTTTCACCTATACGCTGGTGCACTCCATGAAGCTGGACTGGCGTGAAGCGCTTGCTGTAGTAGTCGTAACAGGAGTACTGTTCGCCGTGGTGGCATTTACCTCACTGTACCGGATATTAAGCGATGCGATTCCCCATAATCTGCAGCATGCTATCACAGTGGGGATCGGACTTTTTCTGACCTTTATCGGTCTGCAAAAAAGCGGCATCGTCATCGCTCACCGCACGACTTTTGTCGCCATAGGGCATTTCAGTGATCCTGCTGTCATCACCTCCAGTATGACGCTCATTCTTGCGCTGGTTCTGTTTATCCGCGGAACAAGGGGCGGGCTGCTGATTAGTATGCTGGCAGGCACGGGGCTGGCTTATGTGCTGGGGGCGGCGCATGCACCGGAGATGACAGATTCAGGGCATATATTCGCTGGATATGGTGATGTGTTTGCCGGTATGGACTGGAGCCGGGGGATCAGTCTGGTCTTCTGGATCGCTGTATTCTTGCTGCTGTTGATTGTTGTCTTTGAAAATATCGGCCTCATCTCGTCCCAGACCCTGATGGCAGGCCGCCCGGAGCGCTTCAAAAGCAGCCTCCGTGCGCTGTCCATCGCCAATATCGCTGCCGGCCTGTTCGGCAGCAGCCCCGTGGTCGCGGCTGCTGAATCTACTGCCGGGATCGCCGCAGGCGGCCGCTCTGGCCTGACCTCGCTTGTCACCGGCATCCTGTTCAGTGCCACGTTCCTGTTCATTCCGCTGCTGGCATACGTCCCGGACAGCGCTATTGCACCGATTCTGATTGTTATCGGCGGTCTGATGGTGCAGAGCGTGCGCGAGATGGACCTCAGTGACTTGACCGAGCTGTTCCCCGCATTCCTGGTTATGGTGATGATTCCGTTCACCTACAGCATCGTGGATGGCATGGCCTTTGGCTTCATCACTTACCCGATTGTGAAGCTGGCAACGGGCAAAGGCAAAGATGTCCCACCAGCGCTGTATGGCATCGCCGGTTTGTTTGTTGCCAACTTTGTGCTGCATGCTTTTATGGGATAGTCTGTTTCCGGCAGAAACGGAAGCCGCTTCTGCTTGGTTTAATAGGGATGGTATTCCAGAATCTGTTGTGATATGATGAATATCCTTTTTGTGTGAGTATAGCCAGTCTTGCACGGGGCAAATCAGGGTGTGCGCTTGCGGAAGCAGGTGTATGCCCGTATAACTTTTAGGAGGTAACTGAAATTGGAGGACAACTTTCAAAGTGCCTATCAAGAGGAAGAAGACAGGCTGAACAACGCGCTTACGGAGATTGACACAGTTCTTGAGAGACTGCGCGGCATTCCGGTGTACACAGGGCATGAGTATACGGAGCAGGTGCTGGAGGACTCAAGGGAGCAGCGGCGTAAAGATCTTGCCAAGCTGCGGCAGGAGCCTTATTTCGGACGGCTTGATTTTCAGGGCAAGGATGAGGATGAACGCAAAGCGCTCTATATCGGCAAAATCGGTGTAGACCGGGAACAGGTAAGCGACCGTCCGCTGGTAATCGACTGGCGCGCTCCGGTAGCGAGCCTGTTCTATTCGTTTACCGGCGGGACAGAACCAGCTTCCTATGAAGCGCCGGAGGGGCTAATCGAAGGGCTGGTGTATCTGAAGCGGAACGTAGTGATCCGCAAGCAGATTCTGGAGCGGGTGGCGGATACCTATAATCGAGACAGCGACGCTCCGGCCGTGTCGGATGAATTTCTGGTCTACCGTCTGGGCGAGAACAAGGACAACCGGCTCCGGGACATTGTATCTACTATTCAGGAGGAGCAGGACCGGATAATCCGGGCAGCCAAGAACACTGCGCTGATTATCCAGGGCGTGGCGGGCAGCGGGAAAACCACTGTAGCCCTGCACCGGCTGGCGTTCCTGCTATATCAATACAAGGATCAGGTATCTGCTGAGAAAATGATTATTTTCGCACCGAACCGGATGTTTCTGGATTATATTTCGGACGTGCTTCCAGAGCTTGGCGTCGGCAATATTGCCCAGAGTACGTTCCCGGACTGGGCTGCAGAGGTGCTGGGAGTTGAGCTGCCTGAGCAGAATGCTGCAGATACTATGAATCTTTGGTTTGAACGCGAAGGCGGGATGCCCGAGATTACAGAAGAGACACCGGGCCGATTCAAAGGGTCCACAGCCTTGATGGGAATTATTGAGTCAGCCATAGGCCTCCTGGAGAACGGGGCGGTTCCTGAAGGTGACTTCAGTCCGTGGGAAGGCTCGGTGCTGAAGCGGTCCATGATTCTGCGCTGGCATAATGAGGAATACGCTCCGTATCCGCCGGCTAAGCGCAAGGAACGGGTGATGGCGCGGATTCACCGCTGGATTGAAATGGAGCTGAAGAAGAGTCCCTCCGCTGCGGCAATGAAGGACCGCAAGAAGAAAAGCGCGGCGCGAGAGAAGGCCTACAGCGCAAAATGGCCGAAATATGATCCGCTGATGATCTACAAGCAGATCTTCCGCGCAGTAAAAGTCCCTGAGGATTGGCCAACAGCAGCGCCGGACAGAATTCCGCAGGGTGTGCTGAAGCAGACGGTCAAAGACCTCAAAAAAGGTATTTTGCATGAAGAGGATCTGCCGCCGCTGCTATACATTCATTATTTGCTGAACGGCAATGAAGGCAGCAGCCGCTTTGACCATATTGTTATTGATGAAGCACAGGATTTCTCACCTTTTCAGATTGCAGTACTGGATTTGTATGTGAAAGGGCATTCCTTTACCATTCTGGGTGATCTGTCTCAAGGGATTCATGCTTATAAAGGCGTGCATGCCTGGGAAGAAATGCAGACTCTGTTTGACCCTGACCACACGGCTTACCATGCGCTGACGCGCAGTTACCGCTCAACCATGGAGATTATCGAATTCGCCAACGGCATTCTGTCTGCCGGAGTCGGCAGCAGCCTGTTGGCTGTACCTGTCTTCCGCAGCGGGAATCCCGTGCGCCTGATTCCTTACACAGAACCGTTGCCTGAGCCAGCAGCAGGCGGGGACAGTCGTGTTAAGGCCGTTAGCAAGGCTCTGGCCTCGCTCTCCGGCCGGGAATACCGGACAGTAGCCGTATTGACCCGCAGCCTAAGGGAAGCCGAAGAGCTGTACACGGAGCTTGCCGGTTCGTTCGATGATATTCATCTGATCGACGGCAGCATGAACGAATATAAAGGGGGGCTGTCCGTACTTCCAGTCTACCTGTCTAAAGGTCTGGAGTTCGACGCTGTAATCCTCGCCGATGCCGATTCGGACCATTACGGTGACGCCGCTTGGGATGCGAAGCTGATGTATGTAGGATGTACACGTGCTCTCCATGAGCTGTGGATACTGCACAGCGGCAATCTTCCGTCTTATCTTCAGAATGAGGATGGGATTACCCTAGGGTGGCCGGAATAAGTTATCTCGCAGTCTCAGCCCTTTCGTTCTGGTGAAGAACGATTATAACTATTCTTGAACTTGTAACAGCCGCTTCCATATGGCTTAATAATAAGTGTCCGGCCGGGCAAGATTACTTCTGGAAGGAGGCTGATTGAAATGATTTCAGAATACGAGGTGGTTTCCGTCTAGTACGGAAACCTGTATATGAGGAGGCCGCGAGGCCTCCTTATCATTTATGAACAGTATCATCACATTGAATGTAGACGCTAACCACAGGGTTTTATATAATGAAATTACGTTTTTACCAAATTTGAGGAGAAGAAAGGAGGCAGGTGACATGAAGCTGATGAACAGCGCAGTGATCGGACACAAGGGAACACACCTGTTGAAGGAGGAAACGTTACGTGAGTTATGTAAATGGAAAGGATGTGCTCCCCCCGGGCCTGCTGGAAGAGCTTCAGGGATACATCCAGGGTGAACTGCTCTACATCCCGAAGAAAACGGAAGAGCGGGTAAGATGGGGCGAGAACAGCGGTACCAGGCAAGAGATTGCCAGCCGCAACGAGGAAATTTTCTGCAGTCACAGCAGCGGCTGCTCGGTGAACGAGCTGCAGAAGAGATACCACTTGTCTGAAGAAAGCATCCGCAAGATTATATCAAAAACACGACTGGCGATGAACCGCTAGCCTGAATTTTGAACAAAGAGCATGGCACCCGCCAGGATGGCGAGGTCATGCTCTTTTTATATGGAGATCAAGAAAGGTACAGCTCAAGTGCCGGGTTCTTGATTGCGGCCGCTGTGTGGTATGATAGAGAGCGGAAATGCTATACAACTCCTACAAGATTACAGCAAGGAAGTGGAATTATGGATTTATTTTCTTTCGGTGAGGAACCCGCGGGCGGACGTCTGCTTGCAGACCGGATGCGACCGGGGAATCTCGATGAATATATTGGCCAGGAGCATATTGTGGGACCGGGCAAGCTGCTGCGCCGTGCAATTGAAGCCGACCAGGTATCTTCCATTCTGCTCTATGGCCCTCCCGGCTGCGGCAAGACGACCTTAGCCCATATCATATCCCATCATACGCAGGGAGAATTTGTGCGTCTAAATGCGGTGGAGGCATCGGTTAAAGATGTGCGCGAGGTCATTGAGCGTGCCCAGAGCAATAAATCACTGTACGGCTCGAAGACGATATTGTTCTTGGACGAGGTTCACCGTTTCAACAGTTCCCGCCAGGATGCCCTGCTTCCCGCTGTGGAGAAGGGGACGATTACTTTTATCGGCGCGACTACTGAGAATCCATTCCATTATGTAAACGGGGCGCTTCTGAGCCGCTCCACGCTATTTCAACTGGAATCACTGACCAGTGAGCATAGCCTGATTGCCATGCGCAGAGCACTGGCTGATGAGGAGCGGGGACTTGGATTCATGCAGCTGCAGGCAGATGAAGAAGCGCTGCAGCATATTGCTGATATGGCGAATGGCGATATCCGGCGCGCACTGAACGCGCTGGAGCTGGCTGCCATGACCACTGCGCCGGAGTCGGACGGCAGCGTCCATATTACGCTTGCGGTAGCAGAGGAATCAATCCGCCGTCCGATTGTCAAAGCCGATGAATCGACGCAGTATGATATCCTGTCGGCTTTTCATAAGAGCATCCGCGGCTCCAGTGACGCCGCCCTGTTCTGGTTCCTCTACGCCGTGGAGAAGCTTGGTATGGATCCAATGACGTTCATCCGCCGCCTGATTGCAGCCAGCAGCGAGGATATTGGCTTAGCTAATCCACAGGCGATGGTACAGGCGGTCAGTGCTCTGGAGGCTTACCGCAATAACGGCTGGCCGGAGGCCAGGCTGAACATCGCCCAAGCGATTCTGTTCGCAGTAGAGAGTCCGAAATCGAACGCCGTGGTGATGGCGATTTCGAATGCGCTGAATAGCATTGAGGAACTGAAATCCGCCGAGGTGCCGCTTCATCTAAGGGATACACATTACAAGGGCTCATCGGCGCTAGGCCATGAGGGATACCAGTATCCGCATAATTTTCCCGGCCATTATGTGAAGCAGGAATATTTGCCGAAGGCGATTGCCCGGAGGGTCTTCTATCAGGCTACGGAGCAGGGAAATGAAGCGAAGATCCGCCATAATCAAGGATTGCGGCGCGGGCAGTAACATAGATCAAGCATTGGGGAATAGTGGAACAAATCCGTTCTTTTACGACATGAGGCAGCATGGCCTCCCGTGAGAGGACGGTTTTTTTTTGAAATAGAAGAATTTATCTGTTCACACTAGAGTTTTAGGACGAAATAGCCTTTTTCACTTGGGAGAATTTCAGGATAGCCTAAACAACGCGCGTTAAATATGATCAAAATGGAAATTATTTTACAAATAATACTGTTTTCTTAGGTTTTTTTAATGTAAATATATAGAATTAAATCCCTGTATATGGTATATGTGTATATGGGACGAGTATTCCTGACATCAGTATGGGAGGTGGATGCTAAATTTGGCGAATGAACAGAATTAAAGTCTGGACACTGGGGCGGTATTGATTCGTGATGCAAGGGATCGAACAGGCATGTAAGAAGGAGAAGGGAGCTGGGCTTGAATGAATCATAAGAAGCGGAAGCAAGGCCTAATCTTATCTTTAAGTGTAGTGCTGGCAGGCACATTGGTCTCAGGTACAGTAATTCACCCGTCAGTCAGCAAAGCGGAGGGAAGTGGATTCAATTATGCAGAGGCACTGCAGAAATCGATCTATTTCTATGAAGCTCAGCGATCCGGAGACCTGCCGGATAACAACCGTGTGGAATGGAGAGGCGATTCAGGGCTGCAGGACGGTGCGGATGTTGGTCACGATCTGACCGGAGGCTGGTATGATGCTGGGGACCATGTGAAATTTGGGTTTCCTATGGCATATACAGCCACGATGCTGGCATGGTCAGTCTATGAGTACAAAGATGGATATGTTCAATCCGGCCAGCTGGATGAGATCCTCGACAACATCCGCTGGGCAACAGATTATTTTGTGAAAGCGCATACTGCTCCTAATGAGCTGTGGGGACAGGTCGGAAACGGTACGGCGGATCACAATTGGTGGGGGCCGGCGGAGGTTATGCCAATGGCGCGTCCGTCGTACAAGATCGATGCTGCCCATCCCGGTTCAGATCTGGCGGCGGAGACTGCTGCAGCCCTAGCATCGGCGTCGATTATTTTCAGGGACTCTGATCCGGCATATGCGGACAAGCTTCTGCTGCACGCGAAGCAGCTGTACAATTTTGCCGATACGTACCGTGGGGCTTACTCTGATACTATCACTGACGCTAAGCAGTATTACAATTCCTGGAGCGGTTATGAAGACGAATTAAGCTGGGGCGGAGTCTGGCTCTATATGGCGACTGGTGAACAGAATTATCTGGATAAAGCCGTAGCCGCCAGCAAATTGTGGGGCACTAATCAAGCCGGGCAATGGGGTTATCAATGGACCCAGTCCTGGGATGACAAGCATTATGGTGCACAGCTCCTGCTGTCGCGTATCACAGGCGATCCCAAATTTATTCAATCTACTGAACGGAATATGCAGTTTTGGACAACCGGGGTGAACGGGACAACCGACCGTGTGGCCTATACTCCGGGGGGACTTGCACATCTGGACCAGTGGGGTGCACTGCGGTATGCAGCGAATCAGGCGTTTCTGGCTTTTGTCTATGCGGACTGGGTAACCGATCCAGTGAAGCAAAATACAGCCCGGACGTTTGCTGAGCGTCAGATTACCTATATGCTAGGAGATAATCCCCGTAACAGCAGCTATGTCATTGGCTTCGGCAATAATGCACCACAGCATCCGCATCACCGGACCTCACACGGCTCCTGGAGCGACAGCCAGACAACCCCAGTCAACCACCGTCATGTTCTGTATGGTGCCCTGGTTGGTGGACCTTCCAAGACCGATAGCTATACGGATGCAATCAGCGATTATGTCTCGAATGAAGTTGCAACCGATTACAATTCAGCCTTTACAGGCTCTTTAGCCAAAATGATGCTCCTGCACGGGCAGGGTCAGCAGCCGCTTCCTAACTTCCCTCCGGCTGAAACTCGGGAGGATGAAATGTTCACCGAGACTTCGGTGAATGCGAGCGGCAGCAATTTTGTGGAAATCCGGGCGCTTATTAATAACCGTTCCGGCTGGCCGGCACATTCCAGCAGCCAGATGTCATTTAATTACTATGTAGATCTTAGTGAAGCTGTAGCTGCGGGGTACGGGCCGGAGGATATTACGGTCAAAGCAGGAGGCTACAATCAGGGCGGGACTGTCTCACAACTGCTCCCGTTTGACGCAGCGAATCATATTTATTACACGAAAATTGATTTCACCGGCACTCCCGTTTATCCTGGCGGGCAATCGGCATACCACAAGGAGATCCAGTTCCGGATTAGTGCTCCACTGAACACCACTTTCTGGGATAACACGAATGATTTCTCCTTCCGTGGTGTGTCTTCGAGCGCATCCGCTCCTGTGAAGAATCCGTATATTCCGGTGTTCGATGCAGGTGTTAAGGTATATGGAGAGCTGCCGACTGGCGCCAACCCCGGGGAACCGCAGGTTCCGGGCCGTCCAACCGGACTACAGGCAGCGGCAGGGAATGCCAGCGCAGCGTTGACCTGGAATGCGGTTAGCGGCGCAGCAAAATACACGATCAAACGTGCGCTCGTCAGCGGAGGACCTTATACGGTTATTGGGACGGTGACAGGAACAGCCTACAATGACAGCGGGCTGGTGAACGGTGTGGACTATTATTATGTTGTAACCGCTTCAAATGGAGTAGGGGAGGGTACGCCTTCTGCTCAGGCCACTGCCCGGCCGCATGAGACCCCCGCGCCTTCCATCGGAGATTTGCGGGTACAATACCGCACCAACGATACGAGTCCCGGTGACTCACAGATCCGCAGCCAGTTCCGGATAGTGAATACGGGAACCACGGCGGTGGCACTTAGCGGACTGAAGCTCCGTTATTATTACACCGTGGATGGAGATAAGCCGCAGGAATTTCACTGTGACTATGCTGTTGTTGGCAGCGGGAATCTAAGCGGCAGCTTTGTGAAGCTGACTGCACCTGCTGCACTGGCGGATTCATATGTGGAGATTTCTTTTGCCGCTGGGGCTGGAAGTCTTGCTCCAGGTGCAGATACTGGCGAAATCCAGGTGCGCTTCAATAAAACAGATTGGACTGCCTACAATGAAAACAATGATTATTCCTACAACGGCACCCAGCAGAGCTTCGCAGATTGGGATAAAGTCACGCTGTACCGTGAAGGCAAATTGGTATGGGGATTGGAACCATAAAATGATCCAGAGAGGGAGCATGCCAAATGATTAAGCTAAGTTCAATCAAGAAACCTATTTCCTTGGCCATGGCTGCAGTCCTGATTCTCACCCTTATGACCGGTACCTTTAATTTCAGACCTGCAACAGCAAGGGCAGCTTCGGTGGAACAGACGCGGTTCTTGCAGCTTTACGCTCAGTTGAAAAACCCGGCAAGCGGTTATTTCTCGGCTGAAGGTATACCGTATCATTCGGTAGAGACCCTACTCAGCGAGGCGCCCAATTACGGGCATATGACCACCTCAGAAGCATATAGCTACTGGATGTGGCTTGAAGTATTGTATGGCTATCATACCGGGGACTGGAGCAAGCTGGAGACGGCCTGGGACAACATGGAGAAATACATCATACCTGTTAATGAAGGGGATGGTGTACAGGAACAGCCGACGATGAGCAACTATAATCCAAACAGTCCGGCAACCTATGCCTCCGAGTTCGCGCAGCCCGATCAATATCCGAGCCCGCTGAACGGAAAGTATACACCGGGTAAAGATCCGCTGGATACCGAACTGAAGTCTACCTATGGTAACAATCAGACCTACCTGATGCACTGGCTTGTGGACGTGGACAACTGGTATGGCTTCGGCAATTTATTGAATCCTTCTCATAAGGCCGCTTACGTGAATACTTTTCAGCGGGGCGAGCAGGAATCTGTATGGGAGGCTGTCCCGCATCCATCCCAGGACGACAAATCATTCGGGAAAGCGAATGAAGGCTTCATGAGCCTGTTCACCAAAGAAAGCAGTGTTCCTTCAGCGCAGTGGCGGTACACCGATGCTACCGACGCTGATGCACGTGCAGTGCAGGCTATGTACTGGGCAAAAGAGCTTGGCTATAACAATTCGGTGTATTTGAATAAAGCCAAGAAAATGGGCGACTACCTGCGCTACGGTATGTACGACAAGTATTTTCAAAAAATCGGCAGTGCTGCGGATGGTACGCCTGAAGCCGGAACCGGCAAGGATGCGAACCTTTATTTGCTGGCCTGGTACACTGCATGGGGCGGTGGCCTTGGAGCAAACGGGAACTGGGCGTGGAGAATTGGCTCCAGTCATACTCATCAAGGTTATCAGAACGTAGTTACTGCGTATGCTCTTTCTGATCCGGCCGGTGGTCTGGTCCCGGCTTCGGCAACGGCGGGACAGGATTGGAGTAAATCGCTGACCCGCCAGCTGGAATTCTACAATTGGCTGCAGTCATCCGAAGGGGCAATAGCAGGTGGAGCCACTAACAGTTATAAAGGCTCCTACAGCGCTTATCCGGCAGGCACGAGCACATTCTATGGCCTGGCCTATGACGAAGCTCCTGTATACCATGATCCTCCGTCCAACGATTGGTTCGGTATGCAGACATGGAGTGTAGAGCGCGTAGCGGAGCTGTATTACATTCTGGCTTCCAGCGGAGATACCACTTCGGCTAATTTCCAAATGGCCAAACGAGTTGTAGAGAACTGGATCGACTGGTCCACTGATTATGCTTTTGCCGGCAGCCGTCCTGTGACAGATTCAGAGGGTTATTATCTGAACAAACAAGGACAACGGATTCTGGGCGGAGCTGACCCGCAAGTGGCTACCGTATCCGCACCCGGCGAGTTCTGGATTCCCGGCAATGTAGAGTGGCAGGGTCAACCAAATACTTGGAACGGATTCAGTAATTTCAGCGGCAACAGCAACTTGAAGGCGGTTACCAAGAATCCAGGTCAGGATACCGGCGTGCTGGGCAGCTACATCAAAGCGCTTACATTCTTTGCTGCTGGTAATAAGGCTGAGCATGGAGCCTATACCGCGCTCGGCGGAACAGCCTCACAACTGGCCAAATCACTGCTCGATACTGCATGGGGTTATAATGACGGAGTGGGTATCACAACAGTAGAAAAACGGGGGGATTATTCCCGTTATTTCACCAAAGAAGTATATTTTCCTGCGGGCTGGACGGGTACTTTTGGACAGGGAAATACAATTCCGGGCAGTTCTACCGTAGCCTCCGATCCTGCCAAAGGTGGAAATGGAGTATACGCAAGCTATACGGATGTACTTCCGGCTATCAAAAATGATCCTAAATGGAGCTATTTGCAGGCGAAATATAACAGCTCCTACAATCCGTTAACCAAGACCTGGGACAATGGAGCTCCTGAGTTCACCTATCACCGGTTCTGGTCACAAGTGGATATGGCCACAGCCTATGCTGAATATGACCGTCTAATCAACAAGAGTACTGTAGAACCTACTGCACCAAAGGCCCCATCCAAACCGGCGGCAACAACAGGCGACAAACAGGTAGCACTTAGCTGGAATAAGGTAACGGGTGCAGACAGCTACACAGTTAAGCGGTCAACCACGAGCGGCGGACCCTACACTAACCTCGGTGTTGTCACTCAGGCTACCTACAAAGATTTGAACGTGCTTAATGGTACAACCTACTATTATGTGGTGAGCGCTGCTAATCAAGTTGGGACCAGTCCGGATTCTCCGGAAGTCTCCGCCACACCTGTAGCTGTACCTGTACCTACTGTGGGAGATTTGGTGGTACAATACCGCACAACGGATACGAACTCCGGTGACTCCCAGTTCCGCCCGCAATTGCGGATTGTCAATAATGGAACCAAAGCAGTAGACCTCAGCACACTCAAGCTGCGTTACTATTACACCATTGACGGGGAAAAAGCACAGCAGTTCAATGTGGATTATGCCACTGTGGGCAACGGCAATGTGCAGGGCAGTTTTGTGAAGCTCGTTCCTGCTGTAGCCGGAGCGGATTATTACGTTGAGATCTCGTTCAGTTCGGCAGCAGGCAGCCTGGCTCCCGGTGCGAACACCGGAGAGATTCAACTGCGGATCAACAAAACGGACTGGAGCAATTACAATGAGACCGGGGATTATTCTTACGATCCAACCAAAACGGCCTATACCGACTGGAACCGGGTACCGCTGTATATGAACGGCGTATTGGTATGGGGACTACAGCCATAATTGGACTGCGATCCTGTTAGAGGAATGAAGAGTCAGCAATTTTCTAAGTAAAATCATACAAAAGAACCTTCAACCCACTGCCCAGTGGTCTTGAAGGTTCTTTTGCATACGGCTATATCTTAAAATGCGGAGAAGTTACACCTGCGTCTGCGGCACGACCTTCTCGGCAGCCTCGATAATTCCACCGCCCAGGCAGTGCTCGCCAAGGTAGAATACAACCGCCTGACCTGGTGTAATCGCCTTCTGCGGCACATCAAAAGCTACATGTACTGTACCGTCTTCCCGGGCAGTCAAGGTAACACCCTGATCAGGCTGGCGGTAGCGAAACTTCGCAGTACACTTCACCGGAGTAGCTCCGAGTGTACCTGCTTCGATCCAGTTCACACCGGAGGCGATCAGACTTGTCGAGTACAGACTGTGGTGCTTGTCTCCTTGAACCACATATAGAATGTTACGTTCCAGATCCTTCTCGGCGACGAACCAAGGTTCCCCCGTACCAGAGCCTCCGATACCCAGACCCTGGCGCTGGCCCAGTGTATAGTACATAAGGCCATCATGCCGGCCTTTGACTGCGCCGGTAGCGATGTCCACCATGTCACCCGATTGGGCCGGCAGGTACTGGCTGAGGAATTCGCGGAAGTTGCGTTCCCCGATGAAGCAGACGCCGGTGCTGTCTTTCTTCTTCGCGGTATAGAGTCCGGCTTCTTCGGCAATCCGGCGCACCTCAGGCTTTGGCAGATGTCCGATCGGGAACATGGCCTTAGAGAGCTGGTATTGATTCAGCGCATTCAGGAAATAGGTCTGATCCTTGTTGTTATCCACCCCGCGCAGCAGTTTGAAGACACCGTCTTCTTCAATGACCCGTGCATAGTGGCCTGTGGCTACATAATCCGCGCCAAGCTGAAGTGCCTTGTTAAGGAATTCTCCGAATTTGATCTCCCGGTTGCACATCACATCCGGATTCGGTGTCCGGCCGGCCTTATATTCATCGAGGAAATAGGAAAAAACTTTATCAAAGTATTCCTTCTCGAAATTAACGGTATAGTAAGGAATATCAATCTGCTCACATACGCGGCGGACATCCTCAGCGTCGGTCTCGGCTGTACATACGCCGAATTCGTCGGTATCGTCCCAGTTCTTCATGAAGATGCCGATGACGTCATAGCCCTGCTGCTTGAGCAGAAGCGCCGTAACAGAGGAATCGACTCCTCCAGACATGCCGACAACGACACGCGTATCCTGATTTGCCTTTGTCATCGAAATCACCATTTTCTATGCAAAAAATACCGGTGAGCTGACCCGGTTCATTGTGTATTATAGCATACCTGTCTACCTTAGACAGCATTTGCTGACTGCAGTTTGTAGCGGATATGACGGAATATTTGACAATTTGTCCACCAGTGGCGAACATAATTACAAAAAATTACGGTTTTCGCTCCAAATGTGTCCAAGGATATGATAACATAAGCTGAGAGCAAACATCGGAATACGTTGATATGACATTTCTCATGTGATGCAACGATTAGACTTACTCACGCCAGCAACTAAACCGAAAGAGGTGCACCTTTGAAAATATCGACAAAAGGACGCTATGGATTAACAATTATGATGGAGCTTGCCCTGAAATTTGGCGAAGGTCCTACATCACTTAAGAGCATCGCCGAGAAGAACGGGCTATCCGAGCATTATCTGGAGCAGCTGATCGCTCCACTTCGTAACGCCGGCCTGGTGAAGAGTATTCGTGGAGCCTACGGCGGATATATTTTATCCCGTGAATCCAGCACCATTACTGCAGGAGACATCATTCGCGTACTGGAAGGACCTATTTCACCTGTGGATTTCACAGAAGAGGATGACCCGGCGAAGCGGGACCTTTGGCTGCGCATCCGCGACAGCATTGCTGATGTACTGGATTCCACAACCTTGTCCGATCTGATCAACTTTAAAGAAGAAAGTCATGCAGACAATTATATGTTTTACATCTGAACCTCTCCAACCCATGGTTACACCCAAAGCCCCTTCCCGGGGGCTTTTTTTTATTTCCTCACCGTCCGCTTCTGCAAGCAGCAGGTTTGTTATATACCCATAGAGGGTATAATGTACTGAAAACCCAATCCACCCGATCAAGGAGTGCTGCACCTATGAAAAGAATATTCGTATTACTTAGTCTGGTTATGGCCGTTGCTCTAAGCGGCTGCGTGAATGGAAAGAAAACTGCGGAATCGGATGGCGCTACGAACATCAATCAAGTGGCGCATAATGCGGGGATGGAGCATACCGGCTCCGGTGAAGTTCCTGAAGGACTCAAGAAGGCTGAGAAGCCAGCCTTTCCAGTGGGCAGTCAGGTAATTGTCAAGGCAGATCACATGCCTGGCATGAAGGGTGCCACAGCGACCGTAGTAGGCGCTTTTGACACCACAGCATATGTGGTTTCTTATACCCCGACTACAGGGGGAGCAAGAGTTACCAACCACAAATGGATCATTCAGGAAGAGATTAAAGATGCGAAGGAGAACCCGTATCCGCAGGGCGCTTCTATCACAATCACAGCGGATCATATGAAGGGGATGAAAGGCGCAGAAGGCACTGTGGAATCCTCCGAACAAACGACAGTATATATGATCGACTATACTCCTACAACCGGTGGGGACAAGGTAACTAATCATAAATGGGTTGTAGAAAGTGAGTTGTCAGCAAAATAGTCCGATGTGAGCCGAATCTAACCTGCTGCTTCGTCCACTTCATCAACTAATGCTTTAAAGTCATTGCGTACATTGCCCACCGCCGCTGACACAGGGTACGCCCGCATTTCTTCCGCAGCATAGGGCTGCAATAGCTTCATTAGCTCCGGAACATCATGATTATTGCGGTCAAGCCACTCCGCTTCGGCTTCGCGGCTAAGAATAACGGGCATGCGGTTATGGATATCTGCCATCAGACGGTTGGGCTCTGTAGTAATAATGGTGCAGGTGCTCAGCCGTTTCCCGCTGGGATCCATCCATATATCATACAGACCTGCCATGGAAAAAAGCTCACCGCTCTTCATCACGATCCGCATCGGCTGTTTGTTCCCGGAATGCTGTTTCCATTCGTAGAAACCGTCAGCAGGTATGATGCAGCGGCGCGAACTGATAAGGTTGCGGAACGAGGGTCTATTCTGTAGTGTCTCCTGGCGTGCATTCATCATTTTGCTGCCGTGTTTGTCATCCTTTGACCAGGAGGGGACCAGCCCCCAGCGCAGCTCACCGAGCCTGTTCTGCTTGCCGTCATGAATAATCGCAGGAACATTCTGCATGGGGGCTGCGTTGTATTTTGGTGCATAATTGACAATGGAGGTATCCCCAATAAAATAATGGAGCATTAATTCCTCCATGCTTACCATAATGGTATATCTTCCACACATTCTGCAGAGCCTCCCCGGACCTTTGATGTTATGTTAGGGGCTTGTTTACAGTTGTAAAGCCCTCATGCTATGCTCTTTGTATTTCTTAGCATCTATTATAAAGGAAGATGCAGACGATAGCGAAGGAGTGCATCCCATGATTATAGTAAGCTCCTGTCTGGCAGGAATGCAAGTAAGATACAACGGGACAGCTTGTCTGGATGAGACCATTCAGAAGCTGCTGGATAACAATCAGGCGGTTGCCGTCTGCCCGGAGCTTCTTGGAGGGTTCTCCACCCCGAGAGAACCGGCAGAGATTGTTGGCGGAGACGGGGATGCTGTGCTTGATGGAAAGGCTAAGGTCGTTGACCGTCTTGGAAAGGATGTCACCGGAATGTATCTCCAAGGCGCCTATGAGGCGCTGGGACAGGCACAGCGGTTGAACGCGGCAATCGTGGTTCTCAAGGAGAACAGTCCTTCCTGCGGTAGCTCCATGATCTACAACGGGTCATTCTCCGGGCGTAAGATTCCCGGACAAGGTGTGACCTCTGCGCTGCTTAGACGCAGTGGCATTGAAGTGATTTCCGAGGAACAGCTCGCCTCCAGATTGGAATCAATCGATTCCCATGAGAAATAAGGTGCTGTGGAATCCGCATAACAATGGTTACAGCATGTTACAATATTGTGTTTATTGACTGGTGGTAAAAGAACAGGTTCAAGAGTATAATCGAATAGTCCTGTATGACAATCCTGAATAACCAGAAGCGGAGAACACGTCATGAAACCGATCTATATGGACCACGCCGCGTCAACCCCGGTTCATCCGGAAGTGGCTAAGGTCATGTATAATATGCTGCTTGAGCAATACGGCAATGCGTCCAGTGTACACACGTATGGACGTTCCGCCAAAAAGATAATCAACGGTGCGCGCGATTCCATCGCGGGCTTTTTAGGCTGTTCGCCGGATGAATGGGTGTTCACAAGCGGCGGCACGGAGAGCGATAATCTCGCCCTGTTTGGGGCTGCTGCGGCCTCTGTACATAAAGGGAAACATATCATTACGACTTCCGTTGAGCATCACGCAGTGCTGCATACCTGTGAAGCGCTGGAGAAGCAGGGTTTCACCGTCACTTACCTGCCGGTCGATGCTGCTGGACGTGTATCCGTTACTGACGTAGAAGCCGCTCTGCGCGAAGATACGTCGCTGATCAGTGTAATGTTCGTGAATAATGAGGTAGGAACTGTAGAACCTATACAAGAGATTGGCAGAGTAGCCGCAGAACACGGGATTCTATTTCATGTCGATGCTGTACAAGCTCTCGGCATGCTGCCTATTACTCTCCGCGAGCTTCCTGTGGATTATATGAGCTTCAGTGCTCACAAAATAGGCGGTCCTCAGGGGATTGGCGGGTTGTATGTGCGGCGGGGAGCCCCCTTGCTTCCAAGACAGTATGGTGGACTTCAGGAACGCGGTAGACGGGCCGGAACCGAAAGTCTAGCGAACTCAGCCGGCTTTGCCAAGGCTGTGGAGCTTGCAGTAACCGGGCTGGAGCAGCATAGGGACAAAGCGTTCATGCTGCGGACAACATTGCTGGAGGAGCTGGACCGACGGATCGGGCGGGATAGCTATGTTATTAACGGAGACAGACAGGAATTTATGCCGTCCATACTGAATCTGAGCTTTCCCGGAGTGAGAACCGATGTGCTGCTAATGAACCTTGATATGGAGGGGATTGCTGCTGCGAGCGGTTCGGCCTGCACCTCTGGTTCTCTGGAGATTTCACATGTGCTGCAGGCGATGAGGCTTCCAGAGGAACTTTTGAACTCTGCGATTCGATTTAGCACAGGTTTGGGTAATACTAATGAAGAAATGGAGTACGTGGCCCAAAAAGTTGAAACCATCCTGAATCGGCTGCGTAAGAAGGATTAGGCTCAGGTATAGCCTCGTTGCCGATACAGTGTTTGAGTGCTCTTCAACCCAAAGGGAACTCGTAAGTACACTCAAAGTAAAAGGGGACATCAACAGCCATGAAACTTCAAGAAATGATCGGCTTGGCTGTATACGAGGTTGAAGAAGGTAACGAAATCGGCAAAATTGTCGACGTTATACTCGATTCAAACTGGAATATAACGGGTATTGAACTGGAAAGTAAAACTTTTTTCTCCAGTCATGTGAAAGTTGTGGCATGGGAAGATATCGTCGCTTATGGCGAGGATGCTGTCATGATCCGCAGTAAAGAGTCGATTGTGAAGGCTGACACTGACCATATACCCTATACATTTCTTTTGGGAAAAAATAAATTAAAGGATCTTCAGGTGCTTACGGCATCCGGAACGATCCTCGGACGTGTATCGGATGTTTATTTTGACCAAAAGTTGGGAAACACAATAGTAGCGCTGGAAATCAGTGACGGGTTAGTAACTGATTTGATCGAAGGCCGCAAATGGCTGCCTTGTTCTGATGGAATGTCCATTGGGGAGAATTCCGTACTGGTTCCCGCGATGAGCGAAGAACGGCTTCAAAAAGCCATTAATATTGTTAACGGATAGGTGGAATGTTTGATATGAAGTGTCCAAACTGCAACTCCAAGGATATCGGCAAGATTGGTTCCCACCAGTTCTATTGCTGGGGCTGCTTCATCGAACTGACAGTCAACGGCGAGAAAATGTCGGTGTATCAGGTTGAAGAAGACGGCACGCTAAGCTCGCTTGACGATTTGTTCTCCGGGGAAGAGATGACTCAGGATTTCCCGCAGATTCATGCGTCTTCTTGATCTCTCTCCTGATTCATGTTCCAAATGAGTTACATAGATTTGCCGCACCCAATTTTTGAGTGGCTCTTGCAGTCGCCCGGAAATTGGGTTTTTTGCTTTTCTACAAAAGTTGCATCTTTGTTATATGCACTAAGGAATTGGTATGTTCCCTGCCGGAGTCGGGCTCTATACTGAAATCGACCAGCGGTAACGCCGGGATTCTACGAGTTTCACATAAGGGGGAATGTTTAGATGTACCGCAGAGGATTATCCAAACTACTGGTTACAGTTATGCTGCTGTCATGGCTTCAGCTTCCGGTAAACACGGGATTGGCCAGAGCAGCGGGGTTAGAAGGGCTGCCCGGATCAGCTGAAAGCACAGATAGCGCTAATGCTGCCGGAACAGCAGCATTTGCCGATATGAATCAGCATTGGGCTGAGGCAGCGGCGGATAGACTGGCTGCCGCCGGGATTTTGCAGGGCGACGGCCAGGGCCGATTTGAACCGGGACGCGCGGTCACGCGCGCAGAGATGGCGGTTATACTGAGCCGGGTATTCCGTTACAGTAACCCTGGTAATTCCGCTTTTAAAGATGTAAGCGCTTCTTCATGGTATGGAAAGGATATTGGCGGGGTCAACGCAGCGGGTATCATTAAGGGTTATGCGGACGGCCGGTTTCAGCCGGGAGCGGCAGTAACGCGGCAGGAAGCGATAACGATGCTGGCCCGGGCTTTCCGGCTGGAGGCCTCTTCCCAGGTTGCCGCGGGCGGGCAGGTGGACGAGATAGCCGTTAGCAGCTATGCCCGGGAAGCTGTGAATGCCATGCTTGAGAAGGGTTATATCCGCGGTGATTCGGAGGGTAAGTTGAATCCGCAGATTACAATGACACGTGCTGAGCTGGCGGCGCTGCTCGGCCGGATGATCGGATGGATCAGTCCGGGGGAAGGGACTTATTCGATTGGTGCCGTGTCCGGTAATGTTATTGTCAACCGGGCGAATGTAAGGATAGATGGCGGGGCAGTCAACGGAAATCTTTATGTGACTGCCGGAGCGGGAGAGGGGGAAGTCTCATTCTCTGGAATCCAGGTGAAGGGGAATACCCTGATCTCCGGAGGGATCGGATATTCAGTCGTCTTCCACAAATCATCCTTGGGGCAGACCACCCTAGACGCATCCAAAGCGACTGTGCGGCTCATCCTGGAGGATGGAAGCGCAGCCCCTGGAATCGAATTGCTCCAGCCGGCCAAAGTTGAAATTGGGACCGGCTCAAGGGTGGATGCCCTGATCGTCGGCGTTGCCGCCGCTGGGTCCGAGATTATTAACCGGGGTCAAATCGGTTTGCTTGAGACAAAAGCGGGTGATGTTCTTTTCAACGGAACAGTACTCAAAGCCGGTGAGACGCTTCGGGATTTATCGGGAATTGGTAGCTCACCAAAGGCCAGTGCTGTGGCTACCTCCGCGACGAGTGGCGGAACTGGAATTGGAGCGACACCTGCGCCAGCTACACCCGCTCCGCCATCCGAGGTCAATGCATGGGAAATGGTCTGGAGTGATGAATTCGACGGCCCATCCATTGATAAGACCAAGTGGAATATTCAAGATACAGGGAATGTATACAATAACGAACTGGAATATTACCATCCCGACAACGCCTCATTGGAGAAGGAGAGCGGAAAGAGTGTACTGGCACTGGAAGCGCGTAAGGAAGCTTACGGCGGCAAGGGGTATACTTCTGCCAAGCTGACCTCCAAGATGAAGGGTGACTGGACGTACGGGAAATTCACGGTGCGCGCGAAGCTGCCGATTCAGCAGGGCATGTGGCCAGCCATCTGGATGATGCCAACCGACGAAGAGAAGCAGTACGGACCTTGGCCGGGAAGCGGTGAGATGGACATTATGGAATTGACAGGACCGGTGGCCGGTGATACGGAGAAGGCCGATCTCTACCCTAGAACCGTTCATGGTTCTATACATTACGACATTCCACATACGTCCCAGTCCAAGACTTACGTTCTGCCGGAAGGTCAAACGTTCGCTGACGATTATCATGAATTCACGCTTGAGTGGCTTCCGGGTCTGATCCGATATTATGTGGACGGTAAAATGTATTTCGAAACGAGTGATTGGGGAACCAAGGTTGAGGGCCAGCCGGATTACTATACGTACCCTGCGCCGTTTGACCGGCCGTTCTATATGATTCTCAATCTGGCAGTGGGCGGCGATTGGCCGGGAGATCCGGCGGCTGACTTCCAGTCAGATAAGATGTATGTCGATTATGTACGGGTCTATAAGTACAAGAATCTGGATCAGTGGCCGGACGTAACCGGACATCGTCCAACGAAGCCTGAGATATCGGTTCCGCAGCGTCCTGCTCTTGCGGATGGTAACGAGATCTACAACGGCGATTTCACCGGTTCCGCAGCAGCGGACGGGCTTCCTGAGTACTGGGAATTGATCGAGAATGCGGGCGGTGCGGGTACAGCTTCCGTCATTGATGATACGGATAAGGGCAAGGCGGTGAAGGTTGCTGTCCAAGAAGCGGGCACCAAGAATTATTCCATTCAGCTTACCCAAATGCCGCTGATGCTGGAGAAGGGTAAAGCCTACAAGGTAACATTCGATGCCAAAGCAGATGCAGTCCGTCCGCTAATGAGCAAGCTTACCGAATTCGGCGGCGGATGGACAGCCTATTCCCAGGAACGGAATTTCCAGCTCACCCCGGACTGGCAATCGTTCGAATACACCTTCAACATGGACCAGGCTACTGATAACAATGTCCGATTCGAGTTCAATCTGGGCCTTAATGACATTGCAGCTTATTTCGCTAACGTCAGGGTTGTGGAGACGAAACCTCTGCCGGTGATTCGTACTCCGCTTGCAGACGGAAATCTGATTTATAATGGAGGGTTTGATCAAGGAGAAGGGCGGCTGGGGTACTGGACATTTGCGGTTAAGCCAAATTCAGGGGCAGTAGCTGAAGCCAAGGTAACCAATATACTGGAACTGCCGCTTATGAAAAGGGAGCTGGAGGCTGAAGTCCGGAATACCGGCGGATCACCACAGGATGTGGTACTCACCCAGACGGGCATCCCTATGTCTGCAGGAGGGGTCTATCAGCTCACGTTCGATGCCAGATCGGATCAGGCGCAGCCGATCGGAGTCAAACTGGAGACCGGCGGTGGAGATCCGCTCTATCCCGACGGATCAACCTTTACACTAACACCGGATTGGAAGAGCTATACAGCGGAAATAGTGCTGGCTGGTGCGTCCGGCACTGAAGGTGCACTGTCATTTCTTCTTGGACAGTCAGCCGGACAGACTGGGATCGATAACGTGCGTCTGGTCCGCAAGACAGATCCGCCCGCACTTAGCGGCGGTTATCTGCATCTCCGTGCCGATCAATATTGGAGGGCATCAGGAATCAGCCTGACACCGAGCGGTGAGGGCGGCAAGGATGTTACCGATATGGATAAGGGGGATAACGCAGAGTACAAAGTGGTTCTTCCTCAGGCAGCAAGCATTGTGCCGGTGGCCCGGGTGTCCAGTGTACGGGCGGATTCTGAACTGGAGCTGTCTGTACTGGATGCCGGCAAGCGCAGTGTGGTGACGGCAACCGTCTACAGCACTGCAGTTGGAGATACGGGAGGGCTTCAATCTTATCGTGCAGTTATTGGAGCTCCGCTTGAATTAGCTGCGGGAACCTATTATTTCCGTCTCGGCGGCAGCGGCTACAATCTGGCTTGGCTGGATCTTTCCCGCGAACTGGTGGTGAACGGAAGCTTCAAGAACGCTTCGGCCGAAGGCTGGACGCTGTTCAAGAAGGATTGGGTGGACAATGATCCGGTGAAGAATACCGTGATGACCGCTGAGCATGGAGCGCTGCAGATTGCCCTTGGCGGCAGTGGAGACGAGGAGTGGAATGTACAAGTGAAGCAGGATGCAATTCCGGTAGAGCAAGGTAAGAAGTATCTGCTTCGCTTTGATGCGGAAGCCTCTGTATCCCGGTTGATGCGGGTACTGGTTCAACATGACGGTTCTTCGGACAACGATTGGACCGCCTATACGAACCAGACAGCCAGTCTGAGTGGAGCCGGCGGACACTTCGAATACTATTTCACCTCTCCGGTAAGCGATTCCTCCGCCCTGCTTCAGTTCAGTCTCGGCAAGGTGAACGAGGTGTTGGGGGCACACAATGTCAAGCTGAGCAACATTTCTCTCCTTCAGGTAAGTCCGGTGCTCGCCGGAGAAGCGTATGGGGAGAATCTGATCCCGAACGGGGATTTCTCGGCTCCGCTTCAAGGCTGGAGCTCGTATTCCTCTGACAGCGGTGAATTGTCTATTGATAATGTGAATGGATCACTGCGGATGCAGGTTGGTTCCACAGGGACGAACAGCTGGGACCGGCAGGTCTATTATGAGGGAGTAGCTTACAACGACGGCAATCATTACACGCTTACTTTTAAAGCCAAGGCAGGAGCGGCGCGCAAAATGAACATCAGCATCGGCTGGCTGGATGCCGCGAACAATTATACCTGGCATGGATATGCGAGCAAAATTATTGATCTTGGTATGGACTATGCTGAATATACCCTTGAATTCGACGTTACCGGAGAAAGCACACCGATTGGCCGGATCTCTTTCGAACTGGGGAATATTGAGAATGGGGGCTCGGGTCAGCTTGCGGTAGATGTTGATGATATTGTCCTGACGAACAACGGAACGTTATCTGCACCTTAAAAGAAGCTTTATAATTTGTTATCCAGGCTTGGGATTTGGTATTTAGACCGGTACCAATCGCTTTTATAATCAATACATGGGGGGCGGACAACCGTTCTCCATGATCTTCAAAAGACAATGGGGGAGATTAATTGTGAAAAAGACAGCCGTTTCCATTAGTGCACTGCTCATGGCATTTTCAGTAGTCGTCAGCGGATGTGGGGGCAATAACAATTCATCAAATTCTGCTAACAACGGAGGAAAGAAAGAAGAGGCGAGCGCGACTACGGCTCCTGCAGCTTCTGAAGCTCCAAGCACGAAACCAGTTACACTGAACGCCTGGGTCATGCCGAACAGTCCGAAACCGGATGCGGACTTCCTGAAGACCCTTGATCCCTATCTGAAAGAGCATCCGAATGTCAAAGTCAAGGTAACGGTGCTGGACTGGGGTTCTGCTTGGACTAAGATCACAACGGCGGCGACAAGCGGCGAAGGCCCGGACCTGCTTCAGCTGGGTAGCACCTGGGTACCGGCAATTGCCAGTATGGGCGGTATTGACAAGGTGACTGACAAAGTTGCCGATGTGGGCGGTGCTGAGGCTTTCTTGCCGGCAATCTGGCAAACAACCTCCATTGCAGGCGACAGCGAGGTGTACGGAGTACCGTGGTTCGTGGATGCGCGTGCCATTTACTACCGGACGGATGTGTTCAAGCAAGCCGGGGTAAATCCGGATACTGCATTCAAGGATTGGGATTCCTTCAAAAGCGCACTGAAAGCGGTCAACGGACAAACGGTTGACGGTAAGAAGATCGCTGCGCTGGGACTTCCGGGCAAGAACGACTGGAACGTGGTGCATAATATTTTTCCTTGGATCTGGGCTGCAGGCGGTGACGTTCTCTCCCAAGATAACAAAGGTGTAGTATTCAACGAAGAAAAAGGTCTTAAAGGCGTTATGTTTTACACAGGACTCGCGCAAGAAGGTCTTGTTGAAAAATCATCACTCGAAAAGAACTCGTCGCAGATCGAGGGTGACTTCGGTGACGGCAAGTCGGCAGTGATTATCTCCGGCCCTTGGCTCGCCAAAAACTTTGCTACGCCAAAAGCAAACGGGGGTATGGATGACAAGAAGGCAGCGAAAAACTTCGCGGTGGCTCCGCTTCCGGCTGGTCCTGAAGGACAAGCCACCTTTGTCGGCGGCAGTGAGCTGACAGTATTCAGCGGCTCTAAAAACAAAGAAGCCACATGGGATGTTATTAAATACCTGACCTCGGATGAAGCGGAGAAGGCTTATGCCAATGTATCCGGTCAGCTTCCAGCCAGAGTGTCCCTTCTGAATGCGCCGGACCTTGATGTCCATATGAAAGCATTCTCGGAAGCAACTAAATACGGAAGAACCTACCCGTCCATTCCACAATGGGGACCTACAGAAACAGCACTGCAAAAGCATTTTGCTAACGTGTGGGATATCGTTGCCGGTGTGAAGAGTACGTACAGCGAAGAAAGCATCAAGAAGGAGCTGGACTCCGCAGCGGCTGAAGTCAAAGCCATTATTAATCAATAACTACTAGAATTTTGGAGGCCGCCGCGCGATAGGGCACGGCGGTTCTTCCATTAACAAAGTGAGGGATAGTAGATGGGACTCCATACTGAAAACGATCTTCCCGTGAAAGTGAAAGCCTCTTCCGGCAAGCGAGCATTGTGGTTCAAGCGGGTCAGAGAGAACAAGTTCGCTTATATGCTGATGGTGCCGACCATCATCTTCATGATGCTGGTACACCTGCTCCCGATGCTCCAGGGCATCTGGATGTCATTTTTGAAGCTGAATCAATTTACACTGGTCAAATATTTAAAAGCGCCTTTTGTCGGCCTGGAGAATTACACCGGACTGCTGTTCAACTCCGATAATCCGGTCCGCCAAGGGTTGAATTTTGCAATACGCAATACCGCAATTTATGCGGTTATTGTAACTATAGGTGTGATGATTATGGGGCTGATGATGGCCATGCTGCTGAACCGTGATTTTCCCGGGCGCGGCATTGCCCGTACAGCCATGCTGCTTCCCTGGGTCATCCCTTCCTATGTTGTCGGCGTACTATGGGGCTTCATGTGGCAGCAGAATGGTATTATCAACTATTTTCTGGTCGATGTATTGCATCTTTATGCAGAGAAGCCCTTCTGGCTGCTGGGACCGAATACCATCTGGGCGATCATTATCCCAACCATCTGGCGCGGCTGGCCGTTCTTGATGGTCATTTTCCTGGCGGGACTCCAGACCATTCCTGAGGATATCTACGAAGCAGCAACCATTGACGGGGCTAACAAGCTCCGCCAGTTTTGGAATATCACACTGCCGATGCTTAAGCCGGTGATAGCGGTACAGCTTTTATTCCAGATCATTAACAATGTCTACTCCTACAATATCGTTTCCACGATGTTTGGTAATGGTGCCGGATATCCGGGAGAGTGGGGAGACCTGCTGATGACGGCCTTGACCCGCCAATCCTTCGGCTACTGGTCGTTTGGTTCCGGTTCTGCCGCTTCAATGATGCTGATGTTCGTAATGCTGATGGTAGTCGGTGTCTGGTACCGAGCTTTTAGATCGGAGTTGAATGCCCAATGAGTACACACCGAAAACGTTCTGTTACTTCGTTTCTTCTGACTTCTCTGACCTGGTTCATCGTTGTAGTGACGATATTCCCGATTCTGTGGATGATTTTTACTTCCCTGCATTCGAACGATCAAATTCTGAACGGTATCACAACCTTCAGCTTGCCGAAGCCGCAGTGGGTCAACTACATCAATATGTGGGACACGGTTAACTTCGCGATATATTTCCGCAACAGCCTGTTGATCTGTGGTGCGACCACCCTGCTTGCCGGTTCCTTTGCCGTTCTGGCAGGATATGCGCTGGCCCGGTTTGATTTTCCCGGATCCAAGCTGTTCAGCATGAGTATTATTTCCACCCAGCTTATTCCGGGCATTATGTTCCTGTTCCCGATTTATCTGATGTTCCTGTGGATCAAGAATACGTTCGGTTTGCCGATGATCAACACCTATTGGGGAATGATTCTCGTCTATACGGCGTTCTATACTCCGATCAGTATCTGGATTATGCGCGGTTTCTTTGTTTCCATTCCAAGAGATCTGGAAGAATCGGCTGCGATTGACGGCTGCACGAAATTTCAGGCGTTCTATAAAATTATTCTGCCGCTGTCTCTGCCCGGAATTATTGCGACATGTATCTTTATCTTTCTTACGGCGTGGGATGAACTCCTCTTCGCCTGGGTACTCACAACCAGCTCAGACGTACAGACCATTCCGGTTGGTATTCGCCTGTTTGTCGGCCAGTACAACACCCGCTATGACCTGCTGATGTCGGCCTCCACTGTCGTAACGGTGCCGGTTATGGTGATATTCTTCATGACGCAGAAATACTTTATTAGTGGTATGACCGCGGGAGCCGTTAAGGGCTGATCCGCAGTATACCAGGAAAGGTGAGGGCTCAATTATGTTAAAGCTTACTACTGCAAGAGAAGCGGCGGTTTCCGCCGAGGACATTCTGAGACAGGCATTCGCTGACCGCATTGGGGCCGGTGAATATCTTAGCGCGTTATTTACCGATTCGGAACGCCGCGGGGCTGTCGGAATAGCGGGGCTTCCGCTTCGGCTGCCTGCCATTCAGGAGCTGCTCAAGCTGCCTGCCTTGGCTGCGCTGCTGCCGGCTGAAGCCGGTGCATCCGCGCTGTTCACCGTAAACGGCGAAGGCAAGACGCTATCCTTGTATATCCGGCTCGCCGGCAGGCAGGAGGAAAAGGTTGAAATACCGGAGACTGCCGCAACGGAGGCTCTGGCTCAACTGCAGGCCGCACCTGGCTGGGCAGGAATGCTTAATACCGAGGGGGAGCATGTAATCGATCTGCGTTCACCTGTACCGGGTCCGCATTTTGCGGTGAATCTGCTGCTGGGCAACCGCCTCCGCTTTCCGCAGCCGCTGCAGACCACGCCCAAGAGTGTTGTTGACCGGTTCGGCGGGGGCAGCTTCCGCTCACACGCAGCGACACAGGTACTGGCGACCCGTTGGGATATGCGCCAGGAAGAGAACGGCTTCCCGGCAAACCGGCAATTCTATTTGTTTGAGGGCGGGAAACAAATCTTCTATTCCGCAGACCCTGGAGATGAAGCAATTGTATCGGCAGTCTGCAGACATTCACAGAATGCAACCGTCATACACTACCGCACCCGCTGCGGTCTGGATATTACCCGTACGATCTTTATCCTGCCGCACGCTGAGGGGATGCCTCTGGCCACCGAAATGCAGCGGATAGAGATTGTGAACCACGGGAAAGAGAAACGCCAGCTTCGGATTGTCTATACCGGAATGTTCGGTTCTGCCGCTCCGGGCGCATTGTTCGAGGATGTGTTGTACAGTAATGTCATCATGCAAGGTGGTGTGCTTCAAGATTCCACAGGAGCTGTGGCAGCTATCAGCCCCGATTATTATCCGGAAGGCGGCAGGCACGATCTGCGCTTCCACACGATGATCCTTCATGGGGAGGACGGAGCGGTGCTTCCGCGGGAATTCTGCGTCAGCTACAATGAATTCGTCGGTACAGGCTCGCTGTTCCGGCCGGCGGGTGCACTTAAGCTCAGCAGCATTCTGCACCGCAAGGGACCAGGCTTCTTCGCTGTAGCAGGGGAGGTTCATGTATCCGCTGGGAGTGTGGCAACGATCGACCAGTTGACTGGGCTTGTCTCGGACAAGAGCGGCGCGCCTTGGAACGACACGGTGCTTGCAGACGAGGTGGGGGCGCTGGTCGCCCGTTTCTCTGACCGCAGTGCGGCGGAATCGGCCCTGGCGGAATCGACCGGCTTCGTACGTGAGTATGGCAGGTTCCTGCAGGTATCCTCCGGTGACGAGAAATTCGATGTGTTTGTTAACCGCAACCTGCCGTTTCAAGTGCTCTATCAAACGTTTGTCTCCCGTTCCTTTTGCCAGACTCAGAAGGGGTACAGGGAAATTGGCTTCCGCGAGATCCAGGATTTGTATGCCTCAATGTACTATTTCATCGGTATGGGAAAAAGCGGTCTGGTAAAGAGCCTGCTGAAAGAATGGACCAGTATGGTGTTCGAGCTGGGCTATGCTTATCACAATTTCTTCTGGGTTGGCAAAGAGCCGGGAAAATGGTCTGACGATGCGTTATGGCTTGTTCAAGCCGTTTACCGTTATGTCATGCTGACTGGAGATCTGGAATTCCTGGATGAGTCCTGTCCGGTGGCGGGACAAGAAGCCAGCCGGCCGGTCTTCGAGACACTCAAGGCGATTATTGTATATTCGGGGCAGATTTCGATCGGTCGTCACGGTCTTCCGTTGCTGGATTATGCGGACTGGAACGACTGCCTGAAGCTGGATGACACGTATCTGAATGGTCCGGCCAAGGAAGAGCTCTACCGGAAGCAACTGGAGGCAGGCGGGGTGTTCGGGGATTCGCTGGAAAGCGATTATTCCGAGAGCGTCATGAATGCTTTCCTGCTGAAGGTGGCGGTAGATGAACTGTCCGCCTTGGCCGCCCGCAAGGGAGAGCAGGATTACGCCGATGAGCTGGAACGCTTCGGAGGCAAGCTGCGCGGCCGCATTCAAGAGCATGCCTGGAAGGATAACTTCTTCGCCCGCGTGCTATTTAACCGGTACCCTAACGGGGAATATACGTACTTGGGCGCAGCAGGAGACGGTCTGTCTTCAGATCCGGCATCCGACGGTTCATACTTCCTGAACTCCTTCAGTTGGAGCATCCTGTCAGGCTGCGCAGAAGAAGCACAGATCGCTGTAATGCTGGACACCATGAAGTCACATCTTATGACTCCTTTCGGGCTGAAGCTGGTCTCGCCGGTTGCTCTGGGACGGGTATCCACCCACACGGCTTCGGACGAATACTTTCCGGGCGACCGGGAGAACGGCGGTGTGTTCAAGCATGCCTGTATGATGGCGGCTGCAGCGATGTTCAAGGGAGCCAAGGAAGTGTTGGATGCGGGACTTGCCGCAGAGCTGGGCCGCTTCGGCTATTGGCTGCTGGACCGGATCATGCCATACAAAACTATGGAAGATCCGTTCGCCATCTGCGGGAATCCGCGATTCTGCACGCAATACAATAACAGCGAGACTGGTGAGAACATCGGTCCGATGCTAAGCGGCACCTCGACCTGGCTCACCCTCTCGCTGATGGAAGCGCTGGGTATTGAATATACGGCACAAGGCATTGCACTCCAACCGATTCTGCGGGAAGAGCAGACGGAGTTCGCTTACACGCTCAAGCTCGGCAGTTCCTCGTACCGGATTCATATCAGCAAGCCGGAGGGCTTCCGCCGGACACAGGATGGAACAGCCCGTATGACCTTGGATGGCCGGGTGCTCGAGGGAGGACTTGTACCGGCTATAGATGATGGTCTCACCCATGAGGTGGGGCTGCGGTTTGAAGTCTAAGAGCGTTACAATGACCGGTCGCGGAACTCCTGCGGGGTCATGCCGGCGTATTCCCTAAATAGTTTTATAAAATAATGGGCGTTGGAGTAGCCAAGCTCAGCGGAAACTTCATAAATTTTCAGCGGCGTATGGATTAGCAGATACGCCGCTTTTTCCATCTTTACCTGGCTGATATAATCGCTGATTCGCTTGCCGGTCTCCAGCTTGTACATCTTGGATAAATAGACCGGGTGCATCTGGATATGATCGGCGATGGCTTGTAGTGAGACATAGTGTAGATTGCTGTTGATATATTCATGAACGTTTCGGATCAGAACAGTCCGGCTGTCCCGACGTTCCGATTCAAAATGATCCTTCAGCAGAACGATGACCTCCAGCGCCCATTCCCGCAGCTTATCTGGTGTTTGGAAGGGGGCCTGCTCCAGCAGTGGATTCCCCACTATCTCGCTCAGCATTTTGTTGTTCTTGTGGGCGAAATAATAGAAAGCCGTCTCCAGATGCAGACGGGCCTCATGGATATGCTCCAGTGAGTGCTCCGGATTCCGGACCAGCTCCGATACAATGGCTTCCAGCTTGTCTTCGATACCCTGCCAGTTGTTCGCTTCGAACATATGGAAGAGCAGCGGAGGCTCATAGAGGGGCTGAAGAATCTCCACTGGCTGGGAGCCGCAGTTGTCTGTTACGTCCAGATAGATGCCTGTTTCACTGCCGATATGTTGGCGGATAGCCGAAATAGCGGATTGATAGAGCGTGTAGACCTGGTCGGGGAAACCTCCCCAGCCAGTAGTCACAACGGATAGGCCGCCTCCTATCAGCGTGCTGACATGGTTCTGCAGCTGATAGGCCGCTTGGGCGACATCGTCAGCAGGATGGCCGCCGGATTCAATGTCATCCCTGGGCTGCAGCAGAAATACGAGATAATCATGCACATCCTTACAGGACCAGATGCGGAAACGGTCCTGAAACAGCTCTTGTGCGATATTGATGATCGCGTATTCGAACAGCAGCATGCTGTGCATGTCCTGGCGCCGGAAGAATTCCTCCGGTCTGACGACTGCGAGGCATACCTGCAGATCGGTCCGCAGGGGCAAATCGAACTGGTCCAGCCGTTCTTGCAGTTGCGGCCCAGCCAGTTTTCGGCCTTGAAGCAGTTCCCCGAGCAGACGATCCCTCAGGAGCGGAAGGTGCTCACGGAAGGTCTGCAGGGTCCGCTGATAGGAGGAACGTGTCTCCCACTCTTTGCGAAGCTCTTCCTGGAGCTTAACGATAACAGCGATCAACTGGTCGTTTGCAATCGGCTTTAGGAGGTAGGCGCTGGCTTGCTCTTCTATTGCTTTGCGGGCGTATTCAAACTCGGCATAACCGGTCAGCATAACTACCCGGATATGCTTCCAGCGGCTTCGTATAGACGCGATCAGCTCAATGCCTGAGATTTCCGGCATATTGATGTCAGTGACTACAATGTCGATAGGATAGTGTTGCAGCAGCTCGAGCGCCTCGTACCCGGAGTAGGCTTTATGAACCTGTTCGAACCCCATTTCGGCCCAAGGAAGAGAGATGGAGAGATCATCTACAACGTAAGGTTCGTCATCAACCAGCAGAATTTGGTGCATGGTGTTCCTCTTTCTTCTCCATACGGAGAGTGATTATTAGACCGCCTTCAGAGGAAGGGGCAATTAGAAGGCCGGAAGAATCATTATAATGAGATTTAAGACGCTGTTGAATATTCCATAGCCCGCAGCCACCGTCCTCGCGCGTCGATTCGGACATTCTGGCATGCAGAGAGGCAATCGCTTCAGGGGTCATGCCGGCTCCGTTGTCCTCAACGGTGATGGTGATCGCTTCATACGTCTGGCTCGCGGTGATTCTTATGAAGCCCTGGCCGATTTTTTTCTCAATTCCATGAATAATACTGTTCTCAACTAAGGGTTGAATCAGCAGCCGGGGAATTTGCAGGCCCAGCAATTCATCGGCAATATCCATCTCGTAACGGATGCGCTGTTTTCGCAAATTCTGAATCTCCAAGTAATTCTCCAGCAGCTTCAGCTCATCCTGGAGCGTTGTGAGAGAGTGGTCAACCTTAGTAATATAACGGTAATACTCGCCAAGATTCAGCGCCATCGCTTCCACCGAATCTGTATCACCAACAACGGCCTTGCTCTTAATGAAGAACAGACAATTGTAGAGAAAGTGCGGATTGATCTGTGATTGGAGCTGTTTCAAGTGGGCGTCCTTGACCCGGAGATGTTCCAGATAGACCTGTTCAATCAAAGATTGAATTTGCTCCGCCATTTCATTAAATTCTTGGTTGAGCATCGTGAACTCGGGATTGGTCCTGGTATGAATCCGTGTAGACCAGCGTCCTTCCTTCATTCTGTTGAGGGAACGCAGCAAAAGGCTTACCGGACGCTGTACTTGACGATAGAGCTGAAGCGAGAACAGAAGACTCATGACCAAAAGGATGGCCGATCCTGTCAAAAAGGAATACCGGCTGCTCCGGATCGGCTGAAGAATCTGCTTCAGCGGTGAATAATGCACGACCTGCCAATTGATGGCCGAGGATGGGACGGAGCTGACGAGAAAGCTGCCTTCCTTGAGGCTGAAGATCTCCGAACTCCCCTGGCTGGTTGAAGGAGCCAGTGTTGCAACGATCTGTTGCGCCATTTCCCGGTCGGTATGGCGTGATAGAATCACCCCGAATGAGGGATGGAACAGGAAGGTGTCACCCTTGTTTTGTGACTGGTAGGTATCGAACATCCGTTCAATATTGGATACTGGAAAATACATTGACATCAGCAGTCCCGCCCCGCGGGGTTCATTCCTGCTCTCGGCAGGGTCGGACAGCAGCAGACGGAAGCCCGCTTCAGAGTTGTCCGTGTCTTCCGAAATATACTCCCAACCGGAAGGCAAAGGCTTCTCCAGTATGGAGGAATCGAAGGAGAGAGAGGAATCCGAGCCGAGGGTCTCGCCGCTGTGCGGCTTGTACAGCACAATCCGGTTCTCCCACGTACTGGAACTGGTCTGCAATGAAAGCTTCTCCAGCACGGTCATAATGGTCTGGGCGGGATCAATGAGATGGCCGAATTGCCGGATCTGCTCATAGTCGCGGACGGTGGGATCTCTCTGAAGGGCATACATACTGCCCGCTAATTGGTTGATGTTATTGTCCATCTGCTGGGTCAGGAACTCCAGATGATTCAAATCGGTCGTTTTTATCTGATTCGTAATGACCCCGACATCCTTGCGGTAGGATAATCCATAGAATAAGAGCGTAACTGAAATAAGGGATAGAAGAATCGCAACCATTTTAATAAACAGGTTCGGACGCCAGGTCATAAGATCATCCTTTTCAAAGACTTCACTGTACTACAAGAAAGTGTATCACACGATGCTGAAGATGATTATGATACAATTTGTTCAACTCCCAAGAACACTACGAAAAGCAGGAGGTTCCATGAAAATTCGATTAATACTGTCCGTGCTGCTCTTGACGTTGTCGGGCTGTACGTTTCATAGCCCGGAAGAAAGTCTGCCGCCAGCCTCCCCGGACAGCACAGCACCTCATTTCGACGTCAAGTCAGGCAAATATGAACCTCTTGTAGATCTGTATACAGTAGGCTCCGTGAATCCCAATCTGACCTTTAAAAAAGGCGAGAGTCTTGAGCATAACGTACATACGATCTGGGCCGAGAACCGGCTTGGCATCCGCATCCGTTATCTGTGGACCATTTCCGGGACCTCCGAGAACTATGCCAACAAGCTGAGGCTTGAGCTGGCTAAAGGCAACATGCCCGATGTTGTAACGACACGGGACGCTGACATCATCCAGGAACTGATTGGCTCCGGGCAATTCATGGAAGTTGGCAGTTTATTCGAGCAGTATGCTTCCGGGGTGTGGAAAAAGGCTGTAGCCGAGGACCCCTCGGCTTGGGATCCCTTCGTGCGGGACGGGCATAAGTATGCAATTCCTATCATGGATTACGAATATAACTCGGACCCGCTGCTCTGGATCCGCCAGGATTGGCTGGACAAGCTTCATCTGAGTGCACCGCGGACACTGGGCGAACTGGAACAGGTCATGGATGCCTTCGCCAACCGGGACCCTGACGGCAACGGTGTTAAGGACACATACGGTCTTGCGGTCGGTTTCCGTAACGGCCCCAATACCTGGATGGGTGACAGCAGTTGGATCTTTGGCGCGTTCGGCATAATTCCTGAGCAGTGGAACCGCCGGAGCGACGGAACACTGGAATATGGTTCCGTCCAGCCAGGCGCACGAAAGGCTGTAGCACTGATGAAGCATTGGGTGCAGCAAGGATACCTGTCCACCGACAGTGCGTGGCTTGATGAAGAGGGCGCGGCCAATCTGTTCGTCTCCGGCAAAGCCGGCATTATCGCCGGTCCGTATTGGATGCGCGGCTGGCCTTTGTCCATCCTGACCGATAAAGATCCGCAGGCGATTGTCAAGCCTATCGCTATCCCTTCCGGACCGGAGGGCATCGCCATGAGAAGAGGAACATTGCCTGTCAACGGCGCTATTCTGATCAACAAGAAAATGAAGCATCCCGAAATCTTTTTTACCTACCAGAATTATTTATTTGATTATTACGCTACCTCAACCGGTGAATTCTCCAACGGCCTTGCGGAGGGGTATGATTGGGCAATGGTCGGCGGTAAGCCGACTATTGCACCCTCCGCTTTACCGCTAGGCGGTATCCGGGTCGCCTCCTACACGCTAACCTTCGATGGAGCGAGAATTCCCTCCAAGGTCGTCAAGGAAATTCCGCAGGACATCGCCCCAGTGCTGCTTGGCCAGAAGGGGGCTTCCCGCAAGGAGCAGTTCACGGGACCGCCAACCGCAACGATGAAAAGGGGCGGCGAACTGCTGAAGAAGCTGGAACAAAAAAGCTTTCAAAAAATTATCTTCGCGGACAGCGGCATCGGGGAGTTTGACGAATTTGTCGACAAATGGAAAACCTACGGGGGACTAACCGAAACTTCGGAGGTCAATGCCTGGGACCGTAGCCGCCGGTGAGTGCCGCAGGGACAAGAAACCGCCTTGAACAAGGCGGTTTCTTGTCGGAGTAACGCCGGAACTTCCTACTTGCCCGACGATGGATCCGGAGTATAACGGAACTCTTCATAGTAAGCATGGAGCGGGACCTTGCCGTCAAATGGCTCCAGCCAGGAATCCACGCCTATCCCGTTCCATAGATTCATCATTATGCGGCCCGGGGTTGCGGGAATATTCTCGGTGGCCGTGTGAACAGGGTGGCCATCGATATACCAGGTAATAGAATCCTTCTTCCAGTCGAAGCCGTACCAGTGAAATTCCTGTGAGGCGTCAAAGTCGAGGTCGATCACCTGCTCGTGGTCCCCTACACCGTCGGTGAAGTAATTCAACTGTACCTGCCGTGTGTTCTTGCCCAAAAATTCAATGTCTATTTCGTCCCAAGGCTCGCCTTCCGAGGGACCGGTGTAAGTGAAGAAAGAAGAGACTACACCGGGATGGGCAGCCGGCTTCATCTGGATTTCATACCGGCCATAGCCATACTTGTTCAGCGAGCGGTATTCAGCGCCGTCGAAATTTCCGGTAGAGGGACTGGTGAGCGACAGGGTCAAGAGACCGTCACCAGCGAAGGCGATATTTCCCTCACGCCAGGTACAGTTGAACATGTCTCCGTTGGAGTAGCCATCTGTTTTCTTCCATAACTCCGTGTTAAACGCGGTAAAAGAATCCTTTATCACTCCATCCCCGGAGCTGGATACTGAACTGTAAGCCCATATGCCCCACACAGCAGCCGACAGGGCCGCGACCGCTGCGGACAATTTGATTAACCTGCTGCGATTCAATACGGTTCCTCCTGTATTATTGTCTTGCTATTATCGTACTGAAAGCCGGCTCAAGCCGCCATACCAATGTGTCAATCCGAATAACAAATTCTGAAGATAAGGGATTTCCAATCGAAACAAAAGAACCCCGGCAGATGCGATCCGCGCAGCTGCCGGGGCAGAGCACCCGCTTTTAGTTGCTTGTATATTTTGACCAATCATAATAAGCGTACAGCGGATTGGCTCCGTTATAGGAGCCGAGCCAGGAATCGACACCTGTACCGTTCCACAGGTTCATCATAATTTTACCGGCATGGGAGGGAATATTGCTGGTTGCCGTATGCTTCAAGACGCCGTCCACATACCATTTAATATAGCCTGACTGCCAGTCGAAGGCGTACGTATGATAGCCTTGGGAAGCATCAAAACCCAGATCGACGATCTTTTCATGTCCGCCAGCGCCGTTAGTATAATAATTGAACTGAACTTTGGTGGTGTCTTTACCCAGAAATTCAATATCTATTTCATCCCAAGGAGTTCCGTCAGAAGGCCCGGTATAGGTGAAAAAGGAGGAGACAATTCCGCTGTTCTTAGCCGGCATCATGCTGACCTCATATTTTCCGTAGCCATACTTGTTAGTAGAACGGTATTCTGCCCCGTCAAATTTATTGTAACTTGAACTGGTGAGTGCAAGGCGAAGCTGTCCTCCGCTGGTAAACGAAATATTGTTAGCGCGCCAGGTGCAGTTAAACATACCGCCATTAGAATAGCCGTCGGCTTTTTGCCAGGTTGCGGAATTGAAGTAGGTTAGCGGTTCATAAAAGACAGTAGCCGCCGATACAGACGGAGCACCCGCCAGCAATCCGGCAAGCAGCAAAGTTAGACCTGCACCGCAAAATTTGCTCAACTTTTTCATATAAAAACATCCCTCCTCGAAATGAAAGCGTTTTACATGTAAATTGTAACCAATGCCGATTCAGGCCACCATACCAACTTCTGAAGCGGGATAACAAAAAAGCAATTTTTGTTGGGCAACAAGAGTATTTTGCCATCCTCACACACATACTGATATCGTATGCCTGTCTTTGGCTGAATACGATCAGGAGGGTTAACATGGAGCAATGGTCCCAAAGTAAATGGTTCCGCCGGATGATCGGAGTACTGCTTGCCTTGATCATATTATATTTCGTGTGGCTCCTCCGTCCGATGCTGATGGGAGTTTTCGTCTTTCTCAAGGCCATCCTTGCTCCATTTCTGGCAGCTATGATTATCTCATATGTGTTGAATCCCGTAGTGAGTATGCTCGCCGGGAGAAAAATGCCGCGCAGTGTTGCCGTACTGCTCATCTATGCCGTATTCCTGACCTCGCTCGCTGTCATTGCCATTAATCTGATTCCTATGTTCATCGAGCAGCTTGAAGAATTGAACGAGCATCTGCCGGAGATGACTCTGCATGCACAGGGGCTCATGCGTAATATGAATACCAGACTGATTCCTCCTGGTGTCGAGATGGGCATGAACAACTGGTTTTTTCAGCTGGAAAATCGTCTGGCGGCAGGGATCTCCCATTTTCTCGATAATATTGGTACTACCATTGGTCTACTATTCAATGCGTTTATCGTGCCTTTTCTGGTTTTCTACATTCTTAAGGATTTCGATGTATTTGAACGGACCGTTGTTGCTTGTCTGCCACGCTCGCGCCGCAAGTCCATGGTGAAGCTGCTTAAAGATATTGACGATGCGCTCGGTAATTATATCCGGGGCCAGTTTTTGGTCTGCCTGATTATAGGGGTACTGGCGTACATCGGTTATGCAATTATCGGCATGCCCTATGCACTGCTGTTTGCTTGTGTGGTGGCAGTGTTCAATATCGTTCCATACATGGGCCCGTTTCTCGGTGCAGCGCCCGCGATTGTTATGGCTTCGACCCTCTCGTTTCGCCTTGTGCTGCTCGTAGCAGTGGTTAACACCCTGTGCCAGATGCTGGAGAGCAACGTTATTTCGCCCCAAGTGGTGGGACGGCGGCTGCATCTGCACCCGCTGCTGATTATTTTTGCGCTGCTGGTGGGTGGTGAAGTCGCCGGAATGATTGGTCTGATCCTGGCGGTACCGGTTTTTGCAGCCGGTAAAGTAGTGATTCAGCATTTTCTCGCGTATTATATACGGCGTAAGCCGGTGTAGGAACCTGTAAGAACGAACGTGAGACAATTACGTAAAGTCGGGGAATGGTGCTGGGTTAAGGGCCGTCTGGCGCCGATTAGGGGAAATCATTGACTGTACCTGCTTCTTTTGTATATAATGTGGTGAATATTACTGATTAACCATCAGTAAGTATAGCAGTGCGATGAAGAGGATCATTAATTCGTGAGACCGTTATTGCAGAGAGCCGGCGCAGGGTGCGAGCCGGTTAACGGAGAAGAATGAACTCACCTCGGAGTAACGGCGTTAAGCCGCAGGAGCCGCAAGCTGAAGCTTGAAGCCCGCGTGTGAACCGTCGTCGATTCACCCCCGTTACAGGGTGTCAAAGTGAGTGGCAGGTAAAGCATATCCAGCCGCTAACTAGGGTGGTACCACGGGAATTCAAACCTCTCGTCCCTAGCGATAATACGCTAGGGATGGGAGGTTTTTTTGCGAATATAAGGATGTATAGGTTTCACGCTATAAATCATCCTTATATTTCTCGCTGAAACGGATACCGTCCTTAAAGGACGGCGAAGCCGTTTCCACTTGGGTATTGGGACCATGTTTAGCGGAACAGCGAATTCTGAGCGGATTCTTGGACTTTGCTGCCCGGCAGGCCAAACGGGTGGATTTATAAAAGTTACAGGGAAACGGAATGGAGAAAAATTTTGGAGCTGGAGCAACGTCAGTGGCCGCCTGAAAGCTTTCCGCAGGAAAGCTCACATCGGAAGCATACGCTATTCTCGGATTTCTACCTCGAAGCGCAGTTCAAATCAAGAAATCCGAGTATAACAGCGGGCGGAAGCCCAAAACTTTTTTGTAGTGGAGTTCATTCCCTAAAATTTTTTAAGCGCAGCAGCTTTAACTAGATAAGCAACACTCCAAGGAGGAGCATACAATGAGCGACAACAAAGCAGCAAATGCTACAGCCGCCACAGGCTACCGTGCCCAGGTCATTGAGCCGAAATGGCAGAAGTTCTGGGATGAGAACAAGACATTCAAGACCGTTGAAGAGGCAAACAAACCGAAATTCTACGCGCTGGATATGTTCCCGTATCCTTCAGGCGCAGGGCTGCACGTAGGCCACCCGGAAGGCTACACGGCGACAGACATTGTCTCCCGCTACAAACGGATGCGCGGCTACAATGTGCTGCACCCGATGGGCTGGGATGCCTTCGGACTTCCGGCTGAACAGTATGCGATGGATACCGGTCAACATCCCCGCGAGATCACAGTAAAGAACATTGATAATTTCCGCCGGCAGATCAAATCCCTGGGTTTCTCCTATGACTGGGACCGTGAGATCAGTACAACCGATCCCGAGTATTACAAATGGACACAGTGGATTTTCATCCAGCTGTACAACCGCGGTTTGGCCTATGTGGCAGAGGTATCGGTCAACTGGTGTGAAGCACTGGGGACGGTTCTGGCCAACGAAGAAGTCATCGACGGAAAAAGCGAGCGCGGAGGCCATCCAGTGGTCCGCAGACCGATGCGCCAGTGGATTCTGAAAATCACCGAATATGCTGAACGCCTGCTTGAGGATCTGGAAGAGCTGGACTGGGAAGAAAGCATCAAGGATATGCAGCGCAACTGGATTGGAAAGTCTACTGGAGCTGAAGTGATTTTTGCGATTGAAGGTCATGATGCCAGCCTGGAGGTGTTCACTACCCGTCCCGACACCTTGTTCGGTGCAAGCTATTGTGTGCTGGCTCCGGAGCATAAGCTGGTTGATCTCATTACGACAGAAGAACAGAAGGCGGCTGTAGCAGAATACCGCGAGAAGGCTTCGCGTAAGAGCGACCTGGAACGTACGGATCTGGCCAAGGAGAAATCCGGTGTCTTCACGGGTGCTTATGCTGTCAACCCGGTGAATGGTGCACAGGTGCCGATCTGGATCGCTGATTATGTGCTTGCCGGTTATGGTACGGGAGCGATTATGGCGGTGCCGGGACATGATACCCGCGACTGGGAATTCGCCAAGCAGTTTGGTCTGAAGATTATCGAAGTTGTGCAGGGCGGCAATGTCGAAGAAGAGGCTTACAGCGGGGACGGACCCCATGTGAATTCCGACTTCCTGAACGGTCTGGACAATAAAGAAGCCATTGCGAAGATGATCACCTGGCTCGAAGAAAAAGGCAGCGGCAAAGGCAAAGTAACCTACCGCCTGCGCGACTGGCTCTTCAGCCGTCAACGCTATTGGGGCGAACCGATTCCGATTCTGCACCTCGAAGACGGTACAATGAAGACGGTCCCTGTAGATCAGCTGCCGCTGCTGCTGCCGGAAGTAGATTCTATCCGCCCTTCAGGCACAGGAGAATCTCCGCTGGCCAATGTGACGGAGTGGGTCGAAACGATTGATCCGGAGACCGGCATGAAGGCACGCCGCGAGACCAATACCATGCCGCAATGGGCTGGCAGCTGCTGGTACTATCTGCGTTACATTGATCCGCGGAACGATCAGGAGCTGTGTTCAGCGGAGAAGCAGAAGCAATGGCTGCCCGTTGACCTGTACATCGGCGGTGCCGAGCATGCGGTACTCCATCTGCTGTACGCACGCTTCTGGCATAAGGTTCTGTACGACATCGGTGTGGTGGATACGAAGGAACCATTCCATAAGCTGGTGAATCAAGGCATGATTCTGGGCAATAACAATGAGAAGATGAGCAAGTCGCGCGGCAATGTTATTAACCCGGATGAAATTGTAGAAGCTTATGGCGCGGATACCCTGCGTGTCTATGAAATGTTCATGGGGCCGCTGGAAGCGACGAAACCATGGAATGAAAAAGGTGTGGAAGGTATCCACCGCTTCCTGTCCCGTGTATGGCGCCTGTTCGTGAATGAAGACGGCAGTCTCAGCACCAAAGTTACCGCAGACGGTGGCAGCGATGAGTTCAAACGGACCTGGCACAAGACAATCAAGAAGGTCACGGAGGACTTCGAACATCTGCGCTTCAATACGGCGATCAGCCAACTGATGATTTTCATTAACGATGCTTATAAACAGGAGACCTTGTCCACCGAAGCAGCAGAGCATTTCGTACAGATGCTGTCGCCGCTTGCTCCGCATATCGCAGAGGAACTGTGGCAGCTGCTGGGTCATGAAGGCAGCGTCAGCTATGTGGCTTGGCCGGCTTATGATGAAGCGCTGACTGTAGATGCCGAAGTAGAAATCGTTGTTCAGGTGAATGGTAAAATCGTACAGCGCGCACTGATCCCGCAGGATATGGGTCAGGAAGATATGCAGAACCATGCGCTGTCCCTTCCAAATGTGAAGGCAGCCGTCGAGGGTAAAGCGGTACGCAAGATCATCGCGGTTCCCGGCAAGCTGGTTAATATAGTAGTGGGTTAAGCGAAGAACGCAATTCTGCCCGCAGCAACGGAGTCATCCGTGCTGCGGGCTTTGTTGTTTGAAGCATCCGAATACCAGTTTCCTGCCCTGAGGAGGAACTCTAGTGGTCGAGCGGACCTTGAACGATGTCGCCCTGACCGAATAATGTGTCCAGCTTTTCGACATCTTCATTATATTTATCATGTGTTGTGAGGATCAGCTGCTCAAAAACCCCTTCCAGACTGGTCCGCAAATGGTTCAGAGCTTCCGCTGTAATGCCGCCGCGCACGGCGACCCGCTCCTGCAGCTCCTGTGGAGTGAAATTGCCTTCGGTCAGCAGTCTGCCTGTACCCAGCAGCATTTCGCCAGCGAGCCGGCCCAGCAGGATTTCATCTATGCCTGTGGTTTTAACAGCTGCTTCAATCCACCGCTCAATGAAATAGCTGATGAACGCAGGACCGCAGCTGGAGAAGTCAGAGGCGATCCTTGTATGCTTTTCCTGGATTTCCAGTGGAACCCCTATGAAAGACAGCAGTTCAAGCAGTATGAGCCGATCTTTTTTATTTAGCCTGCTGCCGAATATGCAAAGCGAAGTTCCGCTTTTGGCACAGTGGGTAATGCTGGGGATGACTTTGGCTATTTTGGACGGAAGTGCGGATTCCAGATGGTATAGCATCACTGGACTGGTGATGGATACAACCATCTGTTCGCTCCGTAAGGAAGAAGAGATCTCATCTGTCAGGGATTTGAATTCCAGCGGTTTGACACAGAGGAAGACGATATCGCTTCCGGCTGCAGTCTCCCTGTTGCTGCCGATGATAATGCCCGGATGGCGATTTTGAAGCTGCAGAAGACTGTTCGGACTGCGGTTGCTGGCCAGCACATCACATGGCTCAAGCGCACCCGAAGACAGGAAGGCGTCAATAAGCAGACTGCCCATGCTGCCCGTTCCGATAAATCCCACCTTCATCTAGGGTACCCTCCTTTCTGTATGGCTATGGCCTTGCAGGAATACTCTTCGTTAAATGTATGCACTGGAGTCTTGGACAAATGACAGGTTTCAACTGCATTTAATAAATATACGCTAGGATTGTTTTCACACCCTAAATCACACGTTTCAGAGGAGGAGAGGGATATGAATAAAAAAGGTATAGCATCTATATTCGCAGCCGCACTGCTTGGCAGTGGATTGGTATGGGCAGCGGACCGGGAAAAGAATCATGGAATCGCCGGCTGGGAGACGCTGAACGCCAGTATGGCGCAGTCGTTGGGTGCAGCGGATGAGCCGGGTTCGGCAGTGACGGGCAGGGTCAAAGGTACGGAGGTTAGCAAAGATATAAAGGTTGAACAGAAAAAGGGCGGGAAAGCGGATGCCTCAGTACTAGGAGAAGCGGCAGGTGGGGCGGGGGTAGGAGGAAATTCGGCAACCGGGGGCGATGTGGCAGAATCTACTGTCACCGCAGGAGCGGGAGCTTCCGGTACAACTGAAATTGGAAGCAACCCGACAACCTTCGGGATCAGCGGAACCAGCACATCAGCGAGCGGCGCAGCAGTGACAGCAGCAGACGAAGCAAATTTCTCAGGAAGCACAGCGACTTCGCCGGCCACAGGGCAGTCTTCCACGCAAGGCACCATTAACGTTAACACAGCGGATGCTGCTGCCCTAATGAATCTGCCTGGCATCGGGGAGAAGAAAGCACAGGCGATTATAGAATACCGCAGCAGCAAGGGGGCTTTTCATAGCTTGACGGATCTGGGCGGGGTGAAGGGGATTGGGCCAAAAATGCTGGAAAAGCTGAAGCCACTGGTAGGCTTTTAAGTCTTATCTGTTGTCCTAGTGAAAAAACGCCGCAATATGCTACAATAATGAACAACTATTAAAGAGAAAGTGGAGATTGCTGATGACGGTAGCCTACCGCAAAAATTGGGATACTTACTTCATGGATATTGCCTGTATGGTCTCCACACGCTCACGTTGCTCCCGGAGACATGTCGGGGCAGTGCTGGTGCAGGGCAAGAAGCTGCTCGGCACGGCGTATAATGGCGCCCCGATGGGTGTGCCGGATTGTTCTGAAGCAGGCTGTATGGTCTCAGAGCAATATGAACGCGAAGTGGTTGACGGTGTGGAGAAGATGGTGATGAAGCAGCGCTGCATCCGCACTATTCATGCCGAGCAGAACCTGCTGTTGTTCACGGACCGGAGCGACCGGGAGGGCAGCACTGTCTATGTAACGGATGAACCCTGCTGGACCTGCGCTAATATGCTGGCCAACAGTGGAATTGTGGAGATTGTCTATCTGCGTCCTTACCGTAAAGATATGGAGAAAGTGGAGGCCATGCTGGGCTCCAAGGGCATCATCTTCCGGCAACTGGAGAATTATGAGCCGCCCAAGGAAACGATGATCACCGTATCGGAATAGCCGTCAATCGGCGTTTGACCAAAATAAGGATAAGCATCAGGGGAGGAACCTCTGTACACGCGGTTTTTGCGTATGCAGGGGTTCTTTTTGCTGTATCCATAGAGTTGCGGTCGGCTTCCCGGCTAGGAGAAATACAAGTACAAATACGAGGAGGAATATGGATGAAAAAAAGGCCGCTGTTAAGCTTCACGGTGTGCTGGGTTACTGGCAGCGCGGCGGGCAACCTGTTCTCCGGATATGAGCTGCTTATGTACATAGCCGGTTGCCTGCTGCTGCTTGCAATCTGTGCGGCCGGTTGGAGGAGCGGCTGGAAAACCGCAGTTATTCTGGGGCTATCGCTAGTTGCGGCTGCCTTCTACTGGGAGTGGAACGAAGGGAGAAATGTAAGCCTGCTCCCTGGGGCAATGGAACAATCTGTGGAAGAGCTGAATGAATCCTATGTAAGCGCAGAAGGGTTAATCGTCTCCCCCGTGGAGCGGGATGGGGACCGCGTGAGCTTTACTCTGAGGCTGTCACGGATGGGACTTGGCGGAACCGGCATGGAGTCGGCAGCATTAGCTGTAAGTTCGGAAGAGAAAAAACCGGGAGATGTCGGGAATAAGGAAGAAAAACTGGAACAAGGAGAAGGTGCTGCAGGCGAACGGATCGCTGTGCAAATCAAGCTTCAGGCTGAGCCGGAAATCGCCGTGGCTGCAGGATGGAAGAGAGGGGACAAAGTGGCCGTTCAGGGGGAATTGGAGCAGCCGGGGGAGGCACGGAACTTCGGCGGCTTTGATTACCGCGTGTATTTGCGGACGCAGAAAATCCATTGGCTGCTCAAGGGGGAAGGTACGGCGAGTGTACATGCTGTACCTCCTGATTCCTGGCATCCTGCCAGCATTCTGCGCTGGAGCGATGCGTTACGCACTGCCCTTGGAGCAGAAATGGACCGCCTTTTTCAGGAGCCGCATGCGGGATATATGAAAGGCCTGGTCCTTGGCATCCAGGATGATTTGGATGAAGACACTTTCAAGCAATTCTCGCAGCTGGGGCTGACGCATATTCTGGCGATCTCCGGGATGCATGTCGCGGTGTATGTTGGCGTGATCCTATTCATACTTAGACGCTGCCGCCTGACCAGGGAAACAGCCCTCACTCTCACTATACTAGTTGTGCCTGTGTATGTGCTGTTGTCAGGGGCCGGGCCATCGATTGTCCGGGCTGGAATCATGAGTATGATCGCCCTGCTCGCTGCCCGGTTCAGCATGCTGAAGGACGGGTTGAATATTCTCGCGGCTTCAGCGCTGATCATGCTGGTCTGGAATCCGTATTTGCTGCTGAGCGTAAGCTTTCAGCTTTCTTTTCTCGTGACAGCAGGACTAATGATCTATGTTCCTCTGGTGAACCCGCTGCTCCGAAGGCTGCCCCGCTGGCTGGGAGGTGCCGTCTCGGTTACGCTGATTGCACAGCTGGTGTCTTTTCCGCTGACCATCTATTACTTCAACCAGTTTTCACTGCTCTCCTTCGCTGCTAATTTGGTGTTTGTCCCTTTTATAACATTCTTGGTGCTGCCGCTGGGAACACTTGCACTGCTGCTTGGCGGGATATGGGGCGCGGCTGCCGGTGTAACCGCGTATGTTGCGGAACTGCTGAATGATGCTACGTTTCGTGCAGTGGAGTGGACAAATGGATGGTCCGGGGGTGTAACGATCTGGAGTTCGCCTTCGTTGCTGTGGATAGGGATGTATTATAGTCTCCTCTATGGTGTGCTCTACACTATGCGTCTGCGTACGGAAGTATTTCTGGCCCCACAGGTTATGGAGGACGAGACGAAGCCGCTGGCTGAGATGGACCGGCCGGCTGATGACACAGGGAGAAGACCTGCAGGGATATGGAGCGGAGCCGGGAATAGCGCGCGGCCACTGCACTTTCAGGTACAAGGTTCCTTGCTCTCTAGTGGAAGGGTTGTCTTAATCGGTATAGCTGTAATGGTTCTGCTGCTGTATAGGGGCTATCATTCAGAGCACCTGAACGGTGCCGGGCGGGTCAGCTTTCTCGATGTTGGACAAGGTGACAGCATTCTGATCACCACTCCGGGTGGCGCTCATATTCTGGTGGATGGCGGGGGCACCGTCAGCTTTGGCAAAAAGGAAGCATGGCGCCTCCGGCGCAGCCCGTTTGAGGTCGGAGCCAAAACACTGCTGCCGCTTCTGAAGCAGCGGGGTATTCACCAGCTGGACGCCATCATTCTGACTCATGGCGATCAGGATCATGCCGGAGGACTCCAGGCGGTATTGGAGGGTCTACCCGTCTCGGCGCTGCTGTTCAATGGAACGCTCGCCAAGGGGGAGTCTTACAGTAAGCTGATGAATACAGCGCTTGCGGCGGGTGTTCGGCTGTACCCGGTGCAGCAGGGGCAGGTGCTTGCTCCGGATAACAGGACGGAGCTGATGTTCCTTTGGCCATCCCCGCATAAGGCGGGGGTGGCTCTGCTCCCGGAGGTGGAGGAACAGAATCACGAATCTGAGGCTTTTCGGCTGCAGATGAACGGCCGGAGCTTTCTTTTTACAGGGGATATGGATAAGGCTGCGGAGGATGCGATTCTGCAGGACGGCAAAGAAGCTGGGATTGGAAACGGCGGGCCGATAGATGTTCTGAAGGTGGCTCATCACGGCAGCAAAACCGCAAGCAGCGCAGCCTGGCTGAAGTTCTGGAATCCCGGCGCAGCTGTCATATCCGCAGGAGTCAATAATCTTTATGGACATCCGAATGATGACGTGTTGCAGCGTCTGTCTGACAGCAGCACAGCTATATACCGCACCGATCTGCAGGGTGAGATCCAGATGGAGATCCGGCCGGAGGGGATCACAGTGCGCCATAAGCTGAAGACTGAGATTCCATGAGCTCCATTGCAACCGTGAAGTCACAGGTGCTCATAGGAACCATTACCACGGAGAAGAAAGAACGGCCTGCTAAGAATCATTATGGCTCAATTGCGATAGATACCAATGAGGACTATTTCGTGGCCCATTATGAAGTTAAAGGGGAGCAGCGTACGGTAGAGATCACTGAAGCAACAGGTAAGCAGTGGTATTATGATTGGGTGTATGAGGAATACGGCCAGAAGATCGAGCCGTCTGCAATTCCTAATCAATAGTAGAGGAACAACTTTTGATAATGATTACTAGATAATTTACTAAAAAAAAGCTATACTTTCTGAGTAAGTTAGAAAGTATGGCTTTTTATATATATGACTTTATAGGATAAGTGTTTTCTATATAGAGTGGAGCGGAATAGATGAAGAAGCTGACGATTGAAGATGTTGCCCAGAAGGCGGGAGTATCCAAGAGTACGGTCTCGCAATTTCTGAATAAACGGTTTAAGTATATGAGTGAAGCGACCAAAAACCGCATTGCCGATGTAATCGAGGAGCTGAATTATCAGCCCAATGGCCTCGCACGCAGCCTGAAGCAGAACCGTACACATATGGTTGGCATTATTGTGGCGAATATCGATTATTCGCTGTCGATCCAGTGCATCCGTGCGATCGAGAATGAGCTGCAGCGACATGGCATTCAGGTGATTATTTGCAACAGCGATGAGAATGCAGATAAAGAAAACACGCATGTAGAAGCGCTTGTTGCCCGCCAGGTGGACGGATTGATTATTTTTCCGACCGGAGATCAGCCCGCTCCCTATACCCGGCTGATCGAAGCGGAGTACCCGCTTGTATTCATGGACCGGCTGGTAGAAGGGATCACGACCCAGAGCCTGCTGCTCGACAACGAAATGGCCGTCAAAACAGCCATCAAAGAGCTGATCGGGAAGGGGCATGAGAAAATTGCCATCTTGTCGCTCCCGCTTGGTGAGCATGCGATCACCCCCCGTAAAGAGCGGATGAGCGGCTACAGAAAAGCTATGGAAGAAGCTGGGCTCAAGATGAATGATGAATACGTGCGCAGTGTGCCAAGAGAGGCCATCGCTTCCGCGCTGGATGAACTGTTAAGCCTGCCGCACCCGCCGACGGCGCTGCTTGCAGCCAACGATCTGGTGCTGGGGGAAATCCTGAAATATGCGAACCGTCATTCCATCGCAATTCCTAGCCAATTATCGGTGATTGGGATTGATGACGCCGAATTTGCCCGGATCTACAATCCGGCCATCACCACCATCCGGCAGCCTGCCTACGAGATGGGAATGCAAGCCGCCAAAATCATGCTTTCTCTGATTGAGGATCAAGGAGACGCCATGCCGATCACGTACAGGTTCCCTCCAGCGCTGCAGCTGGGACAATCGGTCCAGCCTCCACAATCAACGAAGTAAAACGTTTTGTTCATTAAGCTTTGGCTTCGTCTAGCAAAAAGCCCTCCACCGTCTGGCAAAGACGGTGGAGGGCTTTAATAGTATGAGCTGTTCATCGGAGTGGGTATGCATGGAGAGTGTAGTACACCTCTGACAACAGCCTGCTTACACGCCTGCCTTCATAAACTTTTCCAGCCCGTCGCGGGTAGGCAGTCCGTCCATGTCTCCAGGCGACATTACAGCGAGTGCGCCGATCGCGTTGCCACGTTTTACGGCTTCGGCTACGGTCAGCTTTTCCAGCATAGCGCTGATTACACCGACTGCGAAGCCGTCTCCGGCGCCTACAGTATCAACAACCGTTTCTACCTTGAAGCCGTCGACATAACCTTCTTCACCGGCAACTGTTCTGTAATAAGCACCTTCAGGTCCGAGCTTAATGACCACCAGCGACACACCGCGCTCCAGGTAATAGCCGGCGATTTCTTCTGGAGTCTCAAGGCCCGTAAGGGTTTTGCCTTCGCTGAGGCCTGGCAGGAACCAGTCGCATCGTGTTGCCAGATCGTTAATGGTGTTCACCATCGTGTCTTTGTCCGGCCAGAGGGTAGGGCGCAGATTCGGGTCGAGGGACACCGTTTTTCCACTCTTCTTCATAAATTCCATGGCATGCAGGGAAAATTCATGGCAGGTCTTCGATAATGCCGAAGAGATGCTGGTAACATGCAAATGCCCGGCGGAAGCGAAATAAGACTCATTAAAGTCTGTGAGGCTCAGCTTGGAGGCTGCGGAATTTTTACGGAAGTATTCAACCTTGGGATCTCCGGTCAGCACCTTGGATTTGATCAGCATGCCGGTTGGAAATTCTTTGGTGTACGTGATGCTGGCGGTGTCAATCTGCTCTTTGTTCAGCGCACCGACTATAAATTGACCGAAGTTGTCCTCGCCAAGCTTCGTTACATAACCGGTTTTGTGCTCAAGACGTGATAATCCGGTAGCCACATTGCTCTCAGCACCGGCTAATGCTTTGGAAAAAGAAGTAACCTCGTGCAGCGGGCCCACCTCATTGGCATAAAACATAGCCATCGGCTCTCCGAATGTAACTGCATCCAGCTGTTTGCTCATGAATAGTTCCTCCTCGGGGCAAGCTCACAACCCCTGTATAAATGATTTGTAATTTGAAATTATCATATAAATCGGTTTTCTACAATAAGACTCCCCTCATTCCATAGAAAATATTTAACGCTTTTATATGGGGGAGATTAAAAAAACCTTGTTATATAAGGGTATTTTTAATTATTCAGAAGATTTTACGTTCTGTTCACATAAAAATATATTGACGGCAGAAGACATTGTTATTACTATTTTCTTATAAGGTTTTAGCTTATGGTTAGTAAATTAGATAAAATAGTTTATCTAAATTAATATTCTTAATTCCAAGGATTGAACCAAGAAAGGGAGTTTATGATGAAGAAGATAAAAGTATTGCAGAACATCACATCCGTTGGCGTAGTAGCTGTTATCCGTGCCGACAATGCCGACGATGCTTTTAAAATGTCCGCAGCCTGTATCGAAGGTGGACTGAATAACATTGAAGTTACCTTTACAACTCCGGATGCCGACGTAGCGATCAAACGCCTGGTAGCCGAATATGGAAGCCGTGCCGTCATCGGTGCTGGTACGGTGCTTGATCCGCTTACGGCAAGAATCGCTATTCTGGCAGGTTCTGAATTTGTAGTGAGTCCTTCTTTTGAAGAAGAAACCGCCAAAATGTGTAATCTCTACGGAATCCCTTATATGCCAGGCTGCATGACTCTCAATGAAATGAAAGAAGCGCTGAAGCTAGGCGTAGATGTATTGAAGCTGTTCCCTGGCAGCGCCTTCGGACCGGATTATGTCAAAGCCGTCAAAGGACCCATGCCGCATGTCAACATTATGCCTACCGGTGGTGTAGACCTGAATAACATGGAGAAATGGATTTCGAACGGCTGCATCGCTGTAGGCATCGGCGGTAACCTGACTGCTCCGGCCAAGGAAGGCCGCTACGACCAGATCACTGAGCTTGCCGCCAAGTATGTGGCGAAGTTCAAGGAAATTAAGGGCGCGTAAATTCCCACCCAGATATAACAACGTTATAACGCTTTATTTTCACAACAGCCGGTGTGCGCCTTGAGAAGGGTACAGCCGGCTGTTGTGCGTTTTTCTGGTTTCATTTTTGTTACAATCTTTCTATAAAAGAGTATTTGAATGATTGAAGCTTCCCCTGTATGCTTAGTAAGGATTATGGATACCGAAAAAATCATTATAGGCTTGCAACAAATTCGCAGTCTTGCGCGTCAGTAAGATTGCATAGAGAGGGGGAACCTTCGTGGTGGAGCAGGGACTCATCAGAGCCGCTCAAGCGGGCGATCGCGACGCTCTAATCACCCTATTGCGAGAAATTGAAGGGCATGTGTATAAGACGGCCTTCTACATTCTGCATAATGAACAGGATGCTTTGGATGCTTCACAGGAGGCGCTTATCCGCGTGTATACCAAAATCGGTTCTTACGAGGAAAAAGCCCAGTTCAAAACGTGGGTACAGCGGATCGTGACCAACATATGTATTGATAAGTTCAGAAGAACGAAACCAACGGTTTCCATGGATGAACATGAAATGGTGTTTCCAGATACACATAATGTGGAGCGGGAAGTGTTGTCCGGCTATCTGGCGGAGGATATACGGGAGGCGATTGATCAGCTTCCAGAACATCACCGTACAGTAATCGTACTGCGGTATTTGCAGGATTTCTCCTACAACGAGATTGCAGATTCGCTGGACCTGCCCTTGAACACAGTGAAATCGTATCTGTTCCGGGCTAGGCAGCAATTACAGAACAGACTTCAGGAGTATCAGAAAGGGGGTGTATCAGGATGAAATGCGCGGAGGTGATGGAATGGATGCACCGCTATCTGGATCATGACTTGAGCCAAGATGAAATTATAGAAATGTTCCGTCATATCGATAATTGCCCTTCGTGCGCGGATGTCTTTGACCGTCTGAGTGTGCTCTCCCAGCAACTTGAGCAGCTGCCGGATGTGAAACCACCTTTCAGTCTGGTTGATTCGATCTTGCCGCAACTTGACAAGCTGGATCAAGGTGTCCAGGAACCAACCATGAAAAGTATAGATGAATCCAAGGTTGCTCCGTTCACACGTAAAAACTCCCGTGGCAAATTCTTTAAAGGATCTTCCATGGCAGCACGGACAGGTATTGGCGCAGCGGCAGCGGCAGTGATACTGCTTATCGCTATTTTTAACATGCCTGATAGTATGCCTGCAGCAGATATGGATATGGCACTCAATAAGGCTGCAGATACAAACTCTGGACAGACTATGCAAAAAACGGATGAGGCTACAGCGTCTGGACCGGTTGCAGCACAGGACGGCAGCACAGATCGTGCGGCAGGGATTACGGAACAGAACAACCGTACCTTTTCAGCTGCCGAGAACAATCCTGGAGTTGCTGAAGAAATAGTGACTCCGTCTGCAGTGGCGACTCCGGATTCCCCGGCAGTGGCACCTGATCCAACCAAAGAGCCGGCATCCTTAAAGCGGCAGATCACGGTAGAGCCTGATACTACTACGGCTACACCAGGAGTACAGGATATGAGGATAAGCAGTTCTGATCCGGATACCAGCAGCGGGGACAACGCTCAGGACAGTGCGCCAGAAAGCAAAGCCGGAGCGGATAATCCCGAAAGTGAATCCAAGAAGCTTCCTTCATCGGAAGAAGCTGGGGTGATGAGTTTGTTGCCGGCACTGGTTGCACCCTCGCCATGGACATCACCGGATGGACGTTTTGATGCTGAGCTTGCTGGCCAGCAGCTTGTACTCTATTCCATACCAGCAGGCGCTGCCAGAGACGATTGGAAGGTACTGACCTCGTTTCCCCTGGAAGGGGAATGGGTATCCGGCCAATGGTCGGAAGACAGCCGTGTATTCACTTATGTGACCCTACAGAACGGCAGTGAAATTACTAAGACTTACACCATCCCGGATTCGGTAGTATCTCCCGCCCCATCCGGCTCACCTTTACCTTCTTCTTCTGCACCTGCGGCTACTCCGGACGCGGCAACGTCTACAAATTAATCGCAGAGTGGAACTTTTTACGCAGTATAGGAATATACTATAGTAAGAGGACAGGAGATACAGGATCGTGAGAACCATCGGTATGACCGCCGGCTGGAAAGTTTCTAGAGCTTTTCCTACCGTCGTTTATATAGATGCGCCGCGGAAACGGAGCAACTTTGGCCATGGCTGCCGGAGTTGCTCCGTTTTTGCGCAAATATATGGATTTATATTTTTCACGCTACATACAGCTGATTCAGCGAAGCTGGTTCCGCTTGATGCCTATGTTTAAAGATGCTTTTTTGTTACAATAATCAGAGACTGAAATGGAAAAGGAAGTGGCGGGATGGATGCCAAAACGGCGGCCAAGGACATCAAACAAGGAAATGTTTCGCCACTCTATGTGCTGTACGGCAGCGAGAAGTTCCGGATGAATGAATTTGCGGCTTTTCTGGAGGAACACCTGATAGCCAAAGAGGACCGGGATTTTGCAGTTATTCCCTTTGATCTGTCCGAGACGCCGGTGCAGGCGGTTGTGGAGGAAGCAGAGACTGTGCCGTTTATGGTAGAACGGAAGCTCCTGCTGGTGCGTGATGCCTCCCTGTTCACCGCAGGAAAGGAAAATGCCAAGATCGAACATCGCGTAGAGGTTCTCACTGATTATTTACAGCATCCTACAGAATTCAGTGTGATCGTCTTTATGGTCAATAATGACAAACTGGATGAGCGCAAAAAAATCGTCAAGACGGTCAAGGCTGCTGGAACAGTGCTTGCCTTCAATCCGCTGGGTGCAGAGGAATTGCTGCGCTGGGTCGAGAAAGGCCTGCGTGACCGGGGCTGCGTGTCTGCACCGGGTGCCGCAGCAGCTCTTGTGGCAAATGCCGGAACAGGGCTGCAGGGGTTGTCGGCAGAGATGGACAAGCTAAGCCTGTTCGCAGGTAAGGGCGGGACCGTGGATACTGCAGCGATTGAGAGCTTAGTGCACCGGGGGACCGAACAGAACGTGTTCACACTGGTGGAGGATATTGCCAATCTGCGGCTTGATAAGGCGCTGAATACACTTTATGAGCTGCTGAAGCAGCGAGAAGAGCCGATCAAGATTGCGGCGCTGATTGCGCGGCAGTTCCGGATGATTTTACAGGTGAAGGATTTGTCCGCCCAGAGTTACTCACAAGGCCAGATCGCTTCCCAGCTCGGGCTGCATCCGTATGCCGTCAAGCTTGCTGGCGAACAAGCGCATAAGTTCGAGAGCCAGCGGCTGCGGCAGATTCTCAGCTTTCTGGCTGACCTCGACTACCAGATGAAGACAGGGGCCATCGACAAGGTGCTGGGCTTGGAGATGTTCATGTTACGGCTGGGAGCCTAACGGTGAACCTGGTGATTATAAGACTGCGAGTACAACAAAAGCCTGCTCCTTAGCGTAAGTACGCTAACGGGCAGGCTTTTGCTGAAACCTAAGACTTAAATATGCCAGATGCTATAAAGGATCCTGCTATATCTCACTAGAGAACAAAAAAACCTAACCGTATGCAGCATAACGGTCAGGTTCTTATAGTGCTCATTATTAATGTCGCCCTTGGCTTAGGCTTGAGCCTGGAGAGCGTTCAATTTCTTCGCCAAGCGGGATTTTTTGCGGGCAGCCGCATTTTTATGAACCAGGCCTTTAGTTACAGCCTTGTCCAGCTTTTTGGAAGCAGCTTGGAAAGCAGCTTGAGCAGTTTCCACTTCAGTACCAGTCAGTGCTACATCAGCAGTTTTCACAGCTGTACGAAGCGCGGATTTCTGGGAAGCGTTCAGTGCACGGCGTTTTTCGGCCGTCTTGACGCGTTTTACCGCGGATTTGATATTTGGCATTGCATTCACCTCCTGAAAGACATTCGAAATCATCAAATGATTCACAACTTAAAATAGTTTAGCATGAGCGCTCATAAAATGCAAGACTAATGCTTTTAATTTAACCCTTTCCGGTTTGAATAAAGCAAGGCCTTCTCTCGCACACTATCACCAATATGAATAAGGAGGCTGAACTAATAATGGAACTGGATCTTCAGCTATATTCGGTACGCACAGATTTGGCGCTGGAAGCCAAAGAAATGGCTCAGGGACCGCAAAAATCGCCGATCCCCGGTGTGAACGAAGAGGTAGAAGAGGCGGATGGCATTAAGGTTACCCGTCTTGCCGTAGCGAATCAGGCGGGCTCGCAGGCTATTGGACGCGCTATAGGAAACTATGTGACGCTGGAGGTCCCGGCATTGCGCGGCGGAGATACCGGCCTGCAGCAGAAGGTATCCATGGTTTTTGCCAAGGAATTTGAACAGTTCATGGACAGAATCGGTATTGACCGCAATTCGTCGGTGCTGATTGTCGGCCTCGGCAACTGGAACGTAACTCCGGATTCACTCGGACCGCTCGTAGTAGAGAATGCGCTGATTACACGCCAGTTCTATGAGCTGGTTCCCGATCAAGTTGCCCCGGGTTACCGCAATGTGAGCGCAATAGCCCCTGGTGTCCTGGGGCTGACTGGGATTGAGTCAAGCGAAGTGGTTCAGGGAATCGTGGACCGTACCAAGCCCGACGTGATTATTGCGATAGATGCACTGGCATCCCGTTCACTGGAACGGATTAATACGACCATTCAAATTGCTGATATCGGTATCCATCCCGGCTCTGGGATTGGTAATAAACGGCGTGGGTTAACCAAGGAAATTCTTGGGATTCCCTGCATTGCGATCGGCGTTCCTACCGTCTGTTATGCTTCGACCATTGTGAACAATGTGCTGGAGATGATGAGCCAGCATTTTGGACAGGTTGGGGCCGGAGCAGCCCATACCAAAGAGATTATGGGGATGCTGGACGATATCTCTGAACAGGAACGGCTGTCGCTCGTCAAAGAAGTGCTGGAACCGCTCGGGCATGATCTGATTGTTACGCCGAAGGAAATTGATGAGTTTATTGAAGAAATCGCCAACATTGTGGCCAGCGGACTGAACGCTGCGCTGCATGAGGCTGTGGATCCCGGTAATGTGGGAGCATACACCCACTAAGACCTGTCCTGCGGTATACCACGCCCGCCCAGTCTGCCTGCCGGCAAGCTGCGGTCGGGCTTTTTTTCATATAAACAGAAGCATGCTTCATTAAAATGGGACTTGCAAGAGTGACAAGCTGAGCTGCCTTCTTCTCTCATTTCAGGTTCTAGCAATCCTCCTCTGCTCATAGATTGGGAGTATAAGAGATTACAGAGGGCTGGAGGAGGACATAACAATAATGAACAGAAAATGGTTTCAGCTATGGAATATCGGCCGGCTGCGCGGTAAGCTGCTGGACATTCTGTCGCTGGGGAGAACAATGCTGCTGCTGGCCGGAGGTTCACTTGTATTTTTCATGCTGCTTGGAGCCGGAGGATTGGCCGGACAGAAGCTCAACTCTTCACCCATTCCCTCAATGAAAGGGTTAGCTGCATCCTTATCGAGCGGATTTTTTATGGAACTGCTGGGGCTCGAGGTTCCGCACCTGCCGAAGGGTGAAGAGCCGTCTGCATTTTCGGGTAAGAACGTAACCTCTTTCGTATTTCGGATGCTGACCAGTGTGGACCCCGGGGATCCGAAAAGTCTGATCTCCCGCGAGGTTCCAGGGCTGGCTGCGGATGATCCGTTCCTGCTGCGCCTGGGCTCTGGAGGGGCGAAGGATGCGCCTGCGGATTACCATCCGGGAACGGACGATCTGGCAGCCGCAGACTCCGGGGGAGAGGGTATCGGTGATACTGTAGGAGCAGAAACAGAGCCGGACGAAACAGAAGCAGGCGACGGATCGGACGGGCCGGATGGCGGAGAAACGGCTGCACCTAAGCCTACCGTGACACCGGATTCAGAAGGCAGTAAAGATAGTCAGTCTGTACCCGGCAGCAGCCAGGATACTTCGATCAAGCGGATCTTAATCTATCATTCCCATCCCCGCGAGGCATATAACCCGTTGCTGGGCGTACAAAGTGACAATCCTAGCTCTGCTATTCCTTCCAAAAATGTAATGCTGGTAGGATCATATATTGCCAAAAGACTGGAGCAGCGCGGAATTGGTACGGTTCATGTACAAGAAGATTACGCTACGAAGGTGCCGGACTACAATTGGAACTTTTCCTATAAATATTCAAGAATGACGGTCAAGGCTGTATTAGGCGCCAACCAGGAAATGAATGAAATGATCGATATCCACCGGGATTCGCAGCGGCATGGCAAAACGACTGCCGTCATTGACGGGAAAAGTTACGCCCAAGTGTATTTTATCCTCGGTCATGCGAATAAAGATTGGAAGAAGAACGAGGCGTTCGCCAACAAAATCCATCAATTGCTCGAAAAAGACTATCCTGGCGTTTCCCGTGGTATCTGGGGTAAGTCCTCCGGAAATGGCAATAATGGTGAGTATAATCAGACTCTTTCTCCGAATAGTGTATTAATAGAAGTCGGTGGAATCGACAATTCAGCAGATGAGTTGAAAAGAACGGCAGATATTTTGGCAGATGCTATCGCTGATGTGTACTGGAACAGCCACGACGCGGAAAAAGCCGCGGCACCGGTTCATAAATAGAAGGGAGTGCATGAAATGTCGCGGTTCGGCAAAAAACTGGTTATGGTCGGCATATCAGTGGGGATTGGTATATTGGCAGGCATGCAGTTCGGCAGCGGAGGAGGAACAAATACCTCTACAGTGTTGCCTGGCTGGAATGGTGCAACCGGGACAGCCGGGACAACCGGGACAGTCAACGCTGCTCCCTCTACCCGGAAGACTGGGGTGCAATCTGTCCCGGGCTCAAGTCTGGCGCAGGGAGGGCAAGCCTATGTGTATGTTCCTGTAGCAGTAGACCCGGTCACAGGTGCATACACGGTTGTTCCGGGGCAGTTGCAATCTGCTGGGGGATCTAACGCGGCTGCTAATCTGCCGCAGCAGGAGGCCCCCGATTACAGCAGCATGAGCCCTGAGCAGATCCTTATACCTGAGGAACAAAAGCCTACGGTAGACAAGCTTGCCGACAAAACTGCAGGGCTGCTGCAAGAAGCGTCGCAAAAGAGCATACGCTGGGTAGTCTCACTGTTCGATTCCGCTGAAGAATAAACTACCACAGACTTTTTCTTCGGCCGTCCGGGGCGACGGGATTGATGGGCGAAGCGCGGACTGCTATAATAAGTGGATTAACATTAGGCTGTCTGTGGGGGTAAGGAATGACTGACGTTCAGAAAAGACAACAACAAATCCGCAATTTCTCGATTATTGCACATATAGACCATGGTAAATCGACATTGGCCGACCGCATTTTGGAGTACACGGGCGCACTTACTTCGCGTGAAATGCAAGAGCAGGTGCTCGACCAGATGGATCTGGAGCGCGAGCGCGGCATCACCATCAAGCTGCAGGCCGTCCGCCTGACCTATCGTGCCGATGATGGACAGGATTATTATCTTAATCTGATTGATACACCGGGGCATGTCGATTTCACGTATGAAGTTTCCCGCAGTCTTGCGGCCTGCGAAGGTGCACTTCTCGTGGTGGACGCTGCACAGGGAATTGAAGCCCAGACCCTCGCCAACGTATATCTGGCACTGGACAACAACCTGGAAATTCTGCCGGTCATCAACAAGATCGATTTGCCGAATGCAGACCCTGAACGGGTCAAGCAGGAGATTGAGGATGTTATCGGACTGGATACCAGCGAAGCGGTATTGGCATCTGCCAAAGCAGGTATCGGCATCAAGGAGATTCTGGAGCAGGTGGTCAAGCAGGTGCCTGCGCCAAACGGCAATTCCGAAGAACCGCTGAAAGCGCTGATTTTTGACTCGCATTATGATCCGTACAAAGGTGTTATTGTGTATGTGCGTGTAATTGATGGCAGCATCCGCGCCGGTTCGAAGATCAGAATGATGGCAACCGACAAAACTTTTGAGGTCATTGAGGTTGGAGCGTTCATGCCGCGTATGAGTATTGTGTCGGAGCTGAACATAGGCGATGTCGGCTTCATTGTAGCCGGGATCAAACATGTCGGCGACACCCGAGTCGGGGATACCGTAACGGATGCGAAGAATCCCACACCGGAGCCGCTGCCTGGTTACCGCAAGATTAACCCGATGGTATATTGCGGTCTGTATCCGATCGAGACCTCGGACTATAATGATCTCCGGGAAGCCCTGGAGAAATTACAGCTTAACGATGCCTCACTCAGCTTTGAGCCGGAAAGCTCAAGCGCTCTGGGCTTTGGCTTCCGCTGCGGCTTCCTCGGACTTCTGCACATGGAGATTATTCAGGAGCGGATCGAACGCGAGTTCAATCTGCCGCTGATCACAACCGCGCCAAGCGTTATTTACCGCATTAAGCTGACCAACGGTGAGACCATTCAGATCGACAACCCGTCGCATTATCCGGAGATTGGCACTATCGACTATATTGAAGAGCCCTATGTCAAAGCCGCAATCATTGTGCCGAACGACTATGTCGGAACGGTGATGGAGCTGTGCCAGAACAAACGCGGGGAATTCGTCAACATGGAGTATCTGGACACAAGCCGTGTGACTATCACATATGAGATTCCATTGTCCGAGATTGTCTATGACTTCTTTGATCAGCTGAAGTCAGGAACGAAGGGCTATGCGTCCTACGATTATGAAGTATCTGGCTACCGCCAGTCGAATCTGGTCAAGATGGACATTCTGCTGAATAATGAGCAGGTCGATGCCTTGTCATTCATCGTCCACCGCGACCGCGCCTATAACCGCGGCCGTATCATCTGTGAGAAGCTGCGCGGCATTATTCCTCGGCAAATGTTCGAGGTGCCGATCCAGGCTTCTGTCGGCACAAAGGTCGTGGCCCGCGAGACGGTTAAGGCGATGCGCAAGAACGTACTTGCCAAATGCTACGGCGGTGACATTTCGCGTAAGCGGAAGCTACTGGAGAAGCAGAAGGAAGGCAAGAAGCGCATGAAGCAGGTAGGCAGCGTTGAAGTGCCGCAGGAAGCATTCATGGCGGTTCTGAAGATAGATGAGTAGCCGCAAGGCTTGCTTTTGCTTTTGCTGAACGATATGGCCCAGAATGTACTGAAGGGAAGCCTGACGGCTTCCCTTTTCTGGCTAGATATAAATATATAGTTCATCTTATTTTGAATAAAGGAGACAGCTATGACAAACCTGAATAATGGCCGTCCCCCGGAGGCCGTATACATTCATATTCCTTTCTGCACCAATAAATGTTTTTACTGCGATTTCAATTCCTACGTCCTGAAGGATCAGCCGGTCATGGATTACCTGGAGGCTCTGGACCGGGAGATGGAACTTACGGTGAAGAATACGCCGCCTGGTGTGATTAAGACGATTTTTGTCGGCGGAGGAACCCCTACAGTACTGAAACCGTATGAAATGGCCTTTTTCCTACAATCGGTCCGCAGACACTTTCCCCAGTGGGATGAGAATATAGAATTTTCTATGGAAGCTAATCCCGGAACCACTGATAAAGATAAGCTCGCAGTCATGAAGGAAGGCGGCGTCAACCGGGTCAGCTTTGGCGTGCAGGCTTTTCAGAATGATCTGCTCAGCGGCATTGGACGCATTCATAACGTGGATGATGTCTACCGCAGTCTGGAGAACGCGCGCAGTGTGGGTCTGCATAATCTCTCGGTTGATCTTATGTTCGGACTGCCGAACCAGAGCGTCGATATGCTGAGAGAGAGCATAACCAAGGCGCTTGAGCTGGATTTGCCGCATTATTCAATTTACAGCCTCAAGGTCGAGGAAAATACACTGTTCCATACCCTCTTCAACAAGAACAAGCTTCCGCTGCCAAGCGAAGAGGATGAACTGGAGATGTACCTTCTACTCATGTCTACTATGGAAGCCGCAGGCTATGGCCAGTATGAGATCAGCAATTTTGCCAAGCCGGGGATGGAGAGCCGTCACAATATTACGTACTGGCGCAATGAGGATTATTATGGTCTCGGTGCCGGTGCGCATGGATATGTGAAACGGCAGCGACATATGAATATCAAGGGTGTGAATCCTTATATTGAAGCTTCGCTTAAGGGGCTTCCGCGTTTGGATAGCTTCACAGTCTCTGAGCAGGAGGCGATGGAGGACTTCATGATGGTGGGTCTGCGCATGCGTGAGGGCGTCTCGGATCAGGCGTTCCGGACACAGTTCGGGAAGTCCCTGCAGGATATTTTCGCCGGATCACTGAACAAAATGCTTGCTGCGGGCCTGCTTGATCAGGATGGGGACATCTATCGTCTAAGCAAGCAGGGTATCCTATTTGGGAACGATGTTTTCGGTGAATTTGTCGGTGCTTTGACAGAGGTTTAATTTTAAAATACCTCTTGAATTGTAATTCACTCTGTTGTATATTTATTCATATTAACAACGAGGGGTGAGTCACAGTGCTTGTCAAAACGGATATGTTCCACCAGTCGGCTCCTGCGGGAGACCACAAGGTGATATGCAGAAATGCAACGGTGGAGGATGTAGAGCCGCTGTATTTAATGATAGAAGAATATGCTCAGCGCGGAATTATGCTTCCCCGTTCCAGGCAAGCACTGACCCGCCAGATCGACCAGTTCGTGATTGCCGAATTAGACGGTAAATTCATCGGCTGCGGATCACTGTTCAGACTGGGCGCTGATCTTGTAGAGGTGCGTTCGATTGGATTGCGTGATGAGGGTAAAGGCAAAGGCGTAGGCTCGATGATCCTGGAGAAGCTGACGGAAGAAGCCAGACGCCAGAAGATCCCCAAGATTATGGCGCTGACCTATGCGGTGGATTTTTTCCTCAGAAATGGTTTTAGCGTTGTGGAGAAGGAGATTTTTCCTGAGAAGGTCTGGACCGATTGCGTGAACTGCAAGAAGCAGCATTGCTGTGATGAAATTGCTGTGCTGAAGAAGCTGGATTAATATCGGAGTGGCCTTATACCTGAGGGATTATTTTATATAATATACAGAAACCACTTTTCTGCAGGGCGGAAGTCGCTTGCGAAAAGTGGTTTTTTTGTTAACTTGTGATATACATGGTGTGAATGAGGATGAATAGGGATTTGGCGGTATTGGGTGAGGCTAATGCATACAGTAGACAAATTATTTGATGTAGATCAACTTACGCTGCTCTTCCACTAGCCGGGCAAGTTCAGGTGTGGCATAACAGGAAGGATGGAAGGCTTCGAACATCGTGTTATAGGTAATTCTTCTGCTGGAGCCGTCGATCATTTCAATTTCAAGCCAGTATTTATCCCCAACCCATTGTTTGGTCTCTTTCGACAACTGGTCAAACGGGATGTATTTGAGCTTCGGATACTCCCGGATGAATACGGCGTTAGCCTCAGGTGTGAAATCCTTCAAGGGACTCCCGTCCATGCCGCTGATAAAACGGACAGTCTTGATTTTGCCTGCGATATCAAGCAGATCGTTAAGGGTCTGCGCAGAAGGGTTATCAGTAGCCTCATACAGCCTGTCTCCTGCCATTATCCGGGCCGAGTATTTATAACCTTGTACTGTGTAGAGTGGTGTTCCCACTTCTAGCACAGTGGTATCTCCATCCTTCATAGGATTACGGGGGCACTTATGGTCAGCTTTGCGGTAGCTGATTTTACCGATTGGATCTCCTGTTTTCAACCCGCTGATATCCCCGTTACTATTATCCATATAGGTAATGCCATCCCATTGGAGGACAGGAGCATACTCAAGCTCACCATAATAACATTTGTATGGCCCTATTTTCTCCAGCATCCCGCCCGGCGAACAGCCTGACAACATAATGGCGGTCAAGGTCATCATTATGCTGAATGAGGTTAAGAACCATCGTCTGAGTGATTTCATTTCACACCCCCTTTAATAACAGACGAAGGAATGCGGCAATGGTTGCGGAAATGTTCCTGAAGTATGGATTTATCTTGAAAAAAATACAATTTAAGCGGATTGATCTGCTCTTATTTGAATAAAAGGGAATGCAACTGGTCTGCCGTACGTCCCGGAAGCCCGGCTGGGCTGAAATAGGCGAACCCAAGATACTGAACTGACTTGACAATGCTAAGGTCAGTTTGGTATTTTTGTATTAGTGGTTAGCACTCATCTGACTCGAGTGCTAACGAATCGGGAGCCACAGCCGACAGGAGGGGATTTGCATGTTAACCGAACGCCAGAGAATGATATTAAATGCCATCGTAGATGATTACATTACTTCTGCCGAGCCGGTTGGTTCGCGAAGCATTTCCAAACGGGGAGATGTAGGCTACAGTCCTGCAACCATCCGCAATGAAATGGCCGACTTGGAGGATTTGGGCTATCTGGAACAGCCACATACTTCAGCAGGACGAATTCCTTCCCATAAGGGCTACCGATATTATGTGGATCATCTGGTACCGTGGAATTCTGCGGGATCGGCAGAAATGGGCACGATCCGTGAATTTTTTGCCGAGAAGCTTAATGCAACAGAGCAGGTTATCCAGCATGCGGCAATGATTCTTTCCAATATGACGAATTACACTTCCATCCTTCTGGGGCCGGAGGTTTTTCATACTTCATTGCGCCATTTCCAGCTGCTGCCGCTGGACGACAACACCGCCGTGGCGATCATTGTTACAAGTACCGGTCAGGTGGAGAATAAGACTGTAAGCATCCCACCGGGGATTTCCCTGTCCGAGATGGAGAAAGTGGTTAATCTGCTGAACAGCAAGCTGGTGAATGTTCCGCTCTACAAGCTGAAGAGCCAGCTCTATTCCGAGCTGGGGGAGGAAATGCAGCGCCACATCTCCCACTATGAAGAATTAATGAAGGTGCTGGATACGGCACTTGAAAGTGACCATGAACAGCGCATTTATCTTAGTGGAGCGACCAATATGCTTACCCAGCCGGAGTTCAAGGACGTCGACAAGGTGAAGAATATTCTCGACCTGCTGGAAGAAACACCTACGCTCCTCAAAATGCTTGCTCCCGCATCCGGAGGGCCTGGAATGCAGGTGCGTATCGGTATGGAGAATAAGCATGAGGCGTTTGCCAACTGCAGTCTGATTACAGCCACATATTCGCTGGACGGGAAGGCGCTTGGAAGCATTGGCATCCTGGGTCCGACCCGGATGGAATATGCGCGTGTAATGGGCATACTGGGTATTCTGTCCCGTGATTTGACAGCGATGCTGGCACACTGGTATAAGTGAACAGAGCGTAATTGATTTCGTGACTGATTATAAGGAGGTGAAGACAACTTGAAAGAGCAAGAGATTCAGGATACCAATGAAATTAACGATCAGGCAATACATGAGAATCAGGCAGCTGATGAGGCTGAAGTAGTCACTGAGAATGGTGCACCAGCTTCAGAACAGGCCTTCGAGGAGGCTTCTGGAACTGGAGAAGCCGCTAGACGCCTACAGGAGCTGGCAGAAGAATATCAAGGACGCGCGCTGCGTGTGCAAGCCGATTTTGACAACTTCCGCCGCCGTACCCAGAAGGAAAAAGAGGAACTGGCACAGTATGCTACAGCCAAGCTTGTAGGAGAACTGATTCCGGTACTCGACAACTTCGAACGTGCCATTGCCACAGCTCCGGCCAGTCCGGAATTCGAAGCCTTTAACAAAGGTGTGAATATGATTTTCCAGCAGCTGGAAGGGGTTTTGAAGTCTGAAGGCCTTACAGCCATGGAATCAGTAGGACAGCCTTTCAACCCTGAATACCATCAGGCTATCATGCAGGTGGAGAGTGAGGAGCACGAGGAAGGTATCGTGACGGAAGAGGTCCAGAAGGGCTATCTCCTGAAAGATAAGGTTCTTCGTCCCGCTATGGTCAAAGTCAGCATGTAGTTCTGTCTATATATGCAGGTTGTAAATGGGATCCATTACATTACTTAATAGAAAATCTAACTGGAGCTAAGGCTCCATATCATTTTGAGGAGGCACATTACTGTGAGTAAAGTTATCGGTATTGACTTAGGAACCACCAACTCTTGCGTGGCTGTTATGGAAGGCGGCGAAGCCGTCGTTATTCCGAATCCGGAAGGTGCTCGCACCACTCCGTCGGTTGTAGGCTTCAAGAAGGACGGCGAACGTATCGTCGGTGAAACAGCCAAGCGCCAGGCCATCACGAACCCGGACCGCACTATCGCTTCCATCAAACGCCACATGGGCACCAGCCACAAAGAAAGCATTGACGGCAAAGACTACTCTGCTCAAGAGATCTCGGCCATGATTCTGCAAAAGCTGAAATCCGATGCTGAAGCTTATCTGGGCCAAACCGTTACCCAAGCGGTTATCACCGTTCCAGCCTATTTCAATGACAGCCAGCGTCAAGCAACCAAGGATGCAGGTAAAATCGCCGGTCTGGAAGTTCTGCGTATCGTGAACGAACCAACGGCTGCGGCTCTTGCTTACGGTCTGGAGAAATCCGAAGACCAAACCATCCTCGTCTATGACCTTGGTGGCGGTACATTCGACGTATCCATTCTTGAATTGGGCGACGGCTTCTTCGAAGTAAAAGCTACAAGCGGTGACAACCGTCTGGGCGGCGACGACTTTGACCAAGTGGTTATGGATTACCTCGTAGCTGAATTCAAAAAAGAACAGGGTATCGACCTGAGCAAAGATAAAGCGGCAGTACAACGTCTGAAGGATGCTGCTGAAAAAGCGAAAAAAGAACTGTCCGGCGTACTGACTACTACAGTATCCCTTCCGTTCATCACTGTGGTTGACGGCGTGCCTCAGCATCTCGAAATCAACCTGACCCGTGCCAAGTTCGATGAGCTGACTGCAGGGCTGGTTGAACGCACATTGGGACCTACCCGTCAGGCGCTGAGAGATGCGGGTATGACTCCGGCTGATCTGAACAGAATCGTGCTCGTGGGCGGTTCCACACGTATTCCTGCCGTACAGGATGCGATCAAGAAGCTTACCGGCAAAGAGCCTCACAAAGGCGTTAACCCGGATGAAGTGGTAGCCCTCGGTGCAGCCGTACAAGCGGGTGTATTGACTGGTGACGTAAAAGACGTGGTATTGCTTGACGTAACTCCACTGTCCCTGGGTATTGAAACTGCGGGCGGCGTGTTCACGAAGATGATCGAACGCAATACTACGATCCCTACAAGCAAATCACAGGTGTTCTCGACTTTTGCCGACAACCAGCCAAGCGTAGAAATCCACGTGCTACAAGGTGAACGTCAGATGGCGAACGGCAACAAGACACTGGGACGCTTCATGCTGAACGAGATTCCGCCAGCACCGCGCGGCGTACCGCAAATCGAAGTTACCTTCGATATTGACGCCAACGGTATCGTAAACGTATCTGCAACCGATAAAGGTACCAATAAGAGCCAGAAGATCACCATCACCTCTTCCAGCGGCCTTAGCGATGCTGAAGTAGAACAAATGATGAAGGATGCCGAGCTGCATGCTGAGGAAGACCGCAAGCGTAAAGAATTGGTAGAAGCGAAGAACTCTGCCGACCAACTCGTGTATTCCACAGATAAAGTAATCAAAGACCTGGGCGACAAAGTGGACGCTGCTGAAGTAGACAAAGCGAACGCTGCCAAGGATAAGCTCAAAGCAGCTCTGGAAACTGACAACCTGGAAGACATCAACGCGGCTACAGAAGCGCTGACTGAGATCGTACAGCAACTGTCCGTGAAGCTGTATGAACAGGCTGCTCAAGCAGAACAAGGCGCAGAAGGCGGCCAGGGAGCTGCAGAAGGCGCGAAGAAAGACAATGTTGTGGACGCTGACTACGAGGTTGTTGACGACGAGAAGAATCAAGGGTAACCTTAGACGATAAGTGTATTCTGTACGAAGGGAAGGTCAAGACCGGGGCATCCCGTGTTTTGGCTTTCCTTTTAACATGTTACAGGGAAATCTGAGTATTGATGTGCGGAGGTGAAAGCAGTGGCAGATAAACGCGATTATTATGAGGTTCTGGGCCTCGGAAGAGATGCTTCAGACGATGATGTGAAGAAGGCGTACCGCAAGCTGGCACGCCAGTATCATCCGGACGTCAATAAAGCCAGCGATGCAGAGGCTAAATTCAAAGAAGTAAAAGAAGCCTACGATGTGCTTAGCGACGGCCAGCAACGCGCAAGGTATGACCAATATGGGCATATCGACCCTAATCAGGGCATGGGCGGCGGCTTTGGCGGTGGCGGCGGTGATTTCGGAGGGCTTGGCGATATTTTCGATATGTTCTTCGGCGGCGGTGGCCGTCGTGATCCGAACGCTCCGCAGCGCGGCGGTGATTTGCAGTACACCATGACCATTGAGTTCAAGGAAGCGGTATTCGGTAAAGAAACCGACATTACTATTCCACGCACGGAGACCTGCGATACCTGCTTCGGCTCCGGTGCCAAACCCGGTACCAAACCGGAAACCTGTTCCGTATGCCACGGCAGCGGACAACAGGAATTCGTGCAGAACACACCACTTGGACAAATGCGCAACCGCCGTCCTTGTTCCCATTGCTCAGGCACAGGCAAGATCATCAAGGAAAAATGTACAACATGTGCCGGCCAGGGTAAAGTCAAGAAACAGCGCAAGATCCATGTGCGTATTCCAGGTGGGGTCGATGATGGTGCACAGCTGCGCATGACCGGCGAAGGCGAAGGCGGTACACGCGGCGGTCCTGCAGGCGATTTGTACATTGTAATCCGTGTGAAGACACATGATTTCTTCGTACGCGAGAACGATGATATTATGTGTGAGGTTCCCTTAACGTTTGCCCAGGCAGCGCTTGGCGACGAGATTGAGATTCCAACCCTGACCGAAAAAGTGAAGCTCAAGATTCCAGCAGGCACACAGACCGGAACCTTCTTCCGGCTGAAAGGTAAGGGTGTTCCCCACCTGCGCGGCTCTGGAACAGGTGATCAGCATGTACGGGTGATCGTCGTGACACCTAGCAAGCTAAGTGATGAGCAGAAAGACCTGCTCCGCCAGTTTGCTTCATACAATGGCGAGAACACGCATGAACAGGAGCAATCCTTCTTTGACCGTGTAAAGCGTGCATTCCGCGGAGACTGATGGATTGCAGATTCTTGCACAGCAATAACATATAGATTCATACAGACGGCTGCACATCCCTTTAGAGGACGTGCAGCCGTTTTTGTTGGTATGGAAATCTCATCGGATATCGGGCAGTATTGTTTGAACTAGAATTCATATAAAGGTATTGATAAATGCAAAAAAAGAAGACCATGTATGGCTCAGCCATACACGGTCTTCTGGTTCACAGTGACTTTGGTACTTTGCCATGCAAGCTGGAGAAACAGAGAGTATTAATTAGTCAATTAATCCAATCTTGCTGAGCAGCTGGTAGAGTGCAGCAGCTGCTGTCTCACGGGTTGCTGGAGCAGTAGGATTGAAAGCAGTTCCTGCTTCACTACCGATGATACCCGCTTGGGACAAGACTTGTAAGCTGTCCTTTGCATAAGGTGCTACTTTGGCACTGTCGGTATAGGTTGTGAATGAAGGGTTAGCAGCGGCTTTCGGTTCAGTTCCAGTCAGTTTAAGCGCTCTGTCAAGAATAACAGCAAGTTCTTGACGGGTTACCTTTTGAGTTGGAGCAAATTTGCCGTTGCCAATGCCCAGAATCAGGCCTGCTTTGGAAGCAGCAGCAACATCATTAGCATACCAGTCAGATGATTTCACATCGGAGAAGGTAACGCTGGCATCCGTACGTAATCCAAGTGCACGGGTCAACAGTGCGGTGAACTCAGCACGTGTCAGATTGCTCAGCGGCGAGAATGTCGTTGCTGAAGTGCCTTGGATGATCAGCTTGTCGGCCAAGGTCTGAATCGCAGCAGCCGATTTGGAAGCGGCGATATCTGTGAATGCGGCAGCCGGTTTGCTTACTGCAGCATACACCGAGAAGCCAGGACGGCTCACTGTCACGATTGTCGTTCCATCCGACTGCGGAGTGAATTTAGAAGCAACCGGAGTTACAAGTCCCTTCTCTTCAAAGAGCACACCTGCAGTTTTTGGCTGGATCGCACCAGGTACTGTAAAGGATCTCTTAATGAAAACATTATTAGGAACGTTCAAGTAAGTGCTGCTTGTAGCTGTAGTCCAGGAAGCTTCAAATGAAACCGGGGTTCCGATTACCGTTGAACCTGGAGTGCTTGCAGTCAGCTTGCTTGCAGCGTCAGGCTGTTGCTTAAGGTCAAGCTTCAGGCTTTGGCCAGCAGGAGCAGCGGAGAGCAGGGATATTGGCAAGGATACAGCAGAACCGCCAATGTTAACAATAATGGAACTGCCTGATTTGATTCCAGCCAGCAGCTTCACTTGATCAGCAGTCAAGCTTAGTACTGCAGCCTTATCAGAGATAGTACCTACGGAGACCACAACGGCAGTCTTGGAGGCAGCGGCATTCACAGTAGCTGTCTTCAGGTCACTGTCGCTAACGGTTACCGTGGTTACGCCATCCTTCGATACGGTTAGAGGGGTTACACTTACCGGTGTAGCCCCTTCTTCTATAAGGGATTTGGCTGCAACAGGGATCACTGGCGCAGTTGGGGCAGTTACACCGCCACCGCCACCGCCGCCGCCAACATTACCGGGATCTCCGCCTGCTGTAGGGGCAGAACCCGTAATAAAGCGGAAAGAGGTATAGGAGCTGTAATATTTGTCATTATTCAAATCAATCTTGATAGGTCCTTTGGTATTGTCTTTTGCAGTGATAGCCAGGATCTCAAGTTTATAGACCCCATCCGTGATCGTTGCTACTGCAGGCTTGCCGTTAGCATCAACAATAGGATCACCGTTGCTGTCATAAGGCTGGTAGGTAGATCCTATGACCGTGCTGTAACTACCCGGTGCAAAGAATTTATCCGGTGCGCCCGTGGTGGCTACCTGGAAGGAACCTTTTTTGACATCGTCCAGACCCACCAGATTGACTTCATAATAGTTGATGTCATCAGCTTTCAGTTTGTAGGAAAGAGCAGCTGATGAATTAGAGTACACGATCGGTGAGCTGATCACCGCTTCCTGTACACCAGTGCCCCAATCTGGCTGTTCAGCTTTATCACTGATATGAACAGTAAATGGCAGATGGAGTGTTGGTTGTCCTGCGGCTGTCAACACTACATTACCTTGGTACAGCAATTCAGGATCAGCGGCTAATGAAACAGCCAGGTTGAGATTAAATCCTGTTGTGCCCAGGGCGGAGGCGGTTATGGTTGTTTTGTCCAAAGTGGCAGTCACATTATCCTCATCTCCATAATTCCATTCCACAGAGGCAGCATACGTAACGTCACTGTTGCTTACGTTCTTTAACTGCAGTGCTTTGCTGCCCATCGAACCCGGTACCATCACGCCGAAGCCTGTTGAAGGATTGTAGTTCGTGACATTCTGAGACACATAGTTTTTGTCCAGAATGGAAATAGGCTCAACCGCTTCGAGTAATGCTGGCGTCAAGATTGCATTCTCAACATTGGCCCGGCCGGGACCTTGAACATACAGATCTTCAGGATCTCCATTATAGAATAGAGAATCTGCCGTGTTCGCCAGAGCGGCACGAATGTCGAATGGCGTATATTCCGGATGTGCCTGCTTGATCAACAGTGATAAACCTGCGACATGTGGAGTAGCCATACTTGTACCGCTGATACGGTTATACGCCTTGGTATAATCTCCGCCATAAGCTGGCCAAGTAGATAGTACTCCGTCACCAGGAGCTACAATGTCTGGTTTAATGCTCAGGTTGCTATCCACATTTGGACCCCAGGAGGAGAAGCTGGTCACCTCATCACCTGCAGACATTGCCGGATGATAGTCCGTTCCAAAGGTGAAAAAGGTTGGAGTGTTTCCATTGTCTAGAATAGCTCTTGCTAGCGCGCGGCCTTTAATCCCTTCAATGTCGAACGTCGGAATATTGTCGTATCCGTCGCCAAGATTGAGACCTATGAAGCTATCGCGATCCTTGATATGCTCATCAAGAACGGCGACATTCTTGCCGTTATCGGACTTGAAGTTACCATTGAAGATAACTATAGCTTTAGCTCCATGAGCTTTGGCATTGGCAATTTTATCAACAAATGAAAGATTACCGCGTGATACCAATACGATGGAACCGCTGATATCGTCCTTTGGATAATCTTCTTCTGCACCAAGATTCGCGTATACAACTCGAACTGGATCTGTACCAAGGATGCCGGCAAAATCATCTTTGCCTAACTCATATGCCATCACGTGGAACGGATAGTTAGTGTCATATGTAACCGAGGTTACAGAATTTGAAATTTCCGCCTTGAACTCACCGGAAAAGTCTTTTACCGGGCTGGTTACGGCACCAACGGATATCGCCAGCTGAGATACAGCCGGGGAGCCGAGTGTGAAATATCCAGGTCCATTATTGCCGTTTGCAATAACGGCTACCACGCCTGACAGCACAGCATTATTAATCGCAATGGAATCCGGGGAGTTCACATCTTTTTCGGAATCCGAACCCAGGGACAGGTTGATAACATCCATGCCATCCTTCACTGCATGTTCGATACCGTCGATTACCTGAGCCGATGAACCGGAGGATGTACTTGGCTTCTCAAGATTTCGACCAAGTACCTTGTACACATAAAGATCCGCTCCGGGAGCAACGCCTTTTTGGGCGACATCTCCTTTGGCAGCGTATTGTCCAATAATGGTGCCGGATACATGTGTACCGTGTGAAGTCCCTTCATAACCTACACCGTACGGATCTTGTGCGGGAGTCAGTGGAACTTCTTCATAAGGATCATTGTCCTGATAGAAGGAGTCATAGCCGCCTTTGTATGCTGCAGCAATATCCGGATGCTTATAATCCACACCGGTATCGATTACGCCGACTTTCAGACCGGCACCATTATATCCGTGATCCGCAGCCCATGTGGCACGAATCTGCTCAAGTGGAGCATTGTCATTTCTGTAAGTGGCATTTGTTACTGTCTGATCGGGGAGAGTGTACCAGGTGCTGTTCGGATAAATGGAAGTAACGCCGGGAATCTTCGCCAGCTCCGGAATCTTGTTCGCCGGAACGGTGACTTCAAAGCCGTTCAATATGGTGTCATACTTGTAGTTGACGGTCAGGTTAATGCCTTTGGCTTTAGCCTGGTCCAGCACAGTGCTCTGCTGACTCTTCACCTCAGCTGCGGTAGCTGTTTTGGCTAGAGCCGAGAACCCCTGCTTGGCGGCATATTCTCCGACCGCTGCAGGCTGGCCGCTTAATTGAACAATGACCCGGACATTATTTGAGGATTTGGTATTGATCTGTGGAGAAATAATATTCTGATCTGATTGAATTAAAGATGTTAGATGATTGCTAGATGATGGTGTCTGCAAGCTGTCGGCGGCGAATGCCGCTCCTGGAATCATGCCGGCTGTCACGCCTAGTGACAAGGCTAATACAGACAGCTTACGAGGTAATTTTGTCCACTCCAAATGTAATCCCCTCCAAGTTATGTTATTAGTTCTGGCTCACATCTCTCCTGCTTCAGACAGTTAGCGCGGATTCTCCTTTTCTATTGATCCAGTTTATTTCCGTCTAGATTAGTAGGAAAAATATTAAGAAGATTTTACCACCGGTAAAATGTAAAATCCACACTAAATTTATGAAGTTTTGAGAAAAGACATTTTTTGATGATGTGTAATATGACATACATACCCTTATTATGGTAAATATTAAGCGGAAATACGCCTAAAAATCCAGGAATAAATAAAATTCGGATGATACGAGTTAGGAAATGTGACATAATGTAACTTGAGTCGGAATTCCCCCTCATCTCTATAAAACCAAATTCTAGTAATTTACCAGCTCCTTTAAGAGATTTGTTTCTTTCCTGTAAAGTAAGACAGCAGAACGTTTAAAATTACGTTAATTTTACAGTTAAGTGAGTGGATGTTATATACTACTTTTGTACCATATTAAGGGAAAAGTATAGTTTGGGGAGTTTAAATCCAAGTTAATTCGTAGGGAAAATTCGAGGGGATATAAGGCAATGTTACTTTTAACAGAATGCGCATAAATTCCCCTGCCCGTATGCAAAATAGAAATGTCGCGTATGGCAATCCAGGAAGGCAGGGATATTGATGTCTGAAAAAAATATACTGGCGTATTTTAAGAGTCCCGAAGCTGCCGAAGCAGTTTCCCGCAAGCTGCAATCACTCCGCGTGATTGATATGTCCATAGACCGTTTCAGTAAATATCCGGGAGGGGCCCGGTATTCAGGTAATAATCCGCTGACAGGTGATATTCCCAGTCTGGCAACCATGACGCTTAATTCCACGCTGGATAGTCATTCGGCCGGTATTTTGGCGGCTGCGGATTCAAGTGCGAGCGGTATGAGTCATGGCGGAGAGGGCGGACCTACAGGACGTGATATTTTGCTGACGGTTGTGCTTGATTCGGAGGTGTTTGATCAGGCGCTATCCTTAATTGAAGAGGCGGGCGGAATGATCTGATGCCTCTGGTGTCTATCCAAAGAATATTTCCTGTATGACTAATTCAATTTGGAGGGTGGCAATCAAATGGACAGAGAGAACTCAAAAATCTTTTCTAAGACTGACAAAATGAAAATGTTATATGAAGCGAAGGCGGAGGATGTAGTGTATTCTGCGGCAGAAGCAGATATGGATGATCTGGAGGCGCAGGACCGCTCACTGGAGGCTGATAAACGTCAGCTTCATGAAATTATGAAGAAAGAGTAGCCATAAGGATATTTGGAAATGCCCCACGCCTGTGGGGTATTTTTGTGTTTAGGAGAGGGCAGGGAAAAGAAGTCTTGCTTGCCGGGAACTCATACGTAGTATAATTAGGCAGACAGGTTAAGTAGGAGGATTACTATGGATAACATCGTTTTATGGAGCGGGCTGGCGCTGATGGTGGCGCTTCTCACTTTTTTGAACCAGAAGCAGGTCTACTCTTCAAAAGTGAAAAGGGCTTACGGCGAGCTGCGCGGGCTGACGGTCAAGATCCGCAATGAGCAGTCGGAAGATGCCGATTTGGAACGCTGGGAGAGCGCGCTTGCGGAAATGAATAAGCATCCGAACGAATTCAATAAGCTGGAGGCAGAGATTGGCTTCCGGCGGGCTTATGTTGCATACTTGGAGCAGCACTATCCTCAAGATCCGAGATTGCCCGGTTTACGGGAAGCCGCAGCTTTCCAGAAGGATTCAGTCTGGGGCATTAAAATGGGGGATTACGGCTCGAAAAAATAGCTGTCCCGGAAGATGGAATGAGATAGTGTTGTATTTGTTCTTTTAATAATGTGAGGTAATGGGAATCTCCCAAAAGAGGGGCCTGGCAGCCAAGCCGACGCACTGATGTGCTTACGCTTGCCCAGGCCTATTCCGCGTCTTGTGTCCCGGCCTTATATAATGGCGGCATCAGAAAGTTGGCCGCCTCCGGTTTATTCTTGCGGAAGCCGCCGGGCGTGCAGCCGACCCAGGCGGCGAATTGGCGGCTGAAGCTCTGGACATTGACATAGCCAAGCCGGTAGGCGATTGCCTCAATCGAATCGCTGGTGCTGCCCAGCATCTGCATCGCCTCCTGCTGCTTGAGAATCATCAGATACTGGCGCGGTGACATACCATAGGCTTCCCGGAACAGCCTGTGGCAGTGCCTCCGGCTGATATTAAGGTGGCGTGAGATTTCCTCCAGCCAATCGCTGCCGGCTGTGGCTGTGCCTTCGGCAATTGCGGCATTCTCATTGCCCCGTTCCCCGTTCTTCTCTGTCCTGCGCAGCAGGCCCTCAATTTCCTTGGCTATCAGATAAGCCGGCTCGGGCTGTTCCCCGGGAACCCGCAATGCGGCTTCCCCGCTGAAGTAGCTCTGTATGCACTCCATCAGATTCAGCACCTTGAGCATGACCTGTGTCGTTCGCAGCGGCTCTTCCTGCAACGCAGCCATAAGTTCGGCGATCCACGGCTTCAAAGCTTCATTCAAAGGATGACCCTGCGAATAAAAAGCTTTATTCTCGGTCTCGAACAGCTGGAGCAGCTCGGCTTCTTCAACTTGAATGTGGGCTGCGAAAAAAGCTGCGCCTTCGCGGGAGCCGGCCTCATAACCGTGGAGCTGCATCGGTGAGATGAGTGCGAGATCCCCGGGGCCAAGCTCTTGTTCCTCAGCCCCGTGAAACGCCGTGACTTTCCCCTCCAGCACAAGCAGGAATTCGAACATCATATGATGGACATGCCGGCCGCAGACCCAATCCGGAGCTACAGAGCGAAAGTGAGGGGAATAGAGGCAAATCTCGGGGCGGATATGCGGGAAATATATCTCGGAAGCGGCTGTATCAATCACACTCTGTCATCTCCTTCCAGTCCGATTATGTTAAACAACAGGCGAAACAAGGCCGATCTTGTTATGGATGATTCGCACCTGCCGTTCTATACTGACTAATGATTTGAATTATAGTCTAAAAAGCGGGTGGATAACATGGTAAAACCGGAAATAACGCTTGACTACATGAAGTGGTTTCAACAGGAAACCGATCAAAATGCCAAAATGAATCCGTTCGCACTCTTGACCCGGTTATTCCGTGATCATGGCCGTGAAGTAGGGCTATCGGCGTTCTATTACATGCTGAAGGCATTGCCTGTATGGCTGCTACCGCTTATTACGGCTAACATTATTAACATTGTGAGCTATCCGAAGCAGCATGCCATGGGTGAATTCTGGTTCAATCTGATTGTGATTATAGTGGTCATTCTGCAAAATATACCAACGCATACATTGCATATCAGCTATATCAGTACAGCGGTGCGGCACGTTGAGGCGGGCCTGCGCAGTACTCTCGTGCGCAAGCTGCAGCAGCTGTCGCTGGGATACCATGGCGATATGAACGCGGGCCGGCTGCAGTCCAAGGTACTGCGTGACGTGGAAGCTATTGACTTCCTTTCACGACAGATGATGATGACGATTATTCCGGCGGCCATTAACCTGATCGTAATCATTGGCCTTACGCTTTATCACAGCTGGATGGTCGCCATATTCTTCGTGCTGATGGCTCCGGCCTCCATCTATCTAGTACGTGTGTTCAAGAACAAAATGTCCAGCCGCAACCGTGAGGTGCGGAAGAATATTGAGGCCATGTCCGGCAAGGTGTCGGAGACCGTAGAGATGATTCCGGTAACCCGGGCGCACGGGCTGGAGGATGTGGAGATCCGAAAGGTGGATGCCGCGCTGCAGGATATCCGCGAGCGGGGGCACAGGCTTGATGTTTTGGAAGCTTATTTTGGATCCTCCAGCTGGGTGGTTTTTCAGTTATTCCAGGTCGGTTGTTTGTTTTTCACTGCTTTTCTGGCGCATGAAGGATATATGGAGATTGGTGACATCGTCATGTACCAAGGATTTTTCAATATGATCATCGGCTCGGTAACCTCCATCCTGAATGTATATCCGAACCTGGTCAAAGGGCTGGAATCGCTGCATTCTGTCACGGAAGTGCTACTGTCTACGGATACGGAAGAGTACAAAGGACGTGCTAAGCTGGAGGCTGTCCGCGGCTCCTTCAGCTTTGAGGATGTAGGCTTCCGGTACTCGGAATCCGACCGTCATGTGCTGGAGCATTTTACACTGGATGTGAAGCCTGGTGAGCGGATTGCTTTTGTAGGGGAGTCCGGTTCGGGAAAATCGACGATTCTCAGCCTGATTATTGGTTTCTATAAGCCGCAGAGCGGAGTAATTAAGGTTGACGGGATCCCGATGGATGAGCTGAGCATGAAAAAGTACCGTCAATCGCTGGCGATTGTACTGCAGAACAACATCCTGTTCTCCGGCACCATCCGTGAAAATATCACCTACGGCCTTCCTGGCATCTCTGATGAAAAGGTTCAGCAGGCCGTCTATATGGCTAACCTGCAGGATGTGATTGACAGTCTGCCGCAAGGGCTGGATACCTCGATCGGCGAACATGGCGGCAGGCTGTCCGGAGGCCAACGTCAGCGGATTGCGATCGCCCGGGCCCTGGTCAGAGATCCGCGCATTATTATCCTCGATGAAGCGACCTCCGCACTGGACAATGTCTCGGAACGGCATGTACAAGGTGCCATTGAGGAGCTGATGAAGGACCGCACAACCTTTATTGTGGCCCACCGCCTGTCCACCGTCCGCAATGCCGACCGGATTGTTGTGATGAAGAAGGGCCGGATTGTTGAAGCCGGTACCTATGAAGAATTGCTGGCCATGAACGGTGAATTCTATAAGCTGAAGAATTTATAAGAAATTCACGTTTGAGTCTGCTGAATAGCAGAACTTTTGGGGTTGGCTAGTAAGACCGATGATCATAGCGGGCCAAAAACCTCCATATGCTTAGCTGTGGATGAATTTTATTTCTGCAGGGGAGGAACAGCCATTGGATGAATTTGTGGCCCGGTCGCTAGATGAAATACGTTTTTGGTCCAGGATCATGAAGGAGCATTCCTTATTTCTGGGTTTGGGATTTAGAGCAGAGGATACCCAGCTTAAGAATGAAACCAAGCAGTTTTACGCTATTTTTGAGGACATCGAACGAAGAGCCTATGAATTCCAGATTGGGGTGGATCCCCATATCATTCAGAATTTTAATACAGAGGTACGTATTGCGGCAACCAATATTTGGGCATTCAAAAGAAAGGTGCTGGGGTTGATCCTGCAATGCAAGCTTCCGGGTCAGACGAACTTCCCATTGCTGGTTGATCATGTTAGCCGGGAGGCTAATTATTTCAGAAACCGCTTGGAGGAACTCAATTCAGGAAGGCTGGAACCGCTGCCGGATGCCATAATTGATGAGAATGTCTTTTTCCTGAAGATCATGGCCGATCATGCCAAATTCATAGGTCATTTACTGGACCCGTCGGAACGCAAATTGGTTGATCAGGCAAGGGAATTCAGTAATGATTTTGATAAGCTGGTGTTCCAGGCCATGGATTTGAGTCACATGCGCCCCCAATCTCAGACGCTTCCGCTCCTCAGCCAATTCGTAGACGAAAACCGGGTTTCTGTGCAATCCCTACGTGATTTCAAGAAAACCGCACGTGATCTAATCGATGAATGCAGGATCAAAAGCATTATTCATCCTTTACTGGCGGATCATGTATTCCGTGAAGCAGAACGCTTTTTGTATATTCTCGATATGTTTGATCAATCATTATCCGGAGTTAAAGTCAACAAGCGGGAAATTCTGCATTAATACTTTGCGAAGTTATTTGAAAAGACTCAAGACCGCCGGCACTACGCCTGCGGTTTTTTCTTTTATGGCGGAACTAATTCTTCATTAATGTAATCCAAAGCTCTGATTTTTCCGTTAATATGAAAAAGGGGTAAATTAAAAATTTTAAGTATGTAGAATCATAAATATGAGTCTTATGAGGAGAAGTCATAATGGAGAACGTATCAGACCTGAAAGTTACAGATGCTCTTGTGGTCAGAGCCTTAGAGAAGAATCTCGCTTTGATCCGCTTTGATCTTGAACGCAAAGTGGCTTATGTCAATGAGGCATTCGCTAGTACTATGAAATACAGCACGCAGGATATGTATGGGATGCAACACCAAAAGTTTTGTTTTCCTGCATTCGTGAATAGTCCGGATTATGAGAGATTCTGGCAGGATCTGTTCTCCGGCAAGAGCTTTCAGGATAAAATCGAACGGATGGACTCCGAGGGCAATACGGTATGGCTGGAGGCTACATATATGCCTGTTTTTGATGAGACAGAAGAGCGGGTCATCGGTGTAACCAAGGCCGCTACTAACATTACTTCAAGGCAGAATAATATAAGCGAGGTAGTGGAACGGTTGCAGGAGATGTCCGACAGTCTGAATTTGCGCGCGGAAAAAGGAATTGAACGGAGTCAGGAATTGCTGCAGAGCATTGACGAAATCGCCGGGGTCTCGAACGAGAACACCGTGACACTGGCCAATCTGCAACAAAAAGCCGGAGAAATTCAAGGCGTGGTACAGACGATCCGCGATATTGCCTCACAGACCCATCTGCTTGCGCTTAATGCGGCGATTGAAGCGGCTCATGCCGGTGAATTCGGTCGCGGATTTGATGTGGTGGCCAAAGAAGTGCGGAAGTTGTCGGCCATGGTTCAGAATTCGATCAGTAAGGTGCGTGACAGTGTAGAGGGAATTACAGAGGAAATTGGCAAAATGTCCTCCGGAATGGATCAGGTCCAGGATAGTGTAGAAGAAAGCCAGCGGCAGATTGAAATCGCGCTGCAGGAGTTCACTGGAATTTCCACTTCTGCGCAGGAGCTGGATACCCAGGCCCGTGAAGTGCTGAATATTATCTGACCCCAAGCCATTGCATTTTTCAGTAGAATGGAGGTGCCCAGAACCCTTGGCGGGGACGGGTGCCTCTTTATTTTTATGACAAAGGAGAGAGCTTAATTTTGATGATCACACGTTGTGCCTGGGTCAATGAAGACCCGCTGTATATTGCTTATCATGATGAGGAATGGGGCAAACCCCTATACGACGACCGGAAGCTGTTCGAGCTGCTGATGCTGGAGGGGATGCAGGCGGGGCTGAGCTGGTATACGGTTTTGAAGAAAAGGGAACATTTCCGTAAAGTGTTCGATGCATTCGATCCGCATAAAATTGCACGGTATGACGAAGCGAAGGTTGAAGCGTTGATGCAGGACACTGGAATTATTCGGAACCGGTTGAAAATTAATGCGGTCATCCAAAATGCGGCTGTATTTCAGCAGATTTGCCAGGAAGAGGGCGGCTTTGCGGAATATCTGTGGACCTTTACCGGCGGAAAGCCCGTGGTTAACGGGTGGCAAACACGGTCCGAAGTTCCGGCCACCAGTCCTCAATCTGACCAGATGAGCAAAGCGCTGAAGAAGAAGGGGATGAAGTTTGTGGGCTCGACCATCTGTTATGCGTTTATGCAGGCCTCCGGCATGGTGGATGACCATACGGCGGATTGCTTTTGCCGCCAAAAAGGTCCGGTTTCCGGGAGATGAGCCGCTGTTTGGCGCTGGGTGGGGAAGAAATGGTATACTGTTAAATATTCAATTGTTACAACACTTTTAGGAGGACCCACACACATGTTATGGCACGAACTGACGGTACATACAACAGAAGAAGCACAGGAGATGATATCCAATCTGCTGTATGAAGCCGGAGCAGGCGGTGTTTCCATTGAAGAATCAGGAACGCTGAATAAGGTACGGGACACCCGTTACGGTGAATTATACGATGAACCGCTCAATGATATCCCTGAAGGAGAAGCGGTGATTAAAGGCTACTATGCGGAAGCTGTTTCCATGAACGATATTGTTCAAGAACTCGCTCCGAGAGTTGCAGAGCTGCGCGAATTCGGGATTGACCCCGGCAAGGCGCTGATTTCGTGGAAAACGGTAGATGAAGATGAATGGGCCCATGCCTGGAAGCAGTACTTCAAGCCGCTTCGTGTATCGGAACGGCTGACGATTAAGCCGACCTGGGAGGAGTACACCCCGGATAGTCCGGATGAAAAGATTATTGAACTTGATCCCGGCATGGCCTTCGGAACCGGAACACACCCAACCACGGCACTCTGCCTGCGTGCACTGGAAAAGCATATTCAAGGCGGCGAAGAAGTAATCGATGTGGGTACTGGCTCCGGCATTCTTGCCGTAGGTGCTGTTCTCTTGGGTGCGAAGTCGGTCCTTGCGCTGGATTTGGACCCGGTGGCCGTTGAGAGTGCGCGGGAGAATGTGGCGCTGAACCAGCTGCAGGAAGTCATTACAGTAAAGGAGAGCGATCTTCTGTCACTCCTAGGCGGCGAACGGGCTTTGGATTCGTCGGCTGGAGAGATGTGGCCTTCCGCCAGACCTGGACATTTAGCCGAACCTGAAGCAGCTTCTGCTGTTCCGACAAGCGAAGTTGGCCTTGGTGTTACCTTACCAGTCAAGATTGTGGTCGCCAATATTTTGGCGGAGATTATTGTATTGTTCACGGATGATGTCTACCGTGCGCTTCAGCCGGGAGGACTCTATATAACCTCCGGCATCTACAAGGATAAGGAAGAGCTGGTAGCTGGCGCACTGACAGCTTCCGGTTTTGAGATTATGGAAGTATCCCGTGAAGAAGATTGGGTGGCGTTCACAGCCGGAAAGAGGTAAAGATGGATTTCTTGCAAAGTATTATACGTATTCCGCTGCAGCAACTCCCGTTCTTTCTGATTACCATTGTAATTGCATTTACGGTGCATGAGTTCAGTCATGCTTATTTTGCCAATAAATTCGGTGATCCTACTGCAAGGATGCTGGGGCGGATGACGCTCAACCCAGCAGTTCACTTTGATCTATTCGGCATTATTCTGCTACTCGTCGCCGGCTTCGGCTGGGCCCGTCCGGTTCCCGTGAACCGCGAGAATTTCAGACGTCCCCGCCTGATGGGCGTGATCGTCTCGGCAGCGGGCCCGATTAGTAATCTGCTGCTGGGGATCTTGGGTTCCCTTATCTATGCCATACTGCTGGGAACCGGAATCATTGATTCCATTGCGAACGAACAATTGCTTCGGGCAGTTGTCTGGTTTTTCGGGATTTTTATCCAGTTCAATTTCTTTCTTTTTTTGTTTAACCTGATTCCGCTGCCGCCACTGGACGGCTACCGTATTGTGGAGGATGTGGCTCCCCGTCCCATCCGCGGAAGATTGCAGCAGTACGAACAGTGGTTGTCCTTGGTTTTTCTGCTGGTTATCTTCATTCCCGGGCTGCGTAACTATACCATTACTCCAATGAACAATTGGTCTATACAGATCGGGAATGATTTTCTTCAGCTGTTCCTGAAGCTGTTTGGAGTCTGAAGCCTGTAACTGGGACTATTCACAGCCAGGCAAACGTTGTATTATGTAATGTGGTATTTTTAGTGGAATATAGTTGAAAGAGCGGCGGCAGGGAACCTGGGAAGCAGGAACGCTGCCGCTTTTATGCTGAATAAGGGACAGGATGATGAGAACATGCAGCGTTATTTCGTAACACCGGAGCAATTTCATCCGGATACGGTAGTCATTAGCGGCGAGGACGCCCGTCATATCGCGAAGGTGATGCGCGGTAAGGCCGGGGACAAGCTGATTGTCAGCGATGGAGTGTCCCGGGAGGCACTCGTGGAAATTGCCGGGATTGAAATAGGGGAAGTGACTGTCCATATCCTTGAAATGCTGGACATGACCCATGAGCCGCGGATCAAGATTACAGTAGCCCAGAGTCTGCCCAAGGGAGACAAGCTGGAGACAGTAATTCAAAAATGCACCGAAATCGGCGCAGTAGCCTTTGTTCCTTTTCTCTCAGAGCGCACGATTGTGCAGTATGACGAACGCAAGGAAAGCAAACGCCTGGATCGCTGGCGCAAAATCTGCAAAGAGGCCGCCGAGCAGGCACACCGGAATATCGTTCCGGAAGTGCACTCACCGCTTAGCTGGAAGCTGCTGCTGAAGAGCTTCAGTGCGTATGACGCCGTGTATTTCTGTTATGAAAAAGAAGAAGGCCTGCAGCTCCGCAGCGCGGTCGCCCCCTGGCTGTCCCGACTACCTCAGCAGTCGTCCGGCAAGGTGATGGTAATCGTCGGACCGGAGGGCGGTTTCAGTCCAGAGGAATGCCGTGCTGCCGAAGAGGCTGGAGCGGTTTCAGTCGGGCTTGGACGGCGTATTCTGCGCTGCGAGACGGCAGGTATGGTAGCCGCAGCTTGTATTCTTTATGAATCTGGAGAAATGGGGGAGCTTGAATAATGCCATCCGTAGCATTTTATACTTTAGGTTGTAAAGTGAATTTCTATGACACTGAAGCCATCTGGCAGCTTTTCAAAAATGAAGGTTACGAGCAGGTTGATTTCGAAGGGCCCGCCGATGTCTATTTGATCAACACCTGTACAGTAACGAATACGGGCGACAAAAAAAGCCGCCAAATGATCCGCCGCGCCGTGCGCCGCAATCCGGAAGCGATTGTAGCCGTTACCGGCTGCTATGCACAGACCTCACCAGGCGAGATTCTGGATATTCCCGGTGTCGATCTCGTAATCGGCAACCAGGACCGTGAGCACATTATGACTCATGTGAAGAACATTCAGGAGTCCCGCGAGCCGGTGAATGCTGTCCGTAACATCATGAAGACCCGGGAGTTTGAAGAGCTGGATGTGCCAGGCTTTGCGGACCGGACGCGGGCTTTTATGAAAATTCAGGATGGCTGCAACAACTTCTGCACCTTCTGCATCATTCCCTGGTCGCGCGGATTATCGCGCAGCCGTGATCCGAAGTCCATCGTGGCCCAGGCACACCAGCTGGTGGAAGCTGGATATAAGGAATTTGTCCTAACCGGCATTCATACCGGAGGCTATGGGGACGATCTGGAGAATTACCGTCTCGCCGACCTGCTCTGGGAGCTGGACAAGGTGGACGGGCTGGAACGGGTTCGTATCAGCTCTATTGAGGCCAGCCAGATTGACGGAAAGCTGCTCGAGGTCTTGAACCGCAGCTCCAAAATGTGCCGCCATCTGCATATTCCGCTGCAGGCCGGACATAACGAGGTACTGAAGGCGATGCGCCGTAAATATACAACAGAAGAGTATTTCGCCAAAATGGAGCTGATCCGTCAGGCGATGCCGGATGTCGGCATAACCACTGACGTCATTGTCGGCTTCCCGGGTGAGACGGAGGAAATGTTCCGTGCCGGGTATGACTTCATGAAGGCTGTGAACTACTCCGAAATGCACGTATTCCCTTATTCCAAACGGACGGGAACTCCGGCAGCAAGGATGCTGAACCAGGTGGATGAAGAGATCAAGAATGTTCGCGTTCAGCAGCTGATTGACCTCTCTGAAGACATGCAGCTGGCTTACGCCCGCCAATTCGTAGGCAAGACGGTCTCCGTCATCGCCGAGAGATCGGCCAAAGATGCACCGGGCCGCAGCACCCAGCACGGCTTCAGCGATAACTACCTTCAGGTGTTCTTCGGCGGCGATGATTCGCTGCAGGGAGAGCTCTGCCAGGTGAAGATTACGGAAGCCGGAGTGAATGAGTGCAAGGGCGAGCTTGTCAGCGTGAACCGGAGCGGTCTGCACCAGATCGTGCAGTAAGATTAGCTGCGCAGCTTAACTCTACGCCCCACTTTGTGGGGCTGTTTTGCTATTTGGGTAATAAAGTCAGAGGGGCTTACGAAGTGAGTTTTGCCTGGAGAGTAATCGATGAGGTACCGCTGGCAAAACTAAGTTTACGCTTACGAAGTGAGTTTTGCGCGGAGAGTAATCGATGAAGTACCGCTGGCAAAACTTTTAGGAGGATGAATATGGCGCACAAGCAGATTTCAGCGGGCGGGGTAGTGTTCCGGACAGGTGCTGCTGGTCTTGAAATTCAGCTTATTGTGGACCGCTACGGCAAAATTTCGCTGCCCAAAGGGAAGATGGAGCCAGGAGAGACCGTGGAGGAGACGGCACTGCGTGAGATTTGTGAGGAGACAGGGACGGTCGGAGTGATCAGAGCGCCGATTGATGTCATTAAATATTCTTTTAAGCATGCGGTTCACGGTATAGTGAACAAGGAGGTTCATTACTTTCTTGTAGAATCTGTAGGCGGTGTAACCAAGGCGCAGACGGAAGAGATTAATGCAGTGGAGTGGCATGAGCCGGCGGCCGCATGGATCCGTGGAACCGGCAATTCATACACCAATAATATTCATATTTTACGCAAAGCCTTGTCTCTGCTGAATGTGAAAATGAATAGTTAGAAAGTCCTGAATTTGGCTGAAACTGAAAATAAACTGAAGATAAGGTAAAGACTCAGGCACTAATTGTCGATATAGTGGAAGAGTGTGGAAAATAGATACCGATAATTTCAATGCCTAAGGAGAGAACAAATGACTGTGTACAGGAAAATGACGAAAATGCTCTTTACTATGATCTTGCTGATTGTTGTAGCTTTTCCGGTAAACGTCTTTGCAGCAACTGGCGACACCACTTCTATTGAATTCGACAGTTCTGCAAAAGTAGAGCTTACCGTAGGCCAGACACCGAAGCAGCTTAAGGTATATGCCAACGTGGAAGGCTCCTCCTCCAAAAAAGATGTGACGGCTGCGGCCAAATGGAGTTCCTCTAATAGTAACGTAGTAAATGTATCCACCACCGGGCTACTGACAGCTGCAGACACCGGTACTGCAATCATAACTGCAATCTACAACAACTCTGTAGCTACCATTGAGGTATCTGTAAGCTATCCTTTTAAGGATTTAACACTGGAGCGCAGCTTCGATGGCATCTATAAGCTGGGTGACAGTGAAAGTTTACTGACGGTCAAGGCCAAAGTCACTGGCGGAGAATCAGCCACTTCTGTGAAAGATGTGACTGCCGATGCGGACTGGACCAGCTCCAGTACCAATGTGCTGACCATTGATGATGGTAAGATCACTCTTAAAGGTGAAGGGACTTCAACCATCACAGCTAAATACAAAGGATTGACTGCCACCTTCAAAGCCGTGGTACAACTGCCTTATTCGGCAATTATCCTGAAGGCGAAAGACACGGCTGTGAAAGAGCTGGAACTGCTGGTTGGGGATTCTCCGGTTCAATTAACCGCGATGACCAAAACATCGGAGAGCAGCCCCGAGATTAATATTGCTAAAGATGCCACCTGGACAACCTCTAATGAGAGTATTGCGAAGGTGGATGCCGGGAAGATTACAGTTCTGGGAACCGGTAAGGCTGTCATTACGGCAAGCTACCTGGGTGTTTCCAAATCGGTGGATGTCTATGTGCGTGCGCCTTATGAAGCGCTGCTCCTGACGCCGGATAGCGATCAATTCCTCTTCCTTGGAGAAAGCCTGAAGGTTAAATCTTCTGTACGGAATGCTGTGAATTCAACAGTCAATCAATCTGTAAATACGGTGTGGAGCTCCGACAACCTGCTGACAGCAACGGTTATAGCCGATACAGTGGCTTCAGATGATGCCGTAGCTACCATTACTGCCAAAGCAGTGGGAACTACAGTCATCAAAGGTGAATACCTTGGCGTAAGCAAATCGTTCAAGCTGACTGTATACCCTAGTCTTACAGATTTGACAGTAGAAAAAACCGAGCAGGAGCTATACACTGCGGACACTGCAAGCCTGCCAAAGGTTAGCGGAACGAAATACGATGGAACGAAGCTCGACATCAGTGATCAAATCGAGTGGACATCCGCTAACGGAGATATCGCTCTGGTCAAGGACGGCAAGCTTGTCGGTGGTAAAGCCGGCACGGTAACCCTGACTGGCAAGATTAAGGAAAATGCGGCAGTAGCATCTTCCTCAGCTGTCCGGGGTAAGAGTGTGGAACTGAAAGTGACCGTTCTGAATAAAGTGCTCGTGCTGATCGGGCCTGAGGATCCAATTGGACTGGTCATTGGTGAAGAGGATCCGCTGCCTGCTGTTCAGGCAGTGCTTGAGAACGGGGACGAGCTGGATGTCACTTCGGCGATCAAGTGGGAGCTTAGCGGCAGCAATGCTGTGATCAAGCAATCCGCAACGGGCAAAACCCTCAAGGGATTGGCGAAAGGCTCTGCAACTTTGAAGGGAACCTATTCGAATAAGACGATCAGCATCCCGGTGACTATTGAACAGAAAGTCGTGAAGCTGCTTGTAGAACCAAGCACACTTGAAATGAATATTAAAGCTTCTAAATCGATTAAAGTGACCGGAACCTTCTCGAACGGAAAAACAGCTAACTTCTCTAGCGCTATGAATTGGGTATCCTCCAATCCAGGTGTGGCTACAGTGAAAGGCTCATCTGTAAAAGCTGTCAGCGAAGGTACAGCGACCCTCACCGGTTCCTACCAGGGAATTACGGCAACGGTCAAAATCACCGTGGTTCCTAAGCTGACCAAGCTTACCGTTAGTGAAACCAAGCTGAATCTGGCACCGGGTGTTTCCAAGCCGGTGGTAGTAACTGCTTTGTATGATACAGGTAAGACTGTTATTGTTACTGGGAATACCGTTTGGACTAGCTCTAATTCTTCTGTGGCTAAGGTAAATGATTCCGGATTGATTACCGGAGTGGGTAAAGGGACAACCTCTATTAAAGGTAAGTTCAACAATAAAACAGTAACGGTATCTATTACAGTAAAATAGTAAGCATATCCGGTTGAATCTGATCATCGGATGTCTAACATCAAGACCTGTTAATCCGCCTATATGAGGGGTTACAGGTCTTTTTTTCTTGAAGCATGAACTAGCATTAGAACTGTAAGGCTGATTGAAGTATAATGGTACAGCGATAATGCCTTTTCGGACGGCTATACCTGCAGCCGTTTCTCCAGCCGGGTCCATACCGGCAGGTAGCACAGCGGCAGCACGCCAAGTGAACAGACGACATTGAAGATCGTCTGAGCATGGGCAAGCTGGGCGGCAGGACTGCCGCCCATCCAGGCAGACAAGGATTGCAACGGCTGAATGAAGGGCAGGAACAGCAGGGCGCCGCCCACATTTAGCATGACATGTGATCCGGCGACGAACTTGCCGGAAGCCGAACCGCCGATAGCGGCGATTACGGCGGTGACGCAGGTGCCGATGTTGGCACCCAGCACAACAGCGATGCCCAGCTCTGGCGGCATTACGCCGGAGCTGGCAAGGCCCATGGCCATACCGATGACCGCCGCGCTGCTGTGCAGCATCGCGGTCAGGCAGGCTCCGGCGGCCAGGCCCCAGAGCGCACTGGTAGCCGCATGGTCCAGGAACCAGCGGAACAGGCCGCTGGCCTGCAACGCGGGTCCGATAGACTGCATGACCGCAATGCCCCAGAGGACCATTGCGAACCCGGCCATTGCCAGGCAGATGAATTGCAGAGGTACGGCAATCCTGCGACTGGATTCCGCTATCCGTGAGCCTTGGGAGGGCAGCTCGCCGAGCATGACGGCAGCCGCCCATAGACAGAGCGACACGATAAGCAGCGGAGTGGCCATCGTACTGATCTGCAGGCCGATCAGCTCTGTTGTCAGGCAGGTACCAATGTTACTGCCCAGAATGATGCCCAGCGTCCGGGCATAAGTCAGCAGCCCGGCATTCACCATGCCGATGGTGAGCACTGTTACAGCGGTGCTGCTCTGCAGCAGCGCCGACAACAGGCTGCTTGCAATCAGGCCTTTTAGGGGCGTAGAGGTTGCTTGGTGCAGACTTCTCGTAAGCAGAGGGCCGGCGAGCCTCGCCAGTGCAGCTTCCATCAGCTTCATGCCGGCGAGAAAAATCACAAGACCATATAGGACAGGGAACAGCAGATCACGGATCATAGGGACAAGCTCCTTTGAACGGGGTTGTACACCAATATATGAATGCAGTGAAGTGGACATGTATACTAATCATTAACAAGAACAGGGAGTTGAAGGTATTGGCATCAGTTATACTGGAACGCAGCCGTAAAAAAAGACTGGAACAAGGTCATCCGTGGGTCTATGCAAGTGAAGTGGCATCCGTGGACGGAGATCCGCAGGCTGGCGGCTTGGTGGATGTGCTTAATCATCAAGGAAGATTCCTTGGAACAGGGTACTACAATCCTGCTTCGCAGATTCGGGTAAGAGTTCTAACACAGGGTCCGCTGGCCGCAATGGATATCCCTTTTTTTGCCGGACGGTTTGCGGATTGTCTGCGCCACAGAGAACGGTTTCTGCCGGGAGCGGATGCATACCGCCTGGTGTATGGGGAAGCGGATTTCCTCCCCGGTCTCATCATTGACCGCTTTGGTGATGTCCTGGTGGTGCAGCTGCTGACACTGGGCATGGACAAGTGCCGCGACCAGATCGTACAGGCGCTCGTAGAAGTTGTGGCACCGCGAGGTATTTATGAGCGCAGTGATGTGAGTGTCCGCGAGCTTGAAGGACTGGAACAGAGAACCGGCATACTGTACGGAGAGTGCCCGCGTCATATAACGGTTAGCGAGAACGGCCTCAAAGTGATTGTAGATATAGAAGAAGGGCAGAAGACAGGATACTTTTTTGACCAGCGGGAGAACCGGGCTTCCATTGCCCCGTTGATCCAGGGCTGGGGTGGACGCAGTGGTATTACTTTGCAGCAGGTTGCAGCAGAAGACGGATCCCTCCAGACTCTTCCGGTTAACAAAAGCGGCAAACCGGTTACCTTCCCTTATTGGGATGGTGCAACAGTACTGGAGTGCTTCGCGCATACTGGCAGCTTCACTCTTCATGCTTGCAAATACGGTGCCAAGAAGGTTACCTGCCTTGACGTATCCGCCCATGCGATCGAGAGCGCCAAAGCCAACGTAGAGCTAAATGGTTTCACCGACCGGGTGGAATTTGTGGTCGACGATGCTTTTGCTTTCCTGCGCAACCAGGTCAAAGGCCTGGAAGAACGCTCTGAGCGGGCCACCGGTAAAAGTGATGCCAATCCTGGCACTAAAGCTGCGGCTAAAGCGGATACCGCCAAACCGATGACAGCCGGGGGAGGGCGGACGTGGGATGTCGTTATTCTGGACCCGCCTGCTTTTGCCAAGACCAAAAGTGCGGTGGCAGGCGCCTGCCGCGGTTACAAGGATATCAACCTGCACGGCATGAAGCTGGTCAACGAGGGCGGCTACCTCGTAACGGCAAGCTGCTCCTATCACATGCAGCCGCAGCTGTTTCTGGACACCATCGCGGAGGCCGCCAAGGATGCCGGTAAAGTGCTGCGTCTGATTGAGTGGCGGGCTGCAGGCAAGGACCATCCGCAAATTCTCGGTGTGGAAGAAGGCCACTACTTGAAATTTGCCATTTTTGAAGTGCGCAGCAAATAGATCTGCATACAAAGAGTCCCTCCCCTGCCGGAGGGGCTCTTTTTGCAATATGAGAATCCAGAAAATGATAGATTGAGATATGCAAAGAATGGCAAACGTATGTTCTAGATGGAAGAGATGTGCTATAATGTTGGGACGGATTCATCTGAATTTTCACCTATAAAACTAGTGAATGATTGTATAGCATTTTTAATTATCCATACTATTTCTCTGCCACGGAAGGGGTCTACTGTGATGACAGTACACTTTTTGATTGGCCGCTCAGGCAGCGGCAAGACTACGAAGATATGGGAGGATGTCTCCTCCCGCCTCGAAGCAGACCCGCTGGGCCCTCCGATGATTGTGCTGGTGCCGGAGCAGGGCTCATTTGGCGCGGAGCAGGGATTGTTGAAGACGGGAAAGACGAAAGGAAGTATTCGTGCCCAGACACTGAGCTTCTCGCGGCTGGCGTACCGAGTGAAGCAGGAGACCGGAGGCAGTGCCAGTCTGCCTATCAGTGAGGAAGGCAAGAAGATGCTGATCTACAAGATCATCAGCCGCCATAAGGAAGAGTTAAAGCTGTTTGGTCAATCAAGCGACAGACCGGGTTTTGTAGAGCGGCTTAGCCAATTACACACGGAACTGAAACGCTGTTGCCTGGGCACTGCTGATCTGGAGGAGCAGATCGGCCGGATGAGAGATTCGATAGGACGAAGTCCCATTCTCGCAAGCAAGCTGGATGATGTGCATATGGTGTTCCGCGAGTTGGAACAGGAAATGTCCCAGCTGTACATGGATGACGAGGACCGGCTGGCTGAGCTGGCTGAACATATTCAGGATTCTACTTATATTCGCGGTGCGGAAATCTGGGTGGACGGTTTTCACGGCTTCACAACGCAGGAATTTGCCGTGCTGCGGGAGCTGATGCAATATGCCGCAAAAGTTACGGTTGCTCTGACACTTGACCGGATCTACCCTTCGGGGATACAGCCTCATGAGCTTGAGCTGTTTCATCCATCAGCTGTAACCTGTATCAAGCTGCGCGGAATGGCAGAGGAGATGGGTCTGACGGTATGGGATGAACTGCTGGCACCGCCGGTGCTGCCGCGTTTTGCCGGAAGTCCGGCTCTAGCCCATTTGGAGAAGGGGTTTGGCCGGCGAATCCGCTGGAGCGGTGCGGCTTCAGAGGTGGATGATGCCATTACCCTTACTGCGGCAGCATCGCGTAGAGCCGAAGTAGAAGGAAGTCTCAGGGAGATACTTCGTCTTGCCCGTGAGGAAGGTGCCGAATATAAGGAGATGGCAGTATTCATGCGCAATATTGCCGATTATGAGCAGCTTGTGGTTCCCCTGTTCCAGGACTACGGAATCCCCTTCTTCCTTGACCAAAAGATGAATGAGCTGCATCATCCGTTAATAGAATTTATCCGCTCTTCGTTTGATGTGGTGCGCAGACGTTGGCGGTATGAAGATGTGTTCCGCTGTGTGAAGACGGAGCTGCTGCTGCCGATGGACAACAGTGTGACGCGCGCAGATATGGATGCACTGGAGAATTATGTGCTGGCATGCGGTATTCAAGGCCACCGCTGGACGAATGGCCGGTCCTGGAAAGGCATTCCGAGTCTTTCGCTGGAAGGCGAGAGAATTGTGGATGAAGCACTGCTGGCAAGAATGGAAGCCTGCCGGGAGGTCATTACAGGTCCGCTTCAGGCTTTTGAGAAAAGGGTCAAAACAAGCCACAGCGGTCTGGAACTGTGCAAGGCGGTATATTTTCTTCTGCAGGATACGGATGCCGCACGCAAGCTGGAACAGATGAGTGCCAGAGCATTGGAGCTGGGGCGTCCTGAAGCGGCCCGTGAGCATACCCAGCTATGGGGAGCGGTGCTGGACCTGCTGGATCAGATTGCCGAGATGATGGGCAATGAAAGAATGGAGTTTGAGGTTTTTGCCGGGGTACTGGAGACGGGGCTGGCCGAACTGAAAATGGGACTGGTGCCTCCTGCGCTGGATCAGGTGCTGGTGGGGAATATGGACCGCACACGGGTATCTGGAGTGAAATACGCCTTTTTACTGGGATTCAATGAAGGGGTTGTTCCCGCCCAGTTCAAGGAAGACGGCATCCTCTCGGAAGGGGAACGACTGCTGCTGGAGAATGCAGGAATGGAGCTTGCTTCCGGTTCTTCCCGCAAGCTGCTGGACGAGCGTTTTCTGATTTACAATACACTCACAACGGCAAGCCGCAAGCTTTGGATCAGTTATGCGACAGCGGATGAAGAAGGCAAAGCCCTCCTGCCCTCCGAAATGATCCGACATCTGCATGGCATGTTTCCAGGGGCACTGCACGAGCGGTTTGTTTCTGGATTTCCTGCAGCTTCGGCAGGAGCGGCAGATGAAATCGGGACGGTAGAAGCGCTTGAAGCACTGCATATGGGCTTTGTGGGTCAGCCGGAGCAGACACTGCGCATGCTGATTTTGCAGCTTCGGCAGTGGCGGCAGGGCGTTAAGATTCCAGCACTCTGGTGGGATGTCTATAACTGGTTTATGGATGATGTGAATCACCGGCCAGAGCTGGAACGGCTGCTTGGATCCCTGTTCTACCGCAATGAAGGAATCCGGCTGAAGCGGAGAACCAGTCTGCACTTGTACGGAGGAACGACAGTGAGGGGGAGTGTGTCGCGTATGGAGAAATTCGTCGCCTGCGCCTTCTCGCATTTCGCTTCCTACGGGCTGAGGCTGAAAGAACGCCAGCTCTATAAGCTACAAGCCCCGGATATCGGGCAGCTGTTCCATGCTGCTCTCAGCGATATGGCTGTACGGCTGCAGAAGCAGGGGCGCAGCTGGGGCAGTATGACGGCAGAGGAATGCCGCCGGGAGGCAGGAGAGACTGTGGACCGGCTCTCTCCGCTTCTTCAAGGGGAAATCCTGATGAGCAGCAAACGCTACGGATATATTTCCCGTAAGCTTAAGAACATTGTAGGGCGCGCCTCCGTGATCCTTGGGGAACATGCCAGACGGGGCAGCTTTGAGCCAGTGGGGCTTGAGCTTGATTTTGGTCCGGGCAAGGACCTGCCGCCGCTTAGAATCACTCTGCCCAACGGCTGTGTGATGGAGGTGGTGGGCCGGATTGACCGTGTGGATATGGCTGAGGGTGAGCAAGGCATTCTGCTGCGGGTGATCGACTATAAATCCAGCCAGAAGGACCTCAAGCTGCACGAGGTCTATTACGGGCTGTCGCTACAGATGCTGACCTACCTGGATGTTCTGCTCACCTATTCGGAGCAATGGCTCGGGAAGACTGCTCTTCCGGCCGGAACGCTCTATTTCCATGTGCATGATCCGCTGCTGACTTCAGCGAACGGCATGAACCGCGAGCAGGCAGAGCAGGAGCTGATGAAGCGTTTCAAAATGAAAGGGCTGCTGACGGCGGACCGTGAAGTTGTCTCGCTTATGGATACTACGCTGGACAAGGGACATTCCTCGATTGTACCGGTGGCACTGAAGAGCGATGGAAGCTTTTACAGCAGCGCTTCGGTCGCTACTCCTGAGCAATGGGGACATCTGCTGTCCTCGGTACGCAGCACGATCACTGATATCGGGACACGTATTACCGAAGGCGATGTGGCGATTCAGCCTTACCGGATACAGCAGGAAACAGCCTGCACTTTCTGTTCCTACCGGCCGGTATGCCAGTTCGATGAGGCTGTGGAAGGCAATGCTTACAACATTCTTGGCAAGCCGGGCAAAGAAGCAATCTGGGACCTGCTGTCCCGCGAAGGAGGAGATAAGCCATGATTCGAAAAGCTGAAATAGAGCCCAAACCGGAAGGAAGCCTGTGGAGCGACGATCAGTGGCGTGCCATTGCGGAGAGTGGTGATGATATCCTGGTCGCGGCGGCGGCAGGCTCCGGCAAGACCGCAGTCCTGGTCGAACGGATTATCCGCAAGATCAGCAGCGAAGAGAACGGGTTCAGCGTGGACCGGCTTCTGGTGGCCACTTTCACAAAGGCAGCCGCTGCTGAGATGCGTCAGCGTATCCGCGAGGCACTGGAACGGAAGCTGGAGGAGGAGGACTCAGGGGATGAGGCAGGAAGCCAGGGCAATGAGCATCTGCGCCGCCAGCTTGCTCTGCTCGGCAAAGCTTCGATTACGACGCTGCATTCCTTTTGTCTGGAGGTCATACGGCGTTACTACCAGCTTATTCCCATTGATCCCGGGTTCCGGATTCTGAATGAGCATGAAGCAGAGATGATGCGCCAGGAATTGCTGGAGGAGCTGCTGGAAGAGAAATATGGAGAAGTGACCGAGGATGGGGAAGATACTGTTTTTGTTCGGCTGGCTGACTGGTTCAGTGGAGAGCGCAGTGATGATGCGGTGCATGCTCTGGTGCAGCGGCTGCATGATTTTGCGCGCAGCCATCCCTGGCCGGCGGAGTGGCTGCGGAGTACTGCGGCGGATTTCTCCCTGCCGGACACGGAAGCTTTAAGCCGCACGCCATGGGTGCAGAGCATTCTGGCGGAAGCGAAGCTGACGCTGGATGGGGCTGCGAGCCAGCTCCGCAGGGGCCGGGAGATTGCGCTGCAGCCTGGAGGCCCCGCTCCGTATGCCGATAATCTGGCTGCGGATCTGGAAATGGTGCGGTCGCTGCAGGAAGCCCTGGAATTCCGTCCTTGGGCCGAGCTGTATGATATTTTTATGGAAATATCGTTTGGAAAGCTGAAGGCCTGCAAGAAGGATTCGACTGATCCCGGGCTCCAGGAGACCGTTAAGGAGCTCCGGGACAATGTGAAGAAGAGCCTGCTGGAACTGCAGAAATCCCTCTTTGGGCGTCCCGCCGAGGCTTTTCTGGGTGAACTGCATGAGGCCGCCCCGCTAATGCGGGAGCTTGCGGAGACAGTCATCGAATTCGGTGAACGTTACCGGATCGAGAAAGCAGGCCGGGGCATGGTCGATTTCAGTGACCTGGAGCATTACTGTCTGAAAATCCTGCGCCACGAGGATTCTGTACCCGGTCATTCTGTGCCCTCAGATGCGGCGATGGAGTACCGCGACCAGTTCGACGAAGTGTTGCTGGATGAATATCAGGATACGAACAGCGTTCAGGAAGAAATTGTGCGGCTGATCTCCCGCGAATCCCCGGGCAACCGCTTTATGGTTGGAGATATGAAGCAGAGTATTTACCGTTTCCGTCTGGCGGAGCCGGGACTTTTTCTGGATAAATACCGGAAATTTGGCTCAGCCACAGACAACAGAGGCGATGGCATAGCTGGGAGCGGGGAGAATTCCGGGGATGATGAATTCCCAGATTCAGGAACGACAAGGGGCGGCTCTGTAATCGATCTGGCCCGTAATTTCCGCAGCCGTCTGGAGGTAGTCCATGCCGTGAATATGATTTTCCGGCAGATTATGGACAGTAAGGTTGCTGAAATAAGCTACGATGAGCGCGCGGAGCTGGTCTATGGGGCGAATTTCCCGGGGGCTGAGGAAAAAGGGCCGGATCTCTATTTTGCTCCTGAACTTTTGCTGATCGACCGGGGGGCATCGCCGTCTGTCCGTTCAGAGGAGCCGGCTGATGACGGGGAGCTTCCCGCTCAGGAGAATGAAGCTATTGAGAGTGAAACTGCACAGCTTGAGGCAAGGGCCATTGTCCGCCGCATCTCGCAGATGACAGGGATGAGTGGCGGTGAGCCGCTGCTGATTTATGATAAAGCAAGGAAGATTATGCGTCCGGTTGTATATGGCGATATTGTAATTTTGCTGCGGTCCGCGCGAATCTGGACACCTCTGATGATTGAGGAGCTGCGTATGGAAGGCATTCCTGCGTATGGCGACCAGAACAAAGGCTATTTTCAGGCAACCGAAGTTGAAATTGCCCTGTCGCTGCTGCAGATTGTGGACAATCCCCGTCAGGATATCCCTCTGGCCGGTGTGCTCCGGTCACCTGTGGTGAATCTGCGCGAAGAGGAGCTGGCTCTCATACGTCTCTGCAGTAATGGTTCGTTTTTTGATGCTGTACTTGCGGCTGCCGGTGAAGAGGATATAACAGACTCATATTCAAAGTCATTACATGCGGATATACAGCAGACAGTTGGACTCGCAGAGACTGTTCAAGCTGAGAGTGCTGCTTCTAACGAAGGAAGCCCGTCAGGAAGCGGCCGATTAGCGGAGAATACGGCAACCGATGGAGGAATACCGGAAATATCTGTGCAGCTTCAGATGAAGCTGCGAGCGTTTCTGAAGCGGCTTGAGGGCTGGAGAAATGCCGCCCGGGAGGGCAGTCTCAGTACATTAATCTGGCGGATCTATGGAGAGAGCGGCTATTTGGAATGGGTAGGCGGCCTGCCTGGAGGCTTTCAGCGTCAGAATAATCTGACGGCGCTGTATGACCGGGCTGTACAATTTGAAAATGACACTTCTGCACGAGGGTTGTTTCGCTTTCTGGTGTTCATTAACCGGCTGCGCGAAAACGGCGGGGACTTGGGAGTGGCTGGAGGAACGGGCGAAGAGACCGGTGGAGTAAGAATTATGACCATCCACAAATCCAAGGGTCTTGAGTTCCCGGTAGTGTTTCTGGCAGGAATGGCGAAGCCGTTCAACCGTCAGGATTTGTATTCCCCGTTCCTGATGCATAAAGAGCTTGGATTCGGCCCGCGTTTTGTAGAGCGGGAGACCAGGGTCAGCTATCCTACACTTCCTTATCTGGCCATTAACCGCCGTTCCCGGCTGGAACTCTTGGCAGAGGAGATGCGTGTGCTCTATGTTGGATTAACCCGGCCTCGTGACAAAATGATCCTTGTCGGCACCGTAAGGGATCTATCGCGTACCCTTGCAGGCTGGAGCAGTGTGCAGGCACGTGAAGAGTTGCTGCTTGAAGATCATTTGCTGGCCAGGGGCCGCAGCTATTTGGATTGGGTGGGACCGGCATTAATCCGCCATCCAGGCGCAGCTATTCTTCGCAAGCTGGCAGGAACAGAGGGAGCAGTATCTGCTGTACTGCATGGTGATTTATCCAATTGGAGCATCTCGGCGGTGAATGCTTCAGAACTCAGTTCCGGCTCATTTGGTGTAGCTGGAGCAGCGGATCCGAACGAAGAAAGGCAGACGATGCTCGAAGCCTTAAAGCGCGGCAACCGTGTGGCAGTTAAGAGTACGAGCAGAGAAGCTGATATTTCAGCAAGGCTGAAGTGGGCTTATCCCCATGCCTCCGCGTCCCGGATTCCTGCCAAAACTTCAGTCACCGAACTGAAATCGATGCTGTCCATGCAGGAGCAGCCTTCTTATGACCTGCTTGAAGAATCACGGGCCCAGGCTTCAGGGAACAGCCTGGCGCGTGGGGTGGCAGGATCGGATAGTCTCCATCTGCAGCGCCCGAAATTTATGGAGAAACGGGGCCTGTCGCCTTCCGAGCGGGGAACGGCCTATCATACGGTCATGCAGCATATTCCGTTGGAAGAGAATGTAGACCGTACTGTTCTGGAAGCCACAATAGCACGTCTTACCCGGCTTGCCATCCTCACAGACGAGCAGGCTCAGGCTGTCGATCTTGGTGACATTGAGGCGTTCTATATGGGTGAATTGGGCCGGAGGCTGATTGGGGCTCCCTGGAAAAGAAGAGAACAGCCTTTCAGCTATATGGTTCCGGCGGGCGAGGCTTACCAAGGACTTACATTTATTAATGATGCCGCTCCGGGACTTGAAGCTGTTGAAGAAACCCCGGATTCGGCAGAATCCGTTCTAATTCAGGGAGTCATCGACTGTCTTTTCCGGGAGGAGGGACGGCTGATTCTGCTGGATTATAAGACGGACGCTGTTCTGGAACATGAGGGCGGACTTGATTCGCTTAAAGAGAAATACCGTTTTCAGCTGGAACTCTACAGCAAGGCGCTGCTTGATATTCTCGGGGAGCCGGTCAGCGAGATTTGGCTGTACTTTTTTGACGGCGGACATGCTGTGAAGCTATGAATCCAGCGGAATTATTAACATTGAAACTATAAATCTATCAATCTATCAATCAAGAGGCACCGCATGTGGGCGGGGAAAAGAGGGTGACAATGCGCATATTGCATACGGGAGACTGGCATCTGGGGCGGACGCTGGAAGGAAGAAGCCGGCAGAAGGAGCAGGAGCAGTTCATCGATGAACTGGTGGAGATTGCGGATGCCTCCCAGGCGGATCTGATACTGATGGCAGGGGATGTCTATGATTCTGTGAATCCACCGGCAGCAGCCGAGCAGCTCTTCTACGATGCGGCCGCCAGACTTACGGCTAATGGACGGCCGCTTGTAGTCATTTCCGGCAATCATGATCAGCCTGAGCGTGTGGCATCCGTGTCGCCGCTTGTCCGCAGACAGGGCATCACACTTGTGGGCCTGCCTACCTCGGAACCGGTGACCGTTCATGCCGTGCGCACAGGCGAGATTGCCAAAATCGCAGCGCTGCCTTATCCCTCCGAAGCCCGGCTCGGCGAGCTTCTCGCCGGTGATGCGGGGGAAGATGAGCTTCGTCTTGCTTACAGTGCCAGGGTCGGCAGGCTGATGAAGCTGCTGGGCCGTGAATTCTCACCGAAGACAGTCAATCTGGCCATGAGTCATATCTATGTGCTGGGCGGAGTGGAGAGTGATTCAGAGCGGCCCATCCAGGTTGGCGGGGCTTATACCGTTGATCCTTCCGCGCTGTCATGCGGCGCACAATATACAGCGCTCGGCCATCTTCACCGCGCCCAGCGTGTGAAAGGCGACGGCATGATCCGTTACAGCGGATCGCCTCTGGCCTACAGCTTCTCTGAAGCAGGTCAGGCGAAGTCCGTGGCTTTGCTGGAGATCGCGCCTGGCGGGGAGCCTTCCTTTGAGGAGATCTATCTGCGCTGTGGCCGTCCTCTGGTGAACTGGAAGTCTTCCGGGGGGTTGCAGGAAGTCTACAACTGGCTGGATGAAGGCCGGGATGCAAATGCCTTTATTGATCTGGAGCTCCGCCTCACGAAAGCGATGTCGCTGAATGATATTCAGCGGCTGCGCAAATCCCGTGAGGGGATTATACATATCCGCCCGGTGTATCCGCAGATGGAGCAGGAGCTTGAGGAGATGGCCCGCTCGCGCATGCCCGTGCAGGAGCTGTTCCGCAGATTCTATCAGCGGCAGACCGGCGGGGCAGAGCCTGAGGACAGCCTGATTGAATTGTTCCTGGAGTTGGCGGAAGAAGAACGGCGCGAGCCTGCAGAAGGGGAGGAGAACTGAAGTGAAGCCAATTCTACTAAAAGTAGCCGGGTTGCAAAGCTATAGAGAGCAGCAGGAGATTGATTTTGCGAGTCTGACCGAGACCGGGCTGTTCGGTATTTTTGGGCCGACGGGAAGCGGTAAATCCAGTCTGCTGGACGCGATCACACTGGCCATGTATGGCAAAGTGGAACGTGCAGTGAATGGGACACAGGGAATTATGAATCATTCTGAGGACCAGCTCAGCGTGGCATTTACTTTTGAGCTTACCTCCTCTGCCGGCCCCCGCCGTTACAGGGTTGAACGTAAGTTCAAGCGGACAGGTGACCAGTCGGTAAGCAATACCATCAGCCGCTTTATTGAGGTTAACGCTGACGGCGATCATGTGATGGCTGACAAGCTGGCAGATGTTACACGCTGCGTGGAGGAACATATTGGACTTAAAATGGATGATTTCACCCGTGCTGTGGTGCTGCCGCAGGGGAAATTTGCCGAGTTCCTGTCACTGCGCGGCGTGGATCGCAGGCAAATGCTCCAGCGTCTTTTTCATCTGGAGCAGTATGGTGACGGACTGGCGCTTAAGCTTAGCCGCAGGGTCAAGGAGAACGAGGCCGCGCTGCGGGCGCTGGAGGCGGAGCAGCAGGGGCTGGGAAGTGCAGGCAAGGCGGATGTTGAGGCTGCTGCACAGCGCCTGCAGGAAGCAGTCCGCCAGGCGGCAGATTGCCGCAAGCGGCTGGATGAGGCAACGCAGCGGGCGGAACGCTATGCCCGCATCCGTGAGCTGCAGGAGGAGCGTTCCCGCCGCGAGGGACAGCGGCAGGCTCTGCTTGCGCAGGAGGCGGAGATTCTCCTGCTGGAGCAGAAGCTCGGCAAGGCTGACGAAGCCGAGAAGATGCTGCCCGCGCTGAAGGCCTGGCGCAGCGCGGAAGAGGCCTGGAAGAGCCGGCTGGCCCATGCGGAGGGCCAGGAGGCTCAGGCCGCCGCAGCCGAGCAGCAGGCGGCGGCGCATGCAGCAGCGGAAGCGGCGGCGCAGGCCGCGCTTTCCGCAGAAGAGCCCGCCCTCCGGCAGGGGGCGGACACCTACCGCCGCGCGCTCGAGCTGGAAGCTGAGCTTAGCGGTCTGCGGCGCGAGCGCACAGCGCTGCTGGAGCGCCGCGATGAGACTTCCCGCGGGCTCGCTGCCCGGCGGGAGAGCATGGCCCGGGAGCGTGAGCTTTTGGCCAAGGGCCAAAAGCGCCAGCACGAGCTGCAGCAGAGCCTGCAGCCGCTCGCGGTCCGCTCCCAGGAGCGGCAGTCGCTGCAGGAAGCCATGCAGCGTCTGCAGGGCCTGCGTTCCGCCTCCTCCCAGCGGGAGACGGCGGAACGGGAACGCGCCGAGCGCGCCGCGGTGCTCGCGGCGGCGGAGGCGCGGCTCGCCGCCGCCGGGGAACGGCGGCGCTCGCTTGAGGCGCAGCGCGGCACGGGCATCGCCGCCGCTGCGCTGCACCTGCAGGAGCTGCGCGCCGGAGAGGCCGCAGCGGGAGCCGCCGCCGATCAGCTGGAGCTTCACGGAAGCACGCTTGCGGCGGCGCTTAAGGGCCAAGAGCGGCACCGGCTCTCTCTGTCGCTCGCCAGTGAACTGCTGGACGGGCAGCCGTGTCCTGTCTGCGGCAGCCCGCACCACCCCGCACCTGCGCTGGCAGAGGACAGCGCCGAGCGGGAAGAACTGGAGCATCAGCTCGAGCAATCCCGCGCCTTAGGCAGACGGGCGCTTGAAGTGCGTCTTCAATTCCGCAGCCTGCTGGAGCAGGATATGATCTGGCTGGAACAGGTATATGGCGAAGGGGCGGCAGAGTCTTTCGCAGCACCCGCCGCTGCGGGCTTGGAGGAGGGCAGCGTAGCCAACCCTGCTCAGTCTAAGACTCCGGCTTCAACGGATCACCTGGCAGCTCCTTCTTCTTCGGATCCAGCTATAGCCCCGGCTCGAGCGGAACACCCGATAGGTCTGTCGTCTTCGGATCCAGCTAAGACCCCGGCTCCAACGAATCACCTAGCAGCCTTGTCTTCTTCCGATCCAACTATAGCCTCGGGTCCATCGGAACGCCCAACAAGTATTTCTTCTTCGAATTCAGCTGCGGTTCCGGACTCTGCCGGTGACTCCGCCGCTTCTGTATCATTCCGTACCAGTACAGTTCCGGGTGAGCAGGTTTTGTCCGGACTGGAGACAGGTTATTCTGAGCGTAAAGTCCGCTCCGGCGAGCTTCGCCGCATTGCGGCAGAGTGGCAGCGCGCCTGGCAGGATCAGCAGCAGCTGACCCACAAGGAAGCAGCGGCGGCGGAAGCTGAAGCCGCTTGGCTGCAAGGGATTACAGTCAAGACAGCAGATCTGGCCCGGCAGCTGGAGGATCTCAATAACGAATGGACGAGGCTCTTTCCGGAGCTTGCACCGGATGATGCGGAGCATGCCTACCGGGAAATGCTGAAGAAGGATGAGCAGGCTGAGGAAATCAGGGGACGGCTGGAGATCAGCGTCAAGTTCCTGGACGACAAGAGTGCCTCTGTCCAGATGCTGCAAGAGGAAATAGCCTCCCTGGATAAAGAGCTGGCCCAGTGGAACGCACAGCTGGAAGGCAAAGAGTCGCTGGAGCGCGAGAAAGAGCAACGCCTTCTTCAGTGGACTGACGGCCGCTCTGCTGGTGCTTTGCTGGCGGGATGTGAGAAGCGGCTTCAGGAGCTGCAGGCGGGGCTGGATAGCAGTAAGCAAGCTCACCGGGCAGCAGCCGATCAGGCACAGCATGCGGTGAAGGAAGCCGCAATCAGCCGCCAGGCGGCTGAGTCTGCCCGGGAGCATTATACGGCGGCTGACACGCATTGGAAGGATAGTCTGAACGCCTCGCTGTTTGCTTCAGCCTCTGAGGTGGAAGTTGCCGCGCTCACTCCTGAGGACCGGATGGAAGCTGGTGCACGTGTACGGGCTCACCGTGATGGGGAGGCTGAAGTTACACTGCAGCTGCGGAACATCGCAGAGAAGCTGGAAGGTGCGGTCTTAAGCGCAGAAGAATGGCAGGAGAGCCAGGCAGCCCTGCACAGCTGCAAGGAGGAAGATGAGGCCGCTTTACAGGGCCGTGCTCGTGCTGAACGTGACCTGGAGGACTTGCAGCATCGCCACATCCGCTGGGTGGAGCTGGAAGGGAGACGGGCGGAGCATGCTGCGCTTCAAGACCAGCTTTCCAAGCTGCAGACTGTCCTGCGGGGAAATGCCTTTGTAGAATATATAGCAGAGGAACAACTGATGCAGGTATGCCAGGCTGCTTCACAGCGGCTTCGTTTCCTGAGCAAGCAGCGCTATGCGCTTGAGGTGGATTCTGGCGGCGGGTTTGTGATCCGGGATGACGGAAATGGCGGCGTTAGACGACCGGTATCCACTTTATCCGGCGGAGAAACGTTCCTGACCTCTTTGTCCCTGGCACTGGCGCTTTCGGCGCAGATTCAGCTTAGGGGGCAATATCCGCTGCAATTCTTTTTCCTGGACGAGGGTTTCGGCACCTTGGACCCGGACCTGCTCGACACTGTCATCACATCGCTCGAAAGACTGCATAACGACCAGCTCTCCGTTGGGATCATTAGCCATGTTCCCGAGCTGAGGGCACGTCTGCCCCGCAAGCTGGTTATTGTTCCGGCAGAGCAGGGAGGCGGGGGATCGCGGATTCTTTTGGAAAAAATGTAATCCTTCACATACAATGTGATGATCGTCACAGATACAGTATCATCCCCTTGTTATAATACAGCTAAGCCGACATCATTTTGAAACACCTCGGCGGACGTATGACCGGGAGCTAACCTCCTTTTCATACGTCCGCCGCCGAATCAGCTTTCTAAGCTGATAGGGTGTTTCTTTTTTTTTGCCTTTTTTCATGCGGATTTCTTGGTTTGCCGAAAGCTTGTCATGCTTATATATTTTTCAAGAGCTAATCATCACCCTGTATCTATAACAGTAAGGTGGATCATCTTCATATCTTTCAATCAGTTATCCCCTGTCCGTTTAGATGTCTACATCGCAATCTGAATATTCTATTGCCTACCCCTTCTCCTTCCCATCTCTTACCCTTTCGCATTCTTACACAGCACGATCTCCGTTTCCACACCTCCTCCGGCGGCTGCCTTTCCCTATCCGTAATTATCCTGTATGATAAGAGACATATAATGATGATGCCGCGAAGCAAGCCATTCCCGAGCACGGATTAGTACAAGCCGGATTAACTTGCTGGCTTTTCACCAACACTAATAGGAGGAAACGTCCCCATGGAAACCGTGTTTAGCAAAATTATTGAAGGTTCGATACCATCCAATAAGGTATTCGAAAATGATCGGATTCTGGCATTTTATGATATTGAGCCTGCAGCTCCGGTACATGTGCTGATTATTCCGAAGAAATTCATAGCTTCCATGAATGACGTTGCACCTGAAGACCTGCCGCTGATCGGTGAGATTCACGCTGTGGCGCAGCAGATTGCTGTTAAGCTTGGAATTGCAGACAGCGGATACCGTCTGATTAACAATTGCGGACCGGACAGCGGACAGGCCGTGCCTCATCTTCACTATCACTTGCTTGGCGGGGCCAAATTAGGCGCTCTTGTCGGAAATTCGGCATCCCACGCCTGACAGATTTTAAATACGGAAGTACCCGGCCGAAAAAAAGAATAACACGAAGGTTGACACCTTATTTCGCTTTGACCTATAATGAAATTTGATGAACCGTGTTGTTATGCTCTTGGACGGTCTGGTCGGAGGGAGGGAAAACTGGTGTCTGAAACGAAAGTTCGCAAAAACGAGACAATTGATGCTGCACTTCGTCGCTTTAAACGTTCCATTGCTAAAGATGGTGTCTTGGCTGAGGTGAAGAAACGCAAGCATTATGAAAAGCCAAGCGTAAAGCGCAAGAAGAAGTCTGAGGCTGCTCGTAAGAGAAAGTTTTAGGAGGATTACCCACGCATGAATCTTAGCGAACGATTAAACGAAGATATGAAGCAAGCGATGAAGAGTAAGGACAAGTTCACACTCTCCACGATTCGAATGGTTCGTTCTACAATAAAGTATCTTGAAATAGATTTGAAGAGAACATTAGACGACAGCGAAGTGCTTGATATCCTAAGTCGTGAAATCAAACAGCGCAAAGATGCCCTCCAAGAATTTGAATCAGCGGGTCGCGACGAGCTTGCCGCGAGTACGAAGGCAGAAATCGAGATTATCATGAAATACCTTCCTGATCAGCTTTCCGAAGAAGAAATTAAAGTAATTGTACAGCAGACCATCCAGGAAACCGGTGCTTCTTCGAAAAGTGAAATGGGTAAGGTGATGAGCGCACTGATGCCTAAGGTAAAAGGTCGCGCCGATGGTAAACTCGTGAACCAGGCGGTTCTGCAATTTCTGCAATAATATAACGCTAGCACCCCTTTCTTAAGGGGTGTTTTTCATTTTCAGGGAAGTAAGCATTTTTGTTTAATAGGATTGCGTTAGGGACACGGTATAGGCATAGACTTATATCGTGTCCCTTTTTAGCGTTGTTTTGAAACGCAGATGACTAACAGGCGTACTAAGCACTATAAACTGGAATTTTGTGAAAGAGGAGGTAAGCCCTTGGACAGATTTCGTAAAATCGTGATGTCCAGTATTTCCGTTCTCCTATTGTTGCTGCTGATGATACCCATAGCGGGTGCGGCGAGCGCAGACAAGGCAACACCGCGTTCACCGTCAGGAACTGCACCGGCGTCCAAAAACGGGCCTGTATTTATCATTCCGGTAGATCAGGAGATTGAGCGGGGGCTGCAGAGCTTTCTGGAGCGGGGATTTCAGGAGGCTGCGAATTACGGCGCTGTGCTGATTCTGCTGGAAATTGACACGCCAGGCGGACTTGTGGATTCGGCAGAACAGATCGGCACGATGGTACGCGACAGTGAAATTCCGACGGCAGCTTATATTAGGGGGGATGCCGCTTCGGCAGGCAGCTATATTGCGCTCAACGCTGGAAGCATCATTATGAAGCCAGGCAGTATGATCGGCGCGGCTTCCCTGGTAGACGGCAGAGGGAATAGTGTGGATGACGCCAAGCTGGTGTCCTACTGGAAGGCTAAAATGGTTGGTGCCGCTGAACTGAATGGGCGTGATCCGGAAATAGCCGCCGGGATGATGGATAAGAATATTGTCGTCAACAAGCCCGAGCTGGGCGTGAAGAAGGAACTGGGCCAGATTATCGCACTGAGCAGCGATGAAGCGCTCAAAGCCGGTTACGCTGATAGCATCGCCGGTACACCTGAAGAAGCAATCACCTCACTGGGCTATTCAACAGACGACATCTTTCGCGTGGAGCATACAGGTGCGGAGAAAATGTCGCATTTTCTGACCAATCCGATTGTGATGACGCTTCTGCTCTTCATCGGAATTGCGGGGGTTGTCATCGAGATGCTGGTTCCGGGCTTTGGGGTTCCCGGGATTGTCGGCACACTGGCCTTTGCGCTGTATTTCTTCGGCAATTATGTGGCGGGCTTTGCGGGTGCCGAGACATGGCTGTTATTCATTCTGGGGCTTGTGATGCTGGTTCTGGAGCTGTTTGTTCCGAGCTTTGGCATACTGGGTATCCTCGGCTCTGTACTCCTCGTAGCGGGCGTAGTTAGGGCTGCATACAGCTATACTCATGCGTTATTCAGCCTGGGCATTGCTTTTGCGGCAGCGGCAGTCGTTATTATCATTGTAGCTGTCGTGTTCAAGGATCGGGGTATATGGAACCGATTTATTCTGAAAGACAGTCTCACCAAAGAGCAGGGATTTGTGCCTGTGCTGGAGAAACTTAGTTTGGTTGGAGCCTCCGGCGTCAGTATTACGCCGCTTCGTCCGGCTGGAACGGTGAATCTGAATGGGGAGCGGGTGGATGTGGTTACTGAGGGCTCTTTTATTGCCGCGGGCGCTTCCATCACGGTGATTAAGGTCGAGGGCGGACGTGTGGTTGTGAAGGAAGCCGAGAAGTGAGAATTATGAAATTACATTTTAACGGGGGTTGAAAGAGGTATGATTGAAGCGTCTACTATTACTATTTTGCTGATCGCGGTTGTTGTCATTATTGTGCTGAGTGTGTTTTTCAGCTTTTTCCCGGTCATGCTATGGGTTTCAGCTTGGGCTGCGGGTGTTCGAATCAGTATTATTACCCTTGTGGCGATGAGACTGCGGCGGGTTACGCCAAGCCGGATTGTTAATCCGCTGATCAAGGCGACCAAGGCCGGGCTTGGCGTGAATATCAATCAGCTCGAAAGCCATTACCTGGCAGGCGGGAACGTTGACCGGGTTGTGAATGCACTAATCGCTGCACAGCGCGCAGACATTCCATTGGAATTCACGCGTGCCGCTGCGATCGATTTGGCTGGACGTGATGTGCTGCTGGCAGTACAGATGAGCGTTAATCCGCGTGTCATTGAGACTCCGATTGTAGCCGCTGTTGCCAAGAATGGTATCGAGGTTAAGGTAAAAGCGAGAGTAACCGTACGCGCCAATATTGACCGTCTCGTCGGTGGTGCAGGCGAAGAAACCATTATCGCCCGTGTTGGTGAGGGGATTGTTACCACAGTCGGTTCAAGTGATTCCCATAAGGATGTACTGGAGAATCCAGATTCCATCTCCCGTACTGTATTATCCAAGGGGCTGGATTCGGGGACGGCTTTTGAAATTCTGTCCATAGATATCGCGGATATTGATGTGGGCAAGAACATCGGTGCCTATCTGCAGACCGAACAGGCTGAAGCAGACAAACGGATCGCCCAGGCCAAAGCAGAAGAGCGCAGAGCAATGGCTGTCGCCCATGAGCAGGAAATGAAGGCCCGCGTCGTCGAGATGAAGGCGCTTGTAGTCGAGTCCGAGTCCAAAGTGCCGCTGGCTATGGCGGAAGCGCTACGCTCAGGCAAGCTTGGAGTAATGGATTATATGAATCTCAAAAATATCGAAGCTGACACGCAAATGCGCGGTTCGCTAGGCAAATTAAACGATGGTGAAGACAACAGCCGTCCAACCAATAAATAAGGGGTTGAGAGTCCCATGGGCAGCTTGATTTATGTAGTGGCGATTATCATCATTGGAATCATTTCGAGTCTGAATAAGGCGGGGAAAAAGAAGGGTTCCGCTGTTCCGCGCGGAGGGATGCCTACATTTGGCGGCGGCGGAGGGAATCCGCTGCAGCCCTCCCGGCGAACGCAGGGCAGACTTGGAAATGAGCGTAGCGGTTTTCCTGAACCTAGGGCAGATTCCACTACCCTAAGCCGTCCTTCATCTTCTTACCCGGAAACGGGGTATGATGCTTCTCCGGCATGGCCGGAATCTGCTGAATCACCATCTCCCGATTACCAGACCGGGGAAGGGGTTTCCTTAGAGTATATCCCGGAAGACAGCGTGCAGATCCGTGCAGAACGCATGGAGCGTGAGCTGAAGCGCCTGGAATCGCAATTTGGCGGGAACGGCGCCACCCCAAACACCGGGAGCGCTGGGACACGGCCAGAAGCCGCCCAGGAGATTGGTCGGGAATTCACTGCAGACCGTAAGGCCCTGCGGGAAGGTCTCTTATGGGCGGAAATACTGGGCCCGCCGCGGTCACGTCAGCCCCGCACTTTTCGCAGATAATCTGTACGGACCACAAACTGTATATGTCAACGCTTCACTAAGCTTCGGGTTCCGATCAGGAATCCGGAGCTTTTTTTGCCAACCTAAGCATGTACAAGGGCTACACTTCGCCAGTTCTTCTCATAAACAAAAGCGATCCCGCATAAGGTGTACAGAAGGCAGGAAGGGGGAGAAGTCTACTTATGACCCGTATTGGCCGCAGGCTGCGGGGATGGACAAACGGGGTGCTGGATCTTCCGCAGGATGTACTGCAGGAGCTGCCCCGTATCACCCTGATCGGCAATAAAGAACTGTATATCGAAAACCACCGCGGCGTGCTGCATTTTTCCTCCGGGCAGTTGAAGCTGGCGTTAGTAAACGGTTCGCTGGAGATTTCCGGCGAGGGGCTGATGATTCGTAATATTCTGGGCCAGGAGCTGACCGTAGAGGGGATTATCGGAGAAATCAGATATAAGGGAAGCGAGGAGAAATCATGAAGGAACCGCCTCTGTCATCACTGCGGGGGTTCGTTACACTGCATGTGACGGGACCGCAGGTGGAAAAGTTTATCAACGCAGTAACCGAAGCAGACATTGTGATCTGGAACGTCAGGCCTGCCGACAACGGTGCTACCCTAAATCTGCTGCTGGATGATTTTTTTGTCCTTCGGCCGCTCTTGAAAAAGACAGGCTGCCGTTCGCGGATCATAGCCCGAAATGGACTGCCTTTCCGGGCGGCCAGATTGTGGAAACGGAAGTTTTTTGCCGCAGGTATACTCCTGTTTGGAATTAGTCTTCTGCTGCTGTCCTCGATGATATGGACCATCCGCATAGAAGGCAACAACAGGATTGCCTCCGAGGATATCCTGCAGGCCGCACGTCAGGAGGGGGTATACCCTTTCCAGTGGATATGGCGCATGGATGATCCGGACAAGCTCTCTAAGGCACTGACTTCAGAGCTCCCAGGCGTCTCCTGGGTAGGCGTACAGCGGACAGGGACTAGCGTCAAAATCCAGATTGTCGAGTCTGACCAGCCGGAGAACAAGCCTTTGCTCAGTCCGCGTCATCTGGTCAGCAGGACCGATGCAGTGGTCAGTGAAATCTACGCGGAGCAGGGCAGGCCTGTAGTAAGCCGCAACATGCGTGTGAAAAAGGGCCAGATATTAATCTCCGGTACGCTTGGTGATGAAGAAAACATGCAATCTGTGGTTGCCAAAGGCGAGGTGAAGGGGCTCGTCTGGCACGAATATAATATAGAAGTGCCGCTGAAAAGGACAGGAAGCTCATTTACAGGGGAACGGAAGGACCGCACCTATCTGGTGCTTGGCAAATGGGCGATTCAGCTGTGGGGCTACGGGGTATCAGGCTTTACTGAATCACGTACGCTCACGGAGCATGATCCGCTGACATGGCGGTCATTCCAGCTGCCGCTGGGACTGATGACTGAGAAGGAGATGGAGGTGCGCAGCACGGCTGAGACGCTGACACCCGAAGCTGCGCGGTTAGAGGGAATAACCCGGGCGAAGAATGATATTTTGGCCCGTTACGGCACAGACAGCACCATAAAAAGTCAAAAAATTTTGCATGAGAAGAAAGACAATGGTAAAGTTTATATGAAAGTGCTCTTTGAAGTGGAAGAGAGAATTACGGAAGAACTTCCGCTAGTAAACAACTGAGGAGAATGAGGCTACTTGTCAGAACAGACTGCAAGCATTCGTATATCTTTGCAAAATGCGGGAGAAGCGCAATCCCTGTTCGGCCCGCAGGATGGTTTTCTGAAAATTATCGAAAGTGAAATTCCTGCCGTTATTGACTCGCGTGAAGCTGAAATTACGATTCGCGGAGCGGAACGGGAAGTGGACATGCTGGGACAACTGCTTACTGTACTGCTCTCGCTGATTCGCAGCGGCTACATACTCAGTGAACGGGATATTCAGTATGCGGTGGAGCTGGCCAAGGATTTCCGTGCCGACCAGCTGCTTGATTTGTTCAAGGGTGAAATCACGACAACCTTCCGCGGCAAGCCTATCCGTGTCAAAACCATTGGTCAGAAGCATTACGTAACTACCATCAAAAAGCGGGACATCGTCTTCGGCATCGGGCCTGCAGGTACCGGCAAAACCTATCTTGCCGTTGTGCTGGCCGTTACAGCGCTGAAGGAAGGTTCCGTCAAACGTATAGTTCTAACTCGTCCGGCTGTGGAAGCTGGCGAGAGCCTGGGTTTCCTCCCTGGTGATCTGCAGGAGAAGGTGGATCCCTATCTCCGTCCGCTTTACGACGCGCTGTACGACGTTATGGGTCCTGATCAGGTCGCCAAGGCGCTTGAACGCGGCCTGATTGAGATTGCTCCGCTTGCTTACATGCGCGGACGCACGCTTGATGATTCTTTTATCATTCTAGACGAAGCCCAGAATACCACCCCGGAACAAATGAAAATGTTCCTGACCCGCCTTGGATTCGGCTCCAAGATGGTGATTACGGGGGATGTCACCCAGATCGACTTGCCGCGCGGCAAGAAATCCGGTCTGATTGAAGCCAAAGCCATTTTATCCGGCATTGATGAGCTGGGTTTTGTCTATTTTGCTGAACAGGACGTTGTCCGGCATTCCCTGGTACAGAAAATTATCGTCGCCTATGAACGCTCTGCCGAAAACCTCGAATAAAAAAGGGGACTGTCTTCATGGCCTCAAAGCAACCATCAAAATTAAGCGGATTTGTATACAGCAATAATGGCTGGAAGTATAGCGCGGCAACGCGCTATGCTCTTTTCCTGTTATTGGGGCTTGTTTTCTACTTCAGCCTATCCCCTGACCTGGTACCTAAGAAATATGATATCAAAGAGGGAACCCGCAGCGCCAAAGAGATCACTGCACCCAAACAAATCCTAGACACCAAAGCCAAGCTGAAAGCCCAGGAAGAAGCGGCTGAGAACGTAACCAACCGTTATGCGATCATTCCGATGAGAGCGGACAATCTAGTAACCTCTCTGCTTGACCGGATAGACCGCCTGAATCAGGATGATCTTATCTCGCAGTCCGACAAAACGGCAATTTACCGCGAGGAGATTCCTCAGCGGGCGAATGATTTTATACTGAACTTTGTGACCTCCAGCCGTAATTCCGGTGCCTATTCTGAGCATTTGCTGGATGAAATGCAGTCGGTGATTAAGGATCAGACCTATGTTATCCCGGAAGAGACGTTTATCAAGATTCCGCGTCTGACCTCGCAGGATATTATCGAGATGAAGCCGGTCGCCAGGGATATCGTTACCAAGCTGATGAATGACCAGATTACCGATGCCCAGACCGCACGTGCCAAAGTGGCTGAGCAGGTCAGTGTCAGCTCGCTGAGTCAGCGCACGGCCCGTGAGGTTGTACAGGAACTGGTACGGCTCGTCATTACAAGTAACAAGTTCTATGATGAGGATGCGACCAAAGAAGCCAAGGTACAGGCCCGGGAGAATACACCTGATGTGTTCATCGAGCAAGGCGATGTGCTTGTGGCAAAAGGGGAGCTGATCACTCCCGAGTTATATGCACTTCTGGATGATAACGGTCTGCTGAGCAATGAGGTTAATTACTGGCCGCAATTCGGTCTGCTGCTGCTGGCGGCAATGCTGTCCTTCGGCCTGCTGACATTCATCCGTTATACCGGAGGCACCTCAGGCTTTAAGTATAATAATTCCCAGCTGCTGATGCTGGTGCTGGTATTTATCATTACGATTATTACCATGAAGCTGGCTGCGTTTCTGCAGACGGATGTCCGTTCTTATGTCGGTTTTCTGGCCCCGGTTGCTATTGGTGCAATGCTGATCACCATGCTGCTGGATATGACCTTGGCCTATTTTTGTTCCATTTTATTCAGTGTACTCGCTAGTATTATTCTGAATGTACAGCAGAACACTGTATTTGATTTCACTTTCGGGTTCTTTGCACTTATTGTTTGTTATGTGGCCATCTTCGCTACCCACCGTGCAGGACAGCGTTCCACGCTCCTAAAAGGCGGGATCATGGTATCACTATTCGGCTGCCTGACGGTGTTTATGCTTACCCTGCTTGGCGGAGGAGGCTGGAATCAGACGCAGACTCTCTATGCCATCGGCTTTTCTTTTGCCGGCGGTCTGCTGACTGCAGTACTGGTTATTGGTCTGATGCCCTTCTTCGAGGCGACCTTTGGCATTCTGTCAGCGCTGAAGCTTGTGGAGTTGTCGAATCCGAATCACCCTCTGCTGCGCAAGCTGCTTACCGAAACGCCGGGTACCTATCATCATAGTGTGATGGTCGGCAATCTCTCTGAAGCTGCTGCGGAAGCGATTGGTGCGGACGGACTACTCTGCAGGGTCGGATCCTATTATCACGATGTGGGTAAGACCAAACGGCCGTTTTATTTCATCGAGAACCAGAACAATATGGAGAATCCACATGATTCGATTGAGCCGATGCTCAGTAAGTCGATCATTGTGTCGCATGCCCGGGATGGGGTGGAAATGCAGAAAGAGTACAAGCTGCCCAAGCCTATCCGCGATATTGCCGAGCAGCATCATGGCACGACATTCCTGCATTATTTTTATCATAAGGCACTTAAGCTTGCTGAAGAAAAAGGGGTAGAGCCCGATTTCACCGAAGATGACTTCAGATACCCCGGACCGAAAGCGCAGTCCAAAGAATCCGCGGTGGTCGGAATCGCAGACAGTGTGGAAGCCGCCGTCCGTTCGCTCCGCAAACCCACAGTGGTGCAGGTAGAGACGATGATTGAGAAAATCATCAAAAGCCGTCTGGATGATCATCAGTTCGATGAATGCGACCTGACGATCAAAGAGTTAGACATTATCGCACGGACGCTGAAAGAGACGATAATGGGGATTTTTCACTCGCGGATCGAATATCCCGAGGATGTGAAGAAACCGAAAAAAGAGGAAGGGGCCGTAACCACATGAGCCTAGCAATCGTTTGGAACAACGAACAGGATGAGCATCTAATAAGCGATGAGCTGATTGCCCTGCTGGAGAGTATTTTGCAAAAGGCAGGTCAAATGGAAGGGATTGACGAAGGCGAAGTGGACCTCACTTTTGTCAATAATGAGCGTATCCACGAATTGAATATGGAGTACAGGGGGATAGACCGTCCGACGGATGTACTCTCCTTTGCCATGAACGAGACCGGAGAAGACGAGCCGGAGATTATATATGCTTCACAGGATGATGGAGAAGGAGAAGAAGTTCCCTATGTTCTGGGCGACATCATTATCTCCGTGACCCGGGCGCAGGAGCAGGCGCAGGAATATGGACATTCCCTGGAACGCGAGCTGGGCTTCCTGTTTGTCCACGGCTTCCTGCATCTACTGGGTTATGATCATCAGGATGCGGCTTCGGAAGCTGAAATGATGTCCAAGCAGGAGCAGGTGCTGGCACAGGTCGGGTTGACCCGCTAATGGTCAAGAATACGGCGGTGGGCCACAAAAAGTTCTGGCACTCCTTTCGGTTTGCTGCGCATGGCATTGCTTCAGCGTTCCGATCCGAGCTGAATATGAAGGTGCACAGCACTTTAGCTGTGCTGGTGCTTGTTGCTGCTGTCATTTTCAGGCTTCCCCTGTCCAGCTGGATGCTGCTGTTGCTTGTGATTACGCTCGTCCTGACTGCTGAATTGCTGAATACCGCTATTGAAGCGACGATTGATCTGGTTTCCCCGGAGATTCATCCCTTGGCTAAAAAGGCGAAGGATACCGCCGCAGGTGCTGTATTGCTGACGGCAGTCTTTGCTGTCATCGCTGGGATCTATGTATTTTATCATCCTGTGATGGACTGGATCACCGGACTTATGTCATAATCAGTGTACAACTAAAGCTTATGGGAGAGGCGGACCCGCGTTTTGCGCTCCGTCTTTCATTGTCTTCACCCATGGGAATTCATGCGGTGTAGCTTCACATAATCAGACGGAAGTTTCAAGTATCAGAACTTCATGATTTGTACGAAGTGAATTCAAGGGAGCATATGCTTACACAAATCCTTAGGAGGACAACTATGGAATCTGCCCTACTCTTACAAGAAGCGATCAAAGCACGGGCCAATGCCTATATCCCCTACTCCCGTTTCGGTGTCGGTGCGGCATTGCTGGACCAGGACGGCCACGTTCATCATGGCTGCAATGTGGAGAATGCCGCATACGGGCCGACGAACTGTGCCGAACGGACTGCGCTTTTCCGCGCCATAGCGGACGGCCATAAGGCCGGAAGCTTCAAGGCGATCGCAGTCATTGCTGATACAGACGGACCCGTATCACCTTGCGGCGTCTGCCGCCAAGTCATGGTAGAGTTATGCCCTCCGGATATGAAGGTCATTCTCGGCAACCTGAGGGGGGATATTCAGGAGACTACTGTCCGGGATTTACTCCCAGGCGCGTTTGGACCATCCGATCTGGAGCAGGGTCAAGCTCCTGAGTAAGCTGAAGTCGAAGTTTGATACAGGGACTCACTAAGTTAAACAGCCTTTTATATGCGAATTCTAAATGTATAAAGTACAACATCACAGTTAAGCGTGTTCCCGCAGGGAACGAAAGCGCTCAGTCCTCTATTCCTCCTTCCCATGTGCCACAAAGCCACTCCTTCGCCCAATTCCGGGTGTCCAGAGGGCCGGGGCCCTTGGGGTCCCCCTTGGCTAAGGGGGATTTAGGGGGATCGAAACACCCTTAGAGGGATCAAGAAGGAAGTAGGAAGGAAGAAGATTATATGAAATTCAAATCAGGCTTTGTTGCCATTATCGGCAGACCGAACGTAGGCAAATCGACACTCATGAATCAGGTGATTGGACAGAAGATCGCCATCATGTCGGACAAGCCGCAGACAACCCGAAACAAAATTCACGGGGTATACACTGCTAACAATTCGCAGATTGTATTCCTGGACACGCCGGGTATCCATAAAAGACAGTCCAAGCTGGGTGATTACATGAACCAGACGGCGATGAGCACGCTGCATGAGGTGGAAGCCGTACTGTTCCTGGTGGATGCTTCCGAAGGTATGGGCGGCGGTGACCGCTATATCGCCGAGCAGCTGAACGGAATCAAGACACCGGTCATTCTTGTGATGAACAAAATTGATAAGATCGAGCCCGAAGCGCTGCTTCCGCTGATCACCGAATACAACAAGCTGCATGAATTCGCTGAAATTGTACCGATCTCTGCCAAGCTTGGCAGCAACGTAAATACGCTGCTAGACCAGGTAGCGAAATATCTGCCGGAAGGCCCGCAGTATTATCCCGATGACCAGATTACCGACCATCCGGAACAGTTCGTCTGTGCGGAATTGATCCGTGAGAAAATTCTGCATCTGACCCGCGAAGAGGTGCCGCATTCCATTGCGGTTGCTATTGAGGACATGCGTGTTGAATCCAATGGTGTTGTCCATGTTTCGGCTGTTATTTTTGTGGAGCGGGATTCCCAGAAAGGGATTATTATTGGCAAGCAGGGTGCGCTATTGAAAGAGGTTGGCCGACGGGCCCGTACGGATATTGAGAACCTGCTGGGTTCGAAGATTTTTTTGGAGCTGTGGGTAAAAGTGAAAAAAGACTGGCGTAACCAGGACCGCGTTCTGCGTGATTTGGGCTTCCACAAAGATCTTTAATATCCGTATTTGCGGCTTTCTGAAATACACCTGGCAGGAATTGCAAGGATAGATCCTGGCCCATCGCACATCCTATTTCTGAAGAGACATCGTGTTTCCGAAGAAAGGATGAATACGAATGCGAGACTTTTCGTGGAAGTATTTTGCAATGACTGGAGATGTCGATGCTTATCTGTTGTACAAAGAAGCCGCAGATCCGCTCAGTGGCAGCATAGAGCTGCCTGCGGAGGAAGAGAAGGTCCTGGATGAAGAAGCGCAATAAGGACTGGTTGCTTGCCGAGTGGTTGGGGGAAGAGGCATGCTATACAGGGTGGAAGGGATCGTCATCCGCAGCATGGACTACGGCGAGGGGAACGCGATTATTACGCTTTGCACCGAGAACGCCGGCAAAGTAGGCGTTCTTGTGCGCGGGGCCAAAAAGGTCAAAAGCCGTCATGCTGCCTTGATCCAGTTGTTCACTGCCGGGGAATTTGTATTTTTTCGCAACAATGGGGGACTCGGCACACTGAATGCCGGAGAAATTACACAGTCCCACCATCCGCTTCGCGAGGATCTGGTCAAGGCGGCTTATGCTTCATACGCCTGCGAGCTGCTTGACCGTGTGCTCCATGATGAGGAGACCGGCAGCTTCTGGTACCGGCAGCTCTCTGCCTGCCTGAATGCGCTCGAGGAAGACAAGGAGCCTGGCATCATTACTAATGTCTTTGAAATGAAAATCCTGCAGGCAGCAGGCTACGGTCCACAGCTGGACCATTGTATCGTCTGCGGCTTGGACAAGCCTGATGAGGAATTGCGGGTAAGCCCCCGCTTCGGCGGGGTACTCTGCCGCAGCTGCAGGCATAATGATCCTCCGGCTATGGAGGTCTCCCCCCGTGCTCTCAAGCTGCTGCGTTTATTTGCTGCCCTTGATCTGACAAGGCTTGGCAGCGTAGATGTGAAGGAAGAGACGAGGGCTGAACTCAAAAAGATCATGCGGGCCTTTATGGATCATCAGCTGGGGCTGAAGCTGAAGTCACAGAATTTCCTGGACCAGCTGGATCGATACCATATTTGACGAATTGCAAAAAATCCGTTACTATAGGTTCAGTTTCTTTTATAGTTGTGCCGTTATAGCTCCTAACATGGAGAAACGTGCATTGATCGGGAAAGTAATGAACATCATTGTCGCTTAAGCGAGCCGGGGATAGTGGAAGCCTGGCGGGACAACGTTCATGAACATGGCACCCGGGAGTACGCAAGCGGCTTGAATGAAAGTGGATTTCGTCGTTATCGATGAGATCAAGTAGGGTGGAACCGCGGGAGTAACTTCAAGCTCTCGTCCCTATGTCTGTATATCAGGCATGGGGGCGGGAGCTTTTTTGCCTTGTGGTAAGGGTGCGAATGGCATCCGGCAACACACAAGGATAGGACTTAGCCGCCTCCATCGCACATCAGGCAAATGAACCATGGCAAGAGGCGCAGTTAAACTTGTGAAGCGAAGGAGTCGGTAGTATGAATTTTCAGCAGATGATTTTGACGCTGCAGCAGTTCTGGTCTGCACAGAACTGTATTCTCGTCCAGCCGTATGATACGGAAAAAGGGGCAGGAACCATGAATCCCATGACCTTCCTGCGTTCGCTCGGACCGGAGCCGTGGAAGGTAGCTTATGTGGAGCCTTCACGCCGCCCGTCAGACGGACGTTACGGGGAGAACCCGAACCGCCTGTATCAGCATCACCAGTTCCAGGTGATCATCAAGCCGTCCCCGGACAATATCCAGGAGCTGTATCTCGACAGTCTGAAGGCGCTTGGGGTAGACCCGCTTTTACATGACATCCGGTTTGTCGAAGACAACTGGGAGAATCCATCCCTGGGCTGCGCGGGTCTCGGTTGGGAAGTGTGGCTGGATGGTATGGAAATCACACAATTTACGTATTTCCAGCAAGTCGGCGGTATTGAGACCAGTCCGGTAGCTGTCGAAATCACTTACGGTATGGAACGTCTGGCTTCCTATATTCAGGACAAGGAAAATGTATTTGATCTGGAATGGGTAGATGGCATGACCTATGGCGATGTATTCCACCAGCCGGAAGTGGAGCATTCTACCTATACCTTTGAAGTATCCGATGTCAAAATGCTGTTCACACTCTTCAACACGTATGAAGAGGAAGCACGCAGAGCCATGGAGAAGCACCTTGTGTTCCCGGCTTACGATTATGTGCTGAAATGCTCGCACACTTTCAACCTTCTGGATGCGCGCGGAGCGATCAGTGTGACCGAACGTACGGGCTTTATTACTAGAGTCCGCAATCTTGCCCGCACCGTAGCGGCAACATATCTGGAGGAACGCGAGAAGCTAGGCTTCCCGCTGCTGAAGAAAGAAGGTGCTGACCTTGTCTAAGGATATATTGTTTGAGATCGGACTTGAAGAGGTTCCTGCCCGCTTCATCCGTGCTGCGATGGAACAGCTGCAGGATAGAACCTCTAAATGGCTGGAAGCTTCGCGCATCTCCCATGGCGGAGTAAGCGCCTATGCCACGCCGCGCCGTCTTACAGTTCTGGTGAAGGATGCGGCGGAAAGACAAGAGGATGTAAGTGAAGAAGTGAAGGGCCCTTCCCGCAAAATCGCGCTGGATGCAAACGGCGATTGGAGTAAGGCTGCACTCGGCTTTGCCCGCAGCCAAGGGGTTTCACCGGAACAGTTCACGTTTAAAGAGCTGGCTGGAGTGGAATATATCTATGCTACCAAGAACAGTGACGGGGTGAACACCTCCTCCCTGTTATCTGAAGGACTAAGTGGTATTGTAAACTCGATGACCTTCCCGAAAAATATGCGCTGGGGGGCGTATGATTTCAAATTTGTCCGTCCAATCCGCTGGCTTGTAGCTTTATTCGGCCAAGAGATTGTGGATCTTGAAATTACCGGCGTCAAAGCCGGAAATGTAAGCCGTGGACACCGGTTCCTGGGAACCGAAGCGGTCATCGCTGAGCCGGCACAGTATGTGGAAACTATGCGCAGCCAGCATGTACTGGTAGATGTGAAGGAACGCGAAGAGCTGATTTTGAACCAGATCAACAAGCTTGCTGAAGAAAAGAACTGGACCATAGCGGTCAAAGAGGATCTGCTGGAGGAAGTATTGTTCCTGGTGGAAACTCCGACCGTGCTGTTTGGCACCTTTGACGCTTCATTCTTGAACATTCCGCAGGATGTGCTGATCACCTCGATGCGTGAGCATCAGCGTTATTTCCCGGTGTTCGATGCAGCGGGTGCACTTCTGCCTTTCTTCGTTACCGTTCGCAACGGCAATGCACAGTCGCTGGACGTGATCGCCAAAGGTAATGAGAAGGTGCTGCGTGCACGCCTGTCGGATGCGAAGTTCTTTTATGAAGAGGACCAGAAGCTGCAGATCAGCGATGCGCTAGCTAAGCTTGAGAATATCGTGTATCACGAAGAGCTGGGCAGCGTAGGTGATAAGGTTCGCCGGATTCGTGCAGTAGCTGACCGGCTGGCGGCTAAGCTGGGGCTATCCGATAGTACGGCTGCTGAAGTTAGCCGGACTGCTGATATTTGCAAATTCGATCTGGTTACCCAAATGGTTAATGAGTTTTCGGAACTGCAGGGAACCATGGGTGAGGATTATGCGCGCAAGGCCGGGGAACCTGAAGCGGTTGCCAAAGGGATCTTCGAGCACTATCAGCCGCGGTTCGCAGGAGATGCGGTCCCTGCTTCGGAAGTGGGAATGGTTGTCAGTCTTGCGGATAAAATAGACACCATTGTCGGCTGCTTCTCCATCGGCATTATCCCGACAGGCTCACAGGACCCTTATGCCCTTCGCCGTCAGGCGGCAGGTATTGTGCAGATTGTTCTTGAGCATAAGCTTACCATCTCTTTACAGGATATTTTTGACGCAGCGGTGGAAGTGCATGAAAGTTTACGGACAGAGAAACATTTAACCCCGGACCTGCGTATTAATCTTTACGAGTTCTTCGGACTGCGCGTAAAACGCTTGTTATCCGACAACGTTCGCTATGATGTTGTGGATGCAGTGATTGCGGCAGGCTTCGATGATATCGTGGCTGTAGTAGGCAGAAGCCGTGCGCTTATGGATACTGTAAATGATCAGGCGGATTTCAAAATTACTGTGGATTCACTGACACGGGTGAGCAATTTGGCAACCAAAGCGGCTCCAGGCAGTACCGTAGAACCTTCTTTACTGAAGGAAGAGGCAGAGCAGAAGCTGTATGAAACCTGGCAGGCTATTCACACACCTTATCAGGAGGCTCTGAAAGCCAGAGATGCAGCGGAAGCGCTGCGGATTCTGTCGGGTCTGAAGGATGCGGTTACCGGATTTTTTGATTCTGTAATGGTCATGGCCGAAGACGAGCAGATTCGTACGAACCGTTTGGCTCTGCTGGCCGGAATTGATGCGGATTCCAAAGCCTTTGCCGACTTTGGCAAGCTGGTGTGGTAGTCACTTTCTGAGCAGACCCTGATGTCTGTATCCGACCCCAAAATGTACAACTTTGTGCAGTTATGGTATAGATCGATGGTTTGGGGTATAAATATACGGAACGGTGCCAATGCGTAAGTTGTCATTCGTTCCGTATTTATGCTTTTCAAAGAAGGATTTCTGTCCGGCAAAGCGTATATATATTAAACGGGAAATTGGTGATGTTCATGGAAGGTTCCCAGGAAAGAAAGATCGTAGTCGACGGGGATGCTTGTCCGGTGAAGCAAGAAATTATTACGGTCGCCCGGAGGTTCGGTATCCCGGTAATCATGGTCTCTTCCTACGATCATGTGCTTAAGGGCGAAGCAGGCGTTTCAATCGTTCAAGTGGACCGGGGAGCAGACAGCGCCGACCTGTACATCGCCAATCATATTTCTGCAGGAGACATTGTTGTTACCCAGGATTATGGCCTTGCTGCACTGGCGCTTGGCAAACGTTGCCGGGTATTGTCTAACCGTGGGCAGGAATATGAAGATTCCACAATGGATTTTATGCTGGAGGGCAGGCATGCCAGAGCCGTGGAGCGCAGAAGGGGCCATTATTCCAAGGGACCTAAAGCGATCACTGCGGAAGAAAAAAATTATTTTCAACATAAACTGACAAAACTTTTAACAATTTTGCAGGAGAATGTACAGCTATAGCGAATTATATTTACTTGTTAAGAGATGAAGGTGGTTGAAGTGGCTAGCGGACAAGGTAATATTCCGGAAGAGGTTATCGAGAATGTGCTTGCACGGCATGACATTGTCGATACAGTCGGTAAGGTTGTCCATTTGTCCAAGCAGGGGAAATATTTATGGGGCCTCTGCCCGTTTCATTCGGAGAAAACTCCTTCCTTCACTGTAACCCCTGACAGGGGTGTCTTTCATTGCTTTGGCTGCGGTATGGGTGGAAATGCCATCAAATTCAGGATGGAAATCGAAGGGTTATCCTTCCCCGAAGCAGTCCGAATCATGGCTGAAGAAAGCGATATATCTATTCCAGAAGGAGCGGGGGGGATTCAGTCTCCTCCTGATCCTGAGCGTGACCGGCTGATTCAAGCCTATGAGCTGTCGGCAAAATTTTATCATTTTCTGCTGAAGAATACGGAATACGGCACTGCCGCCATGGATTATTTGAGATCCCGGGGCTTCAGCGACAAAATGATCGACCAGTTCCAAATCGGCTTCGCACCGGACCGCTGGGATACACTTCTGCAGTTCCTTGAGAAAAGGAATTTTGATCTCGGCGAGATGGAGAAGGGCGGATTGCTGTCAGCCAGAGGCGAAGGCAAAGGGTACCTTGACCGCTTCCGCGGGCGTGTGATTTTCCCGATTGCGAACCGCACCGGAAAGGTGATTGCTTTTGCCGGAAGAATTCTGGGGGATGGCCAGCCGAAATATTTGAATTCTCCTGAGAGCAGATTGTTTAACAAAAGCCGTATTCTGTACAATTTGCACCAATCCAAAGCATCCATCCGCAAAACGCGGCAAATCGTCCTTTTTGAAGGCTATGGTGATGTCATTTCGGCTTGGGAAGCAGGTGTGCATAACGGTGTTGCTACCATGGGAACCTCACTTACAGATGGACATGTGGCGCTGATGAAGAGCCTGGGGGATGAGATTGTTCTGGCTTATGACGGTGACAAGGCGGGACAAGCTGCTGCGATTAAAGCTATCCCGATGCTGGAGGACAATGGCCTGCGGGTCAAGGTTGCCATGCTTCCGAGCGGGCTCGATCCCGATGAGTTCATCTCCCGTTATGGCGGAGAGCGCTTCAAGGATCAAGTCATTGATTCAGCGGTCTCATCGATTAAATTTAAGCTTATATATCTGAAAAAAAACCATATACTCCTAGAGGAAGACGGTAAAATCGCCTATGTCAAGGAGGCGCTGGAGATTATCGCATCCCTGCATTCCTCCACAGAGCGGGAGGTCTACCTTCGTGAAATCGCCTCGGAGCTGGAGCTGTCATATGATAGCTTGAAGCAGGACTGCAATTTACTTCGGGCGTCGATGCAAAAAAACATCCCCGAAGGGGATAATAACGACAAAAGGTGGAATAATGGTAGGCATAAAAAAGGGCAGGTGCAAACACCGACTTTGCTGCCGGCTTACCATGTTGCCGAAAGGCGCCTGCTGTCCTTGATGATACAGGACCCGGAAGTCGCAGCATATGTAGGAGAACGCCTCGGAGAAGAGTTCAACATCGATGATCATGCGGCAATAGCCGCTTATCTATATGCCTATTACGCACAAGGCAAACCACCCGGCATCAGCCGGTTTCTATCATCGCTTCAGGATGACCGTCTGGAAAAGACTGCCACAGCCATTTCCATGATGGACACTCCTCCGGACTGGAATACGCAGGTTCTGGATGATTGTATCCGTGAAGTACGGAAATACCCCGTAAAGCGCGGGATGGAACTGAAACGCGAAGAGATGATTCAAGCAGAGAAGTCAGGCGACTTTTTGCGTGCGGCACAAATAGCAAGTGAGATTATAGCCCTAGAGAGACAATGAGCAGTTGACAGGATGTACCTAGGGAGGAGGGAGTCGAATTATGGCGAACGATCAGCACACTGAACTGGAAGCGGAATTTACTCTGGATCAGGTTAAGGACCAGCTTATTGAGCAAGGCAAGAAAAGATCATCATTGAACTACAAAGATATTATGGAGAAATTGTCGCCGTTTGATCAAGACCCCGAACAAATGGAGGAATTCTACGAGCAGCTGAGCGATCTGGGGATCGAAGTTGTCAACGAGAATGACGAAGAGGTTAACAGCCTTCGGCCAAGTGAGGACAATGAGGACAAAGACAGCGATGATTTCAGCTTCGACGACGATTTGTCACTCCCGCCCGGAATTAAGATTAATGACCCTGTCCGGATGTATCTGAAGGAAATTGGACGGGTGCCGCTGTTGTCAGCTGACGACGAGGTAGAACTGGCGATGAGAATCAAGAACGGTGATGAGGAAGCAAAACGCCGTCTGGCTGAAGCGAACCTTCGTCTCGTGGTCAGTATCGCCAAACGTTACGTCGGACGCGGCATGTTGTTCTTGGACTTGATTCAGGAAGGCAACATGGGTCTGATCAAAGCGGTGGAGAAATTTGACCACAACAAAGGATTCAAATTCAGTACGTACGCAACCTGGTGGATTCGTCAAGCTATCACACGGGCGATTGCAGATCAGGCGCGGACGATCCGGATTCCTGTACACATGGTGGAAACCATTAACAAGCTGATCCGGGTATCCCGCCAACTTCTGCAGGAGCTTGGACGTGAACCGTCGCCGGAAGAAATCGCCGCCGAGATGGAGCTGACTGTAGAAAAGGTCAGAGAGATCATGAAGATTGCCCAGGAGCCGGTATCGCTGGAAACACCGATCGGTGAAGAGGATGATTCGCATTTGGGTGACTTTATCGAGGATCAGGAAGCTCTTGCGCCTGCGGATGCGGCTGCTTATGAGCTGTTGAAGGAACAGTTGGAGGATGTACTGGACACGCTCACCGAGCGTGAAGAGAATGTGCTTCGTCTGCGCTTTGGCCTGGATGACGGGCGGACGAGAACGCTTGAGGAAGTAGGCAAAGTGTTCGGGGTTACCCGTGAACGGATTCGCCAGATCGAGGCTAAGGCTCTACGCAAGCTTCGCCACCCAAGCCGGAGCAAACGTCTCAAGGATTTCCTCGAATAGTTGTGTTGAACCGGACCTTCTGCTGCACGGTGGCAGGAGGTTCTTTTATGCATGAAATAGTAGTAAGTGCCAGAGTCAAGGTCCGAAAGAGGGATGAACCGTTGAACTTGGAAAAACGTGAAATTATTTTAAGAGAAATTCAGTACTGGAGAAGAAGTAAATTGTTACCGGAGCAATATTGTGATTTCTTGACCAATCTCTACGATGATGAGACAGAGGTGAAGGACAGCAATCCAATTTCGTTCCGTAATCTTCAGCAGGGAAGCATCAAAATTTGGCTGTTTGGTTTTGGAATTATTTCCTTGATTTTCTTGATTAGTCTTTATTTTAGCGTTTTTCCCTGGCCTTTGCAACTTGCAACAGCACTCTGTGTCCTTATTGTTTGTTATGGCTACTCGGCGGTTTACAGGGACCGGAACAACATGATCAGTCTTATGCTAGCAGGGATAGGCAGCATACTGACCCTGGGATTCGGATTATGGCTTATTGCACTGCATGACCTGGACCCGGACTTCTGGAGGCCTGTGCTGATTGCCGGCTGCGGACTGCTGTGGGTCGTTCTTGGTTTTCTTCTCCGGCTTAGTCTTTTGCATTTTTGCGGCTTTGCTTTCTGGACACTGCTCTATGCCGGATTCTTCAGCCACATGCGCCCGGATGCCTCTATTCTCGAGCTGGAGCTATTGTATTTACCGCCATGCGTACTTATGGTATGGCTGAGCTGGTTGCTGCATCACCGGGTGAATGGTGTTTCAGGAGTTTACCTTGGCGTAGGTGTAGGTCTGTGGATTATGCCTGAGATTGATGCTTTACTCTTGAGACCGGATTTTCCGCAGTGGGTTTCGTTAATACTGATACTAAAGATTGCGGCAGGTCTTGCTCTGCTGTTTATTTTCCGTAAAAAATGGATAATGTGGGTGACCTCATGAATAACAATAAATTATCAAACCGGCTTCAGCTTGTACTGGAGCAAATTCCGCAGGGCAGCGTGGTTGCCGATATCGGCTCTGACCATGCGCTTTTGCCTGTAGCGGCTGTAGGGAGCGGGCGGGTACGATCTGCTATCGCAGGAGAAGTAAATCCGGGTCCGTATGAAGCTGCCCGAAGAGGGGTGGCAGAGGCCGGACTGGGAAAGTCGATCGACGTACGACGCGGAGACGGGCTTGAGGTGCTGGAGCCTGGAGAGGCCGATTGCATTACCATTGCAGGTATGGGAGGCTCCCTTATTGCATCCATCCTGGATCGCGGATTGAACCTTGGAAAGCTTGAGGGTGTCAAGACCCTTGCGCTGCAGCCGAATGTGGGGGAGGATATCCTCCGCCGCTGGCTTTTGAACCATGGATGGGTGCTTACCGCTGAGCATATTCTGGAAGAGGACGGCAAGATCTATGAAATTCTGACGGCAGTTAGAGAAGAGGCTGCTGGAGGGATTACGAATGAACAGCTGTACCAGGAGCGCAGACTGTCTTCCAGTGTGGTATGTGAACGTGAGTTGCTGCTGGCGATGGGACCTTGGCTGCTCCAGGCACCGAATGAAGCCTTCTTTGACAAATGGCAAGGGGAGATTGCGAAGCTCGAAGGCATTCTTACCTCTCTGTCACGTTCGGAGCTGGAATCTGCAGAAGAAAAACGCGGCAAGATCAATGAACAGATCAGACGAATTACGGAGGTGCTGGAATGTTTGCCAAAGGCCAGACTGTAATCGGATATATGGAGCAGCTTGCGCCCAAGCATCTGGCGGAAGAATGGGATAACGTAGGCCTCCAGCTGGGATCTCTGCAGAAGGAGATAACCGGTATCCTTGTGGCGCTTGATGTTAATGATACTATTGTGGATGAGGCAATATCTCTGGGCTGTAACCTGATTATCGCCCACCATGCAATTATCTTCCGCCCGATCAAGGGAATTCAGACGGATACTCCAATGGGCAGGCTCTATGAGAAGCTGATTAAGAATGATATTGCTGTCTATATCAGCCATACGAATCTTGATGTGGCCGAGGGCGGCATGAATGATTGGATGGCTGAAGCTCTCGGCATTCAGGAAGGTGCTCCAATTAAGGACATCCATACCGAGCAGTTGTCCAAACTGGTGGTATTTGTGCCGAAGGATCATCATCAGAAGGTGCTGGATGCCATCCTGAATGCAGGTGCGGGCTGGATTGGCAATTACAGTCACTGCAGCTTCAATATTGAAGGGTATGGCACATTCATCCCGAGAGAAGGCTCTGATTCGTTTCTTGGGGAACAGGGCAAGCTGGAGCGCGCGGAGGAAATCCGCATAGAGACGATTGTGCCCCAGCCCATCCGTAACAAAGTCGTGCAGGCGATGCTGAAAGCCCACCCTTACGAGGAGGTGGCATATGATCTGTATTCTATGGATCTTAAGGGCCGCAGCTTCGGACTGGGGCGGGTAGGGAAGCTCAAGGAGCCGACCACGCTGGGCCAGTTCATTGAAACGGTCAAAAGCGGACTGCAGGTGGAGCATGTTCGTGTCGTTGGGGATTTGAACCGTCCCATCCGCAAAGCTGCCGTAATGGGAGGCTCTGGCGCTAAGTATTATAACAGCGCCATCTTCAAAGGAGCTGATGTGCTGGTGACAGGAGACATTGATTATCACACTGCCCAGGATGCTGCTCTGGCAGGCATCGCTCTGATTGATCCAGGACATAACGCAGAGAAAATTATGAAAGTGAAAGTAGCCGAGTGGATGACGGACAAGCTGACTGAGCATAAGTATGATACAGTGGTGCATGTCTCTCAAGTGAATACGGAGCCTTTTGCCTTCCTGTAAACCACATATTTACACTTGTGCGTCAAGGTTCAAGTCTGTATAATATACAATGTTGTTCAGGAAAGTTTGACAGACAATCGCCGGTGCGCGTGAAGACGCCACGGGAGGAAAGTCCGGGCTCCACAAGGCAGGGTGCTGGATAACGTCCAGTCGGCGCGAGCCGAAGGATAGTGCCACAGAAATGGACCGCCGATGGCCGCTTTCGGGCGGCACAGGCAAGGATGGAACCGAGGTGTAAGAGACCCCGAGGAACGCTGGTGACTTCGTTCCTGGTAAACCCCATCTGGAGCAAGACCTAATGAGACGCAGCTTCTCCTAACGGAAGAAGCAGCCTTCGCCTGAGGCGTGTCTAGGTTGGTCGCTGGAGCTGTGCAGTAATGTACGGCCTAGATAGATGATTGTCGCTTATGGTGGGAGGGTAGTTCCCGTTTGAACCACGACGAGCACAGAACCCGGCTTACGGCAAACTTTCCCAACTGACAACTTATAGATTGTACTGATCGCTAATCATAAGACAGCGGCCCTCATCGAGGGCCGCTTTTTGTTACATATATGCTGTGCGCTATAAAGAATCCTTTTTGGAATACAGATTAATCTGCTTGAGGAATCAGCCGCGAGATTTGTGTACTTTGCGCGTAAATATTCAGGGCTTCGTCCAGCCGCTGCACGGCAACCTGTATAAGCTCAGGCGGCGTATGGGTGAAATTGAGACGCATCGTATTCTTTAGCGGCTGTTCGGAATAGAACACCTCCCCGGGTACGAAGGCTACACCTTGCTCAACAGCATAAGGGAGTAGCTGTGCGGCCTCAATGTGCTTGGACAGTGTCAGCCATAGGAACATGCCGCCTCGCGGTTCAAGGAAGTGAATTCCTTCCCAGTTACGGGATCTCAGCTCGCCGGAGAGCAGCTTCATCCGGGAGTGGTATTCGCGGGAAACCAGCCGGATATGCCCTTCAAGGTCGAAGGTTTGCAGCAGTTCAGACAGCGCCCTCTGGTCAATTACGCTGGAATGCAAATCCGCTGCCTGCTTGGCCTTGGTGATGACTTGGATCAGTTCAGGAGGTCCGATGATCCAGCCGGTACGCAGTCCCGGTGCAACAATTTTGGAGAAGGTACCCGTGTAGACCACGCAGGATTCACCCCCGCCGCTTCTGTCAATGGCAGCCAGCGTAGGCGGATAAGCATCAGGAGCATCGTCAAAGGTGATATCACCATAAGGATTGTCTTCGAGAATAAGCACATTATATCGTCTGCATAATTCCACAGTCTGTTCACGGCGTTCTTTGCTCCAGGTGGCACCTGAAGGATTGTTGAACGTTGGAACGGCGTACAGCAGCTTAGGCCTCTGTGTACGAAGCTGCTCCTCCAGATGATCGGGAAGCATACCCTGCTCGTCACTCTTGACGGTGTGGATGTCCGCACGGTAAGAGCCGAGTACTTGAAGGGCGGCCAGATAAGTAGGCGCTTCTACAAGCACACGGTCGCCAGGGTCGAGCATGATTTTGCAGAGCAGATCCAGAGCCTGCTGCGAGCCTGTAGTCAGAATCATATCGGAAGCAGATACTGCAATTCCCTGCCCGCTGAGTCTGGCTGCGATTTGTTCACGAAGGGGCAGATAGCCCTCGGTTAAGCCATACTGAAGGGCTGAAGTATCCGCAGCAAGTGCCTTGTTGTAAGCATCACGAACCGCTTGCATCGGGAATAATTCTTCCCCGGGCAGCCCTCCAGCCAGGGAGATAATATTTCTTCCTTGCGTTACCTTGAGAATTTCACGGACTGCTGAGGAACCCAGATGTTCTGCGGCTGTTGAATAATGAATCTTCATAAAAAAATACGCCCCCGCTGCTTGGATTTTGTTGTATCATAACGGCATAGCGGTATAACAGTAAAGCACTGAATATAACAGTTGGGAGGACGGAAGAATGCATATCGATTTGCTCCGCAGCGGCAGCAAAGCCTTGCCGCAGCAAATCAGTGATACACTGGCTCAGCGGATCACTTCCGGGCTCCTGCAGCCGGGAACCCGGCTGCCCTCCATAAGAAGACTGGCAGTTACCCTGAAGGTAAGCCAAGTTACTGTGAGCAAAGCATACACCGATTTGGAAAAGAGGGGCCACATTGTATGCACCCAGGGAAAAGGCTGCTTTGTAGCTGAGCATGAGGCAAGCGGATCCGGGAACGGGACACGCTGGCAGGATAAATATGATGATTATTTGCCGCGTGCACAGCTGTGGCGCAACTTTGACTACTCCAGGGTGGAATTCCCATTCCATCTGGCTGCGATTCATAGTGACCTGCTTCCGCTGGAGCCAATTGGCTCAACCATGGCGTCACTGGTAACGGAGCAGCCCGAGTTGATGGCTTCCTATGGGAATTTCCAGGGGGATCCGGAGCTGCGGGAGATTATGCGCAGGCATTTGCAGCCACGTGGCATTCACCTAAGCTCCGCTGATCTGATGATTACCAGTGGAACCCAGCAGGGGATTGACCTTGTGGCACGCACCTTTGTGGGCCCGGGAGACACTGTATATCTGGAAGCGCCTAGCTATACAGGGGCAATTGATGTTTTTGCCGGAAGGGGAGCGGAGATGATCTTCGTGCCTATGGACCATGAGGGGATGCGGGTGGATGTGCTGACCCGGCTCTGTGATACCAGGCCGCCCAAACTGATCTATACGAATCCTACTTTTCAGAATCCGAGCGGTGTCACTATGAGCTTAACAAGAAGACAGCGGCTGCTGGAGCTTGCCCGCAGCTACCGCTGTCTCATAGTGGAGGACGATCCGTTCAGCGACCTGTATTTTCATACCCCACCGCCTCCTTCGATCAAATCCATGGACGAAGATGGGCATGTGGTATATATGAAAAGCTTCAGCAAAGTCATTGCTCCAGGCTGCAGAATTGCCTGTGTAGCCGCTGAGGGTAATATCCTGTCAAGGCTCATCGCTGCCAAGTCGGCCAGTGATCTGGGGAGTCCATTGCTTACGCAGGGAGCAGTACTCCCGTTCATTGCCCGTAACTACGACGGCTATGCCAGCAAGCTCCGGACTGCTCTGCGTGGACGGATGGAGAAGGCAGCTAAGCTGCTGAAACAGTATGCCCCTTCTGGGGTTACATGGGTTCTTCCCGAAGGCGGATTGAACCTTTGGCTGCAGCTTCCTTCCGCGACCGGTATCGAGAAGCTCCATGAGCTGGCGGAGCAGGAAGGTATTTCTTTTCTGCCTGGCGATGTGTGTTATGCCGGTGATCTGCCTTCAAGACATATCCGCCTGTGCTATTCGCAAATGAAGGAAGCCGACATGGAACGTGGCCTGAAGCTGTTCCTTATTTTGCTGGACAAGCATCTCCGTTCACAGGGTTAATTATTTCCGAGACTCTGCCGAAGGCTATTGAGCTGCCGTTCAACTTGCTGCGGGAACAGCTGAAGCGGGGCCTCTCCTCCCCCTGCCGCCTGCAATGTCTTATAGATATCCACCTGACCCCATCCATAATATTTATCGTGGCCGGGATCGCCCAGATCTACGGCGCTTGAAGTCATGATTGTCATCACTTCCTTATTGGTTAGAGCCGGGTTCAGTGAACGGACCAGTCCGGCAAGTGCCGCTACATGCGGGCTGGCCATCGAGGTTCCGGACAATGCCGCATACTGGTTGTCGGGATATGTGCTCGCGATGCTCTCGCCGGGAGCGGCGACATCAATATAATCCCCGTAATTGGAGAAGGAAGCTTTTTCACCTGTAGCATTTGTTGCCGCAACTGCAAGGACTTCGGGATAGGCAGCAGGATAGCCTGGACGTTCGGTGTTGTCATTTCCTGCGGCGGATACAATAACCACATCGCGGTCGTAGGCATATTTAATCGCATCGTGCAGAAACTGCGAATCGGCATAATTGCCCAGACTGAGGTTGATCACTTTGGCCCCTTTGTCTGCAGCCCAGATGATTCCTTCAGCTACGGAATACGTGGTGCCTGCACCCGAGTTGTCCAGCGCTTTAACCGGGAGAATCTTGTTGTACCAGCTGATGCCGGCCACACCTTCTTTATTATTCGTCAAAGCCCCGATAATTCCCGCAACATGTGTGCCATGACCTACATCATCGTCAGGAGGGGAAGTATTCGTTATGGTATTATAACCGGCAAGCAGTTGGCCTTTGAGGTCCGGATGATTCGCCTGAACCCCTGTATCCACTACCGCGACAATAATATTTTTGCTGCCTTTTGTCAGATTCCAGCCCTGTTCGGTTTCAATCGCCGGCAGATTCCACTGGTAGGTTGAAAAGAGCAAATCATTCGGTGTAATGACTGTGGCTGTATTTTCGCTGACGGTATCATTGGTTAAATACATATAGTGAGGTTCCGTATATTGCGGATGCCACTTCCCGGAGAAATAGGTTTTCAGTTGGGTGTAGTTCATTGTCCCTGAGCGGAAAATGTAGGCATAACCCAGCTTCCGCGGCTCCTTGCAGCGTATATCGGCGGCAATGGTCTGCAGCTGTCCTGCTGTTGGGTGGCCATTTTTAAACCGGACGACAATTTCATTTTCGTAATAGTGACTGGCATTCTCGTTATCGTGGCCGGTTTTGACCGTAAGTTCCTTCAGGGTATCGGCATGGACCGATTCAACGCGGTATTTGCCTTCCTTCGGATACGGAATCAGCCGCAGATTCTTGAGCTGGTGCTCAGCCACCCGGTCCAGTATTCTTTGATGGATCAGGGCGATGACCCCATAATGGCCTTCCTGGTCACGCTGGGCGGTGAAATAATACTTTTTATTGCCGATAATAAAAGAAGGGGATTCATAGGCTTGATGTCCCTTGATAGCGGCTTTTGCCGTGTTCAGGTACTTCAGGAGCTGTTTGTTCTCCTGTTCGCTTCCTTCGGGAAGAGACGATTTGAAAGTCTGGGTCTGCTGCGTGCGGAAATCAATCCACATCAGCATAGTAATATGGCCGTGTCCCTGCTGCAGTCGTTTGGCATATGCTGAAATATCCCCGGGCATTTTACCATGGGTCTCGGAGAGCATCGTTCTCAGGTGTCTGTTGACATCTACTCTGTTCAAACGGTCGGTAGCGATGACATCCTGCGTAAGTGCTGTTTTTTTAATCGTCTTTTCCTGTGCAGGGTTGGGTACGGAGGCTTGTCTCAGCTTGGGCTCTCCATCAGAACGAAAGGTGAATGTTAGAACTGCTATGGTGAAAGCAGCGGTGACCAGACCGGCTAGTATTGCATTTTTACGTAACATATTTTCCGCTCCTTCATGGCATTGTAATAGGTATAGGTTTCGGAGTGGACAGAGGTTTTATGCATTGCAGAAAAGGATACCGTCGTCCAAAGATTTATGTTAATATCAGAAAGTAAGTGCTTACTAAGTAAAACACTTGGAAAAACCTCGCTATGATTGTTAATTTATTTCAACTACATGAGCCAGGACTAATAAGGGGGAGCAATCGCCATGTCAGCAGCCAATGTGCAGAATTTGTGTGAAACGACGAGAGAAAAGCTTAAATCCGTAATCGGAAAAATGGAATTATTCCTGAATCAGCATGCGCTGCCGCAACTGGCTACAGAGGAAGATGAGGAAACGCTGCTCTTTTATCAAGGCTTTTTGTCCGATCTCCGCCATTTGCTGGTGTTCTCGGAAATGTCCTATGAGAAGCTTGGGGTTGCCTTACGGCGTGCCACCTTTGATGAAGCCTTTGCGCAAAAGGCGTTATATAACGTATATCATTTTGGGGTGAACAATTTCTTTTATCCCAAAAATGAAAGCTATTCCGAAGATGGACGTTATGCCTATACAGGACAAGATGCCATCCGTTTCCGCAAAAAGCCGGTACGTCCGGCCCGCGACATTATCATGGATATTACCAAGGTCTATGAAGAACTGCGGGATGATCTAAGTTATTATGAAAATGACTATTTGACCGAGAAACGCATGCAGAATCAGGTGTAGCCTGAACGAAAGTGGAATACCGTTACAACTGGATCGCACTGGCCATGGATATGGCTGATGCGGTCTTTTTTTGATTTTTAACTGAGGTAGGTGCATGGGTTCAATTGGAAACCCTTTGCTGGATAGCGGCAGATTTCTACGGACATAATGTAACCGAGGTGATAATGATGACAACCGCCAAACCACTTGTGAAATGCAGTGTGAGCAACTGTAATTATTGGGGAGAGCAGAACCTTTGCCGTGCAGATCAGATTGTGATCGAAATCGACAAACACTCGGGCAGCGGATATATGGAAGAATATGCCGAAGAAATGACGAATCAGGGCCATCACGATCATGCGGCTACTTCTTCTGCTACCTGTTGCCTAACGTTCAAGCCGAAGGATTAGGAGGACACCGCTATGGATAAGCGCAGTGAAGATTCCAATCTGGACCAAGATTCCCGCAAAAAAATAATTCTGCGTCCGAGGAGAATAGATTACCCCCGCCGGGACAGAAACCTTAATGAGGAATATGCCGCTGAGATCAGCCCGTTGCCGGCTCATGTGCATAGAGGGCTGATCAAAGGGACAGAAGCCAAAAAAGAAGACGGGACAAACACGGATAGCCGGACCACCGGGTATGTGGGCTTGGGGTTTGGAATAGTCTCCTTGTTTGTCTGGTCCATTATTTTGGGACCCATTGCAGCAGTGCTTGGTTATTATGCGTATGCCAAGGGACAAAAAACTGCAGGGGCGTGGGCCATGGGACTAGGGATTGTATCTACACTCAGCTATTTTATTATGATTCCTTTTGCCCGTTAGCCGTATAATCCAGCATAAGCCCGATTCGAAACAGGCTTTAAGACCTAACTATGCAGGTCTTAAGTCTGTTTTTTCGTGTCTACATATAGCAATTATAGCGTGGAAATTGTAAAATAAAGGCGTATTTTAAATTTGAAATGAGAACCTTAACATATATTAACGACTGTGAAAGAAGGAATGCTCAGAATGGTGATTAATGCCGTAACTAGCGGCGGAACCGGCCAGCTAAAATGGATCGATTTAAGAAGCTCTTCCCAGGTTAAAGATACAAGGGCCGCCCACAAATCGGAAGTTTCGGGAAGCTCGTCAGCAGAATTTGCTGCCCTACTCCAGGAGAACGCACTCCAGAATAACAGCGGGGATACCAGAAGAGTATTACCATCAATGGACAGCTCCTCCTTAAGCGGACTGTTATGGCAGCAGTTTGGCGGGGTGGATGAAGCCTATAATTCCATTTCCGGGGAAATAACGCAGACGAAACCTACGGATTATGAAGATCTTATTCAGACGGCAAGCACGAAATACGGGGTTCCCGTAGATCTGATTAAAGCGGTTATTGATACAGAGTCTTCTTTTAATCCTAATGTTGTATCTTCGGCCGGAGCCAAAGGTCTGATGCAGCTAATGGATGGAACGGCGAATGGCCTGGGTGTATCGGATCCCTTTGACCCGGCTCAGAGCATCGACGGAGGGGTACGTTACCTATCCTATCAATTGAAACGGTATAACGGGCAGGAGAATATGGCGCTTGCCGCTTATAATGCTGGTCCGGGACGGGTGAACAAACTGGGAGTAAGTAATGACATGGAGCTGATGGCCAATTTGTCGCAGCTTCCGAAGGAAACCCAGGCTTACATCACCAAAATAGAACGCGCCCGCGAGAAATACGCGGTATAATAAAAAGGATCAAACGGGTTACCCTTAAGCCACAGAGGTGGCGAGGGCCGTTTGATCCTTTTTCGCCCTTTATAGGTTTGCGGGAGATTCTTGCATGTTTTGCTTAAGAACGAGATACAAAGGAGACCTTCGATATATGCTGTACTGGGATTATGCCGCTGCAGCACCTCCTTATGATGAGGTGGTGCAGACCGTGGAACAAATTATGAGAGTTCATTATGCCAATCCTTCATCCCTGCACCGGGCGGGGGTGGAAGCTGAGCGGCTTATTACACGCGCGAGAGAAGTATGTGCAGCCTCACTTTCTGTACAGCCGGGCGAAATTCTGTTCACCTCCGGGGCTACCGAGAGCAACAATCTGGCTATAAAAGGCGCCGCCTTGCAGTATCAGGGCAGAGGGAGACATATCGTTACGACACAGTTGGAGCACCCTTCAGTGTTTGAGAGTTGCCTGCAGCTGCAGACTCTGGGCTGGGAGGTTACTTATATCGCGCCGCAAAGCTCGGGGATCGTGGATCCGGCGGATATTTCCGCTGCCGTTCGTCCAGATACGGTGCTTGTCAGTGTGATGCATGTCAATAATGAGATTGGAACCGTACAGCCGCTGCGGGAGATTGGACAGAGGATCAAGGCTGCAAACCGCCGGACCTTATTCCATGTGGACGGGGTGCAGGGATATGGTAAGCTTGAGACTCGGCTATCGGAGTGGCAGGCTGATCTCTACAGCCTGTCTCCGCATAAAATCCGTGGACCACGGGGTACAGGCATTCTGGTCGTCAGAGAAGGAGTAACGCTGTTTCCGCTTCTGACGGGAGGCTCGCATGAGAATGGAACCCGTGCCGGAACTGAGAATGTAGCTGGAATAGTGGCTTCGGCCAAGGCTCTGCGAATGAGCGGTGAGAGACGGGAAGAACTAAGCAAACGGCTGATTCCGCTTCGTAACCGGCTGCTGCATTTTATCTCGGATATCCCAGAGCTAGTTCTGAACAGCAGAGAGGACGGAGCACCTCATATTGTCCATTTCTCTTACCCTGGCATGAAGGGAGAGGTTCTTGCACGCAAGCTGGAGGAGCTAGGGATGACTGTCTCGACCCGTTCAGCCTGCTCTTCGCGTCTTGCCGAACCGAGCAGGATATTGTTGTCCATGGGCAAGGACGTGCCTGCGGCACTTGGAGGTATCCGGATCAGCCTGGGGGACAGTCATACGGAAGCTGATGTTGCCATGCTTGAACAAGCGCTGTTGACTGCAGTACAGTCATTGAAGAAAGTTGAAGGAGGCATGAAATAAAGCATGAAAGAGATAGAAAGTGGATGTGCAACTGAATCCGGTACCGCTATGATAAGAAGTAGTGAATATGCAGATATGCTGATGCTGCGGTTCGGTGAATTTATCCTAAAAGGCAAAAACCGCACGCGGTTTGAGAAAACAGTGCTCCGCCATGTGCGGGAATTGGTCAAGCCCTTTCCGAAGGTGAGCTTAAGCAAGGAGTTCGGGCGCATTTATGTGCAATTGAACGGGGAACCCGCAGGGGAATTGATCGCTGTGCTTCGCAATGTTTTTGGTATTGCTTCGATAAGCCCGGTAAAAGTTTCTTTATCGGAGTTTGATGATATTTTGTCAGTCAGCCGGAATTTCTTGCAAATTGCTGCTCCGGCAGCAGGCACAACCTTCAAGGTGAATGCACGCCGGGTATGGAAAGGATTTCCCTTTGGCTCAATAGAAATGAACAAGCTGATTTCGACGCCGCTTCTTCAAGGCTATCCAGGTCTGGTTGTGGATGTGAAGTCACCCCAGATGGAGCTGAGGATTGAAATCCGGGAAGGCCATACCTTTATTTTCTGTGAAAATATTGCCGGTGTTGGAGGGTTCCCTCTGGGCACCAACGGGAAAGCCATGCTGCTGCTGTCCGGCGGTATTGACAGTCCTGCCGCGGGCTGGTCATCCATGCGCCGGGGCCTCGAAATCGAATGTGTCCATTTCTACAGCTTTCCCTATACCAGCGAGCTGGCCAGGCAAAAAGTCGTAGATCTGACGCGGGTGCTGTCAAGATATGCAGGGGTCATCAAGCTGCATCTTGTTCCGTTCACGGAGGTGCAGACCTCTTTTACAGGTATCGGGCAGGATAACCTGATTGTTACCTTGATGCGCCGGGCCATGCTGAAGATTGCATCTAGGCTGGCTGAGCAGGAGGGAGCACTGGCCCTCGTTACGGGAGAAAGTCTGGGCCAAGTTGCCAGCCAGACGCTTTCCAGCATGAATGTAATCGGCCGGGCAACCCAGCTACCACTGCTGCGTCCTCTTGTGATGATGGATAAGAGTGAGATTGTGGACATCTCCAAAACCATCGGCACCTATGAACTCTCCATCCTTCCCTACGAGGATTGCTGCACGCTGTTTGTCCCCAAATCGCCGACGACTAATCCCAACCTGCGGATCGTGGACAAAATTGAAGCCACCCTTCCAGGCTACAGTGCGCTTCTAGATACGGCGGTAGCGGGAACAGAGACAATTACTATAACCCCCTACGGAGATGAAAAGCCAACGGATGTAGTTCCTGCGGAAGCAGGGCTTCAGGAGGAATGGTTCTAGTCTGAAGGAAGGGGGTGCTCCCTGACCCGTTTCCAATGCCCGGCCGCAAGGATTCCCCCAATCACCAATAGGATAAAAAGAACCCTCAGCAGCGGATGCTTCTCTACAAAAGGACCGATCCGCTGCTCTTCGGTGATCATGCTTGAGGCAGTCAGGCCCAGGACAGCAGAACCGATATAAATAATCCAGGGATACCGGCCCATCAGCTTAATGAAAAGAGTACTGCCCCAGACTACAATCGGAACGCTAATGAGCAGCCCCAGTACTACCAGCACGATATTATGATTGGCCGCTCCGGCAATCGCAATTACATTGTCCAGACCCATGGCAGCATCTGCGATTATGATAGTCCGCACCGCCGACCAGAGTGTTCCTCCTGCCTGGATTTTTGGATCCTCGTTATCTCCGGTGAGCAGTTTATAAGCAATTAGAATAAGCAGTAGGCCCCCGAACAGCAACAGCCAGGGAATCTTTAGCAGCCAGACTACAAGAACGGTGGCGATAATCCGCAGTGCCACAGCTCCTGCTGTACCCAGCAATATCGCCTTTTTCTGTGTTGCGCCTTGTAAATTCCGTGCAGCCAGGCCAATGACAATGGCATTATCACCCGCCAGAATCAGATCCAGAAAAATAATATTCAGCAGCGGCAATATGAAATCCAAAGCGGATGTGTTCAAGAGCGTGTCACTCCTATTGTTTTGTTTGTTACAGCTTAAGCAGGTAATAGGCATTTACCATCGGAACAGTATAGTGTTGTATACGCTAAAAAAACGCCGGACATTCATAACTTACAAAAAAGCCCGCCCATGAAGCATAGCTTGCCCGCCTTGGACATACATGTAAATACATGCAGTTCGGGGAGGCTGAAGTGAATGGATTCTTTATTGCTGCTTGGTGAAATACTGATGATCAATCTCGTGTTGAGCGGAGATAATGCAATGGTCATCGCAATGGCCAGTAAAAATTTGCCTGAGCAGCACCGCAAGCTGGCAGTTTGGTGGGGGGCTGCAGGTGCTGTTGTGCTGCGTTGTCTACTGACTTTTGCTGCAGTGTTGCTGTTGAAGATCCCTTATATTGAGGCCGGCGGGGGTATATTGCTGCTTTGGATCTCGTTCAAGCTGCTGCTGGAGGAGGAAGAGGACGTCCGGGTTGCGGAGAGCTCATCCGTATGGAAATCCATCCGCACTATCCTGCTTGCTGATTTTATTATGAGTCTGGACAACGTACTGGCCATTGCAGGTGTGGCTAAGGGGGATCTAGCGCTGATTGTGATCGGTATCGCTCTCAGCATTCCGATTGTAGTATGGGGCAGCGGAATTATCGTGGGCTGGTTACACCGGTTCCCTGTGCTGATCTACATCGGGGCGTATATCCTCGCCTATACGGCAGGAGATATGCTGCTTCAGGATGCCAAATTTGGTGCGGTGATTTCCTTCCTGCTGCCATCTTTACACTCTCTGCTACCGTTATTGCTCGGAGTCACTGTTGTGATGTCGGGCTTGCTCAGGCGCGTAATCTTATCGGCTAAGTAGAACTTCCGTAATCATTGGAGGCTGAGTCAGAGCTGTGCAACAGCTTTGGCCCAGTCTCTTTGCCGTGGGAACCCATAATAAGAAGAATGATGGTGTTTTGTTATTTTTTCAGATAAAATATAAAGAGAATCCTGTCACATACTTAGGTATCTTAGTGGCGGCTCTGAGAGAAAAAAACATGAATTTTTGAAGGGATGGGTGGATAATGTCTTCCAAAAACGATGCGAAACTGGGTATATTTATATTCGCCGCGGGCATTGTGATATTGTTCGGAAAGCTGGGAGTGTTCGGTTTTCTCGGGCGAACCTTATGGCCACTCGTAATTCTGGTACCCGGCCTGTTCCTTCATGTGCTTTTCTTCAGCCGCCGGGCTCCAGCATCAGTGCTGCTGCCAGCTGGGATTCTGACCGTGTACGGACTGCTGCTGGGCTTATGCAATACCTGGGGCTGGGGACTGATGGCTCATCTGTGGCCGCTGCTGCTGCTGGGTATTGCTGTCGGACTGTATGAGTATTCACTCTATTCCTCTGGACGGAACGGCGGACTTACAACTACAGCTGTCATTTTGGGGCTGCTAAGCCTGGTGCTGCTGATTTTCAGTATGTTGGGTACGGGAGCACTTTATTTGCTGGGAGCTATACTGGTTGCGGCTGGTGCCTGGCTAATCTTTGGACGGGGCAAACCGGGAGGACGCAAAAAGTGGAACGGAGGCTGGTAAGACGGATTTCCGGCCAAACAGGTTCCAAGAAGGAACGGGGAAATTGCCCGAATGCAACTTTAGCAAAATTAAACGGAGATGGAAACCGTTTTTTCATAAAAAGACTTGCTTTTCATGGTGCTTTCACTATAATATTAAGGATATGTTGAAGCGTCGGCTTTCTGCCTGGCGCTTCTTTTGTGAGATTGCCGCGACAAGCTATAAATTTAAACATTTTTAATTTGATAAATGAGAGGATTTGGATACAAATCATGCATTCAAGAAAAGATATCCGCAATATTGCGATCATTGCCCACGTAGACCATGGTAAAACAACACTCGTCGATCAGCTTCTGCAGCAGTCAGGGATTTTCAGCGCGCACGAGCACCTTCAAGAACGGGCCATGGACTCGAACGATCTGGAGCGGGAACGCGGAATTACCATCCTAGCCAAAAATACAGCAATCACCTATAAAGAGTTCCTGATCAACATCGTAGATACCCCTGGACACGCCGACTTTGGCGGTGAAGTAGAACGTATCATGAAGATGGTTGACGGTGTACTGTTGGTTGTTGATGCATATGAAGGTTGCATGCCGCAGACCAAATTCGTTCTGCGCAAAGCACTGGAACAACACCTGACACCTATCGTTGTCGTGAACAAGATTGACCGTCCGGCTGCACGTCCGAAGGAAGTTATTGATGAAGTCCTGGATCTGTTCATTGAGCTTGAAGCCAGTGACGACCAATTAGAATTCCCGGTTGTTTATGCTTCTGCAATTAACGGTACATCCAGCATGGACCCTGAGAAGCAGGATGAAACCATGCTTGCACTGTACGAAACAATTACCCAGCATATCCCGGCTCCAACTGAAAAGGTTGAAGAACCTCTGCAGTTCCTTGTAACCTTGATGGACTACAATGAATATCTGGGACGTATCGCTATCGGACGCGTGAACCGTGGCATAATTAAACAAGGGCAATCCGTTACTGTCATCATGCGCGACGGCAAGAGCAAAACAGCCCGTATCGAGAAATTGTTCGGATTCCAGGGTCTTAAGCGTGTCGAAACAGAAGAAGCGGGCGCAGGCGACATCGTGGCTATTGCCGGCATCAAGGATATCAACATCGGTGAGACTATTGCCGATCCGGCGAACCCTGAAGCGCTGCCTGTCCTGAAGATTGATGAACCAACTATGCAAATGACGTTCCTCGTGAACAACAGTCCTTTTGCAGGCAGAGAAGGTAAATGGGTGACTTCCCGTAAGCTGCGTGAACGCCTCTTCAAAGAGCTGGAAACCGACGTGAGCTTGCGCGTACTGGAAACCGACAGCCCCGATGCCTTTATCGTCTCCGGACGCGGTGAGCTTCACCTGGGGATTCTGATCGAGAATATGCGCCGTGAAGGCTATGAAATGCAGGTATCCAAACCTGAGGTTATCGTTAAGGAAATTGACGGTGCCAAAATGGAGCCGCTTGAGCGTCTGATGATCGATATCCCGGAAGAAAGCATGGGAGCCGTAATGGAGAGTCTGGGTACTCGCAAAGCGGAAATGGTCAACATGATCAATCACGGAACCGGACAGGTTCGTCTGGAATTCCTGATTCCTGCACGCGGTCTGATCGGTTACAATACGTATTTCCTGACGCTGACACGCGGCTATGGTGTAATGAACCATGCGTTTGACAGCTACGCTCCACTGATCGGTGGCCAGGTTGGCGGACGCCATCAGGGCGTGCTTGTATCCAGTGAGACTGGAAATACTACTCTTTACGGCATGATGGGCGTGGAAGACCGTGGTATTCTCTTCCTGGAGCCAGGTACTGAAATTTATGAAGGCATGATCGTAGGTGAACATACCCGCGATAACGATATCATCGTCAACATCTGCAAAGAAAAGCAGTTGACCAACGTCCGTTCGGCAACGAAGGATGAAACAGTGAAGATGAAGACCCCTCGTCTGTTCTCACTGGAAGGTGCACTTGAGTATCTGAACGATGATGAATATTGTGAAATCACACCTAAATCTGTCCGTTTGCGTAAAAAGATCCTGAATAAGGGCGAACGCGAACGTGTGGAAAAACAGCGTAAAGCGGCGCAAGCCAGCCAAGCCTAACTTGATCTGAACGAATGGTTGTTTGTTCTGCCAAAGTACAGCACTCCGTTCTTCTTATAAGCCGCCGGAATATTCCGGCGGTTTTTGATTTGGCAATGCTGTTATGAATTCCCTCAAATTCTTAGGATTATTGCGGTATAAAAGCCTGTTGAATGTTATAATGTAAGCGAACTTATCCCGGAGGGAGTGACGAGCTTTGCAGATCTGGTTCGCTGAGCATCCAATGATCGCTTATATCGTGATTTTTATTTTACTGACGTATGTGTATAACCGTGTTTTCCGTGTGAATCAGAAGCTTTCTATCGGCAAGGAAATTATGCTGTATCTGATGATGGCTGTGGGCTCGGGCATGCTACTCATCTTCCAGCACGACAAGCTGCCAATTATACAGTGTCTGCTTGTGGCTGTAGGGCTTATGCTGCTAGTTCGGGTCCGCTACATGGTAGAGGCCCGGCAAAGACGTAAAGCGGCTGCAGCAGCGGGCAAACGCCAGTAACCGCAACTTTTGCCGCTTGAATTCGTCTATTAAGAGTGAGCAATCGAATACCAGATGATATGAAAAGGACCTTATTCTATTATGAGTACAAATAAAGGCAGTTTGCCTCCTAGATCGAGCGGGAATCAGAGAAACGGCAGACCGCAGCCGAACAGCGCGGCTAGACCCGTGCCAAAGAAGAATGTCAAGAAACGCGGAGCGTTGGCAAGAATGGGAAGATTATTGTTGATTCTTCTCATTGTTGTCATCCTGGCTGCACTCGGATATGGCGGTTATCTGTATTGGAAGTTTGAACAAGGAAGCTTTGGTGTGGACCAGCCGGTTCAGGCGGGACATTCCGCTTCAGAGAAACCGATCACAATGCTGCTGCTGGGAACAGATAATCGTCCGAAACATCCTTCCAATTTGACTGATGTGATTATGGTTGTGACGCTTAATCCCAAAACGGAGTCTGCTACTGTAGTATCGCTTCCAAGGGATACATATGTTGAGCTTAGCGGGTATAAGAAGACCAAGATTAATGAATTTTATGCCCGGTTCAAAAGTAAGGAGAAGACTTCAGGTATTCTTGCAGAAGACGAGATGAAGACCATGATGGGTAAATACCTTGACGTTGATGTGGATTATGTGACTGTACTTGACTTCCAGGGCTTCCGTGATGTCGTCGATGAATTGGGCGGTGTGGACGTAAATATCAGTGAAAACATGTGCTACACGGACAGCGTGGATGGTACGGACATTAACCTGACTAAGGGGCCGGCACAGTTGAATGGCGATGATGCTCTCGATTACGTGCGTTACCGTAAATCGAATTGCAGCCCGAAGACCAAGGCGTCAGATGACTTTGACCGCAACAAGCGCCAGAACGAAGTTCTGCATTCACTAGTTGGACAGATGCAATCCCTGGGCGGTGTTCTGAAGATAGGTAAGGTGCTCGATGCTGTGGATGATAACATGAAGACGGATATCGAGAATGCACAGATCAAAAATTTGATCTCAACCTATTGGAAAATTTCCAAGGAGAACATTGAATTCAAACCGGTGACCGGAACATGGCGCAGTCCCTATGTATATATTAACGATGAAGAGCTGGACGCCGCCAAGAAAAGTCTGCAGGACCGTATTGCCGGTATTACACCAGCCTCACAAAATTGAATGCAAGTTCGGGCATGTGCTATAATATAATAAATTGAATGCATCCAAGCTGCATAGGGGGCCTGTACTTATGTCTGAAGCCGTTGCACAGCTTAATGAAACATTGCTTACCATGCTGCAATCGGAAACTTTTGTTCTACTGAACACTGTAGATGCGGAATCCGGGGGACCAACGTCCACCGCCATTTCCTGGATCTATGCAGTGAGCCCTTCCATTGTGCGGCTTGCAGTTGACCACCGTTCCAGACTTGTGAACAACATGAAGGTGAATCCGCTGGTTACTATTACTGTCTTTGGTGAGGGTACTGTTCATGCCATTAACGGCCGTGCATCCGTTAGGCAGGATCCGCTCTCTGATGTTCCATTCAAGATGTGTTGTTTTGATATTGAAATTGAAGCGGTCCGCAATGCGTTATTCTATGGCGCACAGCTGGAGTCCGCCCCAAAATATGCGAAGGTATACGATGAACGTGCGGCTGATAAGCTGGACGGACAGGTATTTGCCGCCATGCAAAAAGCCCAGTGATGATCTCACTAGGCTTTTTTTGTCCAAATCCGCGAAGCAAGATAGCTTCTATTGATTGCCTTTGGTCTTGGTATCTTCGGGAAGCTGCGGAATAATACGTCCGATGATATCTGCCATCTCGGCGGCAAAACCGGATACCGGATGCCCTTTACTGATGTGGCGGCCCATTTCTGCAAGTCTGCTGGATACATCCATATCAGCAGTGACGAACGCTTTTACGCTTCTTGGATCCTTGCTTCTCGGATCCTTACGGATGGCTTCTGCCACGGAATATTTAATGCTTCCGACGCGTGAGCGGGTAAGATTTCCATCCACATCAATACCTACCACAGCGACATTATTCATCACAACGCAGTGAGCGCCTTTTACACCGGGAACTCTTTTGGCGAGTCGCTCATAATGGTCCTTCAGGGCAACATCGCTTTCACCTCTGGTGCCAGAAGGTTGCCCGGCCTGCGAGGTAGGTACAGGAGAAATAGTTCTTCCTGTATCCGATAATTTCTGTACTTTTCGGTTCCCCTGGCTGCTCAAATCATTTGCCGATTGTTTATCCTGAGGAGAGGGTGATGACTCTTTATTAGCGATACCGCAGCTTGTCAGCAGCAGCAGTACCAGCAACAGACACATTGATTTTCTCATATGTGCGTACTCCTTTCAGCGAAAGATCAAGTCTTTACCTTAGCTTACCCTTGCTGAAAAGAGTTATGTATGACCAATCAAACCAGGCGCTGTGGAGGGGATAACATGAAAAAGATATTTGTACTAGACACCAACGTGCTCTTGCACGACCCCAATTCGATTTTTGCTTTCAAGGAGCATGAAGTTGTCATTCCGGCAGTAGTCCTGGAAGAAATCGACTCCAAGAAGCGTAATGCCGATGAAATCGGCCGCAACGCCCGCACCGTGTCACGCTTATTAGACGGACTTCGTGAACTCGGCCACCTGCACAGCGGCGTGGTACTGGAGCATGGAGGCACGCTGAAGGTAGAACTTAACCACCGCAGCTTCGTAAAGGTACAAGAAATGTTCGGTGAAGTCTCCAATGACAACCGGATATTGGCTGTCGCACTTAATTATCTCCATGAGGAGAATGAAAAAGCTGAACCGAGTCCTGTGGTGCTCGTGAGTAAAGATGTGCTCGTCCGCATTAAAGCGGATGTACTTGGTATTACACCGGAGGATTATTTATCTGACCGTACGGGTGATTTGAATGAGCTGTATTCTGGCTCTCAATCGCTGATGGTTCATCCTTCACTAATTGATGAATATTACAGCCACCGTTCCTTGTCCGTCAAACAGTTGTCCTTGTCCTATTCCTTGTATCCGAATGAATTTGTGATTCTTAAGGATGAGATTGGCAGCGGCAAGTCGGCCCTGCTCAAAGTCAACAACGATGCTTCCCGTCTGGAGCCGCTATATCTAGGGAATGATGCGGTATGGGGAATCAGTGCCCGCAATGCGCAACAGCGGATGGCGCTGGAGCTGCTCCTCAATGACGATATCCCGCTGGTTACTATCACTGGTAAAGCTGGAACAGGGAAAACTTTGCTGGCTCTGGCTGCCGGATTATTTAAAGTGGAAGACGAGCATAAGTATAAGAAACTGCTGATCGCCCGTCCGGTGGTGCCGATGGGTAAGGATATCGGATACCTGCCAGGTGAGAAGGACGAAAAGCTGCGTCCGTGGATGCAGCCGATTTATGATAATCTGGAATTTTTGTTCGATACGAAAAAGTCCGGCGATATCGATAAAATATTGATGGGCCTAGGCAGTATTCAAGTGGAGGCTCTAACCTATATTCGCGGACGTTCGATCCCGTCTCAATTTATTATCATTGATGAGGCACAGAATCTGTCCCGCCACGAGGTGAAGACGATCGTATCCAGAGCCGGGGAGGGCAGTAAAGTCATCCTCATGGGCGACCCGGAGCAGATTGACCATCCGTATCTGGATGCGGCAAGCAACGGACTCAGCTATATCGTGGAGAAGTTCAAGCAACAAGGCATAAGCGGACATATTACCCTTGAAAAGGGCGAGCGTTCACACCTGGCCCAGTTGGCTGCCGACTTGCTGTGATGTTTTGGACTTATGTTAGAACCAAGGCCCATATTGCACTTTGTGAAATCCATTGTTTCCTGTACGCATATTAGTGTGCGTGCAAGTGACAGTGCCCTTCAGCAGCCCCGCTGCTCCAGCAGGGCTGCAATTTACAGCAAACAGCCGGGAGGTCATTCCCGGCTGTTTGCCATTCTGCCCCCAAAGGAACGGCGGGGAATTTTTGTGTCAGTAGAACCGTTAGCGGAGAGAGCGGAATTGTTCTGGAGAAACGGAGTGTTCGCCTTTGTCCCCGGATTTGCACCGCGAAATCAGATTCAATAATTCCGGTGACAACAGCGATCGGAAGAATAATCCGCACGCGGAGCGTTCAGGCTCGTCAAGAGAATCAATGGCTCTTGCCGTTCTCACCTATATAATAGAAGAGAACGTTTTCAACGCGGCAGACAAGAAGTGAAGCATCTGGTAAAATGGGGGAGAAGAGTCATAGGGCTGGAGGAGAAAACACGTGCTGAGAAGGAGAAACTACTGGCTATTGTTTGCTATTTTATTGTTGTCGCTGACAAGCCTATCCCCCAGCATGGAGCTGGATACCAGTGACGATACCTACCCGATGAAGCAGCCGCTCAATCCGTTGGAGCATTCCGAAGCTGGAAATAAAGATCTTATTCAAACTTTGAGCATCCAGGTATCCATGAGCAGTGAGGAATTTAACGAACTGCAGCGGATCAGCAATAACTATAGCTTGTCCAACCGCACCCGGGTAATCCTGAGCAATGTGGATAGTGATAAGGCTGATGATATTCTGAAGCAGGATCTGACGATTGGCCAGAGCCCTGATATTATTATGACCGATGGCCGCAGAATCATAGAATTGGCGACGCAAGGTTACTTGCTGCCAATAGATATATATCAGAGTGTACCTGGAAGTGCGCCACTGACCACTCTGATTCCTCAAATGCAGTGGAATGGTTATGACTGGGGTGTTCCTCTTGATATTGACCCCTATGTGCTTGTGTATTCACCGCAACGGCTCAGGGAACTGGGGATTACAGAGTTGCCCGGAAGTCTGGAGCAGTGGAATGAGCTGCTTAAGGTGATTCGTGAGCACCCCGATAAACAGCGCTATCTGCTAGCGATGGATACGCGTAACCCCTACGGCTATTCAGCAGTTCTGGCGAGCATGGGCGGGAGTCTTCGATCGGTTAGTCCTGCTCTGCTGGAATGGACCCATTACGCAGGCAGCTATTTTTTTCTCACCAGCCGTACAAACACTGATATTTGGGGTATGCTTCAAGAAGGCAAACTTGCAGTTGCAGCCCTCCCGCTCTCGGAGTGGCAGAAGCACGGGAATTCTTCACTATCCGCGGAAGCGCCGCTAACTACAGGCAGCGGGTCAGGGTATGAAGCGATCTACAGCCGTTTCTTTGCACTCCCAGCACAATCCGGTAATCCGGAGGAAGCAGTTAATTGGCTGTCCTATGTGACCTCCAGCATGGAGCAACTGGATTGGCTGGAGAATACAGGACGTCTTCCGGCACTCGATGAGATATACCGTACCGGACTGCCAGAGCGTGTAAAGCTTCCGTTTGACCCCGGGTTGCTGCTGGGAGACGAAACAAATCTGAAGAGTGAATCAGCAGGCGATTGGACAGCATTGTCGCTGGCAGTAACACAACTACTGACAGGCGAGATTGATCCGGCAGGATACGCTGCTGCGGTGGCACAGTCCTCAGAATGAGAGCGAGAGCTTCACATGCAGCACACCGTCCTGGCTGCTCACCTCAGTTGCACGGAGGAAAGAGACGATTTTGGCCGGATAGAACCCCAGGTCGAATTCTTCCTCCAAGGCCTTTCGCGTAGTATCGGGTAACTCGAGGCCATTGAATACGACATGATCGACATGGAACATCAATCCGTTAACCGGTTCCTCCTGAATGGTGTAATGGCCGGTCAGCGTGAGCGATAATCCGCCGCTTTTACCGGAAGCTATTACTTCATTGTCATTGAACTGGAAGGCAAAATCCTTGAAAAGTTCATTCTGCGAGATGAGGAATTCATTCAGATCTGCTTCCTTTAAGGCCAGATTATAAGTCATTCCTTTACGGGTCATGATCCCGTCACGGCTTTGAACGAACTCAGGCAACTGCTTCATAGCAGAAGACAAGGCTTTGAAATAAGTTTTGACTTCGTGAACCCCGATATTTTCCCAATATTTGGTGAACTCCTCCAATAAGGCGCTCATACTAGCCGGATCACTGCTGGATTGAATGCCCTTGTCAATATCTTCATGCAGTGCCGCGATGCGTTCCTTCTGCTGCTCCAAAGCTGTTTTGAGCGTTGCAAGCTCCTCTGAACTGCTCTGTGCTGCGGTAAGTGTTGCTTTTAACTTCTTATACTCCGCTTCATATTGAGACAAAATGTCACGGTCTCTTCCTATAATAATCTCATAATAATCATATAAGGCCAGTAATCTGCCAATACTTTTAGCGGAAAGAACCGCTGCCAGGAGTCCATCTCTATCTCCCATATAATAAGATCGGATTATAGCGCCGGCTTGTTCCCGCTGATTCTGTATTGCGCTTTGCTGAGAAACAGCCCTTTTTTCCAGAAGTGATGCCTTTTCCTCAAGAGCCTTCTGCTCAGCAGTGATCCGCGAGATTTCCTGCTCAATTTCTGCCGAGGATAACGTCTGTTCCAGTAGCTTACGGGTGACCTCGTTGTCAGGCATGACAGGAGGAGAAACGCCGGACAGTCCAGTTCCAGGATCAGCACTCAAAAAATGAGGGGGCATCAGCGGCAGCACAGTGAAGCAGAGAAGGATAAGGAGTACACAAGTAAACCGGCTTCGATTGTTGCGGGATTTCACCACTCCACCACCTTATTAAGATATCAGGATATGTATGTACTATTATTATGATTAGCCCTGCTAAAATATCATACCCTCTTTTCTGTCCAAGACCTACTGCGTATGCACAAAAAAACGGAAGCGCTCCATAAAAAAAGGAACAGCCTCCGTTACTATATTTAATAAATTAGTGGAACTTACAGCGGCAATCCCATTTCGAAGATCGTCCAGTAGCTGAAGCCCGTAAATGTAAGAATCATATATCCCCAAAAAAGCAGAATATAGGTCTTCTCCGTAAACTTCATATATCCTAGGATCACGAAAAAAGCGGTTTGCAGAAAAAAGAGTAGAGCCATCTCCGTTAAATTCCCGGCAAAAGCCATAAGTCCAATCACAAGCGTAAAAAAACCCAAGACTCGAAACATGCGGTCCAAGAGAACATCTCCCTCCTGTATGTATCCGGCAATTTCTTATTTGTAGTTATATTATAACGGCTGAAGCAAACGGTGTAAACGAATTCATTAAAAAAATGCCGTTTTTTTGAGATAATTATGATTTTTGTTATAGACTCGGCCCGGATATTTTGAAAGTGGATATTTTATAGTACAGCAAGTATGAGGTTTAGCCAAAATGGAAATACAATTTAGTATCAAATAGATTCTATGAACTCTAATAGAGGCATAGAAATGGAGTAAGCAGCTTTTATCCTATTCACTATCCGGCGGAGCTGCCGGTTATGAAGATGGTTATTTCATGATGTTGTTAGGAGGGTTTGGCTTTATGACAGCCGTTAGACAGGATGCTTGGAGCGCGGAAGATGATTTGATATTGGCCGAAATAACGCTGCGTCATATCCGTGAAGGCAGCACACAGCTTGCTGCTTTTGAAGAGGTAGGCGAAAAAATCGGCAGAACCTCGGCCGCATGCGGATTTCGCTGGAACAGCTGTGTTCGCAAGAGCTATGAAGATGCAATTGGTATTGCCAAGAGCCAACGCCAGAAGCGGAATTATTTGAAGAAACAGCCTTCCGCCAGGGGCGCACAGGTAGCAAGTCTCATTCTTGGAGACATGGAAGAGGAATACAGCCGCAGTGAGGGGCTAGGCGAGAACTCTTTGTCCATTGATGCCGTAATCCGCTTCTTAAGGCAATGGAAGGGCAGCTTTCAGGAGGCAGGCCGCCAGCTGAAAATGCTTGAGAGGGATTTACGCGAGAAAGAAGATGAATTAACAGAGCTGAGGGTAGAAAATGAAAGATTGTCCAAAGAGGTCAATCTGGCCCAAAGTGACTACCGAGTAGTCAATGATGATTACAAGGCATTAATTCAGATTATGGACCGGGCGCGGAGACTTGCTTTCCTTAATGAAGAAGAAGAAGAAATGAAGACAAGATTCAAAATGGATGCCAACGGTAATTTGGAACGGATTGAATAAACATAAATATTTCTCTAAATCCCGCATGCAGAGGCTAACCGCCAGCGTTTGCGGGTTTTTTGCATGTTTTATGCTTGTTTTTCTTTTTCGGAAGAAAGGATATAATGAGGGAAATTGTGTACAAGATGGCAGGTGACAGCATGAAAATAGATGTGATCGGTGCAGGCTCACTCGGTCTTTTACTGGCCGGCAAGCTGATTCTCTCCGGCGCAGAGGTCAGATTATGGTGCCGGAGCGAGGCTCAGGCGGAAGAATTGTCCAGGTCAGGAATCACCGTAAGTTACGAGAACGGGAATCTATCCCAACATCTCCAAGGCACTAGCTTTCAGGTTGGACCCATTAGCGGTTACGCGGATACGATACTCCGGCAGCCTGGTGAATGGACAGCAATAATGCTCAAACAGAATGCGTTTCACAATATGCTGCCAAAGATTCTGGCGCCTCTTCGGCATACAAGACTCCAGGTCGTTTGCTTTCAGAACGGTATTGGACATGTGGAGCTTCTCCAGGAGCTTTTGCCGGAGGCTTCACTCTGGGCTGCAGTGACGACCGAAGCAGCCAAGAGGAAAACATTAACAGAGGTTATTCATACAGGACTTGGGGAAACATTTATAGGGAAACGAGGAAACAAAATCTCAAATGAACCAAAGGTTACCCTAAAGGAGGACGATATAGCGGCAATACGTTTGACTCATGCTCTTACAGCAGCAGGATTCCGCGCTTTGATGTCGAAAGAAGTGGATACCATGATTTACCGGAAGCTGCTATTCAATGCTGTGATTAACCCGCTTACAGCGATCTGGCGCATTCAGAACGGGGAGCTGATTGTCTCCGAGGAACGAATACAGTTAATGAAAGAACTGTACCTGGAAGCCACCTCCGTATATGAAGCCAGCGGTATCAAGGTTGATGTTCAAGCATGGGAGGGCATAATTGACGTTTGCCGGGCAACATCTGGCAACATCTCATCTATGCTCGCTGATGTTCTAGCGTCCAGAGATACAGAAATCCGCTGGATTAATGGGAGTATTGTGGCAATGGCGGATAGAGCTGGTATTGCGGTCCCTTTACACCGCTGGATTTGCCGGATGGTAGAAGGCATGAATGTGAAGGAGAGGTGAGGCTGTTTGGAATTGCTGCGGAATTCGTTCATTTCTTTAAGCGTTATTCCGGTTGTTCCTTTTTTGATCGTATATTTCATAGGAATTGGCCTCAGAAAAGAAAAAAGAAATACTTTTTTACTGGCAATGGATATTACAACAGTATTTTTATTTTTTTCAGTATCTGCCTTATTCAATAACATCTTTGGCTTACGGTTCGGGTTATACTTTATACTACTTATTGTATTAATATCCGCTGGACTGCTTGGAGGCGCCCAAAACCGCCTAAAGGGAAATGTCGACGGAAAACGGTTACTTCGGGCAGTTTGGAGACTTTCATTCTTTTTTATGGGTACCATGTATGTACTATTTATGGTCGTAGGCCTTATCCGTTACATATCACAAGCCATGTAATGTTCCATTGCTCCGGTGAAGCGTCAATGTCACAAAATTTTTAACTTTTCAAAAAAAAGTGTTTTCAGAAAATATTGCTCTAGATTTTTTTGACCACTGGTTGTATAATCATAAACCATATACCACATTCTATTTAGGGGGAACTGCTAGATGAAGAAGAGTAAAAGTCTATTGCTCATGATTGCAATGGTTCTTGTTATCGGCACAGTGCTTGCTGGCTGCGGCGGAAACAACAATGCAAACAAAGGCAACAACGCTGCGGCAACAAACGCAGCAGGCAATGAAGGCAGCACGAACACAGGCACCGCAACTGGTGACGAGAAATTGGCCGCTGATCAGACACTTAGAGTCAACCTGACTGCAGAACCACCTACATTTGATCCAGCACAAGCTCAAGACAGCCAAGCAAATACGCTGTTGAAAACTATGTATGAAGGTTTGACCCGCATGAATGACGAAACTGGTCAAGCTGAGCCGGGTATTGCTGAGAAGTGGGACATTTCCGCTGACGGTCTGGTATATACCTTCCACCTGCGTGATGCTCAATGGAACAATGGCGACCCTGTAGAAGCTGCAGACTTCGTTCGCGCATGGAAAATCGTGCTCGACCCTAACACAGACCCTACTGCACCATATGCATACCAATTGTACTACCTGAAGAACGCTGAAGAATATTACACAAAGAAAGTTACAGATTTCAATCAAGTGGGCGTAAAAGCTATTGATGCAAAAACTCTTGAAGTTACGCTGAAAGCTCCAACACCTTACTTCCTTGGCCTTCTGTCCTTCTATACTTATTACCCAGTACACAAATCCGTTGAGGGTAATCCTAAATGGGCAACTAACAAAGACACTATGGTTACCAATGGTGCCTTCACACTGACTGGCTGGACTACTGGTCAATCTATCGAAGTTACTAAGAATGATAAATATTGGGATGCAGCTTCCATTAAACTTAGCAAAATCGATTTCTCCATTGTTAACAGTGGTGCAACTGAATTGCTGAGCTACAAAAACGGAGAACTTGACCGTGCAGGCGCACCTCATGGTGAAATTCCGCAAGAACAGCTTCCTATCGTCAAAAAAGAGCTTCCTAACGAGTTTGTCTCCAAGGGAATCGCTGCTACTTACTACTATGAATTCAACACTACTGAAAAACCTTTCAGCAACGCTAAGATCCGTAAAGCACTCGCAATGTCGATTAACCGTCAAGCTCTTATCGACAATGTAACTTTGGGCGGACAGCTTCCAGCTTTCGGTTATGTGCCACCAGGTATCGCTGGCGCTGACGGTGAATACCGTAACGCAGTTAAAGATGATTACTTCAAAGAAGATGTTGAACAAGCTAAAACATTGCTTGCAGAAGGTCTGAAAGAAGAAGGTCTGACTACACTGCCTCCAGTAGAACTGTCTTACAACACAAGTGAAGGCCACAAGAAAATTGCCCTGGCTATCGCTGATATGTGGAAACAAGCTCTGGGTATTACTGTAAACACAGTGAACCAAGAATGGGCTGTATTTATTGACAACCGTCAAAACCTGAACTACCAGGTTGCTCGTGCCGGCTGGACTGCGGATTACAATGATCCAATGACTTTCCTGGATATGTGGGTAACAGGCGGCGGTAACAATGATACTGGTTACGCTAACCCTGAATATGACAAACTGATTGCTGATGCAAAAGCAAGCTCCGACCTGGCAAAACGCCAAGAAGACTTTGCTGCAGCTGAAAAAATGCTGATCCAGGATGATATGGTCCTGATGCCTATCTACTACTACACAAACAACTCCCTGACTAAAGAATACCTCAAAGGCGTATCTCTTGACTTCAGTGGTGCAATTGACTTCACCCGTTCTTACCTGCTTGAACACTAAGATTCAAACTTCAGAAAATTAATTAAATAGTTAGTCGTCTGAAGTTAGCAGTACACTTCGGGATATATATGTGGAATTCCATATATATCCCTTTTTTTTGTATTTGCGGCTTTTTGTTAATGTTTTCACAAGTTTGCAATAATAGAAAATGGACAAAAGGTCATTTTTTGAATAGAATTCTATTGTATGTCCATAAAAAAGTCGAAGGAGGTGTTGATGGGGATGGTTCGTTATGTAGCCAATAAATTTTTCTATATGATCGTATCGCTGTTTGTACTTATTTCAGCGACTTTTTTTCTGATGAAAGCAATTCCGGGAGATCCGTTTACTGCCGAGAAAAAAGTTCCGCCGGAAATTAAAGCGCGTTTATACGAGCAATATGGTCTGGACAAGCCGCTCTATCATCAGTATTTTAAGTATTTGGGTGAAGTTGCCCGAGGAGACCTGGGTGTTTCCATGAAACGTCTGAATCAGGATGTAACGCATTTGATTGGTCAGACTTTTTCATCATCCCTGAAGCTAGGGATTTTTGCGATTATTGTGTCAGTTATTGTCGGCGTAATACTAGGTATGCTGGCAGCATTGTATCACCGGAAGTTCATTGATAGCGCTGCGATGGTGCTAGCGGTACTCGGGATTGCGGTCCCGAGCTTTGTAGTCGCATCCCTGCTGCAGTATATGTTCGCTTATAAGTTTCATATGTTTCCGGTTTCAGGATTTAAGGGCCCCATGTATTATTTCCTTCCGGTAGCCGCGCTCTCGGCACAGCCGATAGCCTTTATTGCGCGTCTGACCCGTTCCAGTATGCTTGAGGTGCTGCATGCAGACTACATCAAGACGGCTAAGGCTAAAGGTCTAAGCTGGTTCGCTATTTTGAGCCGTCACGTTCTCCGCAACGGAATTCTGCCTGTCGTTACATACATGGGACCAATGACAGCCAACATCGTTACCGGTTCTGTGGTTATCGAGCAGATTTTTGGTGTGGGCGGTATCGGGAAACAGTTTGTGGAAGCGATCGGTGTCCGTGATTATACCGTAATTATGGGGATTACTATTTTTTATGGTGTACTGCTCATGTTAGCCCGCTTTATTACAGACATTGCTTATGTATTTGTAGATCCGCGTATCAAACTAACTGGAGGAAAGGAGGGCTAAAGATTGGTATCTGACAAAAATATGAGTTCGCTGGATGCGAACCTGAAACCAGAGGACTTCCAAAAAATCGGTATTGATGAGAAACAGGCGGAAGTCATTCAACGTGAAAGTCTTTCAGCTTGGAGGGATTCCTGGGAACGTCTTCGTCAGAACAAAATGGCGATGACTGCTCTTGGTATTCTTGCCTTGATTATTTTGGCAGCACTGATTGGGCCATTGTTCTCAAAATACAACTACTACTCTAATGATTTGCTCAGCACCAATAAGCCCCCTTCATCCGACCACTGGTTTGGAACTGATGATCTGGGCCGTGACATTTTTGTCCGTACATGGTACGGAGCACGTATTTCACTGATTGTTGGTTTGGCCGCAGCGGCAATTGATTTGCTGATCGGTGTTATTTATGGCGGAATCATGGGCTTCTTTGGCGGCCGCGTGGATAACATTATGAATAAGGTTTCTGAAGTATTGTACTCCATTCCTTATTTGCTGGTGGTTATTTTGCTGCTCGTGGTAATGGAACCAAGCTTGTTTACGATTATCGTTGCGTTGACCATTACAGGCTGGATCACCATGTCCTGGATTGTGCGCGGGGAGATTATGCAGCTTAAAAACCGTGAGTTTGTTCTGGCTTCGCGTTCCATGGGTGCAGGCTCCAAACGACTCTTGTTCCGTCATTTGCTGCCAAATGCCGTAGGACCCATTATCGTAACGATTACTTTGTCCGTACCAAATGCCATTTTTGCTGAAGCTTTCTTAAGCTTCCTCGGTCTGGGTGTACAGGCTCCAATCGCTTCCCTGGGTTCAATGATCAGTGATTCACTGACAGGCTGGATGTATTATCCGTGGCGCTTCCTGTTCCCGGCTATCCTGATCAGCTTGACCATGCTTTCCTTTAACATTTTTGGTGACGGTCTACGTGATGCACTGGATCCTAAGCTGAAGAAATAGGAGGTGAATATGATGGAACCCATTCTGCAAGTCAAGGATCTGCATGTTTCCTTTTTTGTTAAAGGCGGAGAAGTACAAGCTGTCCGTGGTATGAATTTTGAAGTAGGCAAAGGTGAAACAGTAGCCATTGTTGGTGAATCCGGCAGCGGCAAGAGTGTTACCGCACAATCAATTATGCGGCTTATTCCTACGCCCCCTTCCAAAGTGAAAAAAGGCGAGATTATTTTTCAGGGACAGAATCTGCTGGACAAAAGCATGAAGCAAATGGAAACGATTCGCGGCAAAGATATTGGCATGATCTTTCAAGACCCGATGACTTCTTTGAACCCAACGATCAAGGTGGGCAAACAGATAACCGAAGTTTTGATCAAACATCAGAAAATGTCAGCGGCCGAAGCGAAAGAGCAAGGTATTGAGATGCTGAAGCTCGTAGGCATCAAAAATGCGGAGGCTCGCTTTAACCAATATCCCCACGAATTCTCCGGCGGTATGCGCCAGCGTGTAATGATCGCCATTGCACTGGCTTGCCGCCCGGCCCTGCTGATTGCAGATGAGCCGACAACGGCGCTTGATGTAACGATTCAGGCGCAGATCATGGAAGTCATGCAAGATATGCAGCAAAAGCTCGGGACCTCCATCATACTGATTACACATGACCTCGGCGTTGTTGCCGGAATGTGTGACCGGGTCATCGTCATGTATGCTGGTGAAGTAGTGGAAACCGGAACCAGATGGGAAATCTTTAAAAATCCGCAGCATCCGTATACCAAGGGGTTACTGCGGTCGATGCCGCGTCTGGACCAAAAGAAGGGCGAGCCGCTGATCCCGATCATCGGTACTCCCCCGGATCTGATCAAACCGCCGGTCGGCTGTCCGTTCACGGCACGCTGCAGTGAAGCGATGCATGTCTGCGAACAAATCGATCCCGGTGCAACAGAATTCAGTGAAACGCACATGGCGCGTTGCTGGAATCTGCATTCGATGGCCAAGGAGGTGCAGTTCGTTTGAGTAAGAACCTGATTGAAGTTGAAGGTCTTAAGAAGTATTTTAATGTAGGTAAGGGAAGAGTTCTTAAGGCTGTTGACAATATTAATTTCACGATTCGCGAAGGCGAAACCCTGGGAATGGTAGGGGAATCCGGATGTGGTAAAACAACTGCCGGCCGGACAGTGCTTCGTCTTTACGAACCCACTGCTGGCAGTGTGAAATATAACGGAACGGATATCTACAAATTGTCTCCGGGCAAAATGAAAGCTATGCGCCGTGATATGCAAATGATCTTCCAGGATCCGTATGCATCGCTGAATCCGCGTTTTACGGTTTCGGATATCATTGGTGAAGCACTGGATATCCACGGTATGGCTGGAAGCCGTGCAGAACGCAAAAAACGGATTGAAGAGCTGTTGGATATGGTTGGACTCAACCATGACCATGCAACCCGCTATCCGCATGAATTCTCCGGTGGACAACGTCAGCGTATCGGAATCGCACGTTCACTAGCGGTTAATCCTAAATTCATCGTCTGCGATGAGCCGATCTCCGCGCTGGACGTATCTATTCAGGCGCAAGTGGTCAACCTGCTGAAGGAACTGCAGGACCGTCTTGGACTAACCTATCTGTTTATTGCACATGACCTGTCCATGGTTAAGCATATCAGTGACCGTGTGGCTGTTATGTATCTGGGCAAAATGGTTGAGCTGGCAGAGAGTGAAGAGCTGTATGCCAATCCTATCCATCCTTATACGAAGTCGCTGCTGTCCGCGATTCCAGTACCGGATCCGGATGTGGAAGCGAACAAGAAACGTATTCATCTGCATGATGAACTGGGTACTCCAATCTACGCGGCTGGGGAAAAAACCAATGACAGTGATTTTGAATTGGTTGAAGTTTCGAAGGGCCACTTTGTAGCCAAGCAATTCGCATAGGAATATACAATTAATATTACCTCGATATATTATTTGACGAAGTATACCTTAGGCGGGAGCATTCAGCTCTCGCCTATTGTTTCGTTAGTAACCGGCTGCTAATTAAAGGAACAGCGGGTTTCTTTGACGGCGCCCTTAACTTTGGATACAATCATAAAGAGTTTATCCGACCCATTGATTACATATAGCAGCATAGTAGAACAGGAGGCAATTGCACATGAATGTAGTACCTGAGCCCGTTCCGGGCGGGTCGGCACTAGCCCGCGACTATATACATCATTATGAAAAAGTAGGTCATTTGTACGGCGGGGATTTCCGCAGTGAGGCCAGCAGAGCCGAGCGTGCAAAGTGGCTGGACAGTACTGAAGAACTGCGTGCTGACCGTTCCGGGATTGCTGAATGTTTAAGACAATATAATCTTAAATTCAATTCTCATTCTGCGGTGATGGATTCCCTGGCACTTCTGGAGCAAAAAGGGACTTTGGTCGTTACTGGCGGCCAGCAGAGCGGTTTGTTCACGGGTCCGCTTTTTGTTATATATAAGGCAATTACAACGATTCAGGCGGCAAAAGAAGCGGCAGCACAGCTCGGACGACCCGTGGTTCCGTTGTTTTGGATTGCAGGCGAGGATCATGATTGGGATGAGGTCAATCACACCTATGTCTTGAACCGTACAGGGGAGATCACTAGACTTAAGCTGGACAAGGCCGATGAACTCCGGTCTTCGGTAAGTGCGATCCAGGTTGAGGAAGAAAGCTGGCTGCAAATGATCGGGCAATTGGACAACCTGCTGCAGGAAAGTGAGTTCAAGCCACAGATTATGGAAGTGATCCGCGATTCCTCGGCTGCAGGATGCAGCATGAGTGATGCTTTTGCTAAGCTGATGGGTTCGCTGTTCGGCAGATTCGGCCTGATTCTGCTGGATTCCGCAGACCCCGGGCTGCGGAAGCTGGAAGTCCCGATGTTCAAATCTATGATTGAACAGAACGATGAACTGGAGACCGCATATCATAAGTCTGCTGCAAGGATAGCGGATAGCGGATATGAGCTTCAGGCTGCTGTAACTGCTGGCGGGGCCAATCTTTTCTATATACATCAAGGTGCACGCCTGTTGCTTCACAAAGAGGAAGGTCGCTTCACTGACCGAAAAGGCGCGGTCTCCTTTTCCCGACAGGAGTTACTGGAGCAGCTCGAGAAACATCCTGAACGGTTTAGCAACAATGTACTCACCAGACCGCTCATGCAGGATTATGTGCTGCCGGTACTGGCAACAGTGCTTGGACAAGGTGAAATCGCTTATTGGGCTATTCCGCAGCCAGCGTTTGAGGTGGTGGGGGAACGGATGCCGTTAATCATTCCGCGTATGTCCTTCACGGTTGTGGAAGGGACACTTCACAAGCATATGGACAAGTACCAGCTTGTTTTTGGCGATGTTCTTCAGGGCTTGGAGGAGAAAAGAAAGAAATGGCTCGCCGCTCAGGATGAGCTGGAGCTGGAGCGCCGGTTCGAGGAGACAAAGACTGCTTTTACTGCAATGTACGAACCGCTGATTGAACAGCTAGGCTCGATACAAGCGGGACTTCTGAAACTCGGTGCAAACAATAAAGACAAGATTCTGGATCAGATTACGTTCCTTCAGACCAAAGCCCAGGATGCTATGGAGAAGCAGAACGAAGCTGCGATCCGCCAGTGGGAACGGATTGAACTGTCGCTAATGCCGCTGGGCAAGCTGCAGGAGAGAGTATATAATGTAACTTACTATCTGAACCGATACGGTCCGGAATGGCTGGATGAGCTGATGAACATCCCTGCAGATTACAGCGGGAACCACCGCTTGATATATATGTAAAATTCAAAGAAGCGGTTTTTCCGCAAAACTTTCAGGAGGTTTTACAATGAGTTCAATGTCGAAAGAAAATAGTATTGTCGCAGATATGTCGCTGGCTCCGGAAGGACATCTCAAAATCGACTGGGTTCGCCAGCATATGCCTGTATTGAACCGTATCCGGGAGCAGTTCGAAGCCGAGCAGCCGTTCAAGGGTTTGAAGGTGTCGATTACGCTTCATCTGGAAGCCAAAACGGCTTATCTGGCTAAGGTTGTTCAAGCCGGCGGTGCCGAGGTAACAATTACCGGTTCCAATCCATTATCCACTCAAGATGATGTCTGCGCAGCACTGGTTGAAGACGGCATAACGGTATTCGCCAAATACAACCCTTCCCCTGAAGAGTTCAAGGCTCTGAATATCAAAGCTTTGGAGAGCAAGCCGGATCTGATTATTGATGACGGCGGTGATTTTGCTACACTGCTGCATTCCGAGCGTCCCGACCTGATGGAGAATATCCGGGGCGGCGCAGAAGAGACCACTACCGGGATCATCCGGTTAAAAGCACTGCAGAAGCAGGGTATTCTCAAGTTCCCTATGGTCGCTGTAAATGATGCCTATTGTAAATATTTGTTCGACAACCGTTATGGTACGGGCCAGTCAGCCTGGGACGGGATTGTCCGCACTACTAATCTGATTGTAGCCGGTAAAACAGTTGTAGTAGTGGGTTACGGCTGGTGCGGTAAAGGTGTGGCCATGCGGGCCAAAGGCCTCGGTGCCAACGTGATCGTTACTGAAGTGGACGCGATTAAAGCTGTAGAAGCCCATATGGATGGATTTCACGTAATGCCGATGCTGGAAGCAGCAAAACGCGGCGATTTCTTTGTTACCGTGACAGGTAACCGCTATGTGATCCGCGGGGAGCATTACGATGTGATGAAGGATGGGGCGATCATGTGCAATGCGGGCCATTTTGACGTTGAAGTGAATAAGCCTGAACTGTCCGAGCGTTCCGTATCCCAGCGAACGGTACGCAAGAATATTGAAGAATACCAGTTGAAAGACGGTCGCAAACTGTATCTGCTTGCCGAAGGCCGCCTGGTGAACTTGGGAGCTGCTGACGGACATCCTGCCGAGATTATGGATACCACTTTTGCACTGCAGGCACTTTCACTTAAATATGTAAATGATAATTACAAGAGCATTGGCGTCAAAGTAGAGAATGTTCCTTACGATCTGGACGAGCAGGTAGCCCGCTATAAGCTGGAGAGTCTGGGGATTTCCATTGACAGCCTGACTCCGGCACAGGTCGAATACCTCGACAGCTGGAATCTCGATGCATAACCTATAGAACGGAATACAAGGTGTCCGGGCCATGTAAATGGTTCGGGCACTTTTTTTTGAAATATAAGCTGTATATGCCCGGCGGTTTCTGCTTGCCCCCTTGACAAAAAGAAAAAATTACCTCCCTTGTGAAAAAGGATTTTGATTTTTAATGGCGAATCTATTATGCTTAGGTGGTGTAAAGTGGGGCAAAGTGGGGAATTAGAAGTTAGAGGTGGGGAATAATTATGTTTATGGGGGAATATCAGCATAGCATTGACGACAAAGGCCGAATCATTATCCCGGCCAAGTTTCGTGACATGCTCGGAACCTCCTTCGTAGCAACCCGCGGCCTCGACACTTGTCTATTTGTTTATCCCATGGAAGAATGGGGCATCATGGAGCAAAAGCTCAAAAGCCTTTCACTGATGAAATCGGATGCTCGTGCCTTCAGCCGCTTTTTTTTCTCGGGAGCGACCGAATGTGTATGGGACAAGCAAGGCAGAGTGAATCTGCCGGGGAATTTGCGGCAATATGCCAAGCTGGATAAGGACTGTGTGATTCTGGGCGTTTCGAACCGGGTGGAGATCTGGAACAAAGAGCTATGGGAGCAGTACTTCGAACAGTCAGAGGAAACGTTCAACGAGATTGCCGAGAAATTGGTTGATTTCAACTTCGATCTATAACACATATATTATTCGAATACTGCCCTGGAGGGATGCAGCTTGTTTCACCACATCACGGTGCTTAAGGAAGAAGCGACAGAAGGGCTGCACATCAAGAAGGATGGCATCTACGTGGATTGCACACTCGGCGGAGCGGGACATAGTGCTCTAATTGCCGGTAAGCTCAGCGGCGAAGGCCGGCTGATCTGTCTGGATCAGGATGACTGGGCGCTTCAGAATGCAAGGGAGCGTCTCGCTGAATATGGAGACAGGGTGGTTTTGGTGAAAACCAACTTCCGCGATCTTGAACAAGTGCTTAAGGAACTCCCTTTTGTTCCGCAAAAGGATGGCGTTCCCCAGGTAGATGGAATTCTATACGATCTTGGTGTGTCCTCGCCCCAGTTTGATGAAGGGGAACGGGGATTCAGCTATAATCACGATGCTCCGCTGGACATGCGGATGGATCAGTCCGCTGAGCTGACTGCAGCCGACATTGTGAATACCTGGCCTGAACAGGAGATTGCCCGTGTGCTTTTCCAGTATGGAGAAGAGAAATTCTCACGGCGGATTGCCCGCAAGATTGTGGAGCGGAGAGAAGAACATCCTGTGGAGAGCACGGGAGAATTGGCGGAGTTGATTAAGGAAGGTATCCCGGCGGCCGCACGCCGCACGGGTGGGCATCCCGCCAAACGCAGCTTTCAGGGACTCCGGATTGCGGTGAACGATGAACTTGGTGCTTTTGAAGAAGGGCTTCACGCAGCGGTACGCTGCCTGGCACCCGGAGGAAGAGTATCCGTGATCACCTTTCACTCCCTGGAGGACCGGATTTGCAAACAGATTTTCAGCAGCTACTTAAGCAGATGCACATGTCCGCCAGACTTCCCATATTGCGTATGCGGTGCAGAAGGCACCTTGAAGCTAATTAACCGCAAACCGCTTGTTCCTTCAGAAGAAGAGCTTGAGCAGAACACACGTGCACGTTCAGCGAAGCTGCGGATCGCAGAGAAATTGTAAATAACGATAAAGGAGAGTCAGAGATGGCCTATACCCGCGGCAACTTAGCAGTTCAACCCAAAAGAAAAGAAGAGGCAGACAGGCTTTACCGTGAGAAAACAAAAGTAGTCACGCGACGCATGGTACTTCCACTGCAGGAGAAACTTCTCTACATGCTGACACTAGGTGTGTTCGTTCTGGTTGCTGTCACCCTGATTTGGCGATATGTCCATATTTACGATTTGAATCTGCAGGCGCAGAAACTGGATGCCAAAATTGCTTCAACCAAAAAAGATATCGCAACGTTTCAGATGGAGAAGCAGAGTCTTGAACAGACAGTGGCCAAGAGGGCTGCTGAGCTTGGATACGTCAAGCCATCTGATGATTCGACCATCTATATACCACTGAGCAGCACGGCCACTGACGGAGACCATTAATCAGCGATTGGCAGCAATCGCAATAATAGAGTTGGTGAGGTTGGCTTATGGTAAAAAGAATAAAACTTCGCACGCTGTTTATAGGAGGGTGTATTACCCTCTTTTTTCTTGTTTTAGTAGGTCGGGTGTTTTGGCTTCAGGTTATGGACGGTGAGTATTGGCAGGATAAGGCAGCCAAACAGTGGGCTCACTCTGCAACCATCAGAGCGGTGCGCGGTGAGATTGAAGACCGCAACGGCAATATCCTCGCCAGTGATGTTCCTGCTTACACTATTGTCGTCAATCCTGAGGTCATTGCAGAGCAGGGGATTGGCCAGGAAGTGATAGATGGGCTGCATGAGCTGCTGGGCAAACCCGTAGACGAGCTCAAGCCATTGATCGAGGCCAAGGATGAGAAGGGCAACTATCTCAAAAACCGTGAGATCCGTAATGAAGGCTGGAAGATTGACAAGGAGCTCAAGGATAAGGTAGTGGCCTTTTACGAGGAACTGGGCAAAAAACATGATATCCGGGAAACCGGTGTCGGATACGTTACGGAGCAGAAACGATATTATCCCAAAGATACACTAGCCGCGCACATCTTGGGCTATACCGACAGAGACGGCAAGGCGATCATGGGGCTGGAGAAGTATTTTGACAAGCAGCTGAAGGGTACGGACGGCAAACTTCTCTATCAAAGTGATGGCAAAGGCGTCAAGCTTCCGGATTCCAAGGATACTTATCAGCCTGTGGTTAACGGGAGCAATTTCAGGCTGACTATAGACAGCACAATTCAATTCTATATTGAGCAAGCTATGCAGAAGGCATATGCCCAATACAAGCCTAAAAGCATCAGTGTTATAGCTGCTGATCCAAACACAATGGAGATTCTGGGCATGGCGAATATGCCTACCTTTAATCCTAATGAGTACTGGGACCCTAATCAGGATGCTGCTGGCTTCTATAATCACGCGATCAAATCCAGGTATGAGCCAGGTTCAACCTTTAAAATTGTTACACTGGCCGGAGTGGTGCAAGAAAAATTGTTTAATCCTGAAGCCACTTTTCAATCGGGCCAAATTCGGATTAAGGGGTATAGCAAGCCGCTGCACGACATCAACAGAGTGGGCTGGGGTGAAATCTCGTTCCTGGAGGGCGTGAAGCGTTCAAGTAACGTAGCTTTTGTTAAGCTGGGGTATGAAATGCTTGGCCAGGAGAGATTGCTGCAATACATTAATGATTTTGGATTCAATGAAAAAACCGGAATCGACCTGCCGGGTGAAACCATCGGTATCGTCAATCCTGATCCGAATAAATCAGTCGAGAATGCAACTTTGGCTTATGGGCACGGTAAGGTACTGGTTACACCGATTCAGCAACTGACTGCAGTGTCCGCAATCGCTAATGGCGGCAAACTGATGGTTCCGCATGTGGTCAAGGAAATCACCGACCCGAATACCGGCAAGAAGACCATTACCCAGCCTGAAGTGGTACGCCAGGTGATATCGAAGGAGAGTGCACGTGAAACTGGCGGCTACCTGGAACAGGTTGTTGCGGATCAGGTGAAGGGAACCGGACGGCATGCCTACATTGAGGGCTATCGTGTAGCAGGTAAGACGGGTACGGCAATCAAAGTAAACGGTACGGATTATGACCGAAACAAGGTATTGTCTTCCTTTATCGGATATGCACCAGTGAATGATCCCAAGATTGCGGTGATTGTGATTATTGATGAGCCGCAGGGTGAAGATGGCGGGAATGGCGGCGGGGCGGTTGCTGCCCCAGTGTTCCAGGAAATTGTGTCGCAGGCGCTGCCTTATATGGGAGTGCCCAAGGTGAGTGAGGATTCTGCAGACAGTACTTCCAAAACCGTTAAGACTGCTGTTGCCCCGTTGCGATCCACTCCGGATCTCACCGGCAAAACGGTACAGGCAGCCCGAAAGCTGCTGATTGATCAGGGCTTTGACTTTGAAGCTGTGGGAGAAGGAGCTACAGTGGTCAGCCAATATCCTGAGAAAGGGACGACACTCGCTTCGGGTCAGCGCATCTATCTGCTGAGCCAGCAGGGAGAGAAGCCCGTTATACCGGATTTGCGCGGACAGTCGCTTCGTGATGCGTTGGAAATCCTTAGCCTGTTGAAGGTAGGCATTGCAGTGGATGGCGAGGGTTATGTGTCTGCGCAAACGGAAGGGATCAAGAACGGTAAGACACAGGTTACGCTGTCGCTGAAACCGATCAATGAATATGGAGAGGATATTCCTCCCCCTCCTGACGAGGAAGAACCACCTGAAGAATAAGGCCATCGCATAGGCTTGTTCTAACCCCTGTTTGTCCTGAATAGTCATGAAGATAAGAGCTCATGTCTAGAACAGCGAAAGCGGGGGGACGGAATGAAGGTTTCAAAAGTCGTAACGCGCCGGAGAATGCTGTGGACGCTGCTGGGACTGGCCGTGTTGTTTGGCGCTCTGGCTGTGCGTCTGGCATATGTACAGCTATCTGAAGGAGAGAAGCTGAGTGCCAGAGCGGAAAGCCAGTGGCGCCGCAATATTCCTTTTACCGCTAAACGTGGTGAAATATTGGACCGGGAAGGGATACCGCTGGCATATAATATCAGCTCGCCGACTGTGTATGCAGTGCCCGTGCAGGTGAAAGAAAAGCAAAAGACAGCACAGACGCTGGCTCCACTGCTCGGTATGAGTGAGATGAAGCTTGTGACTTTATTGTCCAAAAGTCAGTCATCGGTGAAGCTACAGCCCGGCGGCCGCAAAATTACGATGGAGCTGGCCGCGAGCATCCGTGATTTGCAGCTGCCGGGCATCGTTGTGGCTGAGGACAACAAGCGGTTTTATCCTTACGGAGATTTAGCGGCACATATTCTTGGCTTCACCGGTATCGATAATCAAGGCATTACCGGGGTGGAGAGTATATACGACAAGCTGCTTCAGGGCAGCGCAGGCGATATCTCCTATTTGTCGGATGCCGGAGGCCGGCTGATGCCGGGTTCTTCAGAAAAATATTCTGCACCCCGGGACGGCCTTAATCTTCAGCTGACGATAGACAAGCAGATCCAGTCGATTATGGAGCGCGAGCTGGACCAGGCCATGGTGAAATATCAGGCACAGGGCAGTTGGGCTATAGCCATGAACCCGAAGAATGGTGAAATTCTGGCTATGGCCAGCAGACCCGGATATGAACCCGGAGCCTACAAGGAATATGATGCCGGGATCTATAACCGGAATCTTCCAATCTGGATGACTTATGAACCGGGTTCCACCTTCAAAATCATTACCTTGGCCGCTGCGCTCCAGGAAGGTAAAGTGGATTTGCAGAATGACCGTTTTTTTGATCCTGGCTATATCGAAGTAAGCGGGGCCAAACTGCGCTGCTGGAAGAAGGGCGGGCATGGCAGCCAGACCTTTCTTGAGGTGGTGGAGAACTCCTGCAATCCCGGATTTGTGGCGCTGGGACAACGGCTCGGCAAAGACACCTTGTTCAAATATATCCGTGAGTTTGGATTTGGCTCCAAGACCGGTATTGATCTGAACGGTGAAGCAAGCGGAATTCTCTTTAAGCCTGCACAAGTCGGACCCGTAGAGCTGGCGACTACCGCTTTTGGCCAAGGGGTATCCGTCACGCCGATTCAGCAGATCGCTGCTGTCTCGGCGGCCATTAACGGCGGCAAGCTCTACACACCGCATGTTGCCAAGGCCTGGATCAATCCGGATACCGGAGAGACTGTATCAGATGTGCAGCCGGATATGGTACGTCAGGTCATCTCGGAGGAAACCTCGAAGAAGGTGCGCGCTGCCCTTGAGAGCGTAGTTGCCAAAGGCACAGGCCGGCCGGCTTTTATTGACGGCTACCGTGTGGGAGGCAAGACAGGGACGGCACAAAAGGTCATTAACGGCCGGTATTCGCCTACAGAGCATATTGTATCGTTTATCGGCTTTGCGCCTGCGGATGATCCGCAGATCGTAGTGTATACGGCAGTGGATAATCCGAAGGGTATTCAGTTCGGGGGAGTGGTGGCAGCACCTATCGTGCAGAATATCCTGGAGGACTCCTTGCATTACTTGAAGGTTCCGGAACGTAAAGATCAGCTTCCCAAAACCTATAAATATGGTGAGACTCCGATTGTAACCGTTCCTGATCTTACGGGGGCTACAGTCCAGGATATTTATGAGGATCTGAACATGAACTTCACACTCGCCCGTTCCGGAACAGGCAATACCGTAATTAATCAGGCGCCCAAAGCCGGAGCAAGAGTCGAGCAGGGTTCGACAATCCGGATTTATATGGGGACTGAGGATGGGAAATAATGTTGGATGAATTCTTCTATTCCGAAAAATGCAGAGTGAGGGATGGCTATGAAAGTATATGAATTATCATCTTGTCTCGCGGCTTCGCGGGTATATGGAGATGGAGAGACAGAAATTACGGGACTCCAAGCAGATTCCCGCCGCGTTAAGCCTGGCGACTTGTTCATCTGCCTGCCTGGTTTTACGGTGGATGGGCATGAGTTCGCCCCCCAGGCTGCTGCGAACGGGGCTTCTGCCCTTGTCTGTGAGCGGAAGCTTGAGATTGATCTGCCTCAGATTGTTGTGGATGACTGCCGGTTTGCCATGGCTGTGTTGACAAATGCCTTTTTCGGCTCGCCTAGCAGCCGGATGAGAATGATCGGTGTGACCGGCACGAACGGAAAAACAACGACAACCTACCTGATAGAGCGTATTATGCAGGACCAGAACATCAAGACAGGACTGATCGGAACCATTCAGCTGCGCTATGACGGACAGACCTATCCGGCATCCGGCACAACACAGGAATCCCTTGAGCTGCAGCGTACGCTAAATGATATGGTTCAGAAAGGCGTACAGTGCTGTGTGATGGAAGTCTCCTCGCATGCATTGGAGCAGGGACGTGTAAAGGGAACAGATTTCCGGACGGCCATATTTACCAATTTGACTCAGGATCATCTGGATTATCATCATACGATGGAAGAGTACAGAGCGGCTAAAGGGCTATTCTTTTCCCGGATGGGGAATGTGATTTCGCCATGGAAGGAAGAACGTAAATATGCTGTGCTGAATGCGGACGACGAGGCAAGTGCTTACTTTGCTGCACAGACTGCCGCAGAGGTGATTACATATGGCATTGACACTGCAGCGAATGTCCGGGCCTCGCAAATTTCCATCACTTCTAAAGGAACATTCTTCCATGTAGATACGTTTAAGGGAGAGACTGACATCTCGCTGCGTATGGTAGGTAAATTCAATGTATATAATGCTCTGGCTGCAATTACAGCTGCGCTTCTGGAGAATGTTCCGCTTGCGGACATCAAGGCCAGTCTCGAATCTGTGGCCGGTGTGGCTGGACGCGTGGAGTCCGTAGATGAAGGCCAGGATTTTGCGGTAATCGTAGACTATGCCCATACCCCGGATGGATTGGAAAATGTGCTGCGGGCCGTATGTGAATTTGCTACAGGTAAGGTCCTTACCGTCTTCGGGTGCGGAGGAGACAGAGACACGACCAAGCGCCCGCTGATGGGCAAAATTGCTGCAAAATACAGTGATCATGTTTTTGTAACCTCGGATAATCCCCGCACGGAGGATCCTCTGCTTATTCTTCGGGATATTGAAGCAGGATTGATGGAGGACGGAGTCGCGCAGGACCATTATGAAATGATTGTGGACCGCAGGGAAGCGATCAGAAAAGCTATTGAAATGGCAAGCCCCAGCGATGTAGTATTGATTGCGGGGAAAGGTCACGAGACCTACCAACTGATCGGCGGAGTGGTTCATGATTTCGATGACCGCGTCGTCGCCAAAGAAGTTATAAGGGGCCGAAGCTATTGATTACAAGAACGCTGCAAAACATCGCTGACATGTGCGGGGGAGAACTGTCCTCTGCTAACGATATGGATAAGAGAATTGCGGGAGTCGTTACCGACTCCCGCAAAATTACGCCTGCCTGCCTGTTCGTTCCGCTGGTTGGGGAACATTTTGACGGGCATGACTATAGTGCTGCCTCTTTGGCTGCGGGTGCCGCCGCAACCTTGTGGCAGAAGGATCGGGGAGCCGCTCCTGCGGGGGACGGAGTGATCCTGGTGGAGGATACTCTCTCTGCACTGCAAAAGCTGTCTTCTGCTTATTTAGGCCAAGTCGCTCCGCAGGTGGTTGCCGTCACCGGCAGCAACGGGAAGACAACCACGAAGGATATGATTACAGCTCTGCTGGAAAGAGAATACAAAGTCCACAAGACTGCTGGGAACTTCAACAACCATATTGGTCTGCCGCTGACGATTCTCTCCATGAGTGAGGATATCCAGATTGCTGTGCTGGAGATGGGGATGAGCTCGAGGGGAGAGATTGCACTTCTTGCTTCACTCGCACCGCCTGATGTGGCGGTCATTACCAATGTAGGGGAGTCCCATTTGCTGCAACTGGGGTCCCGCAAGGAAATTGCCCGTGCCAAGCTGGAAATTGCCGAAGGGCTGAAACCTGGAGGTCTCCTGGTTTATAACGGCGATGAACCGCTGCTCTCCGAAGTTATGGCGGAGCCAGGATTTCCTGCACCAGAGGGGATGCGAAGCTTCCGCTTTGGCTTAAACACTGACAACGACGATTATCCTTCGGGAATGATGACACATATCGGTGGAATGACTTTTACTTCCCGTCTACATGCGCAGCGTGCCTTCACGCTGCCGCTGCCGGGCCGTCATAATGTCGTGAATGCTTTGGCTGCGCTGGCGGTTGCCAGCCACTTCAGGGTGTCCGAGGACAATCTTGCAGAAGGCCTCAGCAAGCTTAAACTGACAGGGATGCGGATTGAAATGATGCAGACAGCTTCAGGCATTACCATGTTGAACGATGCCTATAATGCCAGTCCTACCTCGATGAGAGCAGCCATTGATGTGCTGCAAAGCATGAAATGCAGCGGCAAAAAAATCGCTGTACTGGGGGACATGCTGGAACTTGGGCCGGATGAGGCATTGTTCCATCAGGAGATCGGCGCTTACCTGGATCCATCTCTGACAGATCTGGTCTTTACCTATGGTCCTCTTTCTGCGCATATCGCCCGCAAGGCTGAGGCGCGCTTTGGGCCTGAACGGGTATTTGCTTTTACGGATAAAAAGGAGCTTACCGCTGCCTTGATCAGTCTAATTGACCCTAAGGATGTTCTGCTCTTCAAAGCTTCCAGGGGAATGCGGCTGGAGGAAGTGTTGCACAGCTTGAATGAATATTCTCAGACAGATATTAACGAATAGGAGGGGATGTACCCATGGATTATCAATTACTTCTGCTGACAATTGCTGTATCCTTTATCCTTGCGGTCATTGCCGCTCCGCTCATCATTCCGCTGCTGCGGAGGTTGAAATTCGGACAGCAGGTTCGGGATGACGGACCCCAGACTCACTTGAAAAAAGCCGGAACGCCTACGATGGGCGGAATTATCATCATGGTGGCGTTCACGCTGTCTTTTTTGAAATTTTCGGTGGTAGATTCAGACTTTTATGTCCTCTTGGTAGCTACGCTTGGCTATGGGCTGATCGGCTTCCTGGACGACTATATCAAAATTGCGTTCAAGCGTTCCCTGGGACTGACTCCTCGCCAGAAGCTGCTGGGCCAGCTGTTGGTCGGTGCCGTAATGTGCGGGCTGCTGATTAACGCGGGGCACAATACCGGAATCAGTATCCCGGGAACTTCGGTCAGCTTTGACTGGGGGAACTGGTTTTACTATCCGTTCATTATCATTATGATGATGGCTGTAACGAATGCGGTGAATTTTACCGATGGAGTAGATGGGCTGCTGTCAGGTGTCAGTGCGATTGCCCTTGCTGCTTTTGCCGTGGTGGCTATGCAGGCTACCTCGATTGCGGCAGGTGTCTGTGCGGCGGCGATGATCGGAGCGGTACTTGGTTTTCTGGTCTTCAATGCGCATCCGGCGAAGGTATTTATGGGTGATTTCGGATCCTTCGGCATTGGTGGAGCCATTGGTGCGATTGCCATTGTTACCAAAAGCGAGCTTCTTTTTATTGTAATCGGCGGCGTGTTTGTTATTGAAATGCTGTCTGTCGTGCTGCAGGTGGCCTCATTCAAAACCCGCGGCAAACGCATCTTCCGCATGAGCCCGATCCATCATCATTTTGAGCTTGGCGGCTGGTCGGAATGGCGGGTAGTCGTCTCCTTCTGGGCGGTGAGCCTGGTGCTGGCGGCAGTAGGACTAATCTTGAGCAAGGGGTTGTAAAGAATGAAGCATCCGGATGAGTACCGTGGTGAAAAAGTGGTCGTCCTGGGCCTTGCCAAAAGCGGTGTCCAGGTGGCCAAGGTGCTGCATGAGCATGGCGCCATTGTAACGGTCAATGACAAAAAGGAAAGAGATCAAAGTCCCGAAGCTTCCGAACTGGAATCTTTGGGAATTTCTGTTATATGCGGAGGGCATCCCGAAGGATTAATTCATTCAGGGGTAAGCCTGGTAGTGAAGAATCCGGGAATTCCCTATTCCGTGCCCCCGGTTCAAAAAGCAATGGAGCTGGGAATCGAGATCGTGACCGAAGTAGAGGTAGCCTATCACCTTTGTGCAGCGCCTATGATTGGGATTACCGGTTCCAATGGTAAGACGACTACGACCACCTGGGTAGGGCGTATGCTGGACGCTGCGGGAATGAAGCCTATTGTGGCCGGGAATATCGGTACGCCGCTCTGCCAGGCCGCACAAGAGGCTCATGATGATAACTGGATGGTAGTGGAGCTTAGCAGCTTTCAGCTAAAAGGGACCCGGGAGTTCCGTCCCAAGATAGGCTGTCTGCTGAATGTGGCTGAGACCCATCTGGACTATCATGGCGGTATGGAGGACTATATAGCCTCCAAAGCTAAGCTGTTTGAGAGACAAGGGCCAAGTGATACCGCGGTGCTGAACTGGGATGATCCTGTGTGCAGGGAACTGGTGCCTTATATCCAGGCAGGGATTTTGCCTTTTTCAATGACCGAAGAGCTGGTTCAGGGTGTCTTTGTCCGTCCATCTTATGTCCAGGGTACTGATGATGACCTTAAGCGGGTGATTATCTATCGGGATCATTCGGAGAGTGAGACAGAGATTGCCGCTGTTGATACCATCGGCCTGCCGGGCCGCTTCAATGTGGAGAATGCACTGGCAGCCTGCGGGATTGCCATCGCTGCTGGTGCAGACCCTGGCGGGCTAGCTGAAGTACTGGCAAATTTCAGAGGTGTAGAGCACCGGCTGGAATATGTAGCGGATAAAGCGGGAGCTGCCTATTACAACAACTCCAAAGCCACCAACTCCAAAGCTACCTCCATGGCGCTGGCCTCCTTCCGGAAGCCCGTGGTTCTGATTGCCGGCGGCTTGGACCGGGGGTCCGACTATATGGAGCTAATGCCTGTCCTCGGCGGCGTCAAAGCGCTTGTGGCACTGGGACAGACTAAGGACAAGCTGGCGGCCGTTGCAGGTATGGCAGGAGTAAAGCGCATCATCTCCGTCGATAATGGGGAGAGCGCCGCCGCCGTGCTGCAACAAGCCGTGCGGGAGGCTTCCGCTCTGGCGGAAGCGGGAGATATTGTTCTCCTGTCTCCCGCCTGCGCCAGTTGGGATATGTTTACATCCTATGAGGAGCGCGGGCGTATTTTTAAAGAGGCGGTGCATAACCTTTAAGTAGGGGGGTGGATAAGCCCCTACTACGGATGCAAGAGGTGTGCTCCTGATGAACAAATCCCGTCATGCGCCCGATATCTGGATACTGATAGCGATTCTGTCCCTGCTGGCAATCGGTATGGTGATGGTTTACAGCGCAGGTTCTGTATTGGGCTTCCGCAATTATGGCGATTCGTTTTATTTTGTCAAAAGGCAGCTGTTGTTTGCGGGGCTTGGGCTTGGCGCAATGTTCGTTACCGCGAACACCGATTATCTGGTCCTGAAGAGATTGGCCAGGCCGGCGCTGATCATCTGCTTTATTCTGCTGGTCATGGTGCTGATTCCCGGCATCGGTGTTGTGCGCGGCGGGGCCCGTAGCTGGCTTGGCATCAGCTCTTTTGGGATTCAGCCTTCCGAATTTATGAAAATGGGGATGATCCTCTTTCTGGCCAACTGGCTGGGAAAGGATGAGTATGACATCTCTGTGTTCACAAAAGGACTGCTGCCCCCGCTCGCACTGATCGGTTCTGCATTTGCCCTGATTATGCTCCAGCCGGATCTGGGGACAGGCACCGTCATGTTCGGCGCTGCCCTTATGATGATTTTTACTGCCGGGGCCCGAATGAAACATCTGCTCTCTCTTGGTGCCTTGGGAGTAGTGGGGTTTGCTGGCCTCGTAGCTGCTGCTCCTTACCGCCTGCAGCGGATAACAGCATTCCTGGATCCTTGGTCCGATCCGCTGGGGAAGGGTTATCAGATTATCCAATCGCTCTATGCGATTGGTCCAGGCGGACTTGGCGGTCTGGGACTGGGCATGAGCCGGCAAAAGTACAGTTATGTGCCGGAGCCGCAGACTGATTTTATTTTTTCCATTTTGGCTGAGGAGCTTGGGTTTATCGGTGGGCTAATTGTACTGATTCTGTTCCTGATCCTGATCTGGCGAGGGATGAAGGTGGCAATGAGCCTGCCGGACAGATTCGGTAGCTATCTGGCAGTAGGCATAGTCTGTATGGTAGCCGTCCAGGTCATCATCAATATCGGCGTTGTCATCGGCCTTATGCCGGTTACAGGTATCACCCTTCCGCTGATCAGTTATGGCGGCTCATCGCTGACCCTGATGCTCACAGCACTCGGCATTTTACTCAACCTATCCCGTTATGCGAGGTGAAAGATATGCGTATCGTATTAAGCGGCGGCGGCACAGGGGGACATATCTATCCTGCTGTCGCTGTTGCCAGACAACTTGAAGCGGAAGAAGAAGGTTCGGCTTTCCTGTATATTGGCGGGAAACGGGGGCTTGAGAGCAAGCTGGTTCCCCAAGAGAATCTTCCGTTCAAATCGATTGATATCACTGGTTTCCGGCGCAAGCTTTCTATGGACAATGTGAAGACTATAATGCGTTTTCTAAAAGGGGTCAAAGCCTCCAAGGCAATGCTCAGAGAATTTAAGCCGGATGTCGTGATCGGTACAGGCGGTTATGTATGCGGTCCGGTTGTCTATGCTGCCTCTAAGCTTGGGATTCCAACCCTTATTCATGAACAGAATGCGATTCCCGGGCTGACCAACCGTTTTCTCAGCCGTTACGCGGATACGGTTGCCGTTAGCTTTGAAGGCACAGAGTCGGCGTTTCCGGGAGGGAAAAATGTAATCTTTACCGGGAATCCCCGGGCGACAACTGTAACGACGGCGAACCCGCAGCGCGGCTTTGCTTCACTCGGTATACCCGAAGGCAGCACGGTTGTTCTAATGGTGGGGGGCAGCGGCGGGGCACGAGCCATCAATCAGGCTATGATTGAGATGGCCCCTTTTGTGGGTAAGGGTAATGGTGTTCATTATGTTTATGTAACGGGTGAGTCCTATTTCGAGGAAACCCGCAAAGCTCTTCGTGAAAAGCTGGGGGGCGTGCCGAATTGGCTGCATCTGCTCCCTTACATCCATAATATGCCCGAGGTGCTAGCTTGTACTTCCCTTATCGTGAACCGGGCAGGCGCTTCATTTCTGGCTGAAATTACAGCACTTGGTATTCCCTCCGTTCTGATCCCGTCCCCTAACGTGACGAATAATCATCAGGAAGCGAATGCAAGACAATTGGAACGCGAAGGTGCAGCAGTCGTGCTGCTTGAGAAGGATTTGAACGGCCAGGCTCTGATGGAGGCTGTGCAGAAAATCATCAGTGTGGAGTCCGTGCGCAGGCAAATGTCAGAAGCCTCAAGGCGTTTGGGTAAAAGGGATTCTGCTGCAGTGGTCGTAAGCGAGTTGCGCAGGCTAGCCGCAATGCGGAAGCCTTAGGGAAGAGCTTAATGTAACATGGCTGGAAGCTGCTTCCTGTAATTGGTCTGTATTGTCACACACCCGAGTGCACGAACATAGGATAATCCTATAATCGTGACAATCACCCAGAGCACTTCCGGTCCATGAAATGCGGACGCGGGCAGCTTTTCCTGACCGTTATTGATTTGTGTACAGGAAGTGCTTGTGGTGGGTGAGCGGTAATCTCGGAGGTGATACATTGGACAAATTGGTGATTGAGGGTGGGAACCCCCTGTCAGGCACCATACGTATCCATGGAGCAAAAAATGCGGCACTGCCGATTCTGGCGGCTAGCCTGCTGGCCGAAGGAGTTCACTCACTGCATAATGTGCCGAAGCTGCTGGACATTGAGACCATGCTGCACATTCTGGAACGGCTGGGGTGCAGTTGCACACACGAGGACGAGACCGTAACGATGGATACTTCGTCTGTGGATACTTCCCATGTTCCAGAAGATCTGATGCGGCAGATGAGATCCTCAATTTTTCTGATGGGGCCGTTGTTATGCAGATTTGGCGAGGTGACGATTTACCAGCCGGGAGGGTGTGCGATCGGCGAACGCAAGATTGATCTTCACCTCCAGGGGCTCAAACAGCTTGGTGCGGAGATTGAGGAAGTCAACGGGCGGATTTCCTGTAGGGCTGTTAAGCTGAGGGGCAGCGATATTCATCTGGATTATCCGAGTGTAGGGGCTACAGAGAATATTATGATGGCAGCTGCCATGGCAGAGGGCACAACAACGATATCAGGCGCGGCCAGAGAACCTGAAATTCAGGATTTACAGAATTATCTGAACCAAATGGGGGCTCAGATCATCGGTGCAGGTACGGATACGATTACGATTCAAGGGGTGAAAAAACTGCAGCCCTGCAGCTACGAGGTGATCCCGGATAGGATTGTTGCCGGAACAGTGATGATCGCTGCAGCTGCGACACGCGGCAATGTGACGTTGACCCATACCAACGCCGGGCATCTAACCTCGCTTATTCACGTGCTCAGACGGGCTGGTGTTCAAATTACAGTGTGCAATGATATAATTAATATCAGCTGTATGGGACGCCCACGCGCAGTTGAGAGAATCGTAACGTCTCCCTACCCCTCCTTTCCCACAGACCTGCAGTCTCAAGTCATGGTGCTGCTGTCGCTGGCCGACGGATTCAGTGTGATCAAAGAAACTGTGTTTGAGGGCCGCTTCAAGCATGTAGAGGAAATGGGCCGAATGGGTGCCGATATCTCTATTGATCTTAACCGTGCATTTATACGCGGGGTACAGAGATTATACGGAGCTACGGTGGAGGCTACCGACCTGAGGGCAGGAGCTGCCCTGGTGATCGCCGGACTCGCAGCTCAAGGAACCACTGTGGTTGAGCAGGCGCACCATATTGACCGCGGATATGATGGCATTGAGAAGCTCTTTCAGAAGCTTGGAGCACACATCAGCCGCAAAGTACCTGTGCCGGGTCCGCTAGATTTGGCCAATTAAAGCTCCCTGTCTCCTTCAGCCTCAGGTGTTGGAAGGAGACAGGGCCTTATTACGGAGATATGAGAATGCCTAAAACCCGTTTACCTCTGCTTAAAGAGGACAAGCCAAGCAAAAAAATGAGCCGGAAAGTCACATTGATCCTGCTGCTGCTGTTCATCGCGCTGCTGGCCGTGATTTTTTTTCGTTCGTCGCTCAGCCGTATTACAGAAATTCATTTTGAGGGCAACAAATATACGACCCGGGAAGAGCTGGTGTCTCACAGCGGAATTTCGGTTGGAGGACAGTTCTTTGCCGTCTCCAAGTCATCTGTAGCAGATTCGCTGAAGGAGCTTAAGACCATCCAGGAAGCAGTGGTAGACAAAAAATTCCCGGGTATAGTCACCATAAGCATTAAGGAGTACCCTGCAGTTGCTTATGAATTGGACCAGGCTGGCATCCTTCAAGCCATTCTGTCCAGCGGAGCGGCCGTAGCTGTAAGTGAATCCGGAATTGCGGTGGAGAAGCCGATACTTACGGGCTGGGACGCTAAGGACCCTTATAAGGCCAAGCTGTGTCAGGTGCTCAACAGCATTCCCAATGAACTGACAGGTGATATTTCCGAGATCGTCCCTTCACCGACGCTGTCTTTTCCGGACCGGATTAAGCTTTACACACGGTCGCATTTTGAAGTTATAACTGCGATTTCCCTGCTTAAGGATAAGGTGGAATATTTGAACCAGGTCATAGAGACTGAGGAACCAGGACTGATTAAGATGCTGGAAGCCGATTCGTATGTTCCTTTTCAAACCCCGGCAGATACAAATCAGGATAAAGAAGACACACAAGAGTAAATAGTCCCTACTAATAGAGCGGGAAAAATGCTACAATCGGATTTACGGGCAATAAGCTGGATCCCTCTTTTTTCTCCGGATTTTTTGGACAGAGCCTTAAATATGGATGACATTTCTTGATTACACTAATTTTAACTTTATAGTCTTCTAGTATTACGAATTTCATGAAGCATCTATGTTTATGCGGAATGCCTGTTATATTATTCCATTCAAAAAAAATGTAGAAAAAAGAGGGAAAGGGTTAGGTATGTTGAATATGTACAGAGAAGTTTCCCAGGACCGGGAGCAAAATGTTTTACAGACTTCACCATCTATTTTGATCATAACAGGAGGTGCCATAGAGCTTGAGCAACAATGACATCATTGTTAGTTTGGACATCGGTACATCCAAAGTTCGGGCAATCATTGGGGAAGTTACCAATGGAACCTTTAATATTATTGGCGTTGGATCTGCTGATTCAGAAGGAATACGCAAAGGTGCGATAGTCGATATTGACCAGACTGTCCAGTCGATCAAGAGTGCGGTAGACCATGCAGAACAAATGGTAGGCATTCAGATTTCCGAGGTCTACGTCGGCATATCCGGCAATCATATCGGGCTGCAGTCCAGTCACGGTGTTGTAGCCGTTCAGAATGAGGACCGTGAGATTGGTGAAGATGACATTGACCGGGTAATCAAAGCTGCCGAAGTCATCGCACTGCCTCCTGAACGCGAAGTGATTGATGTTGTCGCCAAACAATATATCGTAGACGGTCTTGAAGGTATCCAGGACCCGCGCGGAATGATCGGTGTGCGTCTCGAGGTGGAGGCGACGATCATTACCGGAGCCAAAACGCCAATACATAATCTGCTTCGCTGTGTAGAGAAATCAGGGCTGAAAGTTAAAGATCTTGTGCTGATGTCTCTTGGAGCCGGTGGATTAGCGCTTTCCAAAGATGAGAAATCAATGGGCGCTGTACTGGTAGACATTGGCGCAGGTTCAACGACGATAGCCGTATATGAAGAAGGTTCCCTTTGTGCAACATCCACGATTCCGATCGGCGGAGAATTTGTAACCAATGATATTGCCTACGGACTTCGGACGCTTACCGACCAGGCAGAAAAGGTGAAGCTGAAATATGGCTGCGCCTGGGTGGACGATGCTGCCTCAGATGTAGTGTTCAAGGTTTTACGTATTGGAAGCAATGTTGAAAAAGAGTTCAACCAGGAAGATTTGGCTGCAATAATCGAGCCGAGGGTGCAGGAGATTTTTCATCTGATTCGCCAGGAAGTGAAACGGCTTGGTTACACGGAGCTCCCCGGAGGTTATATACTAACGGGTGGAACTGTATCCATGCCAGGTGTACTGAAGGCAGCGCAAACAGAACTATCTGCCTCTGTACGCATTGCTGTGCCTGATTATATCGGTGTCCGGGATCCCGGCTTCACCGGTGGTGTAGGCATTCTGCACAATGTTGTCCGCAGTTACCGCGGTCGCAACAGCGGCGGAGGAAGCAGCAACAAGAAGACGGTCAACCGAAACAAGCAGAACGCCGTTCCAAGCCAAGATACCGCGAAGAAGCCCGGTTTGGTGGAACGTCTTAAGAATATGTTCAGCGAGTTCATATAAGTGTAAGTCCAGATATACTTGGACCGGCCATCCAAGCACTATTCTAGGGGGAGATGGAACAATATGTTGGAATTTGATTTTGAAATGGAGAGCTTGGCGCAAATAAAAGTCATCGGCGTCGGCGGCGGCGGAAGCAATGCTGTCAACCGGATGATTGAAAATGGCGTTCAGGGTGTAGAATTCATCACAGTTAATACAGATGCCCAAGCGCTGCATATGGCCAAATCGGAGCATAAACTGCAAATCGGGGACAAGCTTACCCGTGGACTGGGTGCTGGTGCCAATCCGGAGGTTGGCAAGAAAGCGGCCGAAGAATCCCGCGATCTGATTTCCAATACGCTAAAAGGTGCGGATATGGTATTTGTAACTGCAGGCATGGGTGGGGGTACCGGTACTGGTGCAGCACCTGTGATTGCTGAAATTGCCAGAGAATGCGGAGCGCTGACGGTTGGCGTTGTGACGCGTCCGTTTACTTTTGAAGGCAGAAAACGTTCAAACCAGGCAGAGCTTGGAATTGAAGCGTTGAAGGAAAAGGTAGATACGCTTATCGTCATTCCGAATGACCGTTTGCTTGAAATTGTTGACAAGAAAACACCGATGCTGGAAGCGTTCCGCGAAGCGGATAACGTGCTCCGTCAAGCGGTTCAGGGTATCTCAGATCTGATTGCTGTACCGGGTCTGATCAACCTTGACTTTGCTGATGTGAAGACCATTATGACAGAACGCGGTTCGGCCCTGATGGGTATCGGAATTGCTACAGGCGAGAACCGTGCGTCTGAGGCCGCCCGTAAGGCGATCATGAGCCCTTTGCTGGAAACGTCCATAGAAGGTGCCCGGGGCGTCATCATGAACATTACAGGTGGTTCTAACCTCTCTTTGTATGAAGTTAATGAAGCGGCTGAGATCGTTACCTCCGCTTCCGATCCTGAAGTGAATATGATCTTCGGAGCCATTATTGAGGAGAGTATGAAGGATGAAATTAAAGTTACGGTGATTGCCACCGGCTTTGAGCATAAGCCATCCCCTGTAGCGCCTAACCGCCGTCCTGCTGCGAGCAGTGAGCCTGCCGCTGACAAGAACGCCAACCTGCGTCCTTTTGGCAATCAGACAACCTCTGACCAGCTCGACATCCCGACATTCCTGCGCAATCGTACACGCGGCAACAACGATTAGTCTGCAAGACACATACACATTTACGGAAGCACCGTATCCGCATAGCTGAATGCTATGGCCGGATACGGTGTTTTTTGCTTTTTGAGCTGATATAATATGAATAACGGGAGTTGAAATGATGGAGCTGCTGGACCCCCGCGTGGATTTTGTATTCAAAAGAATTTTTGCAAGCGAGAGTAACAAGGATGTGCTGCTGGCTTTTTTAAACCGTATTCTTATGGATGCTGGAGGCGGTCCCTTGAATGAAGTGGTGCTTCTGAACCCTTATACAGATAAAGATGATCCGCTGGATAAGCAGTCGATCTTTGATATCTGGGCAAAGACAGAAGACGGAAAGCTAATCAATATCGAAATGCAGTTGTTCAACAGATATGACATGGAGAAGCGGACCTTATATTACTGGAGCAAACGCTATTCTGGACAGCTGCAGACTAGCGGCAGGTACGCTGAGCTCAAAAAGTGTGTAACGATTAATATTTTGAATTATAAGGTATTGCCTAATGAACACACTCATAGTGTCTTTCATCTGCGGGAGGATTTCAGCGGATCACGACTGACAGATGACATAGAGATTCATTTTCTGGAATTGCCTAAGCTGAATCAGCAGGCTGTTCCGGGTGAGAGCGGTTTGATCAATTGGCTGCTTTTTTTGAAAGGGAGCGACAATTCGAATTGGGAGGTATTGCGGATGAATGAACCGGCTTTGATAAAGGCGATGGAAACGTTGGAATTTTTGAGTCAGGATTCTGAAGCCCGGCGTAAATATGAAGACCGCCAAAAGTTTCTGCATGACGAAGCCTCGCAAAGAGACGGTGCTCAAAGAGAAGGCTTTGCTAAAGGAATGCTAAAAGGTAAACAAGAAGGTATCAAAGAAGGTATCAAGGAAGGGATCAAGGAAGGCAAGAGAGAAGGCTTAAAGGAAGGTAAGCTCGAGGTCGCTAAGAAATTGCTGGCTATGGGACTTGACCGCTCATCTATTCGGGATGCTACGGGGCTGACAGAAGAAGAACTACAATCTATCTAATGCTAACCAATGATTTAAAACGGAGTCAGCCCTGCGTAGGCTGGCTTTTTTGTGTTCAGGAGGTGAATTGGTAAAAGCGAGATCCAGCCGCCTCTTTTTATAACGGGCAGGATGCTATAAACCGACAAAAAAACCTCAGGAATGCCCCCCAAGTTTAGACAGACTTTGGATGCGAGTCTTTCTATACTAATCATATCGTCCAAATTGAGAGCCGGAGCCTTGGTCTTTCGGATAGATATCCCGATTACAGGCAGGTGAATCCACTGGTTGTTTATATTGACTTGATTTTCACAGCCAATTTGCTGATCGACGGCATACTTTTATGGCTTACAGGCTGGCTGGTCAAGCAAAAAGTCTCTTGGTGGCGGCTCATTATTTCGGCGCTGGTTGGCGCCCTCTATGTGGTGATGATGTTTGTACCGGAGCTTTCGTTCCTGTACACCTTTTTCATCAAGTTTGGATTGTCGGTAGTCATGTTGTGGATCGCTTTTGGCTTCACAAGTCTGCAAAGCTACCTTCGTGCACTAGGGGCTTTCTATATCATTAATTTTGCGGCTGCTGGCGGTATTGTCGGCGTTCACTATTTGCTGCAGAGCTCGGGCGACATCTGGAACGGGATTCTTTTCACCTCCTCGGGGGGCCAAGCTTACCGGCTGAAAATCGGGTTGTGGTTCGTGCTTGCAATGCTGCCTCTGGTGTTGCTTCTCTTCAAGATGATCCACACCTCCAGAATCCGGAGGGAACAGCTGGAGACGTATATGGGTGAAGTCTGTGTAGAGATCGAGGGAGTGAGTGTGTCATGCCGCGGGCTGCTGGACACCGGCAATCGTCTGAACGACCCATTGACACGGGTTCCGGTGATGGTGATGGAAGCTTCACTATGGGATGGCCATTTGCCGGCCTCATGGAAAGGAAGACTGACCCAGATTAGTGCCGACAAGCTTCTTCTGGAAGCGGACGGGCAGTCTTTTGCCTGGCAAGACAGATTGCGGCTTGTGCCCTATAGGGGAATCAACCGCGGAGCATCGTTTATGCTTGCGCTGAAGCCGGATCTGGTGACGATAAAGCTTGGGGAGGAGACTTTTTTCAGCAAAAGGGTCCTCATCGGGCTGGATGGCGGAATACTGTCGGGAGACGGTGCGTACCGGGCGGTCATACATCCTGACTTGACCCAAAGAGAGTCCCTTGCAGAGGCGGCGGTGCCTTCTTGAGTTAGAACAGAGTGTGTATGCAGTACCTCCGCCGTTTGAATAGATGTAACGTAGGGGCAAGGGAACAAAGAACGATCTCAGGGCAACTGTGTACTTCTTGAAGGAGGAACAAGAATGGTCAAATGGAAGATTACGCTGCAGCTTCAATATTACCGCATGCTTTTTCTGCTGGGGCTGAAGAGCCAAGAAATCTATTATATCGGTGGAAGCGAGGCATTGCCCCCACCTCTTACTAGAGAGGAAGAGGAGTTTCTGCTGCAGCGGCTTTCAAGCGGTGACGCGGCTGTACGCGCCATGCTGATTGAACGCAATCTACGGCTGGTAGTCTACATTGCCCGCAAATTTGAGAACACCGGCATCAACATTGAAGATCTTGTATCCATTGGGGCGATTGGCTTGATCAAGGCCGTCAACACTTTTGATCCGGAGAAGAAAATCAAGCTGGCTACCTATGCCTCGCGCTGCATTGAAAATGAGATTCTGATGTATTTGCGGCGCAACAGCAAAACCCGGAGCGAGGTTTCTTTTGATGAACCGCTGAATATCGACTGGGACGGTAATGAACTGCTGCTCTCGGATGTGCTGGGTACTGAGAATGACACCATCTACCGCAATATTGAAGAACAGGTCGACCGCAAGCTGCTGCAGAAGGCGCTGGAGAAGCTCAGTGAGCGAGAAAGACTGATCATGGAGCTGCGTTTCGGGCTGCGCGGCGGGGAAGAAAAAACGCAAAAGGACGTTGCCGATCTGCTGGGAATCTCCCAATCCTACATTTCACGACTCGAAAAAAGAATTATCAAGCGGCTGCGTAAAGAGTTCAACAAGATGGTGTAAGCCGAAGATGCCAAGGAATAAAATGCCGGACCGGGGAGATAATGTACAGTAATGTTTCTCCTTGGGAGGTAAATCATCATGACCCGAAATAAAGTCGAGATTTGCGGTGTGGACACCGCAAAACTACCCGTTCTAACGAATGTGGAAATGCGGGAGTTGTTCACTTCGCTGCAGCAGCAGGGCGAGCGATCCGCCAGAGAGAAATTGGTAAACGGTAACCTTAGACTTGTGCTTAGTGTGATTCAAAGGTTCAATAACCGGGGGGAGTTCGTTGATGATCTGTTCCAGGTAGGTTGCATTGGGCTAATGAAAGCCATCGATAACTTTGATCTATCGCAGAATGTAAAGTTTTCCACCTACGCAGTACCGATGATCATTGGTGAAATCCGCCGGTATTTGCGCGACAACAACCCGATCCGGGTTTCGCGCTCCTTGAGGGACATTGCTTACAAAGCTTTGCAGGTGCGTGACAGTCTGACCAATCAGAATTCAAGGGAACCGACGATTTTTGAAATCTCTGAGGCGCTTGGCGTTCCCAAAGAAGATGTGGTTTTTGCTCTTGATGCCATTCAGGACCCGGTCTCTTTGTTCGAACCTATATACCATGACGGTGGAGATCCCATTTATGTAATGGACCAGATCAGCGATGACAAGAATAAGGATGTGTCGTGGATCGAGGAAATTGCACTTCGTGAAGCTATGCAGCGGCTAGGGCAGCGGGAGAAACGGATTCTGTCGATGCGGTTTTTTGAAGGGAAAACCCAAATGGAGGTTGCGGACGAAATCGGCATCTCCCAGGCCCAGGTGTCCCGTCTTGAAAAGTCGGCCATTCAGCAGATGCAGAAGCATGTTAAGTCATAGACAAACATAGCAGGCTTGTACCTAGGGTGTTCTGGATGCGGAAAATGCCGCTTCCGGAGCATCCCTTTTTATTGTGTGTACCTGGAGTCACGTCTTAAGGAATCCTAAGCATGTTGCCAAGCCCGCCCGACATATATTGGACTATACATCTGAATGTACAGGGGTGACGAGGTGAACGAAGATTCGATAGGCAGCAGCAAAAAAATGAAAATCTCCGATTTTCAGGCGAAAGATGTGATTAATATTGTCGACGGGAAGCGGCTCGGGCAGATCAGTGATCTCGAGTTGGACCTCCGTCGCGGCGTGATTGATGCGATCATTATCCCAGGGTATACACGTTTTATGGGCCTCTTTGGGGGAGGCACGGATCTGATCATTCCCTGGCGGAATATCGTGAAGATCGGCGCTGATGTCGTGCTCGTCAAGATGGAGGAAATCCGGATGCCGCAAAATCAGGAAGAGCGGGAGACTATGTATCTGGAACGGGGGGACCGCAGCGACCGGCGCACTTATTGAATGGGTGCGTCTTATTTAGCGTAGTCTATCAAAAGGACGGCAATACTGTTTCTAGATGGTTATTTTGGGGATGTATGAAGTAGGAGAGGTACCACAGCAGGTTAACCGGCAGTTTGCCCCCACTCTGAGCGAGCATCTTGTGGTACACTTAGGCGGAGGTGAAGAGATGGAACCGTTTATTCAAAAGGGCGGCAGGCCTATGCTGCTTCATCTGGAACCCTGGTGTGCGGAGTATGCTGAATTAACAGCAGGCTTCACTGGCAGACAGGGTGGCATAGGCAAGGCGCCTTATGACAGCTTAAATTGTGCCTTTCATGTTGGGGACGAGCCGGAAGATGTGCTCAGGAACCGCATGCTGCTTGCCGGGAGCGTCGGGTTTACACTAGAGGATTGGACCTGTGGAGAGCAGACTCATGGAAAAGATATAGCAGTGATCAGAGAGGAAGACCGCGGTCGGGGAAGCTTGGACAGAACATCGGCTTTTCAAGCAACGGATGGTTTGCTTACCAATGTACCAGGTTTGCTGTTAACCTCTTTTTATGCCGATTGTGTTCCCCTTTATTTCTATGATCCCCGCTTGCGCGTGGCAGGACTTGCACATGCTGGATGGAAAGGGACCGTGGCGGAGATCGCCGCCGCAATGGTGGCCCGTATGGAGGAAGTATACGGCAGCCAACCCGAGGATATTCTTGCGGGAATTGGTCCTTCGATTGGCGACTGCTGCTATGAAGTGGACGATTATGTAATGGATCATATCCACCGGCTTGAGGGGGGACTGAAGCCAGTGAACCCTTCCGACACTCCGCAGGATCTCTACAAAACTTCGGAGGCGGATAGCCGCAAAAGTATGCTGAACTTGAAAGAAATGAATCGACGCATTATGATGAAAGCAGGAATATTGCCGACTCATATCGAATGTACATCATGGTGTACAAGCTGTAATCAGGATCTTTTCTTTTCCTACCGGAAGGAAAACGGGGTTACAGGAAGAATGACGAGCTGGATCGGAATAAAGGAGAGTTGAACTTGACACTGCAGGATAGAATAGCCGGGGTAGAGGAACGTGTAGCACGTGCCTGTGCGGCAAGTGGCCGGGATGCGGCGGACGTCAAGGTTATCGCAGTGACGAAATATGTGTCTCTGGAAACAGTGTCCGCTGTGCTGGATGCAGGTCTAGAGGATATCGCCGAGAGCCGCTGGCAGGATGCCGAAGCGAAATGGAATGCGCTGGGACATAAGGGCACCTGGCATTTCATCGGACATTTGCAGACGAATAAGGTTAAGGATGTTATCGGTAAATTTCAATATATACACTCGCTTGACCGCTTGTCACTGGCGCGTGAACTGCACAAAAAGGCTGAAGCGGCAGGACTTACCGTCAACGTTTTTCTGCAGGTGAATATCTCAGGAGAAGATACGAAGTTCGGTCTTGCGCCTGGGGAAGTGGCGGAGTTTCTACGTGATATCGCCAGTCTGCACCGCGTTAAGGTTATCGGACTGATGACTATGGCACCTTATGAAGCGGAGCCGGAGCAGACCCGTCCTGTATTTCGCGGACTAAGGGACCTTCGTGATGAGCTGAATCTGCTCGCTTTGACACCTGAGCCTATACAAGAACTGTCGATGGGAATGTCGAATGATTTTGAAGTGGCGATAGAGGAAGGAGCCACCCTGGTGCGTCTGGGGACGGTATTAGTAGGTCATAAGGAGGGAGATTGATGGGCGTGATGAACCGTTTTATGAGTTTTTTGGGCTTGCAGGAGGAAGAGGAAATTGTGGAGCGGGAGCAAATATCCCGCGAGGAAGATGACTATGAGCCCGCCCCTGTAGAAACCCGCAAAAATCAGCGGGCGAACGTCGTCAGTATTCATTCTCAAAAAAATGTGAAAGTCGTATTGTATGAGCCCCGTTCTTATGAGGAAGCTCAGGAAATTGCCGACCATCTCCGGGCCCACCGTACGGTGGTAATTAATCTGCAGCGTGTCAGAAATGACCAGGCGATGCGTATCATTGATTTTCTCAGTGGAACCGTCTATGCCCTTGGAGGAGGAATCTCCAAAATTGGGGGCAATATATTCATGTGTACCCCGGATACTGTTGAAATTCAAGGCACCATTTCGGAGATTCTGGGTGAGGATCAAGACTACAACAGAATGAGGTGAACGGGCTTTGTCCCAGATCAATCTAATTATTGAAATCCTATACAACATCTACTTTGTAATGATTCTTATCTATGTCCTCATGTCCTGGTTGCCGAATGTGCGTGACAGCTTCATCGGTGAACTGCTTGGTAAGCTGGTGGAGCCATATCTGTCACCATTCCGGCGGTTCATCCCGGCGTTGTTCGGCACAATCGACATCTCCCCGATTATTGCATTGTTCGTGCTGGAATTTGCCAAAAACGGATTGCAGTACATTGTGGCATATGTATTTTAGGCGGCTGCAATGAAGAACGAAATTTATGGACATTTCCACCCCGATGAACGGCAATTTGTGGACAAGGCCTGGGAATGGGTAACCTCTGCCGGAGATTATCATGAAACCAAGCTGACTGAATTTCTCGATCCCCGTCAAGGTTTTATTCTCCAGACGCTAGTGAATCGTCATCCCGATGTAACCGTAAGGTGGGAGGGCGGAACTGAAGAAGCTGAGCGGAAGCGCGCATTGGTAGCTCCTGATTACAGAGACCTTGAGGAAGAAGATATGGGGCTAAGGGTGCTCGCCATTTCCTCTGGAGAACAGAAATTCCTCGAATTAGAGCATGGCGATTATATGGGAGCGATCCTAGGCCTAGGAATCAAAAGAGGTAAAATCGGCGATATCCATGTGCTCCCGGATGGTTGCCATGTAGTTGTTGCTGAGGATATTGCTGATTACTTAGCGATGAATCTGACCGGTGTGCACCGGATCAGTGTCAGTACGGAGATTTTACCGTTGTCCAGTCTGCGCAGCAGCAGTGTAAAGCTTGAGAAGCTGGAGCTTACGGTAGCTTCGCTGCGGCTTGATGGTATTGCTGCAGATGTGACCCGTCTTAGCCGGAGCAAAATTCTGGCTCCCATCAAAGCCGGTCGCGTCCGCGTGAACTGGAAGGTAGAGGAAGACCCTTCCTGCGGGCTCAAGGATGGAGATATGGTTTCCATTCAGGGTTTTGGACGCTTCAAGGTTCTGGAGATCGGGAGTCTGACCAAAAAGGGCCGTTACCGGGTGCAGGTTGGCAAATTTGTCTGAATTTCATGCAGGAATCCGGCAGGCCTTGTCGAAATTGAATATCTCTATAGGGAGACAAACATTTTCTGAGCTGTACGCCGATACTTGTAAAAGAGGAAAACCCTAATTATGCATCGGATGAAACAGGCAATCCGTGTATACTTGAGCTACAAAAGGACATATAGTAATATCCTGATCCCTAATTTATAGTTCCTGCTAAAGCGGATACCCTCTTTTTGGAGGACTAAGCCGTTTCTTCTTCAAATACAGTTTTTCTGCTTTGTCTGGGACAAAGTAAGGTTCAGGGGCACATGAGGTCCGAAATTTCTAGGAGGTGCACAGCATGCCATTAACACCGCTCGATATACATAACAAGGAATTCTCCCGGAGAATCCGCGGTTATGATGAGGACGAGGTCAACGAATTTCTGGATCAGGTGATCAAGGATTATGAGAGCGTCATCCGCGAGAACAAGGAGCTGCACAATCAGCTGTTGTCCATTCAGGAGCGGCTCGATCATTTTGTGAATATCGAAGAAAGTTTATCCAAGACCATCCTTGTTGCTCAGGAAGCTGCAGATGATGTGAAGAATAACTCCAAGAAGGAATCACAGCTGATTATCAAGGAAGCAGAGAAAAACGCCGACCGTATTATTAACGAAGCCCTCTCCAAATCCCGTAAGGTTGCGATCGAGACGGAAGAATTGCGCAAGCAGGCGTCTATCTACCGTACCCGTTTTCGTACACTGCTCGAAGCACAGCTGGAATTGCTGTCTACGGATGATTGGAATGCTCTGGAGAGTCGTGAAGTGAGTGAGAACACACTCTGAATAACAGACTGTTCAGGTCACATACTTCATGTAGCAGGAACGTCTGCTCCGGAGAACAGAGGTCTGCAAGATTGACATTTACAATTAAAACGTCTATAACTAGAACATATCTGTAATCTTTTCATATCTATTCGATGACGGGACAAGTACGATAAGGTAACGTTCTCCAGAGAGTCGGCGATTGCTGCGAGCCGATGTTCATGCCTTGCTCGGAAGATCTTCCCCTAGAAGCTAAGCTGAAGCGTTCCATGCGTGCGTAAGCTTAAGCCGTCTGCCGGACGTTATCCCGGACCTGCGTGGCTATCATTACGCAGAACTGAGATTGTACTGAATACACTCCCCCTTAGGATGTGCATGAGGTGCAGAATTAGGGTGGTATCGCGAGCGTCGTCTCGCCCCTTTTGGGGCGGGGCGACGCTTTATTTATGTTTAGGGGCGGACATCCCCCTAAATCCCCCTTCTAAGGGGGACCCCAAGGGCTGGCCGCCCTCTGGACACCCGCAACAAGGGATTATCGTGGATTAGATGGACGTCCGCGGAAGGGGAAGGATTTGTTCGGCGGGGGAACGGCCCTTCTTAGGCTCCCCTGGTGGGGACGCCTGCAGGGCCTTACATGCGACAAGAGCAAAATGCAAGAACAAAGAGCTAGAGCAAAGAGTAAACAAAGGGCTCCCGGCCTAGCGCTGCCCTGACGGGTTCGCGGGCCGGAACGCCAAGGGCGGGCTCCCAGCCCAGCGCTGCCCTACGGGTTCGCGGGCCGGAACGCCAAGGGCGGGCTCCCGGCCTAGCGTTGCCCTGACGGGTTCGCGGGCCGGAACGCCCAGGGCAGGCTCCCAGCCCCGCGCTGCCCTACGGGTTCGCGGGCCGGAACGCCAAGGGCGGGCTCCCAGCCCAGCGCTGCCCTACGGGTTCGCGGGCCGGAACGCCAAGGGCGGGCTCCCAGCCCAGCGCTGCCCTGACGGGTTCGCGGGCCGGAACGCCAAGGGCGGGCTCCCGGCCTAGCGCTGCCCTACGGGTTCGCGGGCCGGGACGCCTGAGGAAGAGCGTGCCGCTTGCGGTGACATGCGGGCACTACAGCCACAATAGATCAAAACCTGCCACTCCCTCGGATGTAGACAACATTCCAGGTGTCCAGAGGGGGAAACCCTTGGAACCCTCCCTTGGCTAAGGGAGGGTTTGGTAGGGATCGAAATATATTACGAAAGGATTGACCTATGATGCAAAAAGTAGATGTCAAAGAAAAAGCGCGGGCCAGAGACGTCCGTATTTTGAAGAAATGGAGCGACGAAAATACGTTCCGCAGATCAATGGAGAACCGCGAAGGCCGTCCGAATTATGTGTTCTATGAAGGTCCGCCGACGGCAAACGGTGTGCCGCATATCGGGCACGTGCTGGGCCGGGTCATCAAGGACTTTGTTGGTCGTTATCAGACGATGAAGGGTTTCCGGGTGGTGCGTAAGGCAGGCTGGGATACTCACGGCCTTCCGGTAGAACTCGGTGTACAGAAGAAGCTGGGAATCTCCGGGAAGCAGGAGATTGAAGAATATGGTGTGGAGAAGTTTATCAAAGAGTGTAAGGATAGTGTCTTCGGATATGAGAAGCAATGGCGCGAGTTCACGGAAGCCATCGGCTACTGGACCGATCTTGATAATCCTTATGTCACTTTGGACAATACCTACATTGAAAGTGTATGGAACATCCTCGCTACGGTCCATGAGAAAGGTCTGTTGTACCGTGGTCACCGTGTAAGCCCGTATTGCCCAAGTTGCCAGACCACACTCAGCTCGCATGAAGTGGCGCAAGGCTATAAGACGGTCAAAGACCTCAGTGCAACAGCTAAGTTCAAGCTGGAGGGCAGCGGGGACTATGTATTGGCCTGGACGACTACACCTTGGACCCTTCCGGCACACATGGCGCTGGCGATGAACCCGGATATGGAATATGTACGTGCCCAGCAGGAAGATGGCGTATATGTGTTAGCGAAGAATCTGGTTGAAGAAGTACTGAAGGGTGATTACACCATCCTGTCTACCCATAAGGGCACGGATTTCATCGGTCAGAGCTACACACCGCCGTTCAATTACATCAAGGCGGAGAAACACAATGTAATTGTAGGGGCATCTTTTGTTACGGATTCCAGCGGTACCGGGATCGTACACATGGCGCCGGCACATGGGGAAGATGACTATAAGAGCTGCCGCGAGAATGGCATCAGCTTCGTAAATGTGGTGGATACCTCCGGGAAATATACGGATGTGGTATCTGATTTTGCCGGACGGTTTGTGAAGGATTGTGATCTTGATATTGTGAAGGTGCTCTCCGAAAAAGGACTGCTGTACAACAAGGAGAAATACGAGCACAGCTACCCGTTCTGCTGGCGCTGCGATACTCCTCTGCTCTACTATGCGACAGACAGCTGGTTCATCCAGACTACTGCCATCAAGGACCAGCTCATCGCAAATAATAATTCTGTGGATTGGTACCCGGATCATGTGCGTGATGGCCGTTTCGGTAAATTTCTGGAGGAACTGGTCGACTGGAACATCAGCCGTAACCGCTATTGGGGAACTCCACTGAATATCTGGGTCTGCCAGGATACGGGTAAAGAGTTCGCACCGCACAGCATTGCTGAGCTGAGATCGATGGCTATAGGCGAAGTGGCAGAGGATATTGAACTGCACAAGCCTTACGTGGATAATATTAAGCTGCGCAGTCCGTTCAGCGAAGGCGGAGTCATGGTGCGGACCTCCGAGGTGATTGACGTATGGTTCGACAGCGGCTCGATGCCGTTCGCCCAGAGCCACTATCCGTTTGAGAATGAAGACAGATTCGAGGATCAGTATCCGGCGGATATGATCTGCGAAGGGATTGACCAGACACGCGGATGGTTCTACAGCTTGCTCGCTGTGTCGACGTTGTTTACGGGCAAAGCACCTTACAAAGCAGTCATTGCCCACGGCCACATCTTCGATGAGAATGGTCAAAAAATGTCCAAATCCAAAGGCAATGTCATCGATCCTTGGGAGATCATGAACGAATACGGTACAGATGCATTCCGCTGGGCAATTCTTTCCGACAGCGCGCCATGGAACAACAAACGCTTCTCGCGCGGCTTGGTGGGAGAGACCAAATCCAAAGTTGTGGATACGCTGGTCAATACCCATGCATTCCTTACGCTGTATGCGGGAATCGACGGTTACGATCCGGCGGATCACCCGTTCAAAGTATCGGAGCATAAGCTGGACCGCTGGATTCTTTCCCGTTTGAACAGCTTGATTCTGGTTGTAGATAAGGGCTTGGCCGTTAACGATTTCGTCAATACGTCCAAGGCGGTTGAGAATTTTGTGGATGAGCTGAGCAACTGGTATATCCGCCGTTCCCGTGACCGTTTCTGGGGTAGCGGTTTGGGTGAAGAGAAGCTTGACGCTTACCGCACACTGACGCATGTCCTGCTGACCACAGCTACACTGATGGCGCCATTTACACCGATGCTGTCCGAGGATATCTTTACGAACCTGGGCGGGGGCGAAAGCGTGCATTTAGTTGACTATCCAGTGGCAGATAAGAGTCTAATTGATCTGGAACTGGAACAGGACATGGAGAACGCAAGACAAATCGTTGAGCTGGCCCGTAACGTCCGTAACGAGTCGGGCATCAAGACGCGTCAGCCGTTGTCCGAGCTGATTGTATCCATCGACCGCAGCTTCCATGTGGCGGATTATGAAGAGATCATCAAGGAAGAGATCAACGTAAAAGAGATTGTGGTGGAGCACAGCGACAGCGGATTTGTAGATTTTACCTTGAAGCTTAACCTTAAGGTGGCGGGGAAAAAATACGGTAAAAACGTCGGCTTCCTCCAGGGCTTCCTGAAAGCACTCGACAGCGAGGCTACTCGTAAAACGGTTCAGGATGGCGTTATCGCCATGGTCTCTCCGGAAGGGGAAGAACTTCAGATTACCGCTGAAGAGCTGCTTGTGGAGAAACAGGCCAAACCAGGCTTTGCTTCGGCATCCGGATACGGGCTCACTGTAGCGCTGAATACAGAGATCACGCCTGAACTGGTGCAGGAAGGCTGGGTACGCGAGATCGTGCGTGCAGTGCAGGATTACCGCAAACGCCTCGATCTGCCGATCGAAAAACGGATCGCGCTGACACTCAAGGTAGACGACGAGCTCAAGGCTGCAGTCACGGCTTTTGAACATGTACTGCGTGAGAATGTGCTTGTGACTACGGTTGATTTTGATGGGGAATATACCTTTGAGACTGTAGATGCCGGCGGTAAATCGATCGGAATTCACCTCGAAATCTAAAGCCTTGCATTACCTGTCCTTAAATGGCATATACTAGCGGCAAAGGAAAAGGTTCTAGGGGTTAGCAGCACAATGACGAGCCCGGTACTTAAGGAGAGTCTTCTCTCTTTTGACCGGGCTCGTTTCGTGTGTTGACCCTTTAGTGACGCTAGGGAGGAGTCAATGCTATGGAGGGACGGCAAGAGGACAAGCACCGGTTCGGGAAGACCGGAAGAATCTCCATCAGAACATCAGGAACCGGTAGTAATACGAATGACATTAAGGATATTCCAGAATGGAAGCGGGACCCTCATGACCTTCCGCAGGAAGAAAAGCTGAATGCCGTATACCGGCTGACTTCGGGATTGGTCCAGCAGATGGAGAAGGCGCGCATTGCAGAGTATACGCAGCTCCTGAATTCACCCTGGCGTCTGATTTGGTTGAATATCCTCTCAGGAACGGCGCGGGGACTGGGGATCGCGCTTGGTTTTACTTTTTTTGCCGCGACCATTATTTATGTGCTTCAGGTTCTTGGAGCGCTAAATCTGCCGATTATCGGTGATTATATTGCAGATATCGTACGGATTGTTCAGCATCAGCTCGAACTGAAGACTTTCTAAGAAAGAATATGCCTGGAAAAGGAAAAAAGAGCAGCACGGGGCTACTCTCTTTCTTTTTTGCCTTGTGGATCAAGCAGATAGCTTCCTTCTTCACTGTCCATATAATGACGGTAGCTTGATCCCTTAATGACAGTCATATGATTCCCGGCAATATCAGTGGCGATGAAATTCTCCCAAGGCTCCACGAAGCCCTCGGTTTCATCTGCTTCAATCTCCATATCGTTATAAGAGGAAATGTCATTTCCCTCGGCCATGGCGGGTGAATTGGAGCTGCCCCAGCTCTCCACAATCTGCCAGGCATCTTCACCGTCGAACCCGTTCTGCTCACGTTCATCCAGACTGGTGCGCCCAAACGGGGGGGATAGAAATTCCTCTTCCGCAGGCCTAGTGAAAGGTGCGCTTTGGCGGGGATTATGCTCTTTGCAAAAGCGGGTAAGCGGTACGGCATTCAAACGTTCCAGAGGAATGTCTTCGCCGCAGACGGCACAGATTCCATAGGTTCCTTCGTCCATGGCAGCCAGGGCTGAATCGATGTCATCGAGTTCATGCTCATCACGCTCCAGAAGCGAAATATCCATAGAACGGTGGTACAGCTCCGTGGCGGCGTCGCCCGGGTGGTTGTCGATCTCCGTAAGGTCTCCCGTCATGTCACGCATGGAGTCCTGTAGCCCGTAGTGCGCATTATTTTTTAATCTATGTTCAATATCTTCCCGCTGCTGAATGACCGCAGCCCGCAGCTTCGAGAGCTGCTCCGCCGGCAGATGGCTCATGAGTGTTAGCTCCTTTCGTATCGCTTCCTTAGCATCGTCCGTTCTCAATCAAGCCGGATGCTTCTTGAATAGGTTGACCGGAGAGATGCTATTTTAACGATGGCAAATCCTCCCCGGTTTGGAGTACCCAGCCCTGTCCTGGCAATAGACGGCTTCTTGAGGCCTGTGCTACAATATACAAGTCTTTATACAGTATTCGTACCGCTTTCAGCGGGAAAAATAAGAACGGAGTGACAACTTCTGTGGTGTACTATCTGATAGCGCTAATCGTATTTTTGGTGGACCAGGGTACCAAGTATTTAATTGCTACCCGGCTGGAGCTCGCGGAGCAGATTCCGGTAATCAAGGATTTTTTCATCATTACCTCCCACCGCAATCAAGGAGCGGCTTTTGGTATTCTTCAGGGACAGCAATGGTTCTTTTTTCTGATTACCGTCATTGTGGTGGCCGGAATCGTCTGGTATTTGAACAAAGCCAGAGCGACCCGCAAGCTGCTGCCCACCGCACTTGCACTGGTGCTTGGCGGAGCTGTAGGCAATTTTTTGGACCGGCTGCTGAACGGAGAGGTTGTTGACTTCCTGATGTTCAATTTCGGCAGCTACACCTTTCCAATCTTTAACGTAGCCGACTCTTGCATTGTTGTAGGTGTGGCGCTGATTATTCTGGATACACTGCGGGATATGAAGAGCGGAGATGAAATCACCGAAGTGAAGGAATCCAAGGAAGTTAAGGAAGGGAATGAATGATTTGAATAAAGACGTCAATGAGCAGGCGGCAACCGGCGCCTTCGAGGAAGAAAAGGACGTCACCGAATGGACTGTTGCCGGCGAGAATGCCCGGGAACGGATTGATAAATATATAACAGAGTCCTGGGAAGAAGAAGTTTCCCGCTCACAGGTGCAGCTATGGATTAGCGGCGGACATGTAACGGTTAACGGTTCTCCGGTCAAAGCCAATTACAAGCTGAATGAGGGTGATGTGGTTGGCGTTACCGTACCGGAAGCGGAGGTCACAGACCTCATTGCTGAAGATATTCCGCTTGAAGTGGCGTATGAAGACAGTGATGTTATCGTTGTGAACAAACCGCGCGGAATGGTTGTCCATCCGGCAGTGGGTCATCCGTCAGGGACTCTGGTCAATGCGCTGATGTACCATTGCAAAGACCTGTCGGGTATTAACGGAGAGATTCGTCCGGGCATTGTGCACCGTATTGACAAGGATACCTCCGGACTCATTATGGCCGCCAAAAATGACGCCGCTCACGCTTCGCTAGCAGCCCAGCTTAAGGAACATACCGTAACCCGCCGCTACATAGCTGTAGTGCACGGGAATCTGTCCCATGACCAGGGTACGGTAGATGCTCCGATTGGCCGTGATCCGCATGACCGTAAGCTCTATACCGTAACCGAGAAGAACAGCAAACGTTCTGTGACCCATTTTACTGTATTGGAGCGTTTGGGGGATTATACACTGCTGGAGCTTCAGCTGGAGACCGGGCGGACACATCAGATTCGCGTGCATATGAAGTTTATCGGTCATCCGCTGGTCGGAGATCCGATCTATGGACGCAGCAAAGGGACTACCATGAACGGACAAGCTCTTCATGCCGCTATCCTGGGATTTGTGCATCCTTCTTCCGGTGAATATATGGAATATAGTGCGCCAATTCCGGCGGATATGGAAGAACTGCTTTTTGCATTACGGAGCAGATAAGTACAAATCAACTGACTATAAATCCATGGTTTTGATATCGGCTTTGCGGCATATTTAGAACATGGAATCAAGCAGGAACGGTTTCACTGTACTTATTTTAATAACCAGCCAGGAGATGAGATTAAGAATATGAGTATTGAACAATATCAGAATACCTTCATTCAGACTAATTTTGCGGACCGCATCGGCGGAGCGAACTACGGTAAAGATACAGCTATATACAAATTCGAGAAAATCAAACGCGCCAAGGCATCGGCGAAACAGGATTTTCCGAATATTGAGCTAATTGATATGGGTGTTGGTGAGCCGGACGAAATGGCAGACGAAGGCATTATTGCCAAGCTTGCTGTCGAAGCAGCCAAAGAAGAAAACCGCGGATATGCAGATAACGGAATTCCTGAGTTCAAAGCCGCAGCCGCAGCTTATCTTAAGGAAGTTTTCAGTGTAGACGGTATTGATCCTGTAACCGAAGTGGTCCACTCCATTGGTTCGAAGCCGGCGCTGGCCATGCTGCCGTCCTGCTTCATTAATCCGGGTGATATTACAATCATGACGGTTCCGGGCTATCCGGTACTGGGTACCCATACCAAGTATCTGGGTGGACAAGTATTCACGGTGGAGCTCAAGAAGGAGAACAACTTCCTGCCGGACCTGAACTCCATTCCTGAGGATGTTGCCCGCAAGGCAAAGCTGCTCTACCTGAACTATCCTAATAACCCTACGGGTGCTAGTGCGACCCCTGAGTTCTTCAGCGAGGTTGTAGCTTGGGCCAAGAAATATGATGTAGTTGTAATCCATGATGCTCCATACGCTGCATTGACCTATGACGGTGTGAAGCCGCTCAGCTTCTTGTCTGTACCAGGCGCTAAGGATGTCGGCGTTGAACTTCACTCCCTGTCCAAGTCGTACAACATGACCGGATGGAGAATCGGATTCGTTGCCGGGAATCCTCTGGTAGTCAAAGCCTTCAGTGATGTGAAGGATAATAATGACTCCGGCCAGTTCATCGCTATTCAAAAGGCAGCAGCCTACGGTCTCGCTCACCCTGAGATTACCGAAGCGATTGCCGCAAAGTATTCGCGCCGCCACAACATGCTGGTAGACGCCCTGAATAGCCTTGGCTTCTCCGCAGAGAAACCAAAAGGATCTTTCTTCCTTTATGTGGCGGCTCCAAAAGGGATCAAGGACGGACGCCGTTTTGAATCCGGCGAGGACTTCTCGCAGTTCCTCATCCGCGAGAAGCTGATTTCTACTGTGCCTTGGGATGATGCTGGCCCGTTCGTACGGTTCTCCGTAACCTTCATCGCCAAAGGCGAAGAAGAAGAGAAACGCGTTATCTCCGAAATTCAAAGACGCCTTAGCGACGTTGAATTTGAGTTTTAATTGAATGGATTTCTGTAAGCCGCTGCGGAGAAATCTGCGGCGGCTTTTTTGCGTCAGTTCAGACTTAATATGTTCCCGGGGGAAACTATACTTTGTGGATCAACTAAGTCTTCACTGAAACAGGCTCTGTTCATCTATTTTCTCGATGTGTGGCCCTGTTCAACTTTGGTAGAAATTCCTGCATAGAATACAACTTTGTTGCGCTGAGAGTGCCGATTATGTGCATATCCTGCACGTAATGCAACATTCTCAACGTATTTGTGTTTGAACAGCTGGTAATGCTGCATTTCATACAACAATTTTGATCTGAGCTCAACTTTTAGCAGTATATTATGTTTTATATGCAGCATTTTCAACCATTGACTATCCCAGCTACTAGGCCTTATCACAAATACGATCGCTCTCAGCATCTTTAAACACGGATATTGCCCCGAGCCATGGAAATGCTTAGATTATGCCAATCGTAGACAGCACTCCTGTTCGGCTTCTGCTGTTAATCACTGTCAGCTTCGTTAAATAAGAAGCTGGCGATTTTTTACCACTACTTATAAACTTTATTTTAAGGTGGGAGTAGCGAAGGGGAAGTTTGGAACTGTAGGAGCGAGAGCGTCCGCCTTTAGGTTTGGATTTCTAACGCAGACAGCGGAATCAAATCAGGAAATCCAAACCTAACAGCGGCGGAAAGTCCAAACATTCACCGTAGTTACGGCTGCCACCTTAATATAAATTTCTCCCATTTGACACCCGCCGTAACATCTGTCATAATTTCTTTAGTTGAATATGCGCCTTTAATTCAGTCCCGTGAGGCTGGCAAGGTAACGTGAATCGAGGTTCGCGACATGTAAAGAGGAATCCGTATGTGTACGGAGGGTCTTTATATACGCGCGGACACGCCATCTTTTTAAATCTGCGGATTTCACTCCTTGCCTGTTTCGGGCAAGGAGTTTTTTGTTATCCGGGAACTTGAACAGGCGATCAAGCAGGAGGATGGCAGAGATGATGGTTACTGAGAAAAATGTGATTATGGACGAAACGGCAATCCGCCGGGCGCTGTCGCGCATTGCCCATGAGATTTTGGAGAAGAACAAAGGGATTGAGAATTGCCTGCTGGTGGGAATCCGTACTCGCGGAGTGTACCTAGCGCAGCGAATCGCGGAACGCATCAAGGAGATTGAGGGGATCGAGATTCCTTATGGAGAGCTGGATATTACGCATTACCGCGATGACCGTGAAGGCGGCGGTGACAACCGCGAAGCCATGGACCGCACGGTGGTGAACAGTAATCTGACCCTCCCGGCCGGCTCCAGCGGCATCCACGACAAGAAAGTAATTTTGTTCGATGATGTGCTCTATACCGGCCGGACGATCCGGGCTGCGATGGATGCATTGATGGATTGCGGACGGCCCCGGATGATTCAGCTGGCAGTACTTGCAGACCGTGGACACCGCGAGCTTCCCATCCGGCCGGATTATATCGGCAAAAATGTACCAACCTCCAAACATGAGCAGATTGAAGTAGCGCTGACCGAATTTGATGGCAAGGATGAGGTTTACATTATTTCCAACCGGGAGGAACGATAACAATGATGACCGCAACCAAGGTGAAGGAACGCAGTCTGCTGGGAATTAAGGAGCTGGACCGGACAGAAATTATGCAGCTTTTGAACAGAACGGCGTACTGGGATAATCAAACCGAGAAGCTGACACCTGTGCTGAGATCGCATTTTGTGGCCAACATGTTTTTTGAGAACAGTACACGTACCCGGTTTTCCTTCGAAATGGCTGAGAAACGGCTGGGTGTCCAGGTGCTTAACTTCACGGCTGCGGCTTCCAGTGTGGAAAAAGGCGAATCGATCTACGACACTGTACGCACGCTTGAGTCCATGGGGATTGACGCTGGAGTTGTGCGTATGAAGCCTGCAGGGGTGCTGCAGCAACTGGCAGAGAAGGTATCCATCCCGCTGATCAATGCGGGGGACGGCAATAACGAGCATCCCACACAGGCGCTGCTGGATCTGTATACGATGAACAAAAATTTTGGCGAACTGAAGGGCCTTAAAGTATCGATTATCGGGGATATTATGCATAGCCGTGTGGCCCGCTCGAACCTCTGGGGATTGACGAAGATGGGCGCCAAGGTGCAGTTCTGCGCACCGGATAACATGAAGGCTCCTGAGCTTGCGGAGTATGCGCCTTATGTAACTATGGAAGAAGCACTCAAGGCGGATGTGGTCATGATGCTGCGTGTTCAGCTGGAACGCCATGCTTCAGGCATCCTGCTATCGCCGGAAGAATACCGGAGACAGTTCGGACTTACGGAAGAGCGTGCCGCGAAGCTGGACAAGAGTACCATCATCATGCACCCTGCACCGGTGAACCGGAATGTCGAAATTGATGATGCTGTCGTGGAGAGCGACAAGTCGCGGATTTTTCCTCAGATGGCGAATGGCGTGCCTGTACGTATGGCGGTTATGGAAAGAGCAATCCTCTAAAAAACCTGACATAATCTTATTAATAAATATACACAAAGATGAATTTTTATTATATAATAACTACAGAGCTCGGGGCCGATCGCCTGCGGGTAGAAGGAGAATCATAACCGTGATCATCAAGAACGCCAGTGTACTGAATGAGAAAGGCGTGCTAGAGCGCAAACATATCGTAGTCCAGGATGGACTCATCACAGCCATCAAGAACGACAACGAGGTCTTAGACGAAGCCGGTGAGATTATTGAGGCGGAAGGCAAGCTGCTGATTCCGGGATTGATCGATATGCATGTGCATCTGCGGGAACCTGGTTTTGAACATAAGGAGACTATTGAGACAGGGGCACGTTCGGCTGCCAAGGGCGGTTTTACCACCATTGCCTGCATGCCGAATACCCGTCCTGTAACGGATAGTCCTGAAGTTGTGAAGTTCGTGAAGGATAAAGCGGATGAAGCCGGACTGGTGAAGGTGCTGCCTTATGCAGCAATTACGAAAAATGAGCTCGGTCGAGAGCTGACTGATTTTGCCGCCTTGAAAGAGGCTGGGGCGATTGGGTTCACGGATGACGGTGTAGGCGTTCAGAGCGCTCAGATGATGAAGGATGCAATGAAAATCGCGGCTGGACTGGATATGCCGGTTATTGCTCACTGTGAGGACAATTCGCTGGTGGAAGGCTGCGCGGTCGCTGAGGGAACTTTTGCCGATAAGCACGGTTTGAAAGGAATCCCGAATGAATCGGAGGCCATTCATGTCGGACGTGATATTCTGCTCGCTGAAGCAACAGGGGTACACTACCATGTCTGCCATGTCAGTACAGAGCAATCTGTCCGCCTTATCCGGCAGGCCAAGGAGATTGGCATTAAGGTAACTGCTGAGGTATGTCCGCATCATCTGCTGCTCTCGGAAGAGGATATTCCGGGCATGGACGCCAATTGGAAAATGAACCCGCCGCTGCGCTCACGCCGTGATGTGGAAGCCTGTATCGCAGGTCTGCTAGACGGTACGCTGGATATCATCGTCACCGACCATGCACCGCACAGCGAAGAAGAAAAGGCTAAAGGCATGCAGCTTGCGCCTTTCGGCATCGTTGGCTTTGAGACAGCGTTCCCGCTGCTGTATACGGCATTTGTAGCTACAGGCAAATGGGACCTGTCGCTGCTGGTACAACGTATGACGGCTGATCCTGCCCGGGTATTCCGGTTGAATACAGGTAGCCTGACGGTAGGATTGCCGGCGGATTTGACACTGATTGATCTAACGGAAGAAAAAGAAGTGAATCCCGCTTCGTTTGCCAGCAAAGGACGTAATACTCCTTTTGCCGGTTGGAAGCTTAAAGGCTGGCCGGTTAAGACATGGGTGAACGGCAAAGCCGTATGGACTGAAGAATAACGGACGGACTGGTAGAGCGAAGCTGCCGGCTGTATGGGGTCAGGGTATAACATACGGCGGTATTTTCGCGCGCTTGCTCCGGAAATCCAGCAAGACATAAGAACCAGACTACAGAAACAAGAAGGAGTGGAAGGAAATGCAGGCGAGATTGCTGCTTCAGGACGGAACGCTGTTCACAGGTACCGCATTTGGTGCGGAAGGTGAAAAGACGGGCGAGGTTGTTTTTAACACAGGGATTACAGGTTATCAGGAGGTGCTGTCAGACCCTTCCTACTGCGGCCAGATCGTGACCATGACTTATCCGCTGATCGGAAACTACGGCATCACACGCGATGATTTTGAATCTGTGCGTCCATTCGTGCACGGCTTTGTCGTGCGCCGCCATGAGGAAGTTCCCAGCAACTGGCGCGCTGAATATAGCGTAGATGACTTGCTGAAGGAATATGGCATTCCCGGAATCAGTGAGATTGATACCCGGATGCTCACCCGCATTATCCGCCACTACGGCACCATGAAGGCGATTCTTACCACTTCCAACAAGCGTGTGGAAGAGCTGATGGAAATGATGGGTGACACCACTATTGAAGAACTGCGTAACCAGGTGGCCCGCACCTCTACCACTAAAACCTACAGCAGTCCCGGCAACAAGGAGCGGATCGTGCTTGTCGACTACGGTGCGAAGACAGGTATTCTGCGCGAGCTGAACAACCGCGGCTGTGATGTGGTTGTAGTACCACATGATGTGACTGCCGATGAGATCCGCAGATTGAATCCGGACGGAATTCAGCTGTCCAACGGCCCTGGGGACCCGAAAGACGTGCCTTACGCAGTCCAGACGATCTCTGAACTGCTCGGTGAATATCCAATCTTCGGCATCTGCCTGGGACATCAATTGTTCGCACTGGCTTGCGGCGCGGATACTGAGAAGCTTAAATTCGGCCACCGCGGCGGTAATCATCCGGTCAAAGAACTCGAAAGCGGACGGTGCTTCATCACTTCCCAGAATCATGGCTACACGGTAAATGAGGAATCTGTGCGGAATACAGATCTTGAAGTGACTCACATTAACAATAATGATAAGACCGTCGAGGGAGTCAGACATACCCGCTACCCCGCATTTTCGGTGCAATATCATCCGGAAGCGGCGCCGGGACCGCATGACAGCAGCTATTTGTTCGACCGTTTCCTCCAGATGATTGCCGATCACAAAGCTCAGACTCCGTCAAGCTCGCGCCAGGCGCAGCTTGCAGCCAATGCCAGAATCACGGCATCGAACATTACACCGCAGCTTGAAGCCGTGAAAGGAGCACTATAACATGCCAAAGAACGATAAGCTCAAAAAAATTCTCGTGATCGGCTCCGGCCCGATCGTCATCGGCCAGGCCGCTGAGTTCGACTATGCCGGAACTCAGGCCTGTCAGGCCCTCAAAGAAGAAGGCGTTGAGGTTGTACTGATCAACAGCAACCCGGCCACGATCATGACAGATACCAATATGGCTGACAAGGTCTATATCGAGCCGATTACCCTTGAATTCGTTACCGCAATTATCCGCCAGGAGCGTCCGGACGGACTGCTGCCTACGCTTGGCGGTCAGACCGGTCTGAATATGGCTGTGGAACTGGCACGCGCTGGCGTCCTGGAGAAGGAGAACGTGAAGCTGCTGGGTACACAGCTCGAATCCATCGAAAAGGCTGAAGACCGCGACTTGTTCCGTGAACTGATGCGCGAGTTGGAGCAGCCGGTACCGGAAAGCTCCATTATAACCAGTGTGGAAGAAGCTATGGACTTCGCAGCCGGTATCGGATACCCGCTGATCGTTCGTCCCGCTTATACACTGGGTGGAACTGGCGGCGGGATTTGTGACAACGAGGAAGAACTGCGTGAAACTGTAAAGGCTGGTATCCGTTACAGCCCGATCGGCCAATGTCTGGTGGAGAAGAGCATCGCCGGGATGAAGGAAGTAGAATATGAGGTCATGCGCGATGCGAACGACAACTGCATCGTGGTCTGCAACATGGAGAACTTTGATCCGGTTGGTGTGCATACAGGTGACAGTATCGTCGTAGCGCCAAGCCAGACCTTGTCCGACCGGGAATACCAGATGCTGCGCAGCGCTTCACTGAAGATTATCCGTGCCCTGAACATTGAAGGTGGCTGTAACGTTCAGTTTGCGCTGGATCCGCAGAGCTACCAGTATTATGTGATTGAAGTGAACCCGCGTGTCAGCCGTTCCTCTGCGCTGGCTTCGAAAGCGACCGGTTATCCGATTGCCAAGATGGCAGCCAAGATCGCCCTCGGCTACACGCTGGATGAAATTGTAAATCCGGTAACTGGCCAGACCTATGCCTGCTTTGAGCCGACACTTGACTATATTGTGAGCAAAATTCCACGCTGGCCGTTTGACAAGTTCATCTATGCCAACCGCAAACTGGGTACACAGATGAAGGCAACCGGCGAAGTAATGGCGATCGGCCGTACCTTTGAAGAGTCGATTCACAAAGCTATCCGTTCCCTTGAAATCGGTGTGCACCGTTTCCGCCTTCCGGGTGCAGAGCAACTGGAGGACAGCGTGCTTCGCACAAGACTCGCCAAACCAGATGATGAGCGACTGTTCCTGATCGCTGAGGCCTTCCGCCGCGGTTATGGCTTGCAGGAGATTCAGGATATCACGAGCGTAGACTGGTGGTTCCTCTCCAAGATCGAGGGTCTAGTGAACTTTGAAGATGAGATCCGCAGCGAAGAAACGCTGTCGCCGGAAACACTGTATCAAGCTAAGCGTAAAGGCTTCACTGACCGGGCGATTGCCGAGATCCGGGCGGAAGGTCGTTCAGGTCTTGAGCAGACCAAAGAATCCGAAGTCCGCGTGATGCGTATTCAGCAAGGACTGGTTCCGGTATTCAAAATGGTTGATACCTGCGCCGCTGAATTTGAAGCCTCAACGCCATATTACTACTCGACTTACGAAACAGAGAATGAGGTCATTCATTCCGACAAGCAAAAGGTCATTGTACTGGGTTCCGGTCCTATCCGGATAGGCCAGGGTATCGAATTCGATTACTCTACCGTACATGCAGTATGGGCGATTCAAAAAGCCGGCTATGAAGCAGTAATTATCAACAACAATCCAGAGACAGTGTCTACGGATTTCAATACCTCGGACCGGCTGTATTTTGAGCCGCTGTTCTTCGAGGATGTTATGAACGTTATCGCTCAGGAAAATCCAATCGGCGTCATTGTCCAGTTCGGTGGACAGACAGCTATCAACCTGGCCGCACCGCTGGCTGCTGCGGGTGTGAATATTCTGGGCACCAGCCTGGAGAGCATCGATGAAGCTGAGAACCGCAAGAAATTCGAAGCACTGCTGGCCCGTCTGGATATCGCTCAGCCGAAGGGCAAGACGGTCATCAACATTGATGAAGCTGTAGAAACCGCACAATCGCTCGGGTATCCGGTTCTGGTTCGTCCTTCCTACGTGCTGGGCGGCCGTGCGATGGAGATTGTCTACAATGATACAGAGCTGCTGAGCTACATGGTTGAAGCGGTGAAGGTCAATCCGGAGCATCCGGTGCTGATCGACCGCTATATGCTTGGTAAAGAGGTTGAAGTTGATGCCATCTGCGACGGTGAGACCGTAGTTATTCCGGGTATTATGGAGCATGTAGAGCGCGCAGGCGTTCACTCCGGTGACTCCATCGCCGTCTATCCGCCGCAGTACCTGGACGAAGGCCTGAAGCAGAAGATTGCTGAAATCACCATCAAAATTGCTAAAGAGCTGAAGACCATCGGGCTGGTCAACATCCAGTTCGTTATCTATCAAAATGAAGTGTATGTCATCGAGGTTAACCCGCGCTCCTCGCGTACGGTTCCATTCCTGAGCAAGGTGACTGGGATTCCTATGGCTCACCTCGCCACCAAAATCATCCTCGGCGGCAAGCTGAAAGAGGACGGTTATACAGAGGGTCTGTGGCCGGAGAGCGACTATGTTTCGGTAAAAGTGCCGGTGTTCTCTTTTGCCAAGCTGCGTAGAGTAGAGCCTACGCTCGGACCGGAAATGAAATCGACTGGTGAAGTTATGGGCCGCGACAAGCTCTACGCCAAAGCCCTCTATAAAGGGCTGATCGGAGCGGGCATGAAGATTCCAGCAACCGGAGCCATCATTGTTACGGTAGCGGACAAAGACAAGGCGGAAGCCGTTGAGCTGATGAAGGGCTTCCATGCCATGGGCTACAAAATCATTGCTACCGGCGGTACAGCTCTTGCGCTTGAACAAGCGGGCCTGAACGTGATGAACGTCAACAAGCTGGATGAAGGAGAGCCGACCATCCTCGATCTGATCCGCGGGGGTCAAGCCAACTTCGTCTTCAATACCCTGACCAAGGGCAAGACACCAGAGCGCGACGGCTTCCGTATCCGCCGTGAAGCTGTAGAGAACGGCGTTGTATGTATGACATCGCTGGATACAGTAACGGCGCTGCTGAGAATGCTCCAGACGATCAACTTCTCCTCGCAGTCGATGCCTGCTTTTGTTGGACAATAAGTTTGAAAATATATGAGGCAGCCTTTCGGGGTGATGTCAAAGGGACGGTTTGCGTTAGCGCAGACCGTTCCGCTGTGCCCGGAGATAAATCCCAGTAAAGTAGAGGCTGCTGCTGAGATGAATTGAAAATAGTGCATGGCAAGGAGCGTATTAACGATGACCAAGGGAGAGAATCAACAAGTGGAGCAGACGGCTACGCAGCACGGGCATGAGAATATCGGACAAATTGAGAAGCGTGAGGAAATGGCAGGCCGCCTCATGGTTGCCCTCGATTATCCGGATGTGGCCCAGGCCAAACTTTTGATTGAGAAGCTGGAAGGTATTCCATGTTATATGAAAGTGGGTATGCAGCTGTTTTATGCGGCTGGTCCAGACTTTATCAGAGAGCTGAAAACGCGTGGCTATTCCGTATTTCTGGATGTCAAAATGCATGACATCCCGAATACGGTTCGTGGTGGAGCAGAGAGCCTGACCATGCTGGGGGTAGATATGTTCAATGTGCATGCAGCCGGGGGGAAGGCAATGATGACCGCTGCGCTGGAAGGCGCTGCGAAAGCGGTAAGCCTGCATCCATCGCTGCATATTCCGCTTATTATCGCAGTAACACAGCTTACAAGCACCAGTCAGGAGATCATGAACACCGAGATTGGTATTTCCGGTTCAGTAACGGATACTGTCGTACGCTATGCCAAGCTAGCAGCCGAAGCAGGCTTGCACGGCGTTGTGGCTTCATCGCAGGAAGCAGCAGTTATCGCCGCCGCCTGCGGACCGGAGTTCCGCACAGTGACGCCGGGAATTCGTCCTGCAGGGGCCTCCCTGGACGACCAGTCTCGTGTGATGACACCCGGACAAGCAATCCTGCAGGGAAGCCACTTCCTGGTTGTCGGACGTCCGATTACGGCTTCGGCAGACCCGCGTCAGGCTGCACTTAACATTATTGAGGAGATGAGCCAAGTATGAGCCCATTATTGAATAAAAGTGAACAGATCGCCCGTTACCTGCTGAAGATCGGTGCGGTGGCGCTGCGTCCACAGGATCCTTTTACCTGGACCTCCGGTATTAAATCACCCATCTACTGTGATAATCGTCTGACATTGTCCTTTCCCGAAGTCCGGGGATACATCGCAGATGCCTTCGTGGAAACCATCGCGAGTTCATACCCGGATGCCGAAGTGATTGCAGGCACGGCTACCGCTGGTATTCCTCATGCTGCCTGGGTAGCAGACAAGCTTAACCTGCCAATGGCTTATATCCGTGACAAGGCCAAAGGCCACGGCAAACAGAATCAGATCGAAGGCCTGATCACGCCAGGCCAAAAGGTCATCGTGATCGAGGATCTGATCTCCACCGGAGGCAGCTCCATCAAGGCCGCTCAGGCTGTACAGGAAGCGGGAGGCATACCACTGGTCGTGCTGGCCATTTTCAGCTATGAGCTGGACCGTGCCACTGAAGCATTCACCGCAGCAGGCATACCGCTGCAGGCTCTGTCCAACTACACCACTCTAATTGATGTGGCTCTGGCCCAGGGCACCATCGCCGAGACCGATGTAGAACTGCTGCAATCATGGCGTAAAGATCCGGCGTCTTTTGGCGTGTAAGATCTGAATTCATAAAGAGCTTACATTCTAATCCCCACCTGACGGTGGGGATTTTTGGCATCATCCTATGAAGAAATCGTAGTGCATCTTTAAACTGCCTGTAACTTCCTGGATCGCACAAATCCTTATAATGCTAATTATAGGAAAGTTTTATTTCCGTAAGGGAGATAAGAATTCGACCAGGAGGGGATTTATTCATGAATAGTAAGGGAATCAGTACGGCAGCCAAACGCTGGCTGTCACTTGGCATCTGTGCGGCACTTGTGCTGCCGCTTACATCTGCAGGAGGGATTCGTGCCGCAGCCGAGGGTTCCAAGGGCTCTGAAGGGCAGCGGGTACTGCGTATCGGGAGCTTGTGGAGCGGGGAGGACGACAATTATTTCCGCCAGCAGTTTACCGATCTCTATGAGTTGCAGCATCCTGAGGTTAAGCTGGAGTTCGTCCCGGCCATTGATACCGAGAAGCTCCGCTTCAGTATCCCAGACTCTGTGGCGGGTCCGGATAACCTGGACAGTATGCGGGCGATTATGGGCGGTGCTAAGCCGGTGGATGTGGTTATTGTCGATAATACACTGCTAAAAAGACTGGCTGACCACAATTTGGTGGACCCACTGCAGCCTCTGATTGATCGTGACCATTACGATCTCAGTAATATAGCTCCCACCGTACTGGACGGAATACGGGAGCTGGGCAAAGGGCAACTGTATGCATTGACCCCTACCTTTTCTTCAAGTGCACTGTTTTATAACAAAAAGATATTCGATGCTGCCGGGGTAGCCTACCCAGAGAACGGGATGACTTGGGAGAAATTGTTCTCTGTCGCTGCCAAGGTTACGAAAGTGTCCAAACAGGACAAAGGCCGCATCTATGGATTAGCCTTGAACCGCTATGCGAATGATCCATTCTGGGATATGCTGAACTACCTTTCTCCGCTGCAGCTGGCGATGTACGATCATAATGGGGGGCAAATGACCGTAAACACTCCTTACTGGAGCAAGGTATGGACGGATTTCAACCTTCTGATCAAAAAACAGATCATTCCGGGCTTGCAGGAAATTAGTAACCCCGAATCTTCTCCTGTGGGTGGCGACTTGTTTCTGACAAGCAAAGCGGCTATGACAGTTGGCGAATACGGTTATATCAATGAGCTAACAGCAGCCAACAGGAACGCCTCACTCATTAAAAATTTCCAGCCTGTAGAGTGGGGCATCGTGTCCGTACCTACCTTTGCAGAAAAGCCCGGGGTAGCTATGGGAACCACGCTATACAGCTTGATGGCGGTCAATACATTGGCACAAAACAAAGAGGATGCCTGGGATCTGATCCAATTTGTCAACAGCAACGAGGTTGCCAAAATCAAAGCCCATAACCACTACGAGCTGACTTCACGAAAAGATTATAATGTACCTCCGGAAAAAGGTCTGGATCTTACTCCGTTCTGCATCCAGAAGCCACTGCCGGCGAGTGATCCGGCCATGGACAGTCTGCAGGCGCGCATTCCTGGAATTACCCAGATCAATGATGTCGGGCGGATCTTATTCACTGAGGTGTATCAAGGCAAACGAACCGTTACCAGTGCTCTTCAAGCCTGGGAGAAACAGGGCAATCTCATGCTGAAGGCTCTGCAGAAAGAGCCTGAGAAGTATTTTGATGTTGAGAATGGCTGGCCTGGGAAAAGCCCAACAACCAAATAAGACGCACCCAGAAAATTACACAGCCGCCGCCGGAAACCGGCGGCTTATTTTCTGGAAACAGGGCATGATATCTTTAGCAACAGAGCAATCATAATTTTGCGGAGAAGGAGAAGAAGGTATCATGAACTGGATATACTTCGCGAAGCTGTTCAGGACGAGATTTCAAGCCGGATGTCTGGCCAAGAGGCTGGAGCAGGACGGCTGGATATACGGCTATCATGACCCGCGTTTTGTGGAAATATACCGTTCACGCAAGGGCCGCTATGGTGTTCGTTTTCTGCCTTGAACCCATTGGTCAAAATCATGCTTGACTATTGACCCGGATATGATGTATATTATCTATTGTCGCTGTTTGAATATAATTACTGACGCGGGGTGGAGCAGCCCGGTAGCTCGTCGGGCTCATAACCCGAAGGCCGCAGGTTCAAATCCTGCCCCCGCAACCAATTTTATTTTCTCAGACAGCCATTGTATATACGGAATCCTAGATCCGGGCCCTTAGCTCAGTTGGTTAGAGCGGTCGGCTCATAACCGATNTATTTTCTCAGACAGCCATTGTATATACGGAATCCTAGATCCGGGCCCTTAGCTCAGTTGGTTAGAGCGGTCGGCTCATAACCGATTGGTCACAGGTTCGAGTCCTGTAGGGCCCACTTCTTAAAACCCCTTGCCTAGCAAGGGGTTTTTGCTATTTATAGGCTCGTAGAAGCGAATATGCTTGAGTGGGGAAGGGCCATATTTTTAAGCTTGCTAATGTATTTGATAACGGAGACTTTTATTCCACAGATTCAAGCTGCTTTTCTACAAATTTGCCAAAGTATCAATGTAGTAGGCCAGTGATAATTGTAAAAGGTAATGAATTGGTTGCTTTATTTTGTACTCATACCATTGAGTCGATAGTACAAACAATACTATGATCCGGCTCATACAATGTACTATCTTCCGGAAGAAATCTTTATATAAAGGAGAGAGTGAAATGCCAATTCAATTCCTTGATTCCAGAACTTCAACGGCCCTGGCGGGACCTACCGGTACAACTCCGGTTCCAGAAGGAACGCCAATCCTGCTTGGTGACATAGGTCTTCAGGTAGCCGCAGTAATCGGTACTCCTAATGAGGCTGACGTCCGCATAGAGCTGTGGGGCACCATAGGTCTAGTCGGTGTGGCTGCGAACCAAGTCACTATCACTGTGGAAAGAGGCGGAACAGGCGTTAGCGGTACGGGTACTGTAATCTATACCGCCATTGCAGATTTGATCACAGGGAACAATCTGATTTCTTTCACCGCAGCGGATTTCCATCCGACTGTCCCTGCTTCGGGCGAGCTGCGCTATACCATGTATGCAGTAGATACGGGCCCAGGGCCAGCAATAACAATCGCTGGACCTGTTACGTTTAATGGAATAGCTCAAGCTGGTGCATTCTAATTGCACTGTGTTAGTACCCTAACGAAAGTTTGTTAGGGTTTTTTCTTATCTATAATAGAATAGCTCTATTTCATATGTATTTAAGCTAGAAGGAATATACTAACAGCATATTCCCATAATTAAGATATTTGGACCCTGCCGGAATGCCGGCGGGGTCACTTTTTTGTGGATTGGCCAGCCTTGCGGCATAAGTGCCTAATCTTCCTGAGGCTCCTGCAGCAGAATGGAAAAAGTCTGAGTCTCATGGTTCACTTCAATGGCCTCGATACCAACAAAATCCGGGATTTCGGGATGCACCGCGTCCACGTTGTAATCCGGATGGTTCAATAATAAGTGGATTATTTCGATGGCTTCCATACCGTTCCCCCCTAAGGGTAATTTCGCTTAAATCTGATGGCTTGAGCTCATATTGCAGCAGATTCGTGTCTGCATATTATCTCCTATGCGTTTAGCGAATATGTCTGTGGATTAATTTTCGGTCCTCATTTCTCTCCATAACAGCCATTAGCTGCCCCTGGAACACACGCCGCTGAATTTGATCGATCCGCTGCAGAGCCAATTCGCTGGGAACCTGAAATGTGGCGGCAAGCTCCTGAATCGCTTCTTCGCGGAGCTCAGGCAGGGTCATCTTCGAGATTATGGAGTAAGGCATTGCTGCATACAGAATAAAGCGTTCCGATTCATCCTGTTCCGCTTGACTATATTGCTCAGGCATCAGCGTATGGCTCCCGGAATGACGGAGCAGGTGACAAAGCTCCTGCAGAAATTCCAGGCGCTGCAGTTCTTCAGAAAGCCGGTTATCGATGAACATACTGTACATACCGGCAGAGGCTTCAATCCCTTTGCTCCTCACGTCCAAATAATGAACCCAAATATTCAGGCGTTCGGCAATATACGCAATCGAAATTTGTGCCGGCTTACAGATATCCAGCCGTTCATATAAATCCTCCGTCCATTTCTCCAGAGCAGTCATTTGATAATATGAATGCATTTGATTCACCTCAGATACAAGATCGTATGTTCGTATTTATGGCCAAAAGAAAAGCCCAGAGGGCTTAATAATTACGCGAACCTGTGTTCTTATGTATCTAAGCATATAGCAATCAGATAGTAATATCAAGTGTTTTCAGCTTGGAAGGTTGGGCTTACATAATTAGATGAATCGGAATTTCTTTGCCTATTGGCCCATGCAGTACAATGGCCTGCAACATATTCTGTGCTGTAGTCATTATTTCAGAGGAGGAATTAATAATGGGAGCAGATTATGGTTGCGGTTGTGGAAATAATGTCGGTGGAGTAAATCAGGGACCCCCAGTAGTACCGGTTGTCAGTCCCTTTACTTCAACAGGTGCAATTCTGGTACTGTTCATTCTTCTGGTAATTATCACCAGAGCCTGGATGTTCTAGAATCTCCAGCCGTGATTGTTGCCCTGTCAGGCTAAAAGCCTGATAGGGCTATACGGGTTTCCACGATCAATGTGTGCGCTATCTGAACATGAATTCTACTCGCGTTCCGTCAGGCAGCTCCTCCAATTGATTGCCCACCCAGCTGCCAGCCCCGCGGTTATCTTTTGGCGTTATGTATTCGATGTCAGCTCCGCTGCCGCCCTCCTCGCACATGGCCATCGGCCATTCATCGCGGTCATAGCCTTTTTTGGTCGGAATCCCCTTCAGTGACTCTTTACGGTTCTCTTCAGCTTCCTGCCGGTCGATAGTGCAAATGGACGACTCTCCACTTCGGATAGCATCTTGAATGTGCTGAGCAGTCTCCGGATAACGGTCACTTGGAAAGTCCAGCTGGACAACATCAGTATCTTCTGTGGAGTTCTGACTGCCAGGCAGCGGACCATTCTCCTCATACCAGTATGCGGCGGCCAAAAGCACCAGGATGATGATGAGACTCGGGATGAATTTCTTGGACTTCACTGTGCTGCCCCCTATAAGTTTGTAAGCCTGCGCTTAACGCATACGCAGACTTAACCAGTATATCTTAAATATAGCCTCCTTTAGTATACTGAAAATAGTAAAAAGGGGGTACGGTTAATGGAATATGAGATTACTTCTGAGGATCAGAATTTGATTGCCTCCGCACAGGAGATCATCACGAAACGTTATGAGTGGGAACGTCATCATGTGGGAGCGGCTCTACAGACCAAGACGGGAGAAATCTTCACCGCCGTTCATGTGGAAGCCAGTTTATCCAGAGTAACGGTCTGCGCAGAAGCGATGGTGATAGGTAAGGCTATATCGGAGGGATACAAGGAGTTTGATCTGATAGTCGCGGTAAGACATCCCGATCCTGACAACCCTGAGCGGGAGATTAAAGTCGTCTCGCCCTGCGGCATGTGCAGAGAGCTGATCGCCGATTACGGCAAGGATTGCAAGGTAATTGTGCCTGTTGAGGGAAGAGTGATCAAGGTGAATGCAGCCGAACTGCTTCCGATGAGGTATTCCAGATAACCGGGGAAAGAAACATACATAATCGTATGAAAAACAGAGCAATGCGCGAACGGTTCAGATGTGGGACAGCCCCAGCCAGGTTTAAGCGTCCATCCGGGCCGGGGCGTTCTATCCTTCCTACGAGGCAGATCAGCGGTTAGATTTGTTCGCGGTAGCTGATATTGTTGGCGATTTTTTCATCGCGTACCGCTTTGCGGAGTACATCCTTAACGGTTTGGGGTTGGCGGATTCTGCGGAATAGCAGCTGCGGTGATGAAGCATCGTCCGAAAATATCGTAAGCATCCCGATGCCGAGAATACGCTGCATGATCGACTGGTCCACAGAGAAGTCATTCACTCGCAGCAGCTCGATTTCTTCAACGTCCTTGCCAATCAGTCCGGTTTTGACCATAATACGCTGGCTGGTGATCGTATATGTGGTTGTGTTCAGCCGCACAATGCCTTTGAGGCGGTCAGCAATACCGGCTGGTTTACCCTGCCACAGCTCGACTTCAGGCCCTGAGCCCGATCCGGGTGCTCTTCCAGCTGAATGTCGGCGTATCTGTGCAGCTGAGTCTCCCTCCGTACTTGCTCCACATTCTCCGCAAAATTTGGCGCCTTGCTCGTATTCTGCTCCACAGCTTGTGCAATAAGGCATGGTCAATCTTCCTTTCTGTCAGTCATAATGAAATCATTATAGTACAAACAAAGATTTCCAGACACTGCTTGTGATTCTTTTTATTAAATATTACTCACTGAATTAATGAATACGCTTCCTTTCTGTCAAATGTTCCATTCATTCTAATTTTACATAATTTTCAGTTGCACTTTACAAAACTCGCTATTATTCTGTTAATTGGAGGGATATAAATATGAGACAAGCCTTACTGGCAGCGTTATTAATGGTAGTGGTGATTCTAAGCGCCTGCAACAATAATACTTCGGCACCTGCTTCCCATGAAGAGGTACAGGAGAAGGTGCAAAGCTTTTATAATGAAATGTCAAAATTTGATGAACTGGGCAAATCCTCATTGGAGGAGTTCAACACAACCCTAACCTCGTTTTCAAGTGGAAAAGCATCGGACAAAGAAATGGAAAAGGCGATAGATCAATTTCAGGATACTGCTACTGATATAGCCGATGAAGTCAAAGATGTGAAGATTTCCAAAAGCCTGCCCGAAGATATTCAAAAGCTCCTGAAAGAATCGGTAATTGCGTTTCAGAGCGCGTACTCGATCAAAGAGAAGGCCGCAAAAGATGCCGCCTCCCCGAACGTTACAGCCGATGAGTTCAACGATATGAACCAGCAGGCGGACGTTGCGATGCTGTACGGAATCTCCAAGCTGAATGAAGCCAGAGCAGCCGCGGGGCTGATTGAGCCGGAAAGTGCGGCAGAGGGAACGTTGTCCGGTACAGACAGCGGCACTGATGCAGCAGGTAAGAAAGCTAATACAGACTCTACAGACACGAATGCAAAGTCCGGTTCTGGAACATCGGTAACTGACGTTAAGTAAAAAGGACACACTCAGGTATTACAGAGGCGCTGCACAGAAAAACTGTGGGCGCTTTTTTACTTGCTATTTACATTTTTTTCTGATTGCTTAAGAAGCAGATAAAGGCATATAATACAAACATACGTTCGGTTATAGTGGAACGCAATCGGTGAATGGAATCAAGAATAATTCTGGGAGGAGGGACATAATGGGAAAGAAGCTGGAAGGGAATGGCCTGGGGATGAGCAGCCGAATGATGCTACCGGATCATACAAGCCGGATTCGGAATGAAGAATTGGAAACTCTGCACCGCGGGAAGCCGTTTCTGGATAAACAGAAGCTGGAGGAGATTGAGTATACGCTGGCACTGTCACTACGGAGTCATGTCCGGGTAACGCTAGTGGTGTTTGATGCTTTTGAGAAGAAGCTGCTGAACGGATTTGTGACCTCCATCCACACCCACTCGCGCGAGATCAAGCTGCAGTGGGCGGAGGAATGGAAGTGGATTGATGTCGATAATATTGTGGAGGCGTATATCGTCTAAGTTGAGGGAGCCTTGTTTTTAGGTATGAAATGGGGCTCCTGTTCTCTCATAAGCGATCAGAGTTACCGGCTTGTTGCCATTGATCTGGGCAATTGCCGTTTCGGCCTGGCGGATGATCTGTAGTGCCTCGTCCCGTTTAGTCAACTCTGCAATTTTGTAGCTGTCACTGTGAATGTCCATTTTGTCATCCCACCTCTCGCTTATAGAATAGCCTGTTCGGATAGGAATCATCCCGAAAAAAATGTGCGGAAGGTGGTTACACGTACAACCCTATAGGATAGATACTCAGGCTCCGTGATGAATCGGGGTCTTCTTTTTTATAGATTTAAGGGAACAGCGTACAAGCAACAGCAGAATAAAGGGCATTTACTGTACCAGGAGGGGATTAGATGCTGACTTTAGATGAGGTGATTAATAAATCGGCAGCCCGGCTCGGCGGTCTTCATCCCGTATTGCTGGCGGCTGCAAATGTCTTGATTCAGCGATGTTATGCCAAAGGTATCCCTATTGTCATTACACAGGGCATGCGCACCATTGCCGAACAGAATGCGCTGTATGCGCAGGGAAGAACCCAAAAGGGGACTATTGTAACCAATGCCAGAGGAGGCAGCAGCTATCATAATTATGGCCTGGCCATGGACTTCGCGCTGCTGCTTCCGGGTGGGCAGAACGTATCTTGGGACATGAACCTGAATGGGGATGGAGACAAGCTGGCAGACTGGCAGGAGGTCGTACAGGAAGCGAAAAAGCTGGGATTCGAATGGGGCGGGGACTGGACTTCTTTTAAGGATTATTCCCATTTGCAGATGGCTTTTGGACTGACTGTTGCACAGCTTAAGAGAGGCCAGCGTCCGACCGCTCAGCAGGAGAAGGAAGCTTTAAGCCGGATTACCGGAGGTGAGGGTGAAGTGAATAAAGATGTGGAAATTACGGTCAATCTGAACGGAGTTAAGCTTATGGTTGGAGTGCTGGATAATGGGACCACCTATGTTCCTGTGCGGGTATTGGCTGAAGCGCTTGGCGCCAAGGTGACTTATGATCCTGCGAGCAAGACAGTGAATGTGGTAACTGTATAAAATTCTTTGCATAGATTACACGCCGCAGGGGAAAATTATCAGCGACAAACCACACAAGGGGGTATCACATTTTGAACAAGCTGATTACAAGTCTTGCCTGCGGCACTGTACTATCCATGAGCCTGCTGGGAGTAGGATATGCATCCAACGCTTCCGGTACAGCCGGTATGGGCGGAACGGCACCGATATATAACGGTTCATCTACGAATGACCGTATGGGTACCGGCACCCGGATGATGAACGAACAGGGTAACACCATGTTAAATAATACGACCGGCACCCTGCGTAACAATGATACGATCATGAGAGACAAGGTACGCACTGGAGATAACAGCACGGTCTCTCCCCTGTCTAACACCACGCAAACAGGCAGATACCGGGCTACAAGCACGACCACTAATGCAACAGACAACGACAACGGCTCCAATTGGGGCTGGCTAGGATTGGTAGGTCTGCTCGGTCTGGCTGGTATGAGAAACAGAAGCAGCGAACGCGAACGCCGCTAGTCCTGCAACGCAAGAGGTCCGTATCGGCTCCGGCTGAGCGGGCCTTTTTGATAAGTATACACTAAATAGAAATTATGATTGCGTATCCACAGAAACCATGATAATATATTTATTGTCGCGTTAACAACGCTGTTATCATGCCGGGGTGGCGGAACAGGCAGACGCACAGGACTTAAAAATTTGTGCGCATACCTACGCACTCGATTCGCATAGCATTGCGGTGTCGGTACGTATCCCCAACGGTAAACCTTACGCTAGTCCTACGAATCATATTAAACGGAAACCTGTACGCCTGCATTCGCTTTATTCGTTATTACTGACGGGTAGAACGAATGGAGGCGTTTATTTATATGGCAGCAGAACGGAGCCGGCGCGTTAACCTCGCGGCTGCCGGCCGCAATTCATCCGCAACAGAACTACCGCTAGAATCTACGGACTTTGAAGCCGCACAATCCGCGTTTCTTCGTTATTGCCGCATACGAAACCTGTCGGATACAACTCTAAGCTATTACCGCGATACAACGAAGGAATTGCGCACTCAATTATCCGCGCAAAACGTAGAGCGACCGATTGACGTTACGCGGGATCACATCCTTACCGCGCTGGACACGAAACGGAGCTCGAAGATAAAGCGGGGACGTGCGGATACACCCTCGGACGCAACGATTAATAAGTTAATCCGAGGCTGGCGCGCGTTCTTTAATTGGTTGCATACTGAAGGCTACGTCGATAGTAATCCGTTTAAAGGCGTAGGCACCGTTAAATCGGAAAAGCGTATAATCGAAACATTCAGCAACGCGCAAATAAAGGCGCTGCTCGATGCGCCTAATCGCGTAACATTTACGGGCTATCGAGATTATGTGATTATGCTGACGCTCTTGGACACGGGCATTCGCATCAGTGAACTTGAAGGTTTGGAAGTTACCTCCATTGACTGGCGTGATCGTATGTTGAAGGTTTACGGGAAGGGTCGTAAGGAGCGCTTAGTACCGTTTAGTCGTACGTTAGATAAACACCTGCGTGAGTATACGGAAATGCGTGGTTATCTAACAACTCCGCGACTGTTTGTGAACATCGATAATAATCCGTTCCAAGTGCGGGGTATCCAGCAGGCGATCCAACTTTACGGACAGGCTGCGCGGATTAAAGGGGTGAGAGTGTCGCCACATACATTCCGCCATACGTTTGCGAAGATGTATATTATGAACGGAGGCGATTCGTTCAGTCTGCAGAAAATCTTAGGCCATACCTCATTGGAGATCGTTAGAATGTACGTAAATCTGTTCAGTACGGACGTATCAACACAGCACGCGAAGTTCTCGCCATTGGAACGAATGTAAAGAAATGCGAACGCGCTCGGTCCTAAGCGGATCGGGCGCTATTTTTCGCAATACGGTAGCCGTAATACATTAGTGATTAATCGATAGTACATAATATTGCAAATATAACTCAACCTGCCAAAATACGCTATACTGGAGAGTGGCCTAATACATGCATAGAAAGGTTGTCCCGAATGGTCAATAGCTCGGATATTGAAAAATACAGACTGGTAAGGAGTGTTAAGGCGGCAGATAAGCAACTCGATTATTTGTTTGAAATATTCATCAATGCTAAGATTTCCGAAGGTAGATCCCCTCGAACAGTGGAATCCTACGGGGAGTATTATCGGTATTTCTGCGGTTATCTAGACAAATGCGGTATAGAGAAGGTATTCTCGTCAGTAACTCCAGAGTTACTACGCTCTTATATGGGGTGGATGCTTTACGGCCAATTAAAATGGAGCGGTCATCCTCATAAAAGTCAGGAAAACATGACTTTAGGATTAAGCCCGGTTACTGTCAATACAAAGATGAAAGCGATCAAAGCAATGTTTCGTTTTCTTCATGAGGAAGGCGTTATACCGCGTAATCCGGCTGCGCGTGTGGGGAAAGTGAAAGAGCCTGAGAATAAAATTCGAATACTCACAGTAGAAGAACTTCAGCAGTTGCTTGAATCCATAGATTTAACAGAATATCCGGATTTCAGAGATTTTGTAGCAATAAATGTTCTGATTGATAGTTTTGCGAGAGTTGGCGAAATACTGTCACTTAAAGGAGAAAGTATCGACTTCAAACTCGGCATGCTCCACTTTGACGCAGACATAGTAAAGACTCGCAAAGGACGGTCAGTTCCAGTATCGAATAGTACCTTACGGCTCCTAAAAATACTTATTAATATGAACGGTGAGTTTGAATCGGAATACATATTCTTAACAAAACAAGGCCGAAGATTACGCGACGATCGGCTAAGAGACCGTATCAAGAAACATGCGAGGAAAGCCGGCATCGACGCGAACGTATTCTTACACCTATTTCGCCACACGTCAGCCACGATATTCATGGAGAATGGCGGTTCGATGCGTCATCTCGCCGCTATCTTAGGGCATACGGACCCACGCTCGACCATGCGATATACAACACCGTCAGACCGTTCGTTAAAGGAGCAGCACGACGCCTTCTCGCCGATGAATGACGTCTTGAATCCGCATTAACGCAAACAAGCGGAAAGCCCACGTAGGGCCGACCGGCTTTTTCTTCGTTAATGCGTCTCATACATTGGCGGCTGTATGCGCTGGGCCTTCCGTTTGATGACGTTAATGACGAGTTTATTGCGGAGTGCTTACGGGTGGGCGCGCCATTGTCCGGAGGTACGCGGGAGAAGGCGGCGTATGAGGACCGCCGGCATTACCGAGTTCGGCGCGTCACCTACGCATAAAAAGGCGTTCTATGGCGTGAGTAAGGCGCTTATAACCGGCGAGGACAGCGACTTCGTTTACGTGGAGCCGCGTATTAGAGCCCGCGTGAAAATGCGAAACTGGACTCGCGCGGGGATGCTACGGAGTCCGGTGTTTACGGAGTTTATCGTTTAGCCCCAAATAAACTTAGTAATCGGAGCGCTAATAACTGAGATGAGTATATCTTTAAATGCTTCCTGTATGTTTGGAGTTACTTTAGTAAATGCACGTTTTATCCTTAGAGCAGCGACTTGAGAACTTGGCGAGTCTTTGACTAAATCAAGAAAATCAGTTGAAAGTCTCTCTCTTTCAATTGGGGATAATTCGTCGACTAGGTCAGCCAAATCGCCTGCAGCGTTCAGCTTCCTAGCAATCCAAGGGTAAGAATGACCGCAATGGTGGCAAAATCTCGGCAAGGTATACTTAGATGCGTAGGAGAAGGAGGCTCTTGACTTTCCTTGAATTGGAGTGTTGCATTCCGAACAACTAATCACAGTGCTCTCTCCACAGGCTGTACAAAATTTCTTAGATAGGTGGGGGCTGTCCTGAAAGTGATCATTAATCACATGACCATTTAGACAAACCTGGGCAATGTCAAAGTGCTCACTACCGCCAATGTTTTGAATGTCCATTGTAATTCCTCCCTGAGATTGTATCATACAAGATTAGATTTCTACTTTAGTCCCGTATAGTCTGCGTAACTAGCGTTAGGAAAGGCGCGCTTCCGCAATTCAAACGTTTTAGCGAGCTTGCGTTCGCCGTTCTTATGTAGGTGGAAGTTAGCGTATCCGTACTCGTCGCCGTTTCGATGGCGCGCTTTACCGGTCTTTACCGAGATTATGCGTCCCGACCGTGTGATTTCGTATATTCCTTCGTAACCTTCGATGTCCTCCCGTTCCTCTTTCATAAGAACCTTCTTTAAATACGTATAATTCGCGTATAAGCGCCAGCAATCCGCACGAACTCCGGAGTACACTTCTCGATCTCACCGCCGTAATCCGCAATCTTACCGCCTAACACGCGTATTTGAACGTGCAGGCCGCACGCATATAGTACTCGCCGCGCACCTTAACGGACACCTCCGTAATATCTTCGATTACTCCGCTGCCGGCGAGCTCATCTCCGATAAAGACAACAATCGGCAGGCGCTCCATCTGCGCGGTGTACAAGTGAACGTTAGCGGTTAGCGGCTTCATAAAACGGTTCATTCTGCGTCGTCCTTTCGTGGGGTCTTCCGTAGTATTTCGACAAAAATAGCGCCAGTTCCTTCCATGGACGGCGCTTTTCTCTTAAAGTAGGCTGCCAAGAAAAACGTAAGGATCAAGCGTAATTCTAGTAAGTTCATCTCAGCTACTTATTTCGTAATGCCGATTGACACGAACAGCCAAAAGAATCGTATAATTAGGAAACATATTCTATTTATGGGGGTGTTTAATCATGAAGAAAATAAAGTTATTAGGAGCGCTACTTCTTCTAACTGTGGTGTTAGTTGCTTGTGGAAACTCCAAAGATAAACAATTCAGTGATCTTGTTACTCAGGCAGAAAAGCACGAATCAGCAAATGATTACCAGTCGGCCGTCAACGTCTACACGAAAGCGCTGGACATAAAGGAAGATGCGGACGCTCGAACCGCGTTGAATAGGCTAACAGCAGATATAGATCAAATAAGAGAAGTCAAGCAGACAATTAACGATCTTAAGGAACAGGCCGGTACATACAAAAATGTTATGACCTCCGCAGACCTACTAGATATGTGTGACGAAATGACGGAGTTGGTTAATCGCATTGACAACTTTGATACAAGTGGAAGTAGCCCCGCTGCAGATTATATCCAAGGTATAAAAAATTCCAATGTGTACTTTGATTTTACTTCGAGCATTGAGTCTGCGCGGATCTACCGCTTAGTAGAGGGCCAAGACGGTCATGACATATTCTCGGATGCCAAAGGTATCAGCGATAGTCTAGACGCACTGTTAGCGTCGGTTCCCGTCCCAGCCGGGTTTAGCGCGATTAAATAAGATAACGTTTTAGAAGTGCCAGTCTTAGCGGAATCAATCCGTTAGGCTGGCGCTTTCTTTTTATCCTCGACGGACTCAGGGCGTTTACGTCCCTAACATACCGTTACCGCGCCGCGATTGATTGCGGAATTGAACTCGTGCCGGTCATGCGTCATCTCGCGCTAACGGACGAAGAAAAAGAAGGTCATGCGTACTTTCTCAATACGCTAGGCCGCGATATATCAAAGAAGGAGAAGCAAGAAGCCGCCGTAAACTTGCGACGGGCAGGCAAGAGTTACCGGTTGATTGGCGAATGGTTGGGCGTTAGTCATAAAACAATAATGAATTGGGTTCCGAAAGAGGAAGGAATTTCAACTGGTGAAATATACCCAGTTGAAAACGTAGAGTCAGCGGATGGTAAGTTTCGCCCGGCAACCGCGTCAACCGCGCCTGCGATAGCTGAACGGACTGAACGAGTACAAGTTGCCCGCGAATCGGGACTTACGCTGCAGGAGATCGCTCAACAAGAAGGTGTGTCTATTGGAACGGTTCATGCGGATTTGAAACGTGAGATTGTACGCGAAGAATCGGAGTCAGCAGAAGAAGAAACGCACATAAGCGCAAAACCTGCGATCGACATGCGCATCTTTGAACTAATCGAGTATGCGGCGCGGACGGCTGCGGAGGTTAAGGAATACGGGGATTTGCCACTCGGGCCAGACCGTTCGTTGCTGCGATTTTTTCACGAGAGTCTGCGTCCGTTTGTCGGGATGCTCAACCGGCAAATTATTGCTGGTTGGAAACGTTAAATAGAGTGAAAATGTTCAAACGCTGAAAAATCAGCACCTGAACAAATTCCACGTGTGGAAAATTTCCCAGTTGGAAACGTAATCCGCGTAAGGTTAGCGCGGGAATTCCAGTTGATTCAAATGAAGCAGTTGGAAACGTAGAGTTAGCGCAATATTGTTCAACTGATCAAAAATTAACAGTTGCACTCACTACGTCAGACCGCGCTGGCGCCCTACGTATATCGACCGCTCCGCCTGCGTACGCCCTTGATATAGCCGCGCTAGATCCTTCCGAGGGTAGGCGTAAGGGTCCGGGCTATAGGCGCTAATTCAACGGTAAATCAACGTAAAAAAGACCGCTACCTATTCGGCGCGGTCCGTATTCGTATCTTCTACAAACTCGACAACTTCCTCGATCTTACATTCCAAGTCCTCGCAGATTCGCGCAATCACACTGAGCGCAACAAACTCCCCATTAGACATCTTTGCGATCGTTGCAGGGGACAGCCCGAGCGTATTGCGGAGGTATGTCTTTGACTTGTCTCTTCTAATGAGTGTAATCTCCATTGGCTTATAGCTTGGCCGGAGTTTCATATGTATTCCTCCTAGAGATCTGTACGCTAATTCTATATAAAGTGAACGATAAATTCAATAACGCAAACTTTTTGTACATAAGCAGTTGACATACTGTATGTGATAACATACTATAGGTTCATGAACACGAACGTTATGTACGTATAAATTAACAGGAGGTTTCAAAAATGCCGAATTTAATTTCGATCGCATCCGCTACTATAGAAGTTCCCTCGTACCCATCCCGCACAACCGGCCGTAGCGCCATAAAGAAACGCCGTGCCGCCCTTAAAGGTGCATTGTGGCCTTTCGCCAAAGCTTCCGTAATCCTTCTCGGTTTGTTCGTAAAAGAGGTGTTTTTATGAGCGGCCGTATCACCGTAGTATCCGAACACAACGATCCACTCGATCCCATCAACGGCCATGTCCGCTATGAGTACGCCGGAGTCCTGGTCGATCCAAATTACGCGTTCTACATTGATACGGAGTACCCGACGGTCGTACTCGAACGCGTGAGACTCGCCGGCAACGGTGAATACCATTCGACAGGCGGTCCCGGTGCGGTAGGCTTCGATCTTCCGGTAGACGACGTAACGTTCTTCGATCGCATCGCGGAAATGTCCGCTATTGAACTTCTGGTCGCGCTTGTCCGGCGCAGTAAGGAGGGCGCATAGTGAAACAAATCGCCATCATTGACCATTTCGGCGGACTCGACTTCCGCATTATCCCCGGCTACCTCGCTGACCGCTGCCACGCAGTCTATACGCAGGACGGCCGCCTGTTCCTTGTCCGTGTCGAGCGTGTGTATCAGACCGGACAGGACGCGTTATACATCGAGGACCGCAGTACTGCGGTGATTACGTTGTCAAACCGTGGTACGTACCACGATTTCGACGAGATCATCGCGCGGCTGCAGGGTATGACCGCCTGGGATTGGTTGACGCAGGAGGCGCTAACCTTTCACGGCCAGCAATACGATTTCCACATGATCTAGCCGCCTGACGAGTAGCGCTGCGGGGCGCACGAAACCGGGAACGCCCGGTCGCGGTTTACCGCAATCATACAGATTAATAGGGAGGTTTCACCGTATGAACGAAATTGGATATTGCATCTGCGCCCGCAGCGGCAACTACATCGCCACTTGGATTAACCCCGCGTTACCCTCAAACACGCCAGCACGTCGGCAACAAATCGTAGTCCTTTACCGTGCCTTTCTTCGCACATTACCCGCAACCGATCGCCGTGTCACCGGCGGTACACAGTACGTAAGCAACGAACAGCTCGAAGAACTTGGTTTCCTTGTCCCGCCAGTTGAAACGGAGGTAACTTCGTATGAATACGCCGTCTCAGCCTAAGTATCCGCGCATTAATGTCCGTTGGTTCCCCGAAGCCGGCAGCGGCATGGAGCCGGAGGATAACCGGGGCATCCTCGTAGCCGATAACGCTGCACTCTACCGTTCAGAAGACGGCCGCACCGCGCTGGGCCTCGTAGAGCCTGCGGATAAAGCCGACTCGTACCGAATCAAAGGCGCTGACCTCGTTTTGTTGTCGCGCGAATCACTGCCGAAGCTGGCCGACCGTCTCAGCGGTATGACCGCGCTTCAATACTTGATTTCGCTGGTGCCGCGTTTTGACTGCCCGGAGGAGTTACACGTATGAAGTATTCTCGAAGATTAGTGCGTAAGGACCGCCGCAGACTCTACATCCGCGAGGTCAACGATACATGGGCGGAAATTCGCTTACGTCCGCAAGGTGTACGGCTTGGATAACGGACGGCATCGTTCGATTTAACTTCGATGATGGCGCGCCAACGCCGGAGAAGACGATTAACGTCATTTTAAATGAGGGTATTACCGGACCGTCTTCGCGCAAACGATAGACGGCCGTAAAGTGTAGTTTCAACCAACACTTTGACAACTCGAATTGTCATCCGCGCCTGGTAACGCCAATTGCCGGGATCGCTACGCAGATAACTGAATGATTCGTGCACCCATGTCCGCGCCTACCGGTTGCAGCCGGACGGATCGCCACGCGGATAATCTCGCTGTCCAATTTTGGGCAGTCAACTCGGGACGACGTCGTCCCTTACCCCGTACCGTGCGTAATCACTGACCCCGCAAGTGGGGCGAGTAACCACGGATCGCCCTGCGGGTTATGACCTTCTCAGCGCCGCTAAGCGCTTCAACGTAGTGCGTCAACACTACGCGTAACAACCGTATGCAGCGCCAAATGTGTGCGGGATTCACCGGACGGCCTCTCCTAATCGGGCGAGGGGCTGTCCGTTTTACTTTATACAGGTATATACGCAACTTACGAACATACGTTTCAATTTATTTATAAAAAGAAAAAGTTTACAAAAAGCGCACCATTGGGTTATTTTTATATACCGAAGGACGCTTCCGTAAATGGTGGCGTTTTTTTCATGCGGCAATGTCCCAACTTCTTATAATTTTGTCCCTTATATAAGTATAGGGTGCGGGAGGTCGAAGTCATTACGGATATTTTAATGTAATGGTGCGGGAAGCCTCGGAGACTACGTTTATATAAGTAGGCGGAATATTTCGAGGGGATTGTGCGGATTGATTGAGTACGTCGGCTTTATTTATATGGCGGGTGTATGTTCCGCGATCGGCATACGTCATATCAAACGTAAGATTAATTTCCACACATAGTGCGCACAGTGTTATCGGCCGGGTTCAATATATGTATAGGAGAGTGTGTCGTCCGGCTGATGGGCGGTAGATAATACTGTAATGGTGCGGTAGGCTGCGCAGCTTGTAAGTATAGGAGTAGGCGGATATTTATTTTCGCTAAAAGTGTGCAGATCGTCATTGGACGTTGGCTTTATTTATACGGAGACTGTGCGAAAGGCTACGCTAATCGTGTATAAAGCAGTGTGCGAAACAGTCGGACGCGGCAACAAGATAGTGTAAGGTGCGGCGCCGACGAAAAAGTTACCGCAGCAGTGCGCAAAATGACTTCGAGCATTGTTGAAGTAGATAGACGGCGGTTATCCGCTTAACTATAAAAATCCTAACGATAAGGGAGGACGCTACTATGAACGATAATCGCTGCGTTGTCGGACGTTTCGGATCGGCGACGTTCACACTCGGACAAACAGCGCTGGCACTCGGCTGGGATGAGCGTACTATGCGCGAGTTCCTTTACAGACGCAAGGTGCTGCGCAAGTTCGGACTGCCATTGCAGCGCTATATTCCGAAATACTTCGTTATCCACGAGTTCGAAGTGACGGAGACTCCGGAGCCGCCGTTCATTATGCGCTACACCGGTGTAACTGCGGAGGGTATGGCGCTGATTCGTAGGGTTCGAGAAGGGGCAGACGTTAGTGTCCGAGGGGATGACGGCGATATCCAGGTAATGGTCGATCAGCCAATACCGACACGGCTGCCTTACGCCGCTTAGTCGTTTATATAAATCCATTATCACTAGGGAGGGTACGTATGGAACAGTTAACGAAGGTGTTTACGTATGAATCTGCGGAAGTGAGAACGGTAATGGTCGAGGGTGAGCCGTGGTTCGTTGCGAAGGATATAGCGGAGGTGCTTGAGTTTTCGGAGACCTCCGCTATGACGAGGTACTTGGACGATGACGAAAAAACCAACCTGTCAATTAAGCAGGGCGGTAGTAACTTAACCACGAACATAACAGCAATTAGTGAGGCGGGCCTATACTCCGCAATTCTGCGTAGCCGCAAACCGGAAGCTCGTGCATTTAAACGTTGGATCACGCACGAAGTTACCCCGTCAATTCGCAGGACCGGAATGTACGCGACCGACTCGTTACTCGATGATCCGGACTTATTACTCAAGACGGTTACGCGGCTTGCGGAAGAACGGCGCGGTCGGCTGGAGGCTGAGGCCCAGGTCGCTGCCCAGGCGCCAAAGGTTGAAGCGTTCGATACGTTCATCGACGCAGACGGGACGATGACGATCGATCAAGTCGCGAAATTGCTCGGCATGAAACCGAAAGTGCTACGTGACACACTGAGATCCCGCAAGTTGATCCGCCAAGACGGACTCCCCTATCAGCGGTTTACGCCTCGCTATTTCGAAGTCATCCCGTATGTGTCGCCTGGTGGGACTGCGCGGCCATATTCTCGTGTGACGACCGAGGGCGTTGCGTACATTGAGCGACTGCTTGCGGGCAAGTATGAACCGGAAGCCTCTCATACGGGTAACGTAATCGCATTTGAACCACGCCGACCTTCCTCGATAACGCTAAATTTAAACCTGAATGCGTAGACATACCAAAAGAGGCGCTCTCTTAGTTGAAGGCGTCTCTTTTACAAACAAACGGAGGTGGATTACGGATGGACTTTCGCCAAGCAGTAGCCGCATACCAAACGGACGGGGACCGTGCTATTATCCAGCAAATACTCGCGTACATGCGCGATCGAGCGGAGAGTCGAGCTGTTTATCCGGGGGATGATGCCTCGGTCTACGTGGCGATTCGCGCAAATAATATCACAGCTCCCGAGCGGTCAGCGCTTGAGTACGAGCCAGCGGCCCTACCCGATTACCGAGAATCTATATATGCAGCGCTGGGTATCGATATTTTTGCGGGTACCAATCTCTCTGAGCTGCGTACGTATGCCGCCGAAGTCCGCAGGTTCTTGGGTGCAAATGAATACGAAGCACTGGCCTACGCTATTGAACGGCACCTAGCATATAAAAACCACGAGTACTACGTCGTTATCCCTGCGCTAGAACACGCACTGACCCGCGCGGATACGTCGCACAGTGAGCGGGAAGTCGTTCGGTATGTAAACCGCGCGTTTCAAACGGAGTATATCCGACTGCTTACTATACTGAACGGTACGGTCCGCTTAGGACGACGTGATGAGCACGGTCGCTACCATAACGTATATGTCACTCCGGACAAGCCGGACGCCTGGCGCATAGTATTGGGCCGTGCTGTTGCTCCGGAGGTTTTGCCTGACCTACTCCTGAAACTGACCGCCAAGCAGCGCGATTATGTGGAACGTGCGTATAGCGTGGCCGCTGCGGATATTGAAACCGGGAACCTCAGCCAGTACAAAATGAGTGAGGACGGAGCGTACCGACTAAAAATGCGGTATATGGCCGGGAGATTAGGCGTAGAGGAAAGTAATCTAGGAAAATGTTTTGCAAATATACGAGGACGTGTCGCTAATTTTATTCCGACTATTGCATATTAAGGTAATTGTAAAGCTGAGGGGCCTGGTTGGCCTACTAAAACAAAAGGGGAAATGACAAATGCATGCAGTAGCTTATAATGTCCCAGGTAACAGCTCAAACGAGAATCTATCCGGAAATCTTGGCGATGTTTGGAACGGTGGTTATTTCTGGCGAGACCTCTTTAAGAGCGGCGTAGATAATCGGCTACTCCTAGTTCATGTCGTAGATCGCCTGACGACGGTTGCGTTGCAGATGGCAGAGAGACGTACGGCACTTAACGACTTGGCCGGCTATTACGCACATATAACGGGTGATGAGATTCCGCAGGATCAGCGGCAACGATTAAACGCATGGGTATCGGCCGGCTACGACCTGCAGGATTCGTCAATCAAGTCTGAATTGGAGATGCGCCTACAGCGTGATCGTGAGCGCCCAATTGAAGATCGTCAGGATATTCCGATCGGTAACAATCCTTGTGCAATCAACGGACGACGCAAAGGATCAATGCTTATCGCTGGTGGTGCGGACTATGAGTGAGCACTACGTTGTCACTTCTCAGCGCGTAGCCGGGCATCTTATGACGCTCGGCTTCGTCCTGAAAGGGATCGGAAGCAACCGCAAATTTCCCGAACGGAACGTGTTTTTCTTCAATAATACCGAGCATTTACAACGCGCTATTACTGTTTTCAATGAAAGCAGAGCCGCAGTTGGAACAAAAACAAACGAATAGGAGTGATAAACTAATGTCATTTGAGACTAAAGACCCTTCAAAGGCCGCGCTATCCCTGTTATCGAAACTAGATGCCTACACACACCCTGTAAGTTACGCTCTTTGCTCTAATCCGAATGCGGAGATGGGGCAAGATGACATAGAATTTATGACTAAGAAGGACGTTGCAAAGCAGGTGGGACGAAGCGTCGGACATATAAGAACGCTTCTTAACGAACTGTGTAAGTCGGGCTTGATCGCTTATGTATACCTGGGTCAGTTTACACGGATATTTGTTAACCCAATTGAACATCCGGTTAGCAAGAGAGAGCCGAGTAAATTTACGGCATCTATGTTTTTAGCGAACCTAGCAGCCGCTAAGAAGGAGGCCGGCGTATGAGTGATTCCGCTAAGCCGCTGCCCAATGATAAGCGTACGCTACTAGACGGGGCGGCCGGTTATGAAACGTACAATCGCGAGCTTATTCGTAAAGTGTTCCCACGCATCATAACCGAAGCATACGACGAGGTTTTTGCGGGTTCCAAGCGTAAGCCGGAGATACGCGATATTGTTGCGCTATACTTTCTATTACAATCGTACATTGACGGGAACCATACGCGCGCAGACGGTACACATAATGACCGTTTCGGCGCGTGTTTCCTTTCGTATGAAGCGATTATGGCTGCGCTGCGTATCGACAGGCCCCGCGTGAAGCTATTGGCGGATATCCTCGATACTAACGGGATTATACGGACTACGAGTCACTACGAAGGAACACGGCGCTTTAAGTGGTACTTTCCGTCATACTGCCCGCGTATTACAGACGACGGGTACATTGTTGACGAGGATGGCGTAGTCATCAAGCCAGACTTGTCTGTATATAAACCGAGACGCCGCGCGAAAGAAGACGCCGCTTAGAGGGCATAAATTGCCTTAGTGTGCGCAGGGCGTACGACCGATAGTAGGCGCAGGGCGCATTACGGTTAGTACGTCCTATGCACACGGTAAAGATAGAAAGTAGTAAGAGAGAAAGATGTAAAAGAGAAACAAAACATTACCGCATCGGATTAATTCGCTACGCTCATGAATCCTCGCGGGACAATAGGATTAATAGATTATTCGCGCATAAAGATAGTTTCGAAGGAACGGTAGTGACTGAGATAGATTTTGCAAAGGACTGAACTCTTACCTATTCATGATGATTAATCAAAGTAGAATCTCATGTAGGCAAAGACAAGGAATAGCGCAGATCTAAATAAACGCAGTTTACTTCGCAGGTATAGCGCTATATACCGAATCTATTAAGCGCTAGTATCACGTTAAGTATCGATATACGCAACGCATATTTAAGCGCTGTTCTTACGCTTTGCCCGAGCGTATGAGTAGCGCTATTTATTTGCGCTTTCTACCGTTAAATATACGTTGATATGGGCGTTCTATACGCAGGGTAATACAAACTCTAATAAGCGTCAGTCAGGCGCTAATAATACGGGAGGAATTACGGTGGCATTGAAACGGTTAGAAGCGCACCATCTTATCGCACTGAACTATCTTGCGCTACCAAGGCGCGGAGGATTAACGATGGAACAGATTGGAGAGGCCGCAAGTGTATCGCGCCAGTCCGTGTACGATTGGTTAAAAGATCCGCTATTTGAACGCGAGCTTAAGAAGCAGATTACGCGGAACACTCTCGATCGGATGCCGGAAGTAGTGGACGCAATGGCTGACGCAGCAATACGGGACGGTAACGCTGCAGCCGCTAAGCTATTGCTAACGATGAACGAGATGTTAACGGAGAGAGTGGACGTTACGAAGACGGATGTAACCGGACTGGACCGCGAAGAACTCGACCGTAAGATTGCGGAGTATAGAGCGCGCAGAGACGTAGGGAGTGCCGATGTGTAAAGCGTAAGGGATACGTAGTGTTTGCGCGCATTAGATGAAGGAACGCGAATGGGTGCGGCTTGACTGCGGTTTACGCTAGGCATAAACATCGGCTGCGATGCTCTGGCGCGTACCCTCCGAGAATTTTCGGAATGGCGAAAAGGGTACGCATTATCTACGTAACCTCCGATCGTTACAGCTTAAACCCTTCGAGGGACTCGTCGATCTCGTCCTGGCGTATGCCTATGTAACGCTTCGTTATTGATGGCGCGGAGTGGTTGAATATCTCCTGCAGCGCGGCTACGTCCTTATTGCGCTTGTAGTGATGATAACCGAATGTCTTGCGCATTGTGTGCGTACCGATATCCGTTCGATCGATCATCTCGCCTGCCTTTACGAGCGCTCTATACGCCTGCGTTGGCGTGATATGGCCGTTGCCTTTACGGGAAGGGAACAACCAGTCTTCCGGGCTCATGCCGCGTATATACGCAGTGATTTCCGGCTGTATCGCCTTGAGATTAACGTTGCGGACCTTACTGCTCTTTTGCTCAACGATTCGTACGTGCGTCTTGTCTTTGACGTCCGCGACCTTGAGCGTGACTATATCCGATACGCGAAGGCCCGTATTTATTCCGAGGGTAAACATAAATAGATTGCGTTCGCCACACCAGCGACGGAGTGATTGCTTCATGTCTTCGATTTCCTCACGGCTTCGTAACGGCTGGACATCGTATATAGCTTTCTTTTCGTTCACTTTGGCACGTCCTTTACATACGAAATAGTACGTTGAATGTACGATTACGTTATCATGAGCCAATCATAACACGCAACCCTAGTAAAATCAACGTTTTGAATGTACGAAAAGATACAAAATCATACATTCGGAAAATTATGAGGGCGGCCCACCCCCGGCACCCCTCGAAGGGCCTACGTTTCGTGGCGTGTCGGTCCGCGAATCAAAATTAACTTTGAACTTTACGTTATTTCCGCCGGTATCGTAGTCTCGCTGGCATACGCTTGTTTTTACCGTAGAATCACCGTTAAATTAGCCCGCGTAAGCCTTGGAGGGTATAAACGGAAGGTTACACTGTACAAACGCTAATTCCACGACAATTCTACGGGCTGACATGGCGCTGCGTTTTTGCGCCAATTATATCGAAGGAGGTGGCGCGGATATCGCTTGGATAAATGACCGCTGGATTAAACGAGATGAACGCGCCGAGATGATCTCGGGACTCGACGCACTTATCGGGGCGATGACCGCGAGCCTTGATACGTTGACGTACGAAGAAGAATCGGAGCTTGCGCAATATTTAGATGAGATCGATCGATTAGCGCGGATTCATCGGGCGGAGGGAGACCTGCTGTATTTTGCTTTCGAATACTTCTCGGAGACGCGCAATCCGGGTAACGCGGGTAATTGGGACGGATTCGATATCGTGAGCCTTGATGAAGCACCCGCATTTCACCGTGAAATCTGCGAGGAAATGGACAACGTTTCGATGCGGACCATTAACGCTAAGGTAGTGCGGGCGGCGCCGCGATCTCACGCTAAATCATCGTATTTATCAAAGGCTAAGCCCTTGCGTGAGATAGCGTACCGTCATCGTAAGTACATCATTAATATTTCGGAGACACCTACTGTATCAACCGGTAACCTTGAATGGATCGCGGGGCAGCTCAAAAGTAACGAAAAGCTCCGGCGCGATTTTGGGCCGTTGCTTTCGCCGAAACAGCAAGCAAATCCAAAAGACAACTCCACGGAGTTTATCGCATGGGAACCGCAGCCTAACGGAGTACCTCATTTACTTACGAAGATGGAGGCCGCAAGTAGTAACCAAACGTTGCGTGGCCGAAATTGGGAAGGCGTACGGCCAGATCTCATTATCTGCGATGATTTGGAGGACGTAAGGACGAACGCCGCAACGCCTGAACAGAGGTTGAAACTGCGGGACTGGTTCTCTCAGACAGTTGTACCGCTAGGAGATCCGGAAGGTAAAAAGACCGCGATTATCTATATGGGAACTGTCGTACATGTTGAATCCTTGCTCCGAACTGTAATGAAGCGCCCTGACTTCAACGCGAAGCTATATAAAGCACTAATCGAGGAGCCTGAGCGGGCCGATCTATGGGACAATTGCCGCACAATTTATCTAAATACAGACGACGAGGATTCGGTAGCAAAGGCACGAGCTTATTACGAAGCGAATCGCGAAGAAATGGATCGCGGAGCCGTCGTGCTCTGGCCTACGGTTCAGCCGTTATGGACACTGATGACGTGGAAATGGGCAAACGGATCGAAGGCATTCAACACCGAGTATCAAAACACGCCGATTGACGAAGAGTCTGCGATTTTCAATCCGGAAGTATTTCACTATTACGATGAATCCGACTTATTTGACGAATCGGGGCGTCCTAGAGCGCTTGAATTATACGCGTTTTGGGATATCGCACAAGGAAAGAACAGCCGGTCGGACTATAACGCTATCGTTACGATAGGAAAAGACAGATTAACCGGCGTGATGTATGTACTGGACGCCTGGGCGCGCAAATGTCCGGCACATATTGCGTTAGATCAGTCTGTTACGGCAATCGTAGAATACGGGCATAAGGTCTTTGCGATTGAAACAGTCGGCGCGCAGCACGATATGTATCGTCAATTACAGGAACGGCTATCAAAAGAACGCATCGGGACCACTCGACTAAAGCCCGTCATATCCCGCACTAAAAAGGAAGTTCGCATAGAGTCATTGGAACCACTCATTGAGAGTGGTTTTTTACGTTTTAACCGTTCGCACCGCCTCTTGTTTGAGCAAATGGAGCAATTTCCTTCCGGGACACATGACGATTTGCCGGATGCACTGGCTGGCGCTGTAGAGGTCGCAGGTGGAACGGGGCGGCGCGGACGGACGTGGCAGAGAAAACCAAAAGGACTTTAAAAGGAGGTTAGGACTTGTTCGAGGTAGGGCATATTTATCCACCAAAAGAACACGAAGACCGAATATCCCGGTACAGAGAGAATGCAGAACTAATAAGCTGCAGCAAAGACATGATTAGGCGAATTGCTCAGTTACTCGAAACAGAAGAACATCGGTTTATTTATACGAACTATGCCGGGTTAATCTGCAAAAAGTCAGCAGACCTACTATTCGGTGAGTCTCCGATATATAGCGCTGGTGAGGACAGTTCTAAAGAGCAAAAAGCCCTTGAGCGTATTGTTAAGGACAACGCGCTAGGTACTGTCAATTACGAAATGGCCTACGGTAACGCCTATCGGGGCGACTCGTTCTATAAAGTGAAGTGGGCGCAGGAATATCGCGGGGCCTTACCCGAGACACTCGATCCTTACCGCGCCGTAATCGAAGCGCAAAACGCAGCGTATGTGTTTCCGGAAACTATCCCAGGTAACGATAAGAAAATCGCAGCTTATCATATCGCGGTTCCGGTAAAAGTTACCGAAGGGAACTCTGTAAAATGGGAACTTTTCGTAGAGACGCATAAGCCGAGCGAGATCATTACGGCTAAATATGCAATGTCTGCGCAGTCGACTAAAGATGGCGAAGTTATTTCGTGGAATATTACCGAGGAACTTGAAGCGCCGGGCGATCCAATCGAGACAGGCGTACCCCTTCCGCTAGTAGTTCACGTTCCTAACTTTGCGCTTGATACGTCTTGGCAAGGCGTCGACGACATTACTGAGAATAGGGCGCTTCTTCGCGAGATTAATCACCGTCTTACGCAGATATCTAGCATCCTGGATAAGCACGCCGATCCAATTCTCGCGGTCCCAACTGGCGTATTAGAAGACGGTCCCGACGGCGTGCCTCAGCAAAAAGCGGCTTACGCTAAAGTGTTTGAGATCGTAGGAAAAGACGACGTTATACCGCAGTACGTTACTTGGGACGGACAACTTGAGTCCGCTTTTAAAGAGCTAGACAAGCTCATTGACGCGCTGCTAACCGTCGCTGAACTTCCTCCGGTGGCTCTCGGTAAAGAGAACGCTGGAACTAGCGGTGCGACGGGGCTCGCGGTCAAATATCGGATGGGACCACTGCTTTCGAAGACGACGCGTAAACGCCAGTATTTCGATAAAGCGTTAATCGAGGTGCTTTTCATCGCGCAATTATTAGAACACGCACAGTCCCGTGAGGATCTCGGATATACTCCGACGAAGCCACACATTATTTTCAAAGACGGACTGCCTACGGACGCCCGCGAGATGGCAGAAATAGCGCAAATACGTACGGGTGGAAAAGCGACATTGGCAGTATCTGATGCGATTAAGCGGTTGGACGGAGTGAACGATGAACAGGCCGCACAAGCAATCGCGCGGATTGACGACGATGAATCGCGAACGGCTGGAACGGTCGACTCCTCAGTATTTAATGAGACCGGCGAGAGTGCTGCGTAATGGTTATACCGGACCCGCAATACGATTACGACGTCGGTCTACTCGTTCACGCATTCAAAACCGCAATACTCGATATAACTGGCGAACTCTCCCGTCTTGACTTAACCGGCCTATCCCGCGCTAATTCAAAGTTCGCACTCGCGGAAGTTTCAAAGATACTCAGCGGACTCAACGCGGAGTCTGCGGCGTGGGTAGAAAAATACGTACCAAAAGCGGCGACCGACGGAGTAATCCGCGCGATCGTCGATTTGGGCGTTGTGAACACCATGGCCGAGGCGGAGAACATTGCGAAGTTTAACCGCATCAATCGCGAGATGGTCGCGGCAGCCGTAGCAGATACACAAGCGGACGTATTGGCGGTTACGCAGAATATCGAGCGCAAGGTACGGAGCGCAGTCCGCCAGGCAACCGCAGATTCTTTGCGGAGGAATATGGCGAAAGGGGTTAACGGCAACCGTACGATTAGCCGCGATATTCTCAGCGGAATGAAGAGGACGCTGGGCGACTCCGTTAATACCGGAATAATTGATTCGGCCGGAAGGCGCTGGGACCCAAAAGTTTATACCGACATGTTGGCGCGAACAAAGTTATCGCAAGTACATCGCGAAGCTACGACAAATGAGGCGATTGGACGAGGGGCTTATTATGCGGTAGTGTCGCGCCACGGTGCCTCGGATGCCTGCCGCAATTGGGAGGGCCGGATAGTGAGGCTGATTCCGGAAGCGCCCGGCGACTTTCCGTTTGTAGGCGAAATCCCGAGGCGCGAACTGTTTCACCCGTCATGCCGGCACGTTTTATCGCCAATACGTGATCCGAAGTTATTGGAGCAATAAGGCTCCGCGTCCAGACGTGAATTGACGCGATAAACTTTACGGTTAGCCATTCGATAGCCGACGGGCTCAAAACGGACGGAGGAATACGATGGAAACCGAATTTACACGTAGCAAAGTCTCACGATATCCGTTGAATCTGCAGCTATTTGCGGAGGGCGATCCCGATCCGGACCCAACGCCGGACCCAACAGACAAGACGTTCACACAGGCGGATCTAGACCGCATTGTTGCCGACCGTCTCGCGCGTGACCGAAAAGGACGCGAAGATTACGACGATATCAAGGCAAAACTCGCTGAGGTGGAAGGTAAGCAGGCTACAATTGCAGCGGAGAAAGAGGCTGCCGAAAAACGCGCTCAGGAAGCCGAAGAAGTGCGCTCGAAAGTGTTTGAGGAGGCTAACGCGCGGTTGGTAAAGGCGGAGTTTAAGGCGCTGGCACACTCCGGAGAGCTGAAAATCCGGGCGGATGCAGTTGACGATGCGTTCAGGCTCGCGGACATGTCCGCAGTTACAGTTGATGATGCTGGCAATGTAGTCGGAATAGAAGACGTAATTAAAGTGCTAATCGAGTCTAAGCCATATCTGGCAGACACGGCCGGCGGTAGAAGCCGTCAAATTGGCGGGGATACAAACGGGGGGAGCCGTAAGCCTGGAACTGACGGGCTTAGCACTCGCGAGAAGCTTTCCGCAGGATACGCTGCAGGTAAATAAGATAGCAGAGGGCCCTAAATGGGTTCTTTTTTATTACAAAAAACTAGGGGGATTTATAAAATGGCATTGACACTATTGGAATCCGCAAAACTTTCACAAAACACGCTTCAACAAGGGGTAATTGAGACTTTCGTGCAAAATGCACCAGTGCTGCAGCTTATGCCGTTTATGGACATTCAGGGCAACGCCTACACGTACAATCGCGAGGCTACGCTGCCTGGAGTTGCATTTCGCGGCGTTAACGAAGCCTACACCGAGTCCACTGGCACGGTTAACCCGGTCACTGAGAGCCTGGTAATCCTGGGCGGGGACGCTGACGTTGATAGATTTATTCAGCAAACGCGCTCTAATATCAATGATCAACGCGCAATTCAAACGGCATTGAAAACAAAAGCGGCGGCCTTCAAGTTCCAAGACACTTTCTTCAACGGTGACACTGCTGTTGATTCTAAATCATTCGACGGCTTGAAGAAACGCCTTACCGGTAGTCAGTTAATTACGGCAGCCACCAACGGTTTGGATCTAAGCGATGCAGCAAACGCGGCCCTATTCCTCGAAGCTCTGGACGCTTTGATTTATCAGACTCGCGGTAGAGCAGACGCGCTGTTCATGGATTCTAAGACAATGATTAAGGTCAACTCAATTGCGCGTAAGCTTGGCTACTTCACTCAAAGCGAGGATGCTTTCGGTAAACCGGTCGTTACTTATAACGGCGTTCCAATGTTCGACGCAGGCGATAACGCTGCTGGAAATAAGGTAATCGGCCACGCTGAAACAGCCGGAACAGCAACCAACACAACTTCAATCTACGCCGTTAAATTTGGTGCAGACGAGTTCGTATCCGGTCTGACTAACGGTGGCGTGATGGTTGAAGACCTCGGCCTTCTGCAAGAAAAGCCGGCTTACCGTACGCGTATCGAGTTTTACACGGGCCTGGCGCTGTTCGACGGTAAATCTGCAGCTCGCCTATCCGGTATCATTGCCTAATTAAACGGGAGGTGCGCAGATGTACGTAATAAAAACGCCTAACCCTAACTATGACGGGACGACAATCGGCGTCAAGTTTAGCAACGGGATGGCCGTGGTTGAAGACGAGGATCTGCGCAAGATTCTCGTTAATGATTACGGCTATATTTCGGAAGAAGACGAAAGTAAACCGGAGGAGCCGCAAGTCAGCGCCATAAAATCGTCAAGGCCGCGTAAGACTGCCGCAAAGCCCTCCGGTAAATAAACGGAGGTGTGCGCATGTCAACATCAGTAACCGCAGCAGAGACTTATATTAGCGCGAACGTAATCGATATTGAAGGATGGGCGGACTCAGACGTAGCCAAAAAACAACGATTGTTAAACGTGGCTGAGCGTACTTTGATTCGCTATTATTCTAAGTACTCGGTTCCAGACGACGCGGTGTATGAATTTGCTGCGGCTCTGGCTACGGTCTACAGCGACGTAATGGTGCAAGGTCAGCGCGGAATACAGGCGACATCACTCAGCGGAGTTACCTCGATGACCTTCCGTGATGGTTCACGCGAGTTAATTGTACTGATACCGCAAGCCTGCCGGGATCTTATCGGAGACGCGAACGGTGTCAAGATACCAACGCGTAGAGTCGGGAGGTTGATTCCGTAATGGCGCTGATACCGCTCAAACAGACCGTTCAAATTACGCCGGCGGGCGGCTTTGATCCGGATTATAACACGCCGATACCTGGCGTCCCTTACGCGTTGAAATGTAGGTTCCAGGAGGGCGTTAAGCTCGTGCGCAATCAATACGGAGCCGAAGTCGTGAGCGTCGGCACGTTTATATTCGATAAGCTGGCGGATATCTCACTCAGCGATACATTTACGTACACAAACGAATTAGCAGCGGAGACAACGTACACGCCAATCGCAATAAGCGTAAAACGGGCGCTCAACGGGAAGCCGCTGCTAACGGAGGTGGACGTATAATGGTAGGGGCGATAGCACTCACATTAGCGGATATCAACGCAGCAGTGCGTCTGGCAATGCCGGGCATTACCGTAGTCGGCAACGATTTTATAACGGGCAATCCGGATGATTGCGCCTATGTGCGGATAACAGGCGGCGGCGCTCCTCGCGAGTGGTCGTCCGTTGCTTATCCGGCGTTCCAAGTCGTAATACGTTCGAAAGCGCCGGCGACCGCTGAGGCGAAGGGGAATGCGTTAATCGCGGCGCTGCACGGTAAGACCGAGTTTATGCTCGGGAGTACGCGCGTGGTGAAATGCCTGGCGGATCAATCTGCGCCGTGGTATCTCGGTCCGGACGAGAGTGGCCGCGCACTATACTCCGTAAATTTTACGTTAACAACGTCACTATAAACGCAGGGCTGTCCGTAATCGGGCGGCTCTTTTTTTGTTACGCACATTAAAGGGGGAAATAACGAATGGCTCAAGACTTTAGCAAGATCGAAATCGGACCGGCAATCGTTGAGTACGGGGATGGCGCGGGCATGGTCACGTTTGAGACCACAATCGGCGGCGTTGTGCTCAACACGGAGACAACTTACCGCGAGCAGAAAACGGACCAAACCGGTGAGACAGTCGTCGGAAAGCGGATTACTGGCCGTAATGTGAGCGTGACGGTCCCGTTTGGCGAGTACGAGATTGATACGATTCCGAAGATTATGGCGGGCGCTGAGGTAGTTACCGGGACCGGCGGGTCTAAGGTTCTCATTAAAACCGGAGTCGGCGCTAACTTGATCGATACCGCTAAGAAGGCCGTAATCAAGCCGCTCGCGCACAAGACCGATCCGGGCTTTTGGATTACGCTACCACTGGCGTACAGCGAAACGGACCTGTCCTACTCGTTTAATAACGAAAATGAACGGATCACTAACGTAACGCTCCGGTCCACTCCGGATACTGACGGGGTAGTCCTTATTTTGGGGGACGTTCTTATTACTCCGTAGTACCTTACCTTAACCAAAAGGGGCGCGTAACTGCGCCTCTATTTTATTTATAGGGAGCGAAAATAATGCAGCTATTTAAGCGTTCAGATAAAGCGGCCGAAACGGAAGCAACCGCGCAGGAAATTCCCGTAATTGATCCGTCCGTAGTCACACTCGGCGGCCATGCGGTTAAGGTGCGCAAGGTAACGATTAAGCAATGGCGCGAACTGTTTACGGTCGTCGGCACGTTGCCACAAATGTTAATCAGCGTAATGACTGCGCCAGAAGAAAGCCGGATATCGTACCTGCTCGCGGTCGTTGAGCACGCATTAAGTGACGTTGTCAACGTGGTAAGCGTGTTGACCGATCTTGAGGCGGAATGGATCGATGAGAACGTAGCGCCTGACGAATTGATGGCGTATTTCACCGCCGTTGCGCGCGTGAACGATTTCGGCGGTCTCCTAAAAAACGTGCAAGGCGCTCTAAAGCTGACGCAAACGCTGGACAAAGCGGCGGACGCAGCGATGAGCGCGGAATAACGATTGAACACTTTTTTATCGACGCAGCCGTACGCCTCGGCAAGACGCAGGTTGCGTTCGAGGACGGTTACTACGTGATGGACTTACTCGACGTTCTCGAAGCGGAGACACGGCGCAAGGCCGGCGAAACATTGGATGCACTCAACGTTAACGTCATGTCGCAATCGACTAACGTTGATGATTTCCGGAGTTATGCGGACGGCTTACGTAATGCCGCCGGATTTAAACAGAATAGTGCGCCGAAGTACGATGAGGCCGGATTTATACTAATGCGCGAGCAGTTGCGAAGGGAAGCGAGATGATCGGATATGAGTTTTAGCGCAGATACATCGGAGTTATTTCGTTTTCTGGCGCAGCAAGAGTCGCGGGTAGTTGCCGCAGCAATGTCCGGACTGCACGACGCTACCGACCGCCTGCTTGTGGACTCGCGGAATGAAGCGCCACTTAAGACCGGAACATTGCGGATGACGGCCGGCAAGAAAGTCGTTAACGAGAACGGTCAAATATACGGCGAGGTATTTTACTCCGCAACCGAAGAAAGCCCGAGCGGCGTCCGCTTTAACTACGCGCTTCGCGTTCACGAAATGGGCGAGTACCGCAATCCAACAACGCCCGGCACGCGTCCGAAGTTCCTATCGCGGCCGCTGCGTACGAATGAGCGGCTATATCAACGTTTTATAAATGACGCGATAAGGAGGGCGCTATCATGACGACAGGAGGCGCAGCAAGCGTCGGAGAAATACGCGCACGGATCACGCTGGAGATGACGGAGTTTCGCCGCCAGCTTGAGGAAGCTCGCCGCAGAATACGCGAACTCGAAGGCGATACGCGGCGCGGCGCTGACGGATTCCGCGATATGGGTGGAGCGATCGCGGGGCTCGCGGCTGGCGCAGGATTATCGAAGCTGGTTAACGAAATGCAGCGCGCGGTTAACGAAGCGACGAAGTTACACTCGGCATTCGCGGGGCTTGCGGCGGTTGCGAAAGGATTCGGAGTACAAACGAAAGACGCGAACGCAGCCGTACAGGACCTCGCATCACGCGGATTTCTAACGCTGACCGAAGCGGCACAGGCGTATAAAACAGCGCTATCGACCGGACTCAGTCTCGACGAGTCCACGAAGCTGATTAATTCGCTTGCTGATTCGGCGGCATACGGACGTCAGAGTTTTTACACGATGGGCGGCGCGATACAGGCGTCACTCGACGGGATCAAGAACGGTAACTCCGTACTTTCCGACGCAGTAGGTGTGACGAAGAATCTCAGTACCATGCAGAAGGAATACGCGGCATCCATCGGGACGACCGTCGGCAAATTGACGGATGCGGAAAAGATCCAAGCTGCCTATAATGGCTTCATTTCTGAGGGCAGCCTGTTTGTTGGAAACGCAGATGAGGCCATGCAAGGATTCACCGGTACGCAGGCGCGATTTACGCAGGCAACGAACGAGGCATCCGTTGCATTCGGCCAGGCATTTACGCCGCTGTTCCAAACGGTCCTCGAAACGTTGACACCTACGATCATTGCATTAGCAGATTTCGTTACTGAGAACAAAGCGATGGTATCCGCAGTCGCTGCAACTGCGGTCGGCGTCCTGGGCCTTGTTACGGTACTCGCCACGGTTCCGCCTGCGCTGAAACTTATCGCTGCGGGATTTAAGGCGGTAGAACTATCGGCCGGACCGGTTGGCTGGCTTATCCTTGCGGTCGGGGCGTTGGCGGGAGGCATCGGTTATCTGACGACAGCACACTCGGAAGCTACGGCTGCAACTAAAGCACTCGCGCAGGCTCAAACGGATCTTAACGCAGTTCTAAACAAAGCGCCGATCGACCGCACCGTTGCGGACGTAGAGGAGTTAAAGTCGAAAACGGAGGAGCTGACGCCAGTCCTCGAAGAACGCGCACGCCTGCAGGAGCGATTAAACGAGCTGAATGCCGCGCAGGACAACGGTACATGGATGCCAGAAATGTTCGCGGAGACTATGGACATTAACGAGGCAATTGGCGAACTCGACGAAAAGCTCGAAAAGCTCGGTTATACCGGCGTTGAGCAAGCGACGGAAAAGCTCGGTGAAATGAACGCGTTCGTTAAAGCCGGCACAATCGCGATTACCGACCAGGAGAAAGCGGAGGCGCAGGCGCTCGCTACGAAAAAGCAAACGCTTAAGGAGATGAGCGCATATGCTGCGGAATTTAAAAAGCTGAACGCTGCGCAAGAACTGGACGCATCGCAGAAAGGTCGTCTCGTTGATATCACGGATAAACTTATAGAACAGTATCCGGAACTCAATGCGCAGCAGGGAGAAGACGGCCGTATCCGCGCAGATAACATTGATACAATTATTTCGCAGATCGACACGGATAAGAGGTTTACAGACCAAGCGGCTGCGAATGTAACTACAAGAATCCGCAACTTTGCGAAGGAGAACGAGGCACAAGCGAAGGCAGTCCAGGCGCAGATAGATAACCTCACGCGGCTGAGTAATGCATTAGCGGTAGTATCCGGGGCCAACGCAAGCACATTCGCGGATGACATGGCAGCGCGAGTTGAGGCTAATCAGCGCAGTTCCTCCGGTAAAGTCGGGGATATCGTTACGAACGGAGTTATCGCGCAGATGGCAACCTCCGGAGCTAAATCGGAAGTCGATGCGCGGATAGCGGAGGAACTGAAAAAACAACAGAAATACGCAGACGCATCACGTGAGCTGGAGAAACTCGCGGCCGAGGTAGAAAGCGGGACACAGACATTCAACAAGGACGTTATTGCGCCTGACCCTGAAAAAGGTCCGAAGGCGAAGAAGGAGAAAGCAGGCAAGTCACCGGCGGAACTTGCGGCAGAGATGCGCAAGAAGCTGTACGATCAGGAACTCGCGACGGTACAGTATCAATCCGAGTTTTACAATCTGACCGCCGATAAGCAGATCGAGAAGTACGAAGCGCTCAAGAAGAAGCACGCGCAGTTTTTGAAGGAGTCCGTAGACGATGCGCGCACCTTATCGCTGCAGCTTAAAAACCTATCGGAAGACAGCGTAAAATCTCGCTATGACTTCTCGGCTACATGGATTGAAGCGGAATCTAAGCGCATGGAAGACAGCGGTAAAACGGAGCTCTCCATCGCGGAAATGAAACTCGCAAGCTGGACGCGGCTGCGCGACCGATACGCTAAGGATTCGGAACAGTATAAGGCAGCGGACGAACAGCGCCGCCAAGCGCGTAAGGATGTAGCGAGCGCAACCGAAGCCGCAGCCCGCGATCAATATGATGCGTCCGCTAAATGGATTGACGCGGAAGAACGCCGTATGTCTCGCGCCGGCAAGTCCGAAGCGGATATTACGCAGATGAAGATTGCCGCCTGGACTCGCGTACGTGACCGCTATTCGAAGGACAGCGAGTATTACGCGAAGGCCGACGAACAGCTCTACCAACTTCGCGAGGACCTGACGAAGCAGACGGTAGCACTCGCGGACGATCTCGTTAAGGCGCAGAAGGATGCGATTAACGATGCGAAGAAAGCGGATCTCGACGCGATCGAGGAACGTAAGCAGGCGGCGCTCGACGAGTATGATGCGCGTATCGACGCTATACAAAAGCTGCGCGACGCGAACAAAGAGCTTAACGCAGACGCCGATTACGAGACGCAGCTAACGGAAAAACGGGCGCGTGCAGCGGAGTTACAGTCCGCAGTCGGTCCGGCCGGCATCGAGGAGCGTAACGCGGTACTCAAGGAAATCGAGCGGATGCAGCTCGAGCATGACCGCGAGCTTACGGATCGGTCGTTAGAAACGCAGCAGGACGCGCTTAAGGACGAAAAGGACGCGCAGTCCGCCGCGTTTGACAAGGAAAAATCCGCAGCCGAAGCGCAGTATGATGCGCTATTAAACGCATTCGACGCTTACTCCGGTAATATCAAAACGGTTGAAGACGGAATCGCAGCGTACAGAGTCAGCGCAAGCGGAGCGGCGAACAGCGCGATCCTCACGGAACTCGACGCGTTCGTAGCGCAGTATAACGCGAAGATGGCGGATATAAGCGCACCGAAAGCAACACCGAAGACTAACGGAGCGGGTAGCGCATTAGTCGGACCAGCCGCGCCAATCGCAGCGCTCTCCGGCGGAATACCGCTTAGTTCGCAGCAGCAGGCGACGTTATGGGGAGCGCTGGCAACTCCGCGCGTTGCGTCAACGTCTCCGGCGGCACCTACGTATATTACGCAGCAGATCGATATGAGCGTAAACGACGTAGAGTTGAGCGGGAAGGCGGATATATCGACACTGTATGACGAACGAACACGCGCAGCCGCACGCCTGGCCGCGATGGGGGTGAAGACGCTATGAGTACGTACGATGTTGCGGTAAATGGCGTATGGCTATCAGCGCACGGGGCGGCGTTACATGAACGGCGGCTCCCGGTCCTTCCGGAGACTGACGATAACACGGTTAAGCTCGCGAATACGGACGGCGTAGTCGATTTCGGCGCTTCCTACGGACCGCGTACGATAGGACTGACGTTCGAAATAACCGCAAGCGCTGCGGAATACCACCGGACGCTGGCGTATCTGGCGCGGACGTTCAATAGTAAACGCGGAGAGATTACGCTAGAGTTTGCGGACATGCCCGGCAAGTATTACTTAGCGACTTATGCCGGGACGCTCACACTTGGTGCGACTGGCTCGCGGCTAATCGACGTCAACCTGCGGATGAATGATCCGTGGCCGACCGGCCCCGAAGTCATTACGGAGTTTACGATAACAGCGTCGCCTCAAGCGGTCACGATCGAGTCGGAAGCAGATGTAAGGGCTCAACCGGTTATAACGATGACAAATACGGGAGCTAACATAGTCCACGGGTTTACGATAACGAACGAATACGAGTACCAATAAAATAAACGAAGATAGCGCGTAGAGGGTTTCGCTTAACAGCGGAGCCCTTTTTGCGTTGTCCTCAAAAGGAGAACGGAAAAATGGCGATGCAAATTTCGAATTTTCTCAGCGCGGCTCTACTTAATGCGGTCTTACGCAACACGGCGTATGCAAGTCCGGCCACGGTCTATATCGCGCTATACACATCGGACCCGACAGCGGCGGATACCGGGACGGAAGTAAGCGGAGGCTCGTACGCGCGCCAGGCGGTAACCTTCGGAGCACCAACGTTAGTCAGCGGACAGCAGACCGTCGCAAACAGCGCGGAAGTCGTATTTCCCGTTGCTACTGCGGATTGGGGACTCGTAACGCATATCGGAATTCGCAGCGCGGCGACCGGCGGAAATCTCTTGTGGACGAAGGCGCTTGATAATCCGCGTACACTACTTGTCGGCGACCGCCCGAGATTCGCGGTAGCTAGTACGTCGGTTAAATTTACGCAATAATAGCGGAGGAGGACGAATAGATGGCGCAACAGACGATGTATCCTGCGGTCGCAAACAGCCCGGCAACGGAGATAGCGACCGCGTTAACGAATAGCGCAACAACAATTTCCGTACTCGATGCGTCGAAGCTACCGGCCGGCCCAAACCTCGCAACGATCGGCGTAGATGAGAGCGCAGAAACGGTCCTGTATACGGCGAAGTCTGGGAATACCTTAACGGGCGTAACGCGCGGATTTAACGGGACGACAGCGAAAGCGTGGGCGGTAGGTAACGCAGTAGCACGGTGTTTTACGGCGTACGATGTGGATGCAATGCGCGGGAATATTGAGGACCTTAATTCGCAGCTTACGAGCACGGTATCGACAGTAAACACGAAGGCAACAAAGCCTACGTACTCTGTCGGGTTTAGCGGCTGGTACAAGGATACCACAAGCGGGCTCGTAGACGAATGGGGGTATTTTGACTGGAATTCTCCCGCCGGGGGTGTGCTGGACCAGACAATAGTTCTACCTTTGGCATTAACTTCAATATTGTCGATACAGGTGACCGTGGATGATAGCGCGTCCGGTAATTGGGGTAATACAAGGTTGATTACCGCAACGTCTTCCAGCGGTGCCTCTATTCGACTACTAGCAGTGTCAACAGCGGCGGAAGCCGGCGTCCGGGTTAGATGGCTAGTGAAAGGGGTATGAGTATGCGATATATCTACAGTACTGGTGATGACTTTGGGTTCAAAGATACCAGTGTTCACGAGATTTCTGAGGGAGATGTGCAGATATCCGAGACTATGTATAGCACGTTTTTCGAAATGCAAGCAGCGGGGAAACAATTTAAGTTAAAAAACATAGAGGCGGAGTCTTTTAGGGACATGTTTGAAGAATTTATTCCGGAGGAAATTACTGCCCCGAAGACTGATACGCAACGAATCGCAGAGCTTGAACAATTAGTTGCAGATATTGCCGCGCTGCAGTTGGGGGTGTAGCGGATGGACGACCGTAAATTAAGGTTATATCAGTTTCTGCTTAAGCTAGGGCGAGTAGAGTGGGACAATATCCCGGAACCTTACCGGAGTCAGCTTACAGAGGCGGTAATATCTGATGGCGTTTAAGAGTGCATTCAATCGCGCACCATTCAATCGCCCGTACGCGATCCAGGCGTTCTTCAACGTTACAATCGAATCCACAACGCAAGCAGCCGCAAGTCTCATCGCAGACTTTGCGGTTTTTGTTTTATACGAATCGGCTACGGAATTAAACGGAGCCCCGACGCGCGACATCCCGGCATCCGCCACATTCGCGAGCGCTACGGAGTTACTTACGTCTGTGATCCGTGAACGCCTACACGCGGCGGACATCGCCTCGGCTACGGAAGTTACCGTATCGGTCCGTTACACACATGCGGACAGGGTTACGTATACAGGCGACTTTGCGCCAGGCGACCGCCTCGTTATCGACACACGCAAGCAGACGATAACGCTAAACGGTGTTAACGTAATCCACCTACTTGACGGATACTTTTTCGATCTAGTATTCGGTCCAAACGCGATCACTTACGTGGATACGGAGACTAGTCGCAATATCCTTACGCGTATTACGCATCGTGACCGCTATCTGTACTAACCCGGAGGTGAACGAATTTGACCGACGCACTACAATCGTACGACCGTTTTCGTAAGCGCATCGGTATCCTACGTGACGCCTACGATATTACACGTGTCCGCCGTACCAACGCGGATTATACGCTGACCTTTAACGTACCGATGTCCAGCGCAGACTTTACGGATAAGTTGCCGCTAAAAGGCCACGTAATGGATGAGCGCGGCCAGTACTACGTTATAAATTCCCGCCAGCGCAACCGCGACGACCGTAAGCTGACCGCGCTGATATCGTGCAGCCACGTCATGTTCAAACTCGCGGATTATAAGTTTCCGTACGCCTCGTATATCGCGGAGGGCTACGGTAAGCATATCACGGAGTTAACTGCGCTAATCGTAGCGGCTACGGGCGGTATATTCTCCATTTCCGTAGACGACACGTTTGACCTCGCGGACGTTAAAGCGTTCGGCGGCGGTAACTGTCTTGAAGCGCTGAACGCGGTCATCGATATCTACGGGGCGGAGGTCGATCCGGATAACTTTACGCTGCATCTGCGCAAGAAGATCGGCAACGCCGCGTCAGATTACCGCATCGCACTTACGCGGAACTTAATAACCGCAGCCTTCACGGACAGCGCGTCGTCATTGTGTACGCGCTTATTCGCGGAGATGAAAGACTCGCGCACATGGATCGGCCAGCCCGCGTCGATACTCACGGCCGATGAACAGGCGCGGTTACTCGCTGTTAATCCGAGCGCGATATCTGGCGGACTGCTAACCGTCAACTACCTCATATCTCCGTATGCTGCTGCGTGGGCTAGCGATACTGTTCCGTTTTACGACGATTTGCTCACGGAGCAGGACGCCACCGATCCCGTTAAGCTGCTGGCAGCCGCGAGACTGCGGTTAGCCGAACGTGAGGTCCCGGCGTTTGAGGTCAGCGTTTCGGCTGCGGATTTATTCAAGATTGATACGCAGGAAGCGCGCCCGAGTCTCGGCGATACCGTTACGCTCGTCGACCCGGCGCTCGGCCTGACGAATATTACCGCGCGAATAACGGAAATGACGGAGTATCCGTATGCGCCCGATAAGCACACGCAGCTAACCGTTGCCAACGTTATACGGCGCGACTATACGCAGATCATAGCGGACTTGGAGGCGGGGCGGCGTGCGATCGAGAACGTATTCAGTGGCGGACGTATCCGTGCGGAAGCGTTCGAGGCATTCGCAGCGGCTGCGGTAAAAGAGATTAACGATTCGAAAACGCAGGTCAAGTACGATACGCGAGGAATCGTGCTGCAGTCGACGGCTAACGCGAATAACCTCGTATTGATGACATCCGACGGAATTATCGTTTCGACTGACGGAGGCGCTACCGCAAGGACCGCGATTACAGCCGCCGGGATTGCTGCGGAGCTCATCGTAGGACAGCAGATAATCGGCGTCGGCTTAACGATAGGCAGCGGAAATAACATCACGAAGATTACTACGAACGGAATCAGCGTCGGCCATGCGGATTTTAACAGCGCTCCGTTCCGCGTGGATATGGCGGGAAATACCGTCCTCAATAAGCTGACCGCAAATAGTGCGCAGATTAGCACGTCGAATCTAAACGCGTCTACGTGGCAGAACGGATATTTCTCCGGGAACATTACCGCGCTAGGTGAAATAACGGGCGGAACGATAACCGGCGCGCTTCTCCGCACAGCGGCAGGCGGTCAGCGCATCGAAATGGATACGAATAGCTTCCGAGCGGTAGACGCAGCCGGACGTATTCGCGTGTCGATATCGCAGACCGGTAGGTACGGAATTGCAGGAACGGAGTACTTTGACGGGGCAGGTACGTATAAGGGCGGAATATACGGACTCGATGAGGGATTCTATATTGACTCGAATAATTACATGAACCTTTACGCTCCAGTAATTGCGTTTAACGGTAACATCCGCTTTCAGAACGCGACCGTCGAGGGTATAGCTATGAGTGCGATTACTGGACTTTCCCCGACAATCAGTGATATTCAGAGTAGTATCTCAGCGAAGGCTAACCGCAATGTCTCAACCGGTGCCGCAGGTCCGTATAACTGCGGAATTCCAATCGGAACCGTACTAAAGGATGCTAACGGAGTCGCGTATACCTGGTCAGGAGTTCCTGCTCATACACACGTACAAAACTAGCATATACGTATCCTTCCTATTATTGGTATAATCGCGATATATCTACAATAACGGAGGGCTCATATGAAAAAGTCTATTATTGCGCTATTAGCGGCGTGTGTACTTATTACAGGGACATCAGCGTTTGCGGCTACGTCTTCACTCGTCGGGAAGAAAGTTGCGAAGGAAGTCGTTATCGAAAAGGACGGAGTTAAGTCCGCTAAGAAAGCAATTATCATAGAGGGAGTAACCTATGCTCCAGTCCGTGATATTGCGGAGGGCACTGGATACTCCGTCTCGTATAAGGGGGATGTGATTGTGCTGGAAAGTTCGCAAATCGTATCGGAAGAACCGACAACGATAAGCAAAGACCAAGTCAATGCGCAAATCTCAACACTAAATGAAAAAATAAGTTGGTATAAATACAATATCGAGAGCAGAGAGATAAACGAGCTTAAACCTGACTTGGAGCGGCTTGAAGCGCAGAAAGCTAAAGGCGGAACAGATGATCGCGATAAGCAGGTTATTCAAACTCTCGAAAAGAAGATCAAAGACAGTGAGGACTACATTGCCGCGCAGCAAGCGCTAATTACTGCAGCAGAAGCGCAGATCACTGAGTTACAGTCGCAGCTCGGCGAATAATAAACGAATAATATAACGAAGAGTCTCGCCATCATCGGCGGGGCTCTTTTTACGTAGAGGAGACGTTAACCTATGAAAGTACGCGCACTACTCGAATGTACGATAGATACCGCCAATCCCGCCGCTGAGCTCATCGCAACGATCAGCGCAGTCCTCGGATCAATTCCGCCAGAACAACACGAAGCGGTCTTACGCAAACTAGACGAAGAGGTCGGCGTTGCCCTTGCGTCATTAACACCGGAAACGGGGGAATCCGCATAATGGACGTATTATGGGCGGAAGTCGCCAAGAACGGAATATTTGCGCTGGCCGCTGCGGTTGTTGCCTATGCGCTATGGAAGCAGATGCAGCGAATATCCGACGAGGCCAAACAGCGCGAGGAACGGATTAGCGCGGAGTCAAAGGTCGAGCGCGACCGGATGCATACGGAGGCGCTCGCGCGGGAGGACCGTTTAATGAATCTAGCGGAAGGTTTAACGCAGCGTTTCGAATCGCTGGCCGGTCAGTACGAAAGCCTGGCGCTCGATGTGCGTGATATTAAAACGGTAGTACACGGAAAGGATGCGGCATAATTGACGTTAACAATCGAACAAGTACGCGCGAAGTCCGCTGCGAAGCTCGCCGGGCTTCTTCCGTGTGTCAAAGCGGCGGCAGAGGCGCTCATCGACCGTTCATACGCGGCCGGCATTCCGATCGTGATTACGCAGGGTTTACGGACATTCGCGGAGCAAAATGCGCTATATGAGCAGGGGCGCACGAAGCCTGGTAACGTAGTCACGAATGCGCGCGGCGGCCACTCGAATCACAACTTCGGCGTAGCGATTGATTTCGCGCTGCTTACGAATGACGGGCGCACGGTATCATGGGATACGAAGTTAGACGGAGATCGCGACGGCCTAGCGGATTGGAACGAAGTGGTCGCGCTGGCGAAGGCGCTCGGCTTTGCGTGGGGCGGCGACTTCAAATCGATATATGACGCGCCACATTTCGAGATGACATTCGGACTATCTACCGCAGATTTTCGCGCGGGGAAATGTCCGACACAGGCGCAGACAGACGCAGTCTTAACGTTGATTAATCCGAAACAGGAGGCGGTAGACGTGATCGTAAATAAAGCGAGCGTAATCATTGACGGATGCAAGGCGAATGACGGCGTACTTATCGACGGAGCCGTATACGTTCCATTGCGCGAGGTATCCGATAAGCTTGGCGCGGCCATCACGTGGGATAACGAAAGTAAGACCGCAAGCATCAAAACTAAAACGAATAGGGGAGCGTAATATAATGAAAAAGCGTTTATTGAATCCGGTATTTATCGCAGCGGTCGCAGGGCTCGCGTATCAACTACTCGTTAAGTACGGTGTGGCCCCGGAAGCCGGCGTATACCAGGCGGCCGTTGATATCGTAAGCTATGCGATTATCGGCGTCGGTATTTACAAAACGTTCCCGGCGGACGAGAAGTAACGTAGTGAGGAGGCGCAGTCTTTACGGAGTAACATCCGTGAGGGCTGCGCTTATTTTGCGTTATACCTCAGCGTTCTCAAACGCCAATAATCTCCGCATGAAGCCGGCTGCCTCCTCCGCAATTTCTGCGTCCTCAAGCGCCATATCTCCGAAGTAGCCCCGGCACTGATAGCGAACTAACAGCGTACCATTTACGCGTTGCTGTTCCGTTATTTTTACGCCGCGACGATGGGCCTGCGCCCTAACCGCCTTCGCTTCGTTCGATAACCGTTCTCGGGCCGCGTTAAGCCAGTCAACGTAGGGGTCCGGTGTCCGTAGCGTGAGGAATACGCGTGAATCCCGTTCAAATGCCGCTTGCACCAGCGGCAGGATTACGTAGGGTTTTATTAGGCTGCGGTCATCTTCTGTGATTTCTGCGGGTACTGCGTTCATTGAGAGGCCTCCGTTCTAATACGAATATATGTTCGTATTATAGCGCAGGAAACACGTTCATACAAGCGTATTTATTTGCGCATTGACATGGCGGCTGGCCGCGTGGTATGATCAGATTCGTTCGGTAAACGAATAAAGCGCGCTTGCTAACGTGTAGCATTCCGTTTGTCGGTTCGTATCCCATGCGTAGGGACGAATAAAACGCGTAGGGAAAACGTAAGAAAACGCGTTAACAACGCTGTTATCATGCCGGGGTGGCGGAACAGGCAGACGCACAGGACTTAAAATCCTGCGGTACGTGAGTACCGTACGGGTTCGACCCCCGTCCTCGGCAGTAGTAGAATAAGGGTTCCAGCTCATACGAGCTGGAACCCTTATTTGTTTTTAATCGGTTTGCTACTATTTTGCTAATACTGCCCCTTTTTCTGTAGATACAGGGTCTCCGGTATGCTCGAAATGATGCCTGTACAAATTTCGTGAGGTAATCTTCTTGTTTAATAACAGTCTAGCGAAGGTCTGAAATCCCGTGTATGAGAGGATTACCGGCATTTCGGACGAGAGCGGGAAGAGCATTGTCGGCGGATGCGACTGGATCTTTTTTTCGTGAGATTTTATAACAAATCGTGCATCGCTCTCATATGAACTTCTATTTATAATTGTTAGTATAACGGTATAGCAAGATAATACAGATTCAATTGGAGGGTTAAAGATGTTGAAATGGAAGCGTTCTCTTTCAGTATTGGCCATGACAGCCGTGCTTGGGACGATGGCAGCATGCGGTGGTGGCGGGACCAATAATAATGCGGAAAAGACTGCAGAGCCTGCTGGCACTAATTCTGCCGCAACGGCTGCACCAAGCAATGAACCGGTCAAGCTGCGGATTATGTGGTGGGGATCACAGCCGCGTCACGAGGCAACCCTGGCTGCACTGGATTTGTACACGAAGAATAATCCTAATGTTACCTTTGAGCCGGAGTATTCCGGTATGGATGGCTACTTGGACAAATTATCGACTCAGGCTGCAGCTAACAATGCACCAGATATCATTCAGCTGGATCCGGGCTGGATGCCGGACTGGATGTCCCGTAATCAATTAGCTGAGCTGGCACCTGAGGTTGATGTAAGTAAATTCGATGAGAAATTGCTGGCCGGTGGCCAGCTTGACGGCAAGCAATATGCTGTTCCTCTGGGTTCGGTAGCCTTTGGTATGGTGTATGACAAAGCCGCTATGGATAAGCTCGGGATTGCGAATCCGGCTAATGGATGGACATGGGATGACTTCTTCGCCTTGGCCAAGGAATCCAAATCCAAGCTCCCTGGAGGACAATATTTTACCCTGGACTATGCAGGCAACTATTTTATGTATTCAGCCTACCAATATGCCAGAGGTAAAGGTCAAGTTATCACTGATGATGGCCACTTCAATGTGGATCAGGCTACCTTCTTAGAATGGACCAAGAAATTTGAAGAGCTACGCAAGGATGGACTGGTTCCTCCAGCAGACGTAAATGCATCCGATAAGGAAAATGATCCGCAAATGGACTTGATGGCAGCGGGCAAAGTGTTATTCCGGTACAGCTTCTCTAATAACTTGGGGACTTGGGACAGTATAAAACCAGGTGCTTATGCCCTTGTCACTATGCCGCGTGCAGAACAAGCGGGCGGATGGCTCAAACCGTCCATGTACCTGTCCGTCTCCAAAACCTCCAAGCATGCAGAAGAGGCTAAAAAATTCATCAATTGGTTTGTGAATGATCAGGAAGCGGGAAATACTCTGAAAACCTTCCGCGGTCTGCCGGCCAATAAGGAAATTTCCGCTGCTCTCGAAGCAAGTATGAGTGATCTGGATAAGGTTGGATTAGGACTCCTCCGCGCTACTGAAAAGGATGGTCAGACCTGGTCGGCCGGAGCAGGGGGCTGGACGAACTTTGTTGACAAAGACTGGGTTCTTGTCCGGGATCAGCTTAGCTTTGGAAAGGTCACACCGGAGAAAGCCTTTGATCAGTTGAAAGAAGCAGCGCAATCTTACGAAAAATAAATCAGGAATCAAAGCCCGGAACAACCTTGTTCCGGGTCTTAATTTATATTGGTCATGGAAGGATGATATCAATGAGTAATTCTGTGTGGCATCACCCGGAGGGCGGATATCTGGCCTGGCTGCAGTACCGCCGAGTCACTACGGGGGCAAAAGCAGATCAATATGCGGTATATGATCATATTGTGGCTGTGGAGCAGGATGATGTTATTATCCGATCCGCAGTGAACGAGCTGACTCAAGGCTTAGAGGCAATCACAGGGAGGAATGTCTCCATCTCAAGGGAAATAGGGACAACTCCTTGTGTGATGCTAGGAACCTTCGGGAATGGATCGGAGATAGATAGAGTATTCAGTGGAGAAGTGAGGGGGACTATCCAAGCGGAGGGCTACGCGATACACACGGATAGCCTTACCGGTAATATAGCTATCGGAGCAGTCACCTCCGCAGGTATATTATACGGTGTATTTCACCTCCTTCGGATCATGGGGATGGGGGGCTCTGTCCAGCATTTAAATATCGTGGAGAACCCTATCAATCAGCTGCGCATGATCAATCAGTGGGACAATATGGATGGTAGTGTGGAGCGGGGATATGCCGGCAAATCCATATTTTATGAAGATAACCGGGTAACCAGTAATCGTCAGCGTATCCAGGATTATGCCCGCCTGCTGGCCTCCAGCGGAATCAACGCCATCGCGATTAACAATGTAAATGTTCATCAGGTGGAGAGCCGTCTGTTAACGGAATTCCTGCCAGATGTGGCGGAGCTGGCCGCTATCTTCCGCGCGTATGCCATCAAGCTGTTCCTGAGTATCAATTATGCCAGCACCCTTGAGATCGGCGGTCTGTCATCGGCAGATCCGCTGGACTCTAGTGTGCGTGAATGGTGGAATGCTACGGCGTCCGAAGTATATGCAGCCATTCCTGACTTCGGAGGTTTTCTGGTTAAGGCCGATTCGGAGAACCGGCCGGGGCCATTCACCTATGGAAGAGATCATGCCGATGGCGCCAATATGCTGGCTGAAGCGTTGAAGCCGCATGGCGGTATCGTCATCTGGCGCTGCTTCGTATATAACTGCAAGCAGGACTGGCGGGACCGTACAACGGACCGGGCAAGGGCAGCCTATGATCATTTTCAGCCGCTGGATGGACGTTTCATGGACAATGTCATTCTTCAGGTGAAGAATGGGCCGATTGACTTTCAGGTTAGAGAGCCTGTATCTCCTCTGCTGGGAGCCATGCCGCATACGAATCAAGTGATCGAGTTCCAGATCGCTCAGGAATATACCGGTCAGCAGCGGCATGTGTGCTATCTGGTGCCCCAGTGGAAAGAGATTTTGAACTTTGATACACATCTTCAAGGGGAAGGGACTACGATCAAACGCATTGTGGGCGGAAAGGTTCACGGCAATGCCTACAGCGGTTTTGCCGCCGTCTCCAATATCGGAAATGACATCAATTGGACGGGCCATTTGCTGGCACAGGCTAATCTGTTCGGTTATGGCCGTCTGGCCTGGAATCCGGAGATGTCTGCCGAAAAAATTGCTATAGAATGGATTACGCTCACCTTTGGCACCAATGAGCTGCTGGTTCAGACCCTACTAGACATCCTTATGAACTCCTGGGAAATCTATGAATCATATACAGCCCCGCTGGGTGTCGGGTTTATGGTCAATCCTGACCATCACTACGGCCCGAATGTGGATGGATATGAATATTCGATGTGGGGCACTTATCACTTCGCAGACTGCTATGGTATTGGGGTTGACCGCACCTCTGCAACCGGAACCGGCTATACCTCTCAATATGCCTCTATCAACATGGAACTGTATGAATCGCTTGAGCGATGTCCTGATGAACTGCTGCTGTTCTTTCACCATGTCCCCTACACTCATGTGCTACATTCTGGCAAAACGGTGATTCAGCATATTTATGATACACATTTTGAAGGTGCTGAACGGGCAGACGGGCTTGCGGCTGCATGGAAACTGATGAAGGAGCATGTGGATGAACAGGCGTATAGGCAGGTAGCAGACCGCCTGGCGGAGCAGGCTGATCATGCCAAAGAGTGGAGGGATAGAATCAATACGTACTTTCTCCGGAAAAGCGGGATTGCTGATCAATGGGGGAGAACCATTTATTAATCAACGGAAGCAGGAAGCGGTGAAGGGTACCGCTTCTTTTTTTATCGTTATATTTTGAAAGAATTCGAGCATTCCCCTCCTTTAGCAGGCAATGAACGAATTATATACTTAAAGTATAAAAATTGACCACAAGAGGTGACCACAGATGAACCGTTCCACAGCCACTGTAGCCCAACCTGCTGTAACGACGAGGAAACATTCCTATTTTCGAAGCAGATGGAACGCTCCGCTTGCAGGCTATATGTTTATTTCGCCCTGGCTGATCGGGTTTCTGGCGCTTACGGCGTATCCGTTATTCTTATCCCTGTACTATTCGTTTACCGACTACACTTTAATGCAGCCGATGAAGTGGATCGGGACCCGTAATTATGAGCGCATCTTTACAGCGGACCAAAAATTTATTCAATCCGCCAAGGTAACCTTCACTTATGTGCTAGCCTCCGTGCCTCTAAAGCTTATAGCGGCTCTCATGGTCGCTATGATCCTGAGTAAGGCGGTAAAAGGAATAAGCTTCTACCGCACGGCGATTTATTTTCCTTCACTTATCGGAGGGAGTATTGGGGTCTCGCTGCTCTGGCGCAACATTTTTGGTGTTGACGGAGTCTTTAACAAACTGATTGGCGTCTTTGGCTTTGAAGGGAAGGGCTGGATTACAAGCCCCGACACGGCGCTTGGTACGCTGATTCTGCTGACGGTCTGGCAATTTGGATCCACTATGGTTATTTTTCTGGCAGGCCTGAAGCAGATTCCAAATGATCTGTACGAGGCGTCTTCTGTAGACGGGGCTAACAAGGTAACCCAGTTCTTCAAAATCACACTGCCGATGCTTTCACCGATTCTCTATTTCAACCTGATTATGGCAGTCATCGGTGCTTTTCAAATGTTCACATCCGCGTTTGTAATTACGAACGGAGGTCCGATGAACTCCACCTATGTGTATGCGATGTACTTGTACGAACGCGCATTCAGCCGCTATGAGCTGGGTTATGCTTCGGCACTGGCCTGGATTATGCTGGTCGCCATTATTGCAGCAACCGTTCTGATCTCTTACACCTCAAAGTATTGGGTATTCTATGAAACAGACACCGGAGGGAAAAAACGATAATGACAACCCTAAAATGGAAACCGGCGTTCCGTCATCTGTTCATGATTCTCTTCAGCTTCATTATGGTATACCCGGTCATCTGGTGGGTCGGCGCCTCGTTGAAACACAGCACTGAGCTTGGCTCACCGTCTATCTTTCCGGCTTCTCCGCAATGGAGCAACTTCACCAAAGGCTGGAATTCGGTTCCCGGCCATACCTTTACGGATTTCTATCTCAATACCTTCGGACTTGAATTCGCTGTAATCATCGCAACGCTGCTGTCCTGCACACTCGTTGCTTTTGGCTTCGCGAGATTGGATTTTCCGCTCAAGAACTTCTGGTTCTCCATCCTGATGCTGACCTTAATGATGCCTGGACAAGTGCTGGTCATTCCCCAATATGCGCTTTTTCATCAACTGGGCTGGGTGAATACGTATCTCCCGTTCATTATCCCCCATCTGCTTGCCGGTGGGGCAGGCGGCAGCTTCTTCGTCTTCCTGCTGATTCAGTTTATCCGCGGAGTTCCAAGAGAACTTGACGAATCGGCCAAAATTGACGGATGCTCCTGGTTTGGTATCTTTTGGAGAGTCGTTATGCCGCTTGCCTTCCCCGCAATCGTTACCGTGACGATATTCTGCTTCTTGTGGAATTGGGATGATTTCCTTGGACATCTCCTGTACATTAACACGGTAGACAAGTATACGGTCGGCTTAGCGCTACGCATGATCAATGATTCTCAGTCCGCTCAGGAGTGGGGACAGCTCCTTGCCATGTCACTGGTGTCTATTCTTCCGGCAACCATCGTCTTCATGTTCCTTCAGAAGTATTTCGTAGAAGGGATTGCGACAACGGGAATAAAAGGATAAGATGTAAAAAAAACATCCGTCCGTCAACGGTAAAGCGCCCGAATGCCCTTCGCAGCTTTACCGTTTGCTGTGTCTGAACGGAAGCCTGAAGGAAGGTAGAGCGTTTGATCAATCCTTTTAAAAAATACAGAATCGACCGTCTGTTTTTTCATAGCTTTGCCATAGTCCTTATTGCCGTTATCGTGATTACCGCATGGACGAGCTACAGCAACTCCTCCAAGGCGCTCGTACAGACCACCTCCCATTACCAGCAGCAGCTATTGGATGAGCTGAATAATGAAATTACGACCCGGCTAGATATGATTGAGCAGATTTCACTGTCGAGCTCCCGCGACAGCGAGCTGATTGATTTTCTCCTGAACAGGCAGGATGAATTTGAGAGATACCGCAGCCGTGCAGGTGTTGAAAGCGCGCTCGCGAATTTGACCTATGCGATTCCGCTGATTCAAGGGATTGACCTTTATATGGATAACCCTATCCAAAGTGAACGGCAAAGCTACATCCAGTTCCGGAGCCTGCCGGATCTTAACAAGCAGGTAGGGGCCGGATGTCTGGCGAAGAGTGATTTTTGCTGGTCCAAAGAGTATGATTTTCCCAGCACACAAGGTAAGGTTCCGGTGCTCAGCTTTTACAGGAAAATAATAACTGAGAATGACTATTTAGGTGTCCTTGTCGTCCACATCAAAGCCAACGAGATCCGAAAACTGCTAACCGGCAATTCTGACCGATCTAACCGGATCATGGCGGACAGCGAAGGACAACAAATTATGAAAATAGGTGATACGCTGGACCAGAATAACTGGTCCCAGTGGATTGATCTAAAGAGCAATAATTCGGGCTATGTTCATATCCCTGCCAAAGGCGGATCCCGCGACACACTGCTAGTCTATTCCAGGATGGATAATTCCATCTGGACCCTAATTGAATTCACCTCCTGGAAACAGATCACGGCAAGTAGTCTGAAGCTGGCGGAGTGGATTGGTCTGATCGGTATTGCTGCGGTGCTGCTGGTATTGCTCCTGACCCATTTTTTAAGCAAGCAGTTTACAAAGCCGATCAAGAATCTGGTAACAGCGATGCGAGTGTATTCCGTTGGAGGTAATAATGTCGAACTTCCAGTGGATTATGAGAATGAATTCGGTTATTTATTCTCCGGCTACCGCAAGCAGAACGAACGGATTGAAGAGCTGTATCTCTCGCTTGAACGCCGCTATGAACAGCAGCGGAAAGCTGAAATTGAGGCGCTTCAGGCTAATATTAATCCACATTTTCTTTATAATATGTTGGATCAACTCAACTGGATGGCCATTGAGGCCGGACAGAACGAGCTTAGCCGCATTCTGGAGCTGATGGGCCGAATGTTCCGGATTGGTTTGTCCAACGGAAACAGCTTCATCAAGATAGCAGACGAACTGCTCCATATCGAGTGTTACCTCGAAATTCAGCAGCTGCGCTGGGGGGATGGACTGGAATACCGGATTAAGGTAGCGTCTGAGCTGCAGGAATTGTACATTCCAAAGCTTACACTGCAGCCGTTCGTGGAGAATTCCATCGTGCATGGATTCAACAAGCAACGCAGCGGATATGTATCGATCGAGATGGGGCGGGTAGGGGATGCTCTGCACATTATTATTGAGGATAACGGAGCCGGCCTGAAACAGCCCGATCACAATCCCCACAAACGGCATACAGGCGGCTACGGTATACGCAATGTGAGAGAGAGAGTCGCCGGGTATTTCGGGGAGAGTTATGGTATAACGCTTAGTGAGCGTGAAGAGGGTGGAACAAAGGTGGAAATGATGCTGCCGCTACTGACAGAACCTCCTAGCAAGAAAGACTGATTCTTAACATTCAGATATAAATCAGTGTGTTTAAGGAGGCAGGGGTAATGTGGAAAATTGCAATCATTGATGATGAACGCCAAGTCCTGAAGGGGATGAAACGGGCGATTCCATGGGATGATCTGGGCGCTGAATGGGTGGGAGAGGCTTTGAACGGGGAGGACGGACTGGATATGATCCGCAATGCCCGTCCGGATATTGTGATCACTGATCTTTATATGCCTGTAATGAGCGGTCTGGATATGATGGAACAGCTGAGGCAGGAAGGCTTTCAAGGGAAAATCATTATCTTAAGCGGTTATTCAGATTTTGAGCATGCAAGACAGGCGCTTCGGTTTCACGTGAGTGACTACGTCTCTAAGCCAATCAGTCTGCCAACGCTAAAGTCGATTTTGACCAAAGTCATTCAGGAGCTTGAAGAAGAGGAGGAGAAGCGGGTCAGGCAGTGGGAGCTTGAGTCAAAGATGACGCTGTATGAGCCTTTTGTTGAAAAGGAATGGGTTCGTTCGGCAGCTGTCGGTACCCTGGACCATGCATACAAAGACAGCACACGTCTTCCGCCGTCATACCTTTACTGGCAGGAACGCAAGCATGTTACGGTTGGTATTGAGCTGATCCGTGATGAACGGGCCAGATGTTTATCCGTCTCGGACTGGAACCTGTTCCGGTTTGCAGTAAGCAATATCGCCTGTGAAGTAGCACGGAAGCTGTTCCCGGAGATGGAATACACAGAACTGCACAGTACCCGTTCTTTATTGATTATTCATCCTTGTCCAGAGCAGCTCGAACCGTTAGAGGGCAAACTGGTGGAACTGGGAATCAGACTGAATGACAGTATCGGCGGTTATCTTAAGCTGGTGACACGGATAGGAGTCGGGGGAGTGAAGGATACCTGGACGAAGCTCTCCGACTCGACGGAGGAAGCGTTTCAGGCCATGGACCAAAGGGCATTGCGCGTGGCTTCAGCACATGAAGTATATATGTACCGGGAGAACAGCAGCAGCGAACCGGGAGACGTCGCCCTTTTTCCGGTAAAGTTCTCGTATAAACTGGCGACAGCGATGAAGGCATCGCAGGAAGCTGAAGCCCATCAGCTTGTGCTTGAATATATAACAGATATGAAAAATCAAGAGGGTATGTCACAAGGATACGTACAAATGCTTGGAAGCGAGCTGTGGGGAATTATAACCTACTCGTTATATGAATCCGGATTTGTACTGGATGACCTATTCACCAATGATCAGATTGCCAAGGAAATCAGCAGCCTAATTGTACCAGATCAGCTGGCAAGCTGGCTTATGGACAAAATCAGCAGGATCTGCAGCAGCAGACAATGGAAAGGGAGCAGCAAGCATAGACAGGTTGTCGACTTTATGACCAGTTACATCCATGAGCACTATGCGGAGGAACTGACACTTGCCGAGCTTTCGGATAAGGTATTCATTTCGCGGAACCATTTGTCTATTATTTTCAAAAATATTACCGGTGAGACCTTCAATAATTACCTGACCCGGGTTCGGATCGAGAAGGCAAGGGAGCTGCTTATAGAGCGGAAAATGCTGGTCTATGAAGTGGCGGAACGGGTTGGATATAAGAATATCCCCTACTTTAGTACCCTGTTCAAGAAGATAACCGGCATGAACCCTACAGAACTTATTAAGAACTAGACACTGCGAATCTATGGGACCGGTTGATAAGGGGGGAACAGGCATGACAGTGAGATTTAGTATTATCGGGGGAGCGGGGTTTCGAGCACAGTATTTTCTCCGGATCGCCCGTGCTCTACCGCACCGTTTTCAGATTAGCGGAGTTGTGGTCAGAGACGAAGCCCAGGGAAGAGCTGTAGAAAGGGAGTGGGGAGTACGTTCTTACCGCTCGCTTGATACGATGCTGAAAGACGAAGCTCCGGATTTTGTAGTCGTCTCGGTCAATGGTGCGGCCGGACTGGATTATATGTACCGCTTGGCGGAGCGGGGAATTCCCGTACTGGCTGAGACACCGCCGGCTTCAGATCTGAAGGGGCTTGAGCAGCTTCACCGGGAACTTACCGTACATGGTGCCAGAATTCAAGTCGCTGAGCAGTACCCGTATCACCCAGTCCAGGAGGCGCGTCTGTCACTGATCCGCTCGGGCAGACTCGGGAGAATAACCGAAACGACAGTCTCCGTCTCCCATTTGTACCATGGGGCAGGATTGATCCGCAAAATGCTGGGAATCCGTTTTGAGGAAGCCAGCATACGGGCGATGCGTTTTGAATCCCATTGGGTTAATGGTCCTACACGCAGTGGTCCGCCGAAGGAAGATAAGCTAATTCCGCTGCAAAGGGACATGGCCTGGCTGGATTTCGGAGACCGGCTCGGGATTTATGACTTCACTAAGGACCAACACCGCTCATGGATTCGTTCGAATCATCTCTCCGTGCGCGGAGAGCGGGGAGAGATATTCGATAACCGTGTCTTGATTCAGCAGGAAAATACCGTACCGCTTCAGCTTGAGCTGAAGCGTATCAACAAAGGTGAAGAGGAGAATGCGGAGGGTTATTATCTGCAAGGAATTATATGCGGAGAACATTGGCTGTATGAGAATCCATTCATTCCGGCCAGGCTATTTGACGATGAGATTGCCATTGCTTCGTGCCTGTGCAAAATGGCCGATTATGCAGCCGGGGGACCCGGTTTTTATAGTCTTGAAGATGCCTCTCAAGATACCTATCTGGGAATGATGATCGAGCAGGCGATTCAAAGCGGAGTAACTGTAAGAGCAGAGCAACGATGCTGGGCTAATGAATAGGAGATTAACCTCAATCCCAATCTGTAAAAAAACGCAAGCCTTCTACTCTGGAAGGCTTGCGTTTTTTTTGGCGAACCTGCCGGGTGAGATTCCCACGATTTTGGTGAAACTGCGGATAAAGTTCGCATAGTCGCTGAATCCGGATTGATAGCAGGCTTCAGTGATAGTGAGTCCCTCGCAGAGATAGGATTGGGCGAGTGCGATTCGGCGGTCTACGATATACGAGCGGAGCGTTAATCCAGTGTGTTTCTTGAACTGGCGGCTAATATAAGTACTATTCAAATGGAAAATGCCGGCAAGCTGTTCAAGCGTGAACTTCTGCGCAAGATGTGCCTCGATATAGTCCATAGTTTTACGAACTAGTTCCGGCATAATATCGGTAGGAAGAAAGCTTGTATTTTGAAAAATAGCATTGGTTAGGACTAATAATTGAGCGATACAGCAGTTGGCCTTAATATCTGTTCCATACGCATCAGAAGCAAGTGCCTCCTCCAGCTCACCTGTGAATTGTAGATATTGCTTCAGCTGCGCTTCCTCTAAATGCACGATATTGCCTTTCCCCTTCGGGCGGTAGTCAAAGCACCCCGATAAATGGGTTGCCGGAGTAGAGAGCTGATGCAAATAAGATTTCTGGAGGTTAATTGTAATCCGTTCATATTCCATTTCATCCAGGCTGAAGGAACGGTGCATTTCTTCCGGGTTAATCACAAGCAAATCACCAGGCGCCAGACGGTAACAGCTGTTTTCAATATAAAAATTGACATTCCCGCGAAGAAATAAGTACAGCTCATAAGCTTCGTGCCGGTGATAAAAGGTTCCCATATTATAAGTAGTAGTCCTGTGCAGGTAGAGGAAATCCTTCTGGATGGGATCATAGCGAAGCTCATAAGAGTCGTTCATCTGAGTAACCTCCTGATCTGTTCGCGCAATAAAAATAACGGAATTTGCAATGATTATTCTCTGGAACTACTCTAAAATGTCATTATCCTAGCATGCAGGAATGAACATTGCAAGTGTTTTGTTATAGAGCAGACTGGAGGGTATTGTCATGGAGCTGATTGTAACTGCAAGAAGCAAATATCAAGAAGATATTGAATATACCGGATTAGACAGGCATGGACTAAGTTCTTCTGTAGAGATCACAGGAGGAACCGGCAGCGCGGAGCAGCCATTTCAGGCAGTGGTGCGAATAAGTAATCTAAGCCGCTCAACCTGGTCGGGAGTTATTCATGTGGAGCTGCCTTTTGTCAAAGGTAACCCCCGCTTTTTCCTGCCGGCATTTATGTATGGCCGAAACCGCGGAGAGGCTCCCCAGAATGTTCCGAACGAGTTCCCCAGACTGAGAGAAGGCAATCCTTCACGCCCTTCTTCCCCTTGGTGGATGGTGCGCAGTGACCGCCTGTCTCATCCCGCAGCTCTGGTATATGACAATGGCACTATTTACGGCCTCTGTGCCAGTCCGTATTTCATAAGCAAGGATGGAGTCAAAATCCAGTGGAGACCGGATCTGCAGGGTGAGTTCTACCAGTATGGCGGCTATACCTGCTCGCTTGCTAACGGAACGGTCGGGTATACGCTAGGTTACGAGAATGCTCCGCTTCTATTCATCAAATCCCGTCTGGTTAAAAAGCGGGCTCCCCTTGACGAGAATTGCTTTGAACTGGCGGCTGCCGAGTCGGTGGAGTTCACATTGGATTTGTATGAGTACGAAGCTGACTCTGCGCTGGACATCAATACTGCACTGGAAGACATCTATTACCGTTATCATCAGCATCCAAGACAGGGGAGTGATATCCGGACGGCTGCTGCTGACCTGTCGAAGGCTATCTATCAATATGCGTGGCTGCCCGAAGAACGGAGTTATTCCACGTTTGTCTATGAGGATAAGGAGACAGGGGGGTTCCGGTATAATAAAATTCTTTCGATCAGTTGGACAGACGGTTTGGCTGTAGCCACTCCGGTTCTGATAGCCGCACTGCGTCTTGAGGATGAGCCCATGCGCGAGCAGGCACTTTCCTGCATCGAGAACATCATTGTGAATTCTTTGAATCCTGCTTCCGGACTCCCGTATGAGGCATATCAGGACGGTAAATGGAGTATAACAGGCTGGTGGTTCGACGGGATGCGCACTCCGGGACATTCTGCTTATCTATGCGCACAGGCAATGTTCTATATTATGAAGGCTTACGAATTTGAAAAAAGGATCAAGAATTACTGTCATGAGGACTGGATGGTCTTCGTAAAAAAAGTTCTGCTCGTATTGGAGAAAAGCAAAAACTCGGATGGGGAATACCCGGCCATTCTATCTGAGCGAACCGGTGCCGGGCTTGAATATGATTCCTTCAGCGGAACCTGGTGCATGGCCGCAATGGCATACTACAGCTGGCTCTCCGGGGATAGAACGTATCTCGAGAGCCTGAAGCGCAGCGAGAAGCATTACTATGAAACCTATGTGAGACGGATGGAGTGTTACGGTGCTCCGCTAGATGCGGATAAGGCGGTAGACTCCGAAGGGATTCTGGCATACATCAAGGCTGTCAGATATCTGCACACCCTTACTGGCGATGAACGGTATCTGGATCATATGAGGGATGCGATTGACTATGAGTTCACCTTTAAATTTGCTTACAATTCGCCGATTAAGGTACCGCCGCTAAGTACCATAGGCTGGTCTAGCTGCGGGGGAAGCGTCACCTCTGTCGCCAATCCGCATATTCATCCAATGTCCAGCAATAGTGTGGATGAGCTGTACTACTTCATACAGCAGCGTGAAGATTCCTACGTTCGGCAGCGGATGCTGGATACCGTCGGCTGGGGATGTCAGACCTACAACCGCTTTGATAAGGAGTTCGACTATGGCCTAACAGGCTGGATGTCCGAGAGATTTTGTCATTCTGAGGGGCTGGTAACGGAGACCTACAGCGATGGCTCCCCTGCAAGCACATGGTTCTGTCTCATGCCCTGGGCAAGCAGTAGCATTATAGAAGGTCTGGTTGGCGACTACTGGGAAGCGAACATCGGGTAGCCGCCGGGGAATGTGAATCATACGCATAATGAGGGTGGGACAGAACCGAGCGCGATGAAAAGGTGGCTTGGTTCAGCCCCATCCAGCTTTGATGCGATTCATGTCAAGATGTCTATTGGTTTTATATTTTCCAGGGGATATTCCGGCTACTTTTTTGAAGCTTCGTATAAAATTGGCATAGTCACTGAACCCGGAAAGCTCACAGGCTTCGGCGACAGATTTGCCGGCGGACAGGAGATCCTTAGCCAGGGAAACACGCTGGTCGATAATATAGGAGCGGATCGTAAGTCCGGTATGCTCCCTGAACTGCTGGCTAATATATTTGCCGCTGTAATGAAACTCCTGCTCCAGCTGCTCGGAAGTTATGGCTTCGACCAGATGATTCTTGATATAGGTCATGGTATTGCCGACCAGTTCAGGCATGATATTGTTCGAACTATGCGTGGAAGACTGGTAAAGGGTGTTGATGAACACGAGCAGCTGGGTTACATAGGCTTCCGCCAGAAGATCCTGTCCGTATTCCTCCGAGTCGAGACAGGAGATCAATTGTATCGCGAGCCCGCTGTAATACTTAATCTGATCCGGCGTAAGACGGATCAGATTGTTCTGTCCAAAAGGATGGGATTCGAAGCAGGAAGAAAGATTAGAGCGGCGACTCGAAAGCTTATCCAGGGCTGCTCTCTTAATATTCAATCCTATCCTTTCATACTTCTGTGTATCAAGACAGACACACCGGTGCATTTCGCCGGGACTGATGATTATCAAATCGCCAGGTACCAGTTTATAACAGGATTGTTCAAGATACATATAAGTATTGCCTCTCAAGAACAAATAAATCTCATAAGCATCGTGGCGGTGATAGGGCAAGGCCGGGTTGATTAGTTCCGTATCGGTTGTTCTATGAAAGCAGATCAGCTCTTCTTTAATAGGTGAAAAAATATAGTTGGTATCCTTGTCCATAGCGTCCAATCCTTTTCTTCGTATCGTTCCGGGATTATAGGTATCCGCGCAATATAGTAGTGTCTATCTGCAAGGATTATTAGACGGATACTTATTATAATACAGGAAAAGGAAGCGCTTGCAAGTACTGCAAAAATAAAGACAAGCTTAGTCGCGTTAGAGCACTCGCTTTCGGTCAGACAGGAGGTGGCTAGACCAGGATTTTAGCGGAAAAATACTCTATGAGGAGATGAAAAAGATGATTTCAGGTGTAAAAAAATCACTTTGTACATTATTGGCATGTGTAACCGTGCTGTCGGTAATGCTAGTACCCGCACCTCCTAAAGTATCAGCTGCAAGCGATGTAACCGTTAATTTGTCAGCGGAGAAACAGGTGATTCGAGGGTTTGGGGGAATCAACCTCCCGGCTTGGGCTGGAGATTTGACTGCAGCGCAAAGAGAGACCGCTTTTGGCAATGAATCGAACCAGCTGGGATTCTCTGTCCTGCGAATCTATGTGGACGATAATAGAAATAACTGGTACCGCGAAGTAGATACTGCAAAAGCTGCCGTTGCACACGGAGCCATCGTGTTCGCTTCACCCTGGAATCCTCCAAGTGACATGACGGAGACCTTCAACCACAATGGGGACACATCAGCCAAACGGCTCAGATACGACAAGTACGCTGCGTATGCCCAGCATCTGAATGATTTCGTTACCTATATGAAGAATAATGGAGTGGACTTGTACGCGATATCCGTTCAGAATGAGCCTGATTATGCACATACCTGGACATGGTGGACTCCAGCTGAAATGCTTAAATTCATGAAAGAAAATGCCGGCTCCATTAATTGTCGGGTCATTGCTCCCGAATCCTTCTCTTACCTGAAGAATATGTCAGACCCGATTTTGAATGATTCACAGGCACTTGCCAATATGGATATTCTGGGTACGCACACTTATGGCACTTCGTTCAGCAATTTTCCTTATCCGCTTTTCCAGCAAAAAGGAGCTGGAAAAGAGCTCTGGATGACGGAAGTATACTACCCCAACAGTGACAACAACTCCGCGAACCGCTGGCCGGAGGCGCTGGAGGTTGCTTATCATATGCACAATGCTATGGTAGAGGCGGATTTCCAGGCCTATGTGTGGTGGTACATCCGCAGACAATACGGTCCAATGAATGAGGATGGTACGATCAGTAAACGCGGAGACAGTATGGCTCAATTCTCGAAGTTCATCCGTCCTGGATATGTAAGAGTGGATGCCACCAAGAATCCCAACACTAACGTCTACACCTCCGCATACAAAGGTGACAACAAGATGGTCATTGTTGCCATTAACAAAGGCACCTCATCTGTAAGCCAAAACTTTGTCCTGCAGAATGGGACCGCATCAAGCGTGTCCACATGGATAACGGATGCCAGCAGAAAGGTTGCCTCCGGAGCATCCATTAATGTGTCGAACGGTGCCTTTACAGCACAGCTTCCTGCCCAAAGTGTTACGACATTTGTAGCTGCACTCGGAAGCGGAAGCGGCAGCGGGACAGGCACAGGCACCACTTATGAAGCTGAAACGGGCACAACCTTGACTAATGCCGCAGCTGAAACCACTAATTCAGGGTATAACGGAACCGGATACGTTAACTTTAATGCCTCAACCGATGCAGCGATTCAGTGGAACAACGTCTATTGTGCAGTTGCGGGCACCAAAAATGTTAAATTACGCTATGCACTGGAAACGGGAACAAGAAGCCTGGATGTGTATGTGAACGGTGCCAAAGTGATCAGCAATACCGCCTTTGCTGCAAGCGGAAGCTGGTCGTCCTGGAGCGAAAAAACAATTCAAGTTCCCATGGTTGCAGGAACGAATACTCTAAAATTGGTCACTACCGGTACTGAAGGACCGAATGTGGACAGTATTACTGTGTCGGCCCAGTGAGCTAATTGATTCTGCTCCAAAAACGTTATTTGTAGAAGAAATATTCTGGCTTGTAGATCCGCAGCTTGGATAAGTGCGGATCACAGGCCTTTTTTTTGTCTTCTATAACATTAAATATTAGAATCCGAGTTCTTTTGAATTTTAAGTATTGAAACGTTTCCAAATTAACTATTGAAACGTTTCCACTTTGATGATATTATAATTTTCATAAGAGAGGTCGGGGGTGTTAGATGACTAGCATTAAAGATGTAGCGAGCTTAGCGGGTGTTGCAGTGGGAACCGTGTCCAGAGTCATTAACAATTCCGGCGCGGTAAAACCAAAGACACGCAGAAAAGTAGAGGAAGCCATACAAGAACTGAATTATTTTCCTAATGAAGTCGCCCGGAATTTCAAGATGCAGAGATCCAAGATGGTAGCTTTGTTGCTTCCAAGTATCTGGAATCCGTTCTTTTCTGAATTAGCCTATTACATTGAGGATGAATTGGACCGGGAAGGCTATAAGCTAATGCTATGTAACAGCGGAGGTAAGCCCGAAAAGGAACTATATTATCTGGATATGCTTCGGCAAAATAAAGTGGCTGGTATTGTGGGCATAACTTACAACGATATCGAGAATAATGTAAGCAACGACATTCCGATTGTAAGTATCGATAGACACTTTAACAAGAAAATCACTTGCGTGACCTCAGATAATTATGAGGGAGGGCGTCTGGCGTTAAGAGAACTTGTTAAAGCGGGAGCAAAGAAACCTGCTTTTATGGGGAGCATTACTTCTGTTTTCAGTGAAACCATGAACCGGAGAGAAGGTTTCGTTCATGAGGCAGAAACGCTGGGAGTAGATTATGTAATCTACGAGAAGTCGGACCCCATAGTAGACGACGATGCTTATTTTAACGAGTTTCTGAATGTATATAATGATGTAGATGGCATTTTCGCAATTACCGATATGCTGGCTGCCAATTATATTGAGAGAGCGCGTAAGCAGGGCATTCGTGTTCCAGAGGATGTGAAGGTCATCGGTTACGATGGCATTCAGGATAATCCTTATTTTCATCCTATATTATCAACGATCAGACAGCCTGTTGAAGAAATGGCACGTATGACAATCAAACTACTCTTTAACAAGATTGAAGGCATCACTTTAGATAAACAAGTATATCGCATCCCCGTTATGTTCAAACAAGGTGAGACTACATGATTCCTTTTGGATTGGAAAAACATCAGCTTATATTGAATAACTGATTGTTTTTCTTTTAGGAATTGGAAACGTTTCATAAGAAAATGGTGTTTTATCTAAATTAAATTGGAAACGTTTCAAAATGGCTGATTATTTTACAGGAGAGGGAGTTTAAGAGTGAATTCACGAACCAGCGGAGCGGATCATTCTATGATCAAACCAAATCGCAATAGATGGAGTCGATTCAAAAGGGACTATGAACTGTATCTGTTTTTGCTGCCCATCATTATTCTTTATCTCGTATTTAAGTATTATCCAATGTACGGTGTTCAAATTGCTTTTAAGGACTTTTCACCAAGTCAGGGGATCTGGGGAAGTGAGTGGGTAGGGTTTCAGCACTTTGTGGATTTTTTCAAATCCTATAACTTCTGGACAATCATCACGAACACACTCTCACTCAGTATTCTTTCGTTATTGTTTGGCTTCCCGGCCCCAATCATCATCGCCATAATGCTGAATCAAATGCTGGGTAAATCATACAAGAAATTTGTACAAACAGTGATCTATGCACCGCATTTTATCTCTACTGTTGTACTCGTCGGCATGCTTAATGTTTTTTTGTCTCCAAACAGCGGAATCGTGAATCACGTCATCACCTTGTTCGGCGGCAATCCTATTCTATTTATGGCAGACGCAGGCTGGTTTCGTCCTTTCTACATTTTGTCAGGCATTTGGCAAGAGACGGGATTTGCTACCATTATTTATTTGGCTGCTCTTGCGGGAGTCAATCCCGAACTGCATGAAGCTGCGATTATGGATGGAGCGAGCAAATGGAAACGTGTGTGGTATGTGGATATCCCAAGCATTTTGCCAACGATCGTCATACTGCTGATTCTAGCACTTGGGAACATTATGAGTATCGGTTTTGAAAAGGCATTCCTTATGCAAAGCGATTTGAACTATGCCACCTCCAATATCATCCCGACCTATGTCTATGAAATGGGGATTCAGAAGGCCCAATACAGTTTTTCTACGGCAGTGGGTCTGTTCAATTCACTTATCAATATTATTCTGATTTTTACCGTTAACCGGATCGCCAAAAAGATGACAGAAACCAGTCTGTGGTAGGGAGGAGTTCATTATGAATCAATTTATGAAAAGGAAGAGCAGAGGGGACTTCTGGTTTGACATTATCAACTACGTTCTGTTGACCATAATTATGCTGCTCGTATTATTTCCGCTCTATTTTGTACTGATTGCATCCTTCAGTGATCCCAATTATATCTACTCCGGCGAGGTATGGTTGATTCCGAAAGGCTTCACGTTGGATGGGTATGAGCGTATCTTCAGTGATTCATCCATATGGATCGGGTACGCCAATTCCATTCTATACGCGACTCTGGGAACCTTAATTGGAGTAGCTGTAACTGTATTTGCGGCCTACCCGTTAGCCCGTAAAGATCTGGCAGGGAAATCGGTAATTATGTGGTTTTTGCTGATTACTATGTTTTTTAGCGGAGGGCTGATTCCAACCTACTTGTTGATCAAGGATCTGCATCTGCTGAATACAATGTGGGCACTGGTCATCCCTGGAGCAGGCGGTGTATTCAACGTCATCATTGTAAGAACCTTCTTTCAGTCATCCATACCGGATGAAATGTGGGAAGCGGCGTCGATTGACGGATGTTCCAACACCAGATTCTTCTGGAGCATTGTCTTGCCTTTGTCCAAATCGATCCTCGCGGTAATGGTGCTGTATCATGTAGTCGGCTTCTGGAATGGGTTCTTCGATGCTCTGATCTACCTGAACGATGAGAGCAAATATCCGCTGCAATTGGTGCTGCGCAACATTCTGGTTCAGAATCAGGTCAACTCCGGCATGATGATCGATGTGGAATCCTATGCAGCGAAAATGCGCGTTACCGAACTGATTAAATACGGTGTGATTATGGTATCGAGTCTGCCACTGTTGATTTTGTATCCATTCCTTCAAAAGTATTTTGTGAAAGGCGTGATGATCGGCTCCATCAAGGGGTGATACTGGGATGGTCTTGAAAGGGGGTGGTGTGCAGGATTAGTTGAAGACCTGAGGATAAGCAAAAGAAATATATGATTTGCACTTGTGGAACGAAATAAGGGGAGGTTATGTACTAATGAAATCTTTATTTAAAGGTGCTGGAATTGCAATGCTGGCTGGAGCATTTGCGCTTAGCGGATGTTCTGGAAATGGTAACGAAGCAAATGATCAGGCCGGTAATCAGAATCAAGAAGCGAATTTCAATCAAACCGGCCTTCCGATTGTTAAAAAAGCAGTGACTTTAAGAATGGTATCTCCGAAAGCATCATTGGCACCTGAGTTCTCTGAGTTGGAGATTTTCAAACGTTTGGAAAAGGAAACTAACGTAAAAATTAACTGGGAGAACATTCCTGACACCGATTATGCAGAAAAGAAAAATCTGCTGCTCGCGAGTGGTGATCTGCCTGATGCCTTTTATACAGCCGGATTCACTGATTATGAGTTAATTAACTATGGTAAAGATGGAACCCTTATACCGCTTGAGGATTTAATTGAAAAGTATGCACCAAATTTGAAAGCGCTTCTCAACCGCCGTCCTGATATCAAATCATCGATCACAGCACCGGATGGACACATCTATGGGCTGCCATCCTTTGAAGAGAATAACCTGGGAACCAACCCTTTCTTTCACGTCATCAATAAAAGCTGGCTGGATAAGCTGGGTCTGAAAGTACCTCAAACCCTGGATGAATATACGGAAGCCCTGCTTGCTTTTAAAACAAAGGATCCGAACGGTAATGGAAAGCAGGATGAAATCCCGCTCAGCTTCAGACACATGCAGTGGTGTTCGGATATCGCCGGCCTTTTCGCAGCCTTTGGCCTTCCAGATAACCTGGAGCACAGGGTCGTCCGTGACGGAAAAGTAATTTTTACCGCGGTACAGCCTGAATATAAGGAAGCTCTTAATTATTTCCATGAGAAATGGTATAAGCAGGGTCTGATCGATCCGGAATCCTTCACTCAGGATGATGCTCAGTATCTGGCCAAAGGAAAAACAACGGATGAGACACTGGGATCTTATGTGTGGTGGGAAATCGAAGAAGTTGTCGGAACCGAACGCGCCAAGGATTATGTTCTATTGTCTCCGCTCAAAGGACCGGAAGGAGATCAAACGATTGGACGCGCCAATGGCGGCGGCCCGGGACGCGGATCTTTTGTGATTACTAAAGCGAACAGCAATCCCGAAATCACTATGCGTTGGATCGACCAGCAGTTTGAACCATACATGGCTGCTCAAATCCACTGGGGTCCGCTAGATATCGTATACAAGAAGGACGAAAACGGAAAACTGGTGAATTTGCCACTTCCTGAAGGAACCTCTGCAGGTGAATTCCGTCAACAGGTTGCTCCTGGATCAGGTGCGCCTGGTGTCATTACATTTGATGAATTCGGAAAAATTGTAGATATGGAACCTCGGGCCCAGCAGCGGGCTAAGGATTTGGAGCAATACTACAATCCGTACATGGAAAAAGAAAACTATCCAAGTATTTTCTTTGAGCCAGATGAATTGGACAAAATCAATAAGATTGAGCCGGAACTGATTAAGTATGTAAATACCCAAAGAGGTAGATTCATCGTGGATGGCGGTGCAGATGCGGAATGGGACAACTATTTGAAGACACTGGACAAAATGGGCCTGAAAGAACTAATGGAAATTTATCAAACCGGATTGGACCGTTATAACGCAAATCTGAAAAAATAAATAAATAGACGATAGGTGGGGAGAAACTGTGCTTGATGTTATCGCTATCGGAGAGGTATTAATAGACTTTACTCCAACAGGTCGTACAGCTGGGGGGAATGAGCAATTTGAATGCAATCCAGGAGGAGCTCCGGCTAACGTAGCTGCTGCACTATCCCGTTTAGGAGCCAAGTCAGCGCTCATTAGCAAGGTCGGGGATGATCAATTCGGTTCCTTGCTGCATCATACCCTGCTACACAGCGGTGTTGATGTGTCGGAAGTTTCTTTTACGAATGAAGCGAGTACAACGCTGGCCTTTGTCCATCTGGATGACAAGGGGGACCGGTCGTTCAGCTTCTTCCGGAAGCCAGGAGCAGATACCTTCTTACACTCCAAGGATATCCCGCTTGATCTTATTGCAGCCAGCCGGGTTCTTCATTTTGGCTCATTGTCTATGACTCATGAACCTGCCCGCACGGCAACAAAGACGGCTGTTCTAAAGGCCAAGGAAGCAGGCGTATTGCTCTCATTCGATCCTAACATCCGGTTTGCGTTATGGGGGAGCAAAGAGGAAGCAAAACAGAATATTCTTTGGGGTATGGAGTATGCCAATATACTGAAAGTATCGGAAGAAGAGCTCTCTTTTATTACGGGAACCAGCAATGTGGAAGAAGGCTCGTTAGAGCTTCAGCAACAATTCGGTATCGGGTTAATCGTTGTCACCTTAGCGGAAAAGGGCTGCTATTACCGTGTGGAAGGTCAGGATGGATATGTGCCGGGAGTTCAAGTCAAGGCCATTGACACTACAGGAGCAGGCGATGCTTTTCTGGGGTGCTTGTTATATAAAATCCTTGAAACCGGCAGTTCTTTGAAAGATCTGACCAGCCAGCAAATCAGTAACATGCTGACCTTTGCTAATGTCGGCGGAGCGTTAGTTACAACACGGAAAGGGGCTCTTGGGTCTATGCCGACGACAGATGAGATTAATCAGATGATAGAGTCCAATAAACCGAATCATGCCGATCTTTTCAGACCGGGGTTTCACTTCGCACCACCCTCCAACTGGGCGAATGATCCGAATGGATTAGTCTATTATGAGGGAGCCTATCATCTCTTCTATCAATATCATCCTTATAGCAATAAATGGGGCCCTATGCACTGGGGTCATGCAGTAAGCGAAGATCTGGTGCACTGGAAGCATATGCCTATCGCCTTGTTCCCCGATGAGCATGGAGCCATTTTTTCCGGTTGCTGCGTAGTAGACTGGAATAATAGCAGCGGATTATTCGAAGAATCCCCTGGACTGGTGGCAATTTTTACCCATGCCGATAATCATCCTGAGACGGGGCAGCCACGCCAGCGGCAGAGCTTAGCTTATAGCAGTGATAAGGGCGAGACATGGCATAAGTATGCCGGGAATCCTGTACTTGCTGAGGATGGCCTAATAGATTTCCGGGATCCGAAGGTATTCTGGCATCCACAAAGTGAGTACTGGATTATGGTTATTGTTGCGGGAGATCATGCCCGGTTCTACCGGTCTAAAAATCTGCTAGAGTGGTCACTGACCGGAGAATTCGGCAAGGGAGAAGGTTCGCATGACGGTGTTTGGGAATGCCCTGACCTCTTTGAATTACCAGTGGATGACACCGGCCTTTCCAAGTGGGTACTGATCATAAGTATCGGAGATCATCCAAGCTGTCCGGAAGGATCACGCACACAATATTTCATAGGGGAGTTCGACGGAAATACGTTCATTAATGACTATCCGTCTGATCATATCCTGTGGCTGGATTATGGCAGAGACAACTATGCGGGAGTTACCTGGTCGGATATACCCGAGCAAGACGGACGCCGTGTAATCATCGGGTGGATGAGCAACTGGAAGTATGCTAACGAGACACCTACCGGCTCCTGGAGAGGTGCGATGACTCTGCCTCGCGTCTTGTCACTGACGAATCGTGGCGGGAGCGTAACTTTGTCACAAATGCCTGTGCGGGAGATGGAGCAGCTGCGCAATGAATCAGTGAAGTGGAAAGGGGTTACCGTTACACCTGAGACTCCTTTTATTAAGAAGATGAGCGAAGACCTGCTGGAAATTGAAGCGGATATCGATATCCAGTCTGGTGATGAGGTTCATATTAAGCTGAGTTCCTCTGGGCAGAGTGAAATTGTTATCGGTTATGACCCTGTTCAGCAATGGCTGTTCATCAACCGTTCGAAATCGGGTGTGACTGATTTCCATACTTCATTTGCAAGCAAACACGGTGCCCGGTTGGTATCAGAGACTGGAAAGATCAAGCTGCAAATCTGGTTGGACCGCAATGCGCTTGAAGTATACGCGGATCATGGATTGGTAGTATTGACAGATCAAATCTTCCCTGACGCTCCAATTGAAATAGTTGAAGTAAGCACACCATCAGGGCAAGCGGTACTGGATTCGCTTCAGATCCATACGCTTCAATCCATTCATACTCCGGATGGTGTCCCAGAATAGATATAAGGGAGGAATGATGCATGAGCCCTATCAACGATGATCCGAGACTGATGATGCACTGGGCCTTTGATGAAGGCACTGGTGCAAGCACTCTGGAGAGCATATCCCGAATCCGGGATGATATAGAGTCCGTATTTAATCAAAAGGAGTTTGCCGGACGCTCCGGCCCGCAGTGGAGACAGGGCGTAACGGGAAGCGGACTTCTGTTCGACGGTTACTCGACTTCTATAGCCCATCGGGTAGATGAAGAAGACACGAATGGCGAGCAAAAAACCCTGTCGGCACTAAGCATCGGAGTATGGGTTGCGCCGCGTTCCTATGACTTGGGTCATGAAGGCAAGCTGACTGCCATTGTTAACCGCCACAATATGGAACGCAAGCAAGGTTATATTCTAGGAATGTTCCGGCACGGAGCTTGGTCCTTTCAGGTTGGCCTGGAAGGAGGCACCTGGAAGGAGCTTTGGTCGCCGGACGGGTCTGAACTCCCCAAGAATCAATGGTCTTATATAAATGCTGTATTTGACGGGAATCAAGGTGTAATCAAGCTGTATTTGAATGGCTGTGAAATGGCTTCTAGGCCCGTGCCCCGCGGTTCCCGCATAATTGAAGCGGCGGGCACGGATCTGCTCATTGGCAGGAATAATCACAGTAGTCAATTGGCTGAAGTATTTAGTCTTCAGATGTTCAGCGGTATTATCGATGAGCTGAAGATTTATAACCGGTCCTTAAGTGAGGAGGAAGTGGCTGCATCTTATCAGCATGTGCTGGATGGTGCACATGGAGGCTCCAAGCCTCAAGTGCAATATGACGAGATCAAGCTGGACCGGAGACCTCTGCTATCGGATCGGCACAGACCGCAGTATCATGTCAGCCCACCTGCTCATTGGATGAACGAACCACATGCGCCGGTCTATTTTGACGGGCAGTATCATTTGTTCTATCAGCATAATCCGTTGGGCCCCTTCTTCTATCATATCCATTGGGGTCATTGGGTAAGTAAGGATCTGGTACATTGGCGTGATCTTCCCGTAGCGCTGGCACCTGAAAAGGATCAGCTGGCACCGGACGGAATCTGGTCGGGAAGCGCGACTTATGATGCAGATGGCTTGCCAGTCTTGTTCTTTACGGCGGGCAATGATAGTGCTTCACCCAATCAGAGTGTTGCGCTGGCCCGGAGTACTTATTCCCAGGATGAAGACCCGGATTTAGTTCAGTGGGTCAAACATCCAGAGCCGCTCATTGTACAGAAGAAGGGAATGGGAACATTCGGAGATTTTCGTGATCCTTTTGTGTGGAAGGACGATGATGGCTGGTATGCTCTGGTAGGGTCAGGGATCGAAGGCGCAGGCGGAGCCGCATTGGCCTTTGCCTCCCGGGATATGCTGAACTGGACGTACAAAGGTTCATTCTTTGAGGCGGATATTCAGAAGTACCCTTATCTTGGACCTATCTGGGAGCTTCCAGTGCTTCTACCTCTGGGTACCGACAAACAGGGGCATCATAAACATTTGTTATTGGTCAGTCCAGTGGGAAAGGGAGCCGATGTTGAGGTATTCTATTGGATGGGTCAGCTTGATAAACACAATCTTTCATTTATTCCAGATCAGGAGGAGCCGGAACTGATCGATGTTGGTGATTTCCATTTTACCGGACCGAGCGGAATGGTGGATCCGAAGACTGGCAGAAATATTGTATTCACAATTGCTCAAGGTGACCGGACATCTGAACTTGAATACCAATCAGGGTGGGCTCATAACGGCGGTTTGCCATTAAGCGTGTTTTTAAGGGATGACGGGCGGTTGGGAATAGAACCGATACAGGAGCTTCAGTCGCTACGAGGCACCAAACTGCTATCCCTCCAGAGCAAGTCAATGGCTGAAGCTAATCTACTTCTGGGGGATGTACAAGGTGACATGCTTGAGATTCGGATGGAACTGGAGCCCCGTAATGCTGCACAACTTGGAATCAAAGTCCGCTGTACACCGGATGGAGAAGAAGAAACGCTGCTGTACTATGATTTTGATGAAGCTAAGCTCTTGGTAGACCGGACGAAAACAACACTGCATCCGGGTGAAAAGTGTAGAGGCGTTCAAGGCGGTAAGCTGGAGCTGCTAGCGGAGAATCTGAAGCTTCACATCTATTTGGACCGCTCCATGGTCGAAGCCTATGCCAATGGTTTGAAAAGCCTGACGACCCGTGTATACCCGAGCCGTAAGGATGCCTTGGGGCTAAAGATCTGGGGAGATGGAGAACCCCTTATTAAATCTATTGAAATATGGAATATGCAGTCCATTTGGTAGCAGAAGCGCTAAGGCGCTTCTTACCTTTTGGCTCCAAGAACGACCAGTGAAGATAATTTGCATTCTCCTGATTGGAAGCGCTTTACTTATTTTTTCTCCTTTCATCCTTCTTAACTATTCAGCCTTGTACAAGGAGAGCGTATCGGAAACAGGCATCACTGTTTTCATGAATAAGAAATTATGAAGGAGGCTCTTGAATGAGTATAGTCAAAGGAAGAAGGCCGTGGATCTCCAGAGTGGTTGTAGGGGTTATGGTTCTCCAGCTTGTCGCACCAGGAATCTCGGCGAATGCCAGCTCTGGTACTGAGGCTGGAGGAGTGTCTATTCCAAAGGCGGATATGGGTTTGTCAGCTACGGATGCGGTCTATCAGATTCCCAAGTATGGTGTGGGCTTGTCGGTTACAGATACCGTCTATCAGATTCAGAATCCAGGCTTCGAAACTGGGGATATGTCAGGTTGGACGGTTGTCAGGGGTCAAGCGTTCGGGCAGGACAGTGTATCGGACGAAACCACTTGGTGGGCAGAACAAATCCCTTACAATCAGGAAGGTAATTATCATCTAAACGGCTGGAAGCATGACGAGGCTGCGACCGGAGTGCTACGTTCCAGCACCTTCGAGCTGGGTGGCAGCGGCTGGGTCAGCTTCAAGCTTGGCGGTGCCAAAAATCCGAATAAATCCTATGTGAATATCGTGGAGGCCCATACGGGCCAAGTCCTTGCCCGGTATGGCAATAGTGCCTTCGCTGATGTTAGCTTCCCGAATCCCGATCAGGGCTTGCGGCTTGCCAATATGGAGCAATATAAGGCAGATCTTTCCCAATATTTGGGCAAGAAGCTGTATATAGAGATCGTTGACAATGCAACTTCAGATTGGGGGGTTATGTTTGCGGATGCCTTCTTCATGTACCATGCAGCCGAGCCTGCTGAAGGAATAGTGGCTAAGGATATCAAGCCGGATTTCAAACGCTATCAAATCGAGAATCCCAGCTTTGAAACCGGGGACTTAACAGGCTGGACCATTATAGAAGGCGGAGCGTTTGGTCCGAACAGCGTATCGGACGAAACAACCTATTGGGTTGAACAAATTCCGTATAACCAGGAAGGCACTTATCATTTAAACGGATTGAAGTATAACGAGTCTGCGACTGGCAAGCTTCGATCCAGCACCTTCGAGCTAGGCGGAACAGGCTGGATTACCTTTAGATTAGGCGGAGGCAAGCATATGGATCAAGTATACGTGAGCGTCATCGATGCGGATACAGGAAACCTGATTGCCAGGTACGGTAACACCGAATTTAATGAGTCCGGGTTCCCGGATCCGGCACAAGGATTGAGACTAGCTAATATGGAGCAATACAAAGCCGATCTCTCCAAGTATATCGGTAAGAGGCTTTATGTGGAGCTCGTCGATAATGGGTACTCGGATTGGGGCGTAATCTTTGCGGACGCCTTTCACACCTTCAATGAACTCGTGCCGGAAGAAGGAGTCATGGCAGATAATATTATGCCGAACGAAATCCGGAATCCTAGTTTTGAAACCGGGAATTTAGAGAGCTGGACCGTGGAGGGGAATACTTTTCAGGCTAGCAATGAAGCTCAGGCAGGTAAAGAAGGCAGCTATGATGCCAGGTCCTCTGTAGAGGGACAGGGCTCAATAACCTCCAGTACCTTCACGCTTCAGGGAACCGGAACGATTCATTTTACCGTTGTAGACATTGTCCATCCTGCGGACGCCTTCGTCGCATTATATGATTCCAGCACTAACACATTACTTGAGAAGACCGGGAATGTCAGTGCGAATGAGAAGATTTCATGGAACATGCAGAAGTACTACAATAAGATGCTTTATATCAAGGTTATCGATCAATCGAATCAAGCCAGTATTTCCGTTGACGCTTTTCAAGCGAATAGTACGGGGACTATTTTCTATATGAATCTTGATGAAGGTACAGGAAAAAAGGCGCTTGAGAAGGTAAGCAATCTCGCACATGATGTGAACTATGTGTTTAATAACGCCAGATACATGGCCTCAAAGGACCCTAGATGGACTCCGCGCGGCATTAAAGGCGGCGCTTTGCTGTTCGATGGATACTCGAATGATGTTGAGGTCAATGCAAAGGATACCATTCCTGTAAGTGACGCGTTAACGCTTGAAGCCTGGGTAGCCCCGCGCAGCTACGAATGGGGAGACGGAAATAAGCTGTCTACAATTGTGAGCCAGTCCAATCAGGATAAGGCGGAAGGGTTCGCACTTGGCATGTACCGGCACGGTACTTGGTCGATGCAAGTCGGGATCGGCGGCCAGTGGATTCAGGTGTGGGTAAAGGATCACCCGCTCGAAAAATACAAGTGGAATTACGTGGCTGCTACATTCGACAAAAAGGATGGAAGAATGAAGTTGTACCTGAACGGTGAGGAAGTAGCTTCTGAGGCGACTCCTGTCAACGTTCCGATTACACCATCTACCGAAAATCTGATTATCGGTAAAAATAATCAACCGGTAGAGTTAGCAGGGTTGTTCTCTTACAATATGTTTTCTGGACTCATGGATGAAATTAAGCTGCAAAATAAAGCTCTTACCGATCAGGAGATCCTTGCTGAATATGAGAGTGTGAAGACACTGCACGGCGGTTCGATTCCCGAAATTCCGAATGCTGATATTGATGAGGACCCGAGTGTATTTGACGGGGATCAGCATCGTCCGCAGTACCATGCCATGCCTCCGCAAAACTGGATGAATGAAGCGCATGCGCCGATTTATTATAACGGCAAATACCATTTATTTTATCAGCATAATCCGCAAGGTCCTTATTGGCATCAAATTCACTGGGGCCATTGGGTAAGTGACGATATGGTGCACTGGGAAAATGTAAGACCCGCTCTTGCACCCGAAGCGGGTACCCTTGACCCGGACGGCACATGGTCAGGCAGCGCAGCGTATGATCGAAACGGTAATCCCGTGCTGTTCTATACCGCTGGCAACGACTCCCTGTCACCGAACCAAAGAACAGGGCTGGCAACTCCTGCAGATCTGTCAGACCCTAACTTAGAGAAGTGGGTGAAATATCCAAATCCTGTAACCGAGCAGAATGGAAATGGCATTCATAACGAGTTCCGTGATCCATTCGTATGGTATGACAAGGAGGTGGATAAGTGGTATCAGTTAGTGACTTCGGGTCTTCCAGACTTCAGCAGCGGTACGGCATTGGTGTATGTGTCCGATGATATGTACAACTGGGAGTATAAGGGTCCTTTGTACGTGAGTGACAGAAGCCTTTATCCGGAGCTCGGTACGGTGTGGGAGCTGCCGGTATTGCTGCCGCTAGGTAAGGATAGTGCGGGCAAGCAAAAGTATATTTTTATGATTAATCCGCATGAAAAGCCGGAGCAAGTTCCTCCAGCGAACGATGTACAGAGAGATGTTGAAGTTTTTTACTGGATTGGAGTCTGGGATCGGGATAACCTCAAATTTATACCTGATCAGGCGGCACCCTCCAAAATGGATGTGGGCGATGGCTATTTAACCGCAGAGAGCGGAATGGTTACACCTGACGGAAGAACGGTCGTGTACTCGATGGTGCAGAACGTAAGAACGCCGCAGGCTGAATATCAAGCTGGGTGGGCTCATAATCTGGCATTGCCAGTTTCTCTAAGCTTGGATGAACAGGATGAATTACGCATCGAGCCGATTCAAGAATTGCAGAGCCTCCGGGGTAATAAACTGGTTGACTTCACTGTTAAAAATCTGCAGACTGCCAACCAATTGATACAGGATGTTAAAGGTGACATGCTAGAGATTGTGATGGAGATTGATCCGCAGGAGGCCCAGAAATTCGGTATCAAGGTAAGACGCTCGGATAACGGCCAGGAAGAAACGCTGATCTACTACGACAAGACGAACGGGACCTTCAATGTGGATCGGACCAAGAGCAGCATTGATCCGGATGTGCGCGTGGACGGTATTCAAGGTGGGTACGTGGATCTGGATGGTGAGAACTTGAAGCTTCATATTTTCCTCGACCGCTCGGTTGTCGAAGCCTTTGCCAATAGCAAGAAAAAGCTGACTACCCGCGTCTACGTTGGCAGGTATGATTCCTTGGGTCTCAAGGTCTGGGCCGACAACAATATTATGGTTAAGTCGATGGAAGTATGGAATATGAATGCCCTGACAGGTGAACCGGCTGCTCCGGTAGATGTGCCTGACAACTGGGACAACTCCATATATACCGATATTTCGGATCTGCCTAACCATGATTTTGCCACAGGTGATTTAACTGGATGGATTACGGAAGGTGACGCTTTTCAGAATGTACATGTGACGAATGCCCAGTTTTTCTGGGATACAATCTACTTTAATCCGTCGCATAAAATTCCTGGTGGCTATCACTTATGGGGCTTCAACGAGCAAGCTGGCGGTGACAGCTTAACGGGAACGCTAAAATCTCAGAACTTTGTCCTTGGCGGGAATGGCACAATCAACTTCCTGGTCAGCGGCGGGCGTGATATCGATAAGCTGTATGTTGCGCTGGTCCGGGCATCGGACGGCAAAGAACTATTTAAAGAGACCGCTACGAACTATGAGGAATATCAACGGAAGATCTGGGATGCATCGCAGTATATCGGACAGGAACTCTATATTAAGGTGGTTGACCAATCCACAGGCGGTTTTGGACATATTAACGTCGATGATTTCAATGTACCGGTTAAGGTACAGAGTCCAACTAACCCAACAAGTCCAACAAGTTCAACAAATCCAACCAGCCCTCCGGATATTAAAGTAATCCCTGCAAGCAAACCAAACAATCAGAACAGCCTGTCATTCGAAATGGCAAAGGGAGAACGGCAGGTTAACTTCCCGGTGATCTTGGCGGCAAACGACGGCAAAAATGCACTGAAGGTTAAAAATGCAGATGCGGAGATTGAAGTTCCTGCAGAGGTATTAAAGGAATTACAGGCGCTGGTTACGGACAGCGAACTCAAACAGTCGACCATTTCTTTTGAAATGGATGCATTCTCTTCAGAGGCAAGCAAAGAGCTGCTTGCACGAGCCGGGAACAAGAATCATGCGGTCATCTCAGCAATAGGAGAGGTCTATGACTTTAAATTGTCTATAGTGAAGGCCGACGGCACAATGCTTAAGCTTGAGAAATTCACTAAACCAGTCACCATCAAATGGAATACAAATAAGACTTCCAACCCTGATCTGACTGGTATCTATAACATCGCCGATGACGGTAATCTGGAGTATATGGGTGGAACCTTTTCAAACGGTAAATGGACAGTGAATGTGAATCATTTCAGTACCTTTGCCGTCCTTACTTATGACAGAGCGTTTGAAGATGTTAATGCATTGTATTGGGCTCATGACGTGATTAAACGGATGGCTGCGAAGCAGATTGTCTTAGGTGTAAGTGAAACGGCCTTCGCACCGAAGCAAAATGTGAGCAGAGCGGAGTTTGCTTCTTTGATCACCCGTGCACTTGGAATAAAGACTTCACAGTCAGTTGCATTTAAGGATGTTGATCCTACTAAAGGGTATGACTCTTCCATTGCCGCTACATTTGAAGCAGGAATCGTAACCGGAAGAAGCATAAATACATTTGCACCGGAGGAGAGCATAAGCCGTGAAGAAATGGCAGCCATGGTGTACAAAGCTTATTTGTTTCATACAGGACAAAAAGCTATCCCTAATCGCGTGAGTAGCTTTAAGGATGCCGATACGATCAGCGGCTGGGCTGTAGATGCGGTCGCTGCTGCACAGGAGCTTGGCTTAACCAATGGTCGAGGAAATCAATTATTCATGCCGCATGACAAAGTAAACCGCGCAGAGAGTGCACAAGTCATCGCGCTATTGCTTGATAAAGTCAATTAATAACATGTTCTACTGTAAAACAAAGGGCTATCTCAGGCAGCCATTTCATGGCTATCGGGATAGCCCCCTTTTTTTGGGGGTCTGAAGGGCTGCCCGAAAGGGCAATGACGGCTCGCCCCTTTGGACGATGGCAGAAGGTTTCCCGGTCTATAAGATAAAGACATAGAGAAGACTTATAGCAAAGAGGAGACGATACTGAGATGGCAAAATTTTTATACCGGCTTGGATTTTGGTCCGCGAAGAACAGGATTAAAGTCCTCCTAGGAAGCATTACTCTTTTGGTGGCAGCGGCTATTGTGGCATTGTCGATGGGAATCAACTTTGGTGAGGAGACCAGCATTCCCGGACTTGCCTCACAAAAAACACTGGAAGTTATGGAAAAAGAGTTTCCTAACCCGCAGGGTGACCTGGGTAAGACCCAATTGGTGCTGAAGGCTCCGGAGAATGATACGTTATCCTCTGAAGCAGCACAGCTGCTCATTGCCGCCAAGCTCAAAGAAGTGGCAGCAGATCAGGAGGTCGCTTCGGTGGTTGGTCCGTATGATAACCATTCCTTGAATGCGGACAACACGATCGGATATGCCACAATCACGTACAAAGTGCCGGGTGCAGATGTCACTGAAGATTCGAAAGATTCGATTACCGGGATTGCAGAAAGTCTGAGGGATGCGGGCTGGCAAGCTGAGCTGATTGGAGATGGCTACGTAAAAATGGCAACCAGCAGTCCGACCGAAGCGCTTGGGGTATTGGTGGCACTGGTGATCCTAGCGGTAGCTCTTGGTTCTATCCTTACCGGTGTTCTGCCGATTCTAACAGCGGCTTTGGGACTTGGCTCTGGCATTATGCTGATTATTATTGGAACGAGTCTGTTCGATATTCCTTCGTTTGCATTATCGCTGGCCGGCATGCTTGGTCTCGCCGTAGGTATTGATTATGCACTATTCATTATCGCCAGATACCGCCAGCAGCTTGCAGAAGGATATGAAAGACGGGAAGCGATTGCCATTGCGAACGGAACAGCCGGAAGTGCAGTGGTGTTTGCGGGAGTAACGGTTATTATCGCACTAGTAGGATTTTCTTTCGTCGGCGTACCCTTCCTTAGCGCCATGGGTATGGCAGGTGCGGTTACTGTATTCACCGCAATATTGATGACGATATTCGTGGTGCCGGCGATTCTGGATTTGCTGGGAGGCAAGATTAAAGCACCGGTTAAGCGTTCCATCGGCACAGGGAGCAAGCAGAAGCCTGCAAGCCGCGGGAATTTGTGGGGAAGATTTGTTACCGGCCAGCCTTTAGTGGCTGTAGTGCTTGGGGTAGCGCTGCTGGCAACCCTTGCTCTACCGTTCTTTCATATGGAGACGGGCCTTGGTAGTGATGGACACAAATCGCCGGATCAAACCGAACGCCGGGCTTACGATCTTCTGTCTGAAGCTTACGGTGAGGGGTACCACGGCCCCTTAGTTATTCTGGCTGAAACGGATGGCGGCAAATCGGCCGCGGCAAACCTCAATAAAGTGATTGAAGAAGTGCAAACTTATCCCAATGTCGTTATGGTAAACCCGGCGGTCACTGGACCTTCAGGAAAAGTGTCGCTGATCACCGTTATGCCGGCTACAGGACCTAATGATTCGGAAACTGTAGATCTTGTCCATCTCATTCGTGATAAGGCGCCGGGAATAGAGCAGCAGGACCATGTGAAGATTGGTGTAACTGGCAGTACGGCGGTCAATATCGATATTACCCAGAAATTGAACCAGGCTTTACCTAAGTTTTGTCTGATCATTGTTGGTCTGGCTTTTGTACTTCTGATGCTGGTGTTCCGCTCGATTCTGGTTCCGGTCAAAGCAGTGCTCGGATTCATCCTGTCGCTTGGCGCTACTTTAGGGTTTGTCACCTATGTTGTTCAGGATGGCCACTTCCAGAATCTGTTCCACTTTTATGCGAAGGCGCCGGTGTTTAATTTCCTGCCGATCATTGTAGTTGGTGTTCTGTTCGGACTGGCTATGGACTACGAAGTTTTCCTGGTCAGCCGGATGCGTGAAGAATTCAAGAAGAGCGGAGATGCTAAAAAGTCTGTTCTTGCCGGTATCCGCCACAGCGGCGGAGTTGTAACGGCAGCAGGACTGATCATGGTCGCTGTTTTTACCGGATTTATTCTGGCAGAGGAACCTATGGTTAAGGTCATGGGGCTGGCGCTCGCCTTCGGTGTTCTCTTTGACGCTTTTATCGTCCGGATGCTTGTTGTTCCTGGAGTGATGACCTTGCTCGGCAAATCAGCCTGGTATTTTCCAAAGTGGCTGGACCGCCTGCTGCCGAATCTTGATGTGGAAGGTGAGGGAGTGATGGAGGAAGTGGAGAAGAAGCGGCTGGCTGCAGCGGACGAAACCAGAATCAGGCTTCTTGGCTAAAACATAAAGAGAGCAGCACGCGAAAGAGTTCTTTCGCGTGCTTTAGTTGATGCCGGAAGTCCTCCTATCCTATAGGATAGAGGAGATGATAAGCGATGGTTCAATTCATTCCGGGAAGGTGGCCCACGATGATCCGTCTTTCAGTCGTCATACCTGTATATAACGAAGAGGGTAATATATATGACCTTTATTTAAGCATTACGGATGCACTGAAGGGGACAATTGAAAGTTATGAAATACTGCTGGTGAATGATGGAAGTAAGGACCGCAGTTCAATACTGCTGAATGAGATTGCCCTGATGGATCCGGTTGTAAGAGTTATTCATTTCAAAAAAAGTTACGGGCAAACGGCTGCCATTTCAGCCGGCTTAAAAAGCTCCAAAGGCGAGTTAATCGCCCTGATGGATGCAGATCTGCAGACAGATCCCCGGGATATCTTCAGGCTGATGCCGTTTATCGGAAAAGTTGATTTTATTAACGGAAGACGTATGGAACGTAAAGAAAACAGACTTAAGATCATGCCTATGCGGCTCGGGAATGGAATCCGCAATTGGATCACAGGAGAAGAGCTGTATGATACAGGCTGCCCCATGAAACTCTTCACCCGGGAAGTGGCTGACAGCTTTCATTTATACAATGGAATGCACTATTTTTTGCCGACACTGGCTAAGATGAATGGATTCTCAGTTGTTGAAGTCACGGTAACCCATCAAAAAAGAAAACATGGCGTCTCTAAATACAGGATTCTGAAGGGGATCTGCACAAGGTTCATGGATGCTGTGGTAATTGGCTGGCTCAAAAAGAGAGGGATTCTATACCATACAGATACAGCGACAGGGGTAGGCAGAGCGACAGTAGAATTGTATGCTAAGGAAGCTGCCAAGGAATTAAGTACAGATAAGGGGAAGGACATTGAACGAAAAAAACAACGCACTGCAGAGCATTAGTGAATTATTCGCTTCGAGGTTGCCGACTATCATCTGGGTGTCAATTGTATATGCGGTAACGGTCATATTGCAATTTCTGGAGGAGCCTTTGATTTTTGAGGGAGCTGTATTTACAGGTTTATTCACAGTTCATGTATTATTACACTGGAATTCTTACAGAGTCACTCACAAAAAATTTTGGCTATATTTTTCCGTTCAAGCTGCTTTAATCTATTTGTGCGCGATATTAATGAGGGATGGTTACCAGGCGGTATTAATCGGACTGCTACCTGTCCTGATCGCTCAAAGCCTTATTTTTTCTTTCCGGGTGAAGAGGATGGTGTTCGTCTCCCTTATCAGTATTGTGGTGTTTTTTGATTCCGCTTTGACTGTTGGAGATACCGACGAGCTTATCTTATTTCTTCCTATATTTATTCTGATGCTGATTATTGTGCTTGCTTATGCCATACTGTTTTTCAAGCAGGTTCAAGAGCGGCTTAGAATACAGAGCTTTCTGGAGGATCTGAGAGAAGCCCATGAGAAGGTGGAAGAGTTAACCCTTGCGAATGAACGCCAGCGTATGGCCCGGGATTTGCATGATACACTGGCACAAGGGGTTGCAGGACTCATTATGCGGCTCGAAGCCGCAGATGCCCATATGTCACAGAATCATGCGGAGCGGGCGCAGGAAATTATCAGGCAGTCGATGCAGCAGGCGCGCCAAACGTTGGCTGAAGCGCGAAGAGCGATTGACAATCTGCGGATGAAATCAGCACCAGAGATTGATTTCAAGGAGGCAATTGATGATGAAATCGAACATTTTAATGACGCCACCGGGATTCTTGTAACCACGGAATATCATCTGAACAAGCGGTTGTCCAGATTGCTGATGGAACACAGCCTGCATATCGTCAAGGAATGTCTGACCAATATTGCCCGCCATGCAAAGGCAGATAAAGTATGGGTTGCGGTTTCCGCACATAACGACAAGCTAATTATTGAGATAAGGGATAATGGTATTGGATTTAAAACCGATGATATTGGCAAGGATGCTGGACATTATGGGTTGCTGGGAATGAAAGAAAGGGTTAGGCTCATTGGTGGAGAGATTTACGTGAGCAGTAACTCAGAAGGAACTGCTATTAAGCTGGAGACACCGTTCATAAAAGGAGAACTTACATGATTTCATATAAGATTCTGATTGTAGACGATCACTTTGTTGTCCGGGAAGGATTAAAGCTGATTCTGGAGACAAGTGATCAGTTTCAAGTGATTGGTGAAGCTGAAAACGGTGCAGAGGCTCTACGATTGATAGAGGAGCTGGATCCAGATGTGATCCTGATGGATCTGAACATGCCAGTCATGGGCGGGCTGGAAACGATGAAGGAGTTAAGGAACCAAGGATGCCCGATTCCGGTGATTATACTCACGACTTATAACGAGGACGAATTAATGATTAGCGGTCTGGCTATGGGGGCAAAAGGATATCTATTAAAAGATACCAGCCGTGAGAATCTTTTCAGAAATATAGAGTCTGCAGTACATGGAGAAACCTTGCTTTCGGCAGATATTATGGAACGGGTGATTGCAGTCAAGACTCAGCCAAAAGATCCAATCATTCCTCAACATGACGCCACTGGCTTGACCAGCAAAGAAATACTCATCTTGAAATCTGTAGCCCAGGGGTTGAAAAGCAAAGGTATTGCCATGGATATGGGGATCTCCGAGCGTACAGTGAAAGCACATTTAACGACGATCTACAATAAACTTGGAGTGGATTCACGTTCTCAGGCGGTTGCCGTTGCGCTTGAGCGGGGAATTTTGGGAATGTAGTATCGGTTAGAGAATGTGGATTAGCGGCTGGTAATAAAAAAGAGCAGCGCCTGCGGATTATATGCAGGCGCTGCTCTTCAAGCATTCGTACGGGACGGCCTTCGTGCCGTCCTTTTTTATTTACTGCTTCCGCTCTCAGCGTGAAGCTTGGCGATCAGCTTATCGCCCTCGACATCAAGGTTCGGAAGCAGACGGTCCAGCCACTGTGGAAGCCACCAGGCCTTGTCGCCGAAGACCGCCATTACGGCGGGAACCAGCGTCATGCGGATGAGGAAGGCATCAATCAGGATGCCGAAGGCTAGAGCAAAGCCAATCTGCTTGATCATTGCGTCAGGCGCGAAGATAAAGCCGGCGAAGACGGATACCATGATTACGCCCGCAGCAAGCACAACGCGGCTGGCGAGGTCATAGCCGTGAACGACACTCTCATTGCCATGGCGACCATGAACGTAAGCCTCGCGCATGGAGCTGACCAGGAATACCTGATAATCCATTGCCAGACCATACAGAATACCTGTGACCAGAATCGGCATAAAGCTGAGCAGTGGTCCACCCGTGTCAAACCCGAACAGGGAATGCAGCCATCCCCACTGGTAGACGGCAGTAGTCAGGCCGAAGGTAGCGAGGACACTGAGAATAAAGCCGACCGTCGCTTTGATCGGAACGATGACCGACCGGAACACGAGCAGCAGAATGATCAGGGACAGGATCACGATGATGCCGATATACAGTGGGAAAGCATCGGATAGCTTGGAAGACATATCGATGTTGATGGCAGTAAAGCCGGTCACGCCGAGCGTTACATCATTCCCGGAGGCCAGGCTGGAAGCGGGATCACGCAGATCCTGGACCAGATCTCTTGTCTCTGTATCTGTCGGGCCGGTTTTGGGGATCAGACTGATAATGGCAATATTGCCGGTCGCGTTGACGCCCATTGGGGACACCAGCGTAACGTTATCATGCATTTGCAGCTCCTGAATCAGCTTGCCCAGCGTCTGCATTGAAATTTTATCGGTCGGGTTCTTTGGTTCAGCGACTAGGAGCAGCGGTCCGTTGAAGCCTTCGCCGAAGCCTTTGGAGATAATGTCATAGCTTTGGCGAGCCGGGGTGTCCAGGTTGGCCGAGGCGCCGGACGGAATGCCCAGCTCCATTTTGGTTACCGGAATTGCCGCCGTTCCAAGAACCAGAATCACCAGAATAATGATGACCCAGCGGTATTTCACTGTTGCATTTGCCCAGCGGTGCGAGAATCCGTGGCGGTCTTTATGGCCGGCAGCCGTGCTTTTTGCACGGGCTTTGGCAGTGCAGATCCTTTCACCAACCAGACCTAGTAATGCAGGCAGCAGGGTTAGCGCCAGCAGGACGTTGATCAGTACACTGGCAGCCGCAACGAGAGCCATGGTCGACAAGAAACCGATACCGATGACCAGCATGCCGCACAGGGCGATGATAACAGTCAGACCGGCGAAGAATACGGCACTGCCGGCGGTACCGAGTGCGCGGCTTGCCGCTTCACCCGCGCTAAGCTTCTCATCGAGAATGAGCCGCCGCTGCCGGTTAACGATGAAGAGCGAGTAGTCAATACCGACCGCCAGACCGATCATAATCGCTAGCACCGGTGTAATATCATTCATCTGGATCACACTGGAGAGGGCAAAAGCACCGCCGACACTGATTCCGACGCCGAGGAGTGCGGTAATCAGCGGCAGACCGGCTGCAACGACAGAGCCCAGCGTCATGAATAGTACAACCGCAGCGACGACTACACCAACTGCTTCAGTCGAGCCGATAGCAGGTATACTCTTCAGTGAATCGCTCGGAATGGCTGTGATACCGGAGCCTGCCTGCTCGACTTCAGTCACAGTGTTGATGATGTTATCCGGTACGGATGAGGGCAGCGAGGTCTGCTGAACGGTGAATTGGAACTGGAACAGCGCGATGCTGCCGTCAGCGGAAAGCATCACACCGGGAACCGGAGCACCGTTAGCCATTAGCGGGCCGTAAGGCGCAGCCTGAGCAGCCCCGGCGGATTGCCCTGCCGCGCCAGTCTGTCCCGCCGCGGCTGCTTGGCCAGCTGTAGCCGCCGGATCTGCCGCTGCAGACTGTCCATCTGCGGTCGATTGTCCCGCCGCGGCTGCTTGGCCAGCTGCAGCTGACGAATCCGTAGCCCCAGCCTGGGCAGCCGCAGCAGCTTGGGCAGCCAGTTCTACGGGGTTAATGATGTAGTCCATGCTGTAGACATCATGGATAGCTTTCTGGAGCAGCGCTGCCCGTTCCGGCGTGTCTAGACGTTCTCCGGCCGGAGCGGTAAAGGCGACACTTGCCTGGCCTCCGGCAGCGGCGGGAAGCTCTTTAGCCAGCATATCCAGCACTTTTTGCGATTCAGTGCCTTCAATTTTCATTTCGGAGCTGGATTGTATGCCATTAATGCCTAACAAAGTGCCAACAACACCAAGAATGACGATCCAGGCTGCGAGGAACACCCACGGCTTGGAATAAGCCGATTTACCCAATCGGTATAGAAATGTGGACATGTGATGGTTTCTCCTTTTTTTCTCTGTTTTAAAAGCCGTTGCGTAAATAAGCAAACATAGAATTCAAATACTGATCGAACGGCATGGCACCGGAGCTCTCATCTCCAGCTTCGCCCGGCAGCATCACATTCATCCGTCCGTCCAGAATCGGCACGAACGCTCCGTAGACCGCACCGGCAAGCAGATGGGTATATCCGTCGGCATAGCGCCCGTGTGAGAAACGCTCGAGCACTTCCTGGGCAGCGATCTGCAAGCGGCGGAATACGCTGAGGATATACGGCTCAAGCGACGGATATTGATTCGCAAGGGAGACGAACTGCCGGAGTTTTTGCAGGAATTCGGAGGTGAATTGCAGCTTGAGCAGACTGTATAGTGCATCCAGCGGCGTTGCATCCGGAGGCAGGCCTGCGAACAGCATGTTCTGATCCTCTTTTGAGGCGTTGCCCATAAAATACTCCGCTACGGCTTCCTCTTTACACGAGAAATAATTGGCAAAGGTCCGCCGTGAGTATCCGGCCTGCCGGACTATGTCATCGACAATGAAGCCGTCCATACCTTGCGCAAGCGCAAGTTCGAAGGCGGCTTCAGCCAAGGCATAGGCGGTGGCTTCCTTTTTTTTGTCCCGCAGTGTGGGGTTAGGGTTCAAGTTCCATGCGGCCTCCTTTTGTGAGATAGATAAACAGACTATGCTCTGTTCAATATATATTATTATTGCACAATGGGCAAAAATGCACAATGAGCAACAAAAAAGCAGCTCCATCTTTAATGAGGATGCTGCCTGGTGATATGAACTTGGTATTAAGCGTACTCATAAATCTAAATAAGCACGTAGGTCGCTCTCAAGGGGCCATGTACCCCGACAACGAGCTGCATTTCAATATCGGCGGAATTCGAAGGACCGGAGATGAAGTTGATGGATGAACCCAAAGGTTCACCTGCCTGAATTCTGCGGTTTAAATCTGCTGCAGCCTGAGTGGAGCGGAGCACGAGCCGCTTTTTTTCGATCACTGCAATATAGTGGGCGGGCAGAAAATGGAGGGAGCGCCCTTGATCCGGGCGGCTCTCTACGACAATCGTTCCGGACTCGGCCAGTGCGTAGTCTGCAAAGACAATAGCGGTATTGGCCGATTCGGAGCGCAGAATATTCTGCTCCCTTCCTGCTGATTCTTCCCAGACGAGTGCATTTGCGAATTCCAGGCCGTACTCGGTAAACCGGGTATCTCCGGAAGTTATTACTGACCCTCCTCCGTTAGCCTCGATCAGATCATTTAATGTTCTCTGTAAGATGTCCGGACTCGATTCAATGAACTGAGTATGAATGAAGAAACATTGCTCCTTAAGGATGTCTACCAACTCGTCGGTTGTAACACTGCTGGAATTACCCGGCATCAGGTCGTGCATAACAGGACGCTGAACGTCATAGATGCGTTCCCGCCCCAGCTTGGAGGCGATGGTGCGTAGAAAAGAGTCCCTGTTCGATGCTGTCATTGGCCAGAGCCCCCTTTGCGTTGTTCAAGCCAGGCCCGGAAGCTGTCCTTCTGCTTGACTGGCTGGCTTAGATCACGGGTATTGATCCAGCCGTGAATGAGTCCCGGTCCTCTCACAATGCGGCCATGTCTGCTGATCAGCCGGCTTGCCGGGTTCGCAAACCGCAGCGCTTTGCCGAATAATGCCTGGGAGGACAGCAGCCTTCCTGCCGTCTTCATCTGGAATCTTTCCGCGGCACCGGTGCGATGCTCCGTCACGATTTTTTGACGGTGCATGATCAACTGCTCATGCAGCGGGATTTTGACCGGACAAACATCCGTGCAAGCTCCACACAGGCTGGAGGCAAAAGGCAACTCTTTATAGTCATCGTATCCCCCCAGCAGGGGAGTGATTACCGCTCCAATCGGCCCCGGATAAATGGACCCGTAGGCATGCCCGCCAATATGACGGTAGACCGGACAGACGTTAAGACAGGCACCGCAGCGGATGCACTGCAGGGCTTCACCAAACTCGCTTCCAAGAATATCGGAGCGGCCATTGTCCACAACAACTAAATGGAACTCTTCCGGCCCATCCGTCTCTCCCGCCGCCGAGGGTCCCATTACGGTAATGTAGCTGGTCAATTTTTGCCCTACTGCGCTACGGCAGAGCAGATTATCCAGAACTTCCATCTCTTCAAGCGTCGGCACAATTCGTTCCATGCCCATCACCGCGATATGCGTTTTCGGTATGGCGGCTGTGAGATCACCATTGCCTTCATTCGTCACCAGATTAATGGCTCCCAGGTTAGCGATGGCAAAGTTGCAGCCTGTGATCCCGACATCCGCTTCCAGGAACTTCTGCCGCAGGATTGTCCGGGCAAAACGGGCAAGGTTCTCGGGACTTTCATCACCGGTATATCCAAGTTTCTCTGTGAACACTCTGCAGATCTGTGTCCGGTCTTTGTGCAGCGCGGGGGCTACAATATGCGAAGGCGGGTCCCAGTCATCCATCTGGAGAATATATTCACCCAGATCGGTCTCGATCAGCTCACAGCCGGCTTCCATCAGAACATGGTTCATTTCAATTTCCTCAGTGACCATCGATTTGGATTTGACAATTTTTTTAGCCTTTTTTTGTATGACGATGTCCCGGATATAGCTGCTTGCTTCCTCTTTGGTTTTGGCAAAATAGATATGCCCGCCCTTTTTCTCAATATTATCGGCCAGTTGCTCCAGGTAATAATCCAGATGTTTCAGGGTATGCTGGCGGATTTGCTGGCCGAGCGTACGCCATTGTTCCCAATTCCCGAGAGCGGTGGCGGCGGTCAGGCGCCTGGTCTTCAGGCTGTCCTGCGCTGAACCGACTGCACTTCTCATGAATGGATCACCGAGGCCATCAGTAGTCCGTGCGTTGAAATCCCGTTTATCCGTTTGCAGGCTCATGTCAGGGCTCCTCCTTTGGCAACAGCAGCATGGTGATGGTTCAGCACTTCTGCTATGTGCATAATCTTTACGGGTTCGCCTTTGCGGGAGAGGCGTCCGCCGATGTTAAGCAGACAGCCCATATCTGCACTGATCAGAATATCCGCACCGGTGTCAACTACACAACCGCATTTTTCATCGACCATTTGCCCGGAGATTTCCGGCATTTTCACCGAAAAGGTTCCGCCAAAGCCGCAGCAGTTATCGCTGTTCTTGAGTGGTTCCAGCTGCAGACCCTTTACTTGTTCAAGCAATAGGAAGGGGGTTTCACGTTCGCCCAGCAGTCTTGTCATATGGCAGGAACGGTGGTAGGTGGCAGTTCCGTCCAGCCTTGCGCCCACATCGGTGATGCCAAGCACCCGTACGATGAACTGCGTAAACTCATAAGCTTTCTTTTTCAAAGCAACCGCTTTCAACTCCCATTGTGGATCTCCCTTGAAAATTTTCGGGTATTCATGGAACATGGCGATACAAGAACCGGATGGACCCACAACATAATCCGAGTGTTCAAAGGCAAGCATCATATTTTTCATGGCAAGCTTGGAATCTTCCAGATAGCCGCTGTTGTAAGTGGGTTGACCACAGCATACCTGAGAGGCCGGAAAATCAATCTCACAGCCCAGCCTTTCGAGTACCTGAGTCATAGCTATTCCGACGTTCGGGGAAGTGAGGTCTACGAGACAAGTGGAAAAAATACTGACTTTCATTCCGATTCCTCCAATCACAACCTTTTGTGATTATAGCTTAACTCAATAAGTCAATGAAAAACAACACAAAAACAAATAAAAAATGTGAATCTTGTTGACATAAAATAATGGTAGCGTTTACACTGTGAGGAGGGCAATTGGAACAATCTACCTTATGAGGGGGAGAAACAGTGGAAAAGCATTTGATGTACATCAACGGCCAATTTACAGAATCTGAAGGCAAAGAGTGGATGGAAGTAACTAATCCGGCAACAGATGAAGTGATTTCACAGGTTCCCAAAGCTACAAGGAATGATGTCGTGCGTGCCATTGACGCAGCAGAAGCAGCCCAGACTGCATGGGAAGAAACCCCCGCAGTTGAAAGAGGAAAGTATCTTCATGCCATTGCAGACGGAATTCGGGCGGAGGCGGATAGTCTAGCCAGACTGATCTCCGAAGAAGTAGGCAAGACACTGGAATTATCTACAGTAGAGGTTAATTTTACAGCGGACTATATGGATTATATGGCAGAATGGGCACGCCGCTATGAAGGGGAAATCGTGCAGAGTGACCGTGATAATGAGAATATTTTTGTGTTTAAACGGGCGATAGGGGTAACTACAGGCATTTTGCCGTGGAATTTTCCATTCTTCTTGATTGCCAGAAAAATGGCACCGGCGCTGATTACCGGAAATACGATTGTAGTCAAACCTAGTGCCGAATCACCAAACAACGCAGTGGCCTTTGCCAAGATTGTCGACAAAGCTGCTCTTCCCCAAGGGGTATTCAATCTTGTCACGGGCAGAGGTGCAGAGGTCGGTAATGAATTGGCCAGCAATCCTAAAGTCGGAATGGTTAGTCTCACGGGCAGTGTGCCGGCAGGACAAAAAGTGATGCAGGCGGCTGCAGAGAATATCATCAAGGTCAGTCTGGAGCTGGGCGGCAAAGCTCCTGCCATTGTCATGGACGATGCCGATTTGGATATAGCGATTCGGGCGATAGTGGATTCCCGGGTAATTAATACGGGGCAGGTCTGCAACTGTGCGGAGCGGGTATATGTGCATGAGAAGATCAAAGGCGAATTCACCACCCGTCTGGTTGAAGCCATGAAGACTGTAAAGTATGGCGATCCGCTGAAAGACAAGGATATTCAAATGGGTCCGTTGATCAATAAGGCGGCACAAGAATCCGTGCAGCAAAAGGTTGACCGTGCCGTTGAAGAGGGAGCCAAAATCGCCTGCGGCGGTAAAAAGGTTCAAGGCGCCGGCAGCTTTTTCGAACCAACGGTCATTACCGATGCCACCAATGACATGGAGATCGTTCAGGATGAAATCTTCGGACCGGTCATCCCGATCATTTCTTTTGCTAACCTAGATGAAGCGATAACGCTTGCTAACGACAGTGAATTCGGCCTGACCTCATCCCTATATACGCGGAATTTGAACGTTGCCATGAAAGTTATCAAGCGTCTTAAATACGGGGAAACCTATATTAACCGTGAGAACTTTGAAGCCATGCAAGGTTTCCATGCAGGCTGGAGAAAATCCGGCATCGGCGGTGCAGACGGCAAATATGGCCTGAACGAATATTTGCAGACTCATGTCGTCTACTTGCAGTACGATAAGTCGGTCAATTGAATCAACTGATCATGAATAGGGTAAGCGATACGGTCCGGGAGGGCCGTATTTTTATGTGTACCGGTGTAACTCTTTTAATAGTGAACAGCAGATTGTAGGAGCAGGTGAAAGAGCTGTTTCAGCTCTCGGAATTACGCTGCCGAGGTCTGATCAGCCGTGTTCCGGACCTTCGTGCGGTGGCTGAGCAGAAAGCCGACGAGTGAAGCGAGCAGCTGCTGGAACACCATGCCTAGCACTACAGGAACAGCTACCGGAGCGGGAAAATAGGATACGGCCAGGACAGCGCCGGCGCTGATATTGCGCATGCCTCCATTGAAGATAAGGGCAACTTCGTCTGCTTCGTTCCAGCGCATAAGCCTCGCCGTCAGAAAGCACAGGGCATAACCCGTTGAAGCCATAAGCACAATGACGAAGGCCAGGCCCAGCAGATGCAGGTTGATATCAGCCAAGTACGGGGATATGACAGACCCGTTAATGATGATAACCGCTGCCATACAAAGTTTGGAGACCGGATTCAGCCGGGGACTCCATACGGGGGCAACTGCGCCTTTGGTCCATTCATTAAGCACCATGCCAGCCAGAGACGGGACCACAATCATCCAGAACAGGCTGCTCATCATAGCGCCCGCGTCAAGTTCTACGTTCGTTCCAATCAGCAAAGACAACACGCCCGGTACGATAAAAGGCGATAGCATGGTGTCGATCAGAATGATGGACAGGGTGAGTGCCGTATTTCCTTTGTAAATGCTGACCCAGATAAAGCTGCTTACTCCCGTTGGAATTACTGCGGCAAGTACAAGGCCTGTGATTGTAAATTCATCCGAATGATACAGCACATTCCCGATTCCTGCGGCAAATAGCGGCATGGCAATGTGCAAAATGAATAAACAGGCGAACAGAGGCAGGGGTTTTTTGAGTACGCTCACGAAATCTTTGAATCCAAGACTGATACTTCCGGCAAATGTCATAAAAGCGAACAGCCAGGGAGCCAGATAGGTATAGGAGGAGAGTGAACTTCCGCAGAGGACTCCGGTCAGAACGCTAAGGGGAGTGATTAACGGCATCATTCGGTTCAGCGTCCTGTTTATAGCAAGAAGCATAATATGACATCCTTTTTTGAATCATTTTTCACTATTATACATCTTTTAATGAACAGCAGTTTAAAGGATCCTAGACAGCCTTTCTTTGATATTGGACTATTTTTTTAAGTACTCTGAGAAGTTCTCCTGAAAGTCCAACGAATGGATATCTTCCCGCAGATGGTGGTGAATCAGAGGTCCGATGTGCTCTGTATCCTTGTGTACCAGGAGTTCGAGAAGGGTCTGGTGCTCCTTCCAGATTCCTTCCAGCTTCTCTGTCTTTAGCATGTGCAGCCTGCGGTAGCGCAGGTAGTGCACATTGGACTGCTGAATCAGATTCCACAGGAACTCACGCCCGGCGAGCCGGTACATAGCACGGTGGAACGCATCATCCAGATTGAGAAAGGAATCGATGTCGTTTTCTTTTCCGATGACTTCTTTCTGCCTCTCCAGAATGTCTTTGAGCTCATGCAGCCCGGTCAGCAGCAATTGTGATGATAGATCCTTGAGAATTTCTTTCTCTAGGGTGCTTCGCAGATAAGTGATCTGTTCAACGGATTCAAGATCTATATAGGACACGATGTTCCCTTTTTTGGGATAAATATCAGTATAGGATTCCAGTGCAAGCTGTTTCAGCACGTCACGCAGCGGCGTCCGTGAAATCTGAAATCGGTCAGAAAGGGCTGTTTCGCTCAGAATAGTGCCTGGCTTCAGGATAAGGGTGAGAATCTCGTGCTTCAGTGTATTCAAGATTTCATCTTTGATCGACATTTCTCTTCCTGCTTTCAATAGTTAATGACATGATAATACTAGTATACATGATGATAGAAGATAATAAAATTGTTTATCAAAAGGGTTGAATAAATAGAATCATATTATCCTTACATACTCTAATTTATATTGTGTTGACAACAGTAGAGTCTTATTCTATGATCAAGAAAATCTTGTATACAAGATTGATGGAGAAGACAATCATAGGAGGGGTTATCAATGAACATGACGTGGAGATGGTATGGTGAGGGCAATGACAATATCACGCTTGATCATATCCGGCAGATTCCGGGAGTGATGGGTATCGTCTGGTCTTTGCATGAGAAAGTGGCAGGAGAAGTGTGGGAAATGGAACGCATCCAGGAAGTGGCGGATCAAATTACCAGCAAAGGCTTCAGTACGGCTGTGGTCGAGAGCGTCAACGTTCATGATGATATCAAAATCGGCTTACCAACCCGTGATAAATATATCGATATTTATATTGACACCATCCGCAAACTGTCTAAAGTCGGCGTAAAGGTAATCTGCTACAATTTCATGCCGGTGTTTGACTGGACCCGTACGGAGCTCTACAAGGAATTGCCCGACGGCTCCAATGCCCTCTTTTATGAAAAGGCTGCCATTACCGACAATCCGCGGGAGATGGTGGACCGGATTCTCAAGGGAGCCGGAGAATTTACCATGCCGGGCTGGGAGCCTGAGCGCCTGGCGAAGCTGGATGAGCTGTTTGCCTCCTACGCGAATGTGACAGAAGACATCCTGTTCGAGAACCTCAAGTACTTCCTGGAGCGCATCATTCCGGTATGTGAGGAAGTGGATATCAAGATGGCGATCCATCCTGACGATCCGGCATGGCCGATCTTTGGGTTGCCGCGCATTATCCGTAACCGGGATATGATCCGCCGATTCCTGGACTTGGTGGATAGCCCGTACAACGGTCTGACCTTCTGCACAGGGTCGCTGGGCACGAATCCAGATAACGATCTGCCAGCAATGATCCGCGAGTTCCATGACCGTATTCATTTTGCCCATATCCGCAATGTGAAGGTGTTTGAGAACGGGGATTTCATTGAGGTATCGCATCGCGGGCGCGATGGAAGTGTCGATGTGGCGGAGGTCGTCAAGGCTTATCACGACAATGGATTTACCGGTTATGTCCGTCCGGATCACGGGCGCCATTTGTGGGGTGAAGAGAAAAACTGCCGTCCTGGCTATGGGCTCTACGACAGAGCTCTTGGGATCATGTATTTGCTTGGCGTCTGGGACAGCCTGGACAATGTCAAGGGGGCGAAATAAATGCTGCGCCTGAACAGAAACAGTATCCAAGGAGAAGCGGCAGCCTGGAACGCGGCGGGAGTGGAGCTACCGAAGTTCGACTACGCGCAGGTGGCGGAGAATACAGCACGGAAGCCGGAATGGATTCATTTCGGTGCAGGCAACATTTTCCGAGGATTCGTGGCGAATGCCCACCAGAAGCTGCTGGACAGCGGCAAAGCGGATACAGGTATCATCGCGGCGGAAACCTTTGACTTTGAGATGATCGATAAGGTATACAAGCCGTATGACAACTTGACGCTACTGGTGTTGATGAACGCAAACGGAGATTTTCAGGAAAAAATCATCAGCAGCATCGTAGAAGGAATCGCAGCGGACAAGAACCGTGAAGCGGATTACCGCCGCCTGATTGAAGTGTTCGAGAACCCCAGCCTGCAAATGGCCAGCTTCACCATCACGGAGAAGGGCTATTCGCTCACGGGTCCAAACGGAAAGTATCTGGGCATCGTGGACAAGGATATCGAAGGCGGGCCGGAGCAGCCGGTTCATGCCATGAGCATTGTGGCCTCTCTTGCATACAAGCGTTATTTGAAGGGTGCTTATCCAATGACCTTTGTCAGCATGGACAACTGCTCCCATAACGGCGACAAGCTGAAGAACGGTGTGGTTACGATTGCGAAGGAATGGGCGGCAAAGGGGCTGGTAGAGGAAGATTTCGTGGCCTATCTGGAGGATGAGCAACTCATTGCCTTTCCGCTATCGATGATCGACAAAATCACGCCGCGCCCTTCGGAATCGGTACAAGCGGCGCTGCTGGAGCAAGGAATTGGCGATATGAATGTAATCATTACCTCCAAGAATACCTATACGGCTCCCTTCGTCAACGCGGAGATTAGTGAATATCTGGTGATTGAGGACAAGTTCACGAACGGCCGCCCTCTGCTGGAGGAAGCGGGTATCATCTTCACCGACCGGGATACGGTCAATAATGTGGAGACGATGAAGGTTACAACCTGCCTCAATCCGCTGCATACGGCGCTTGCCGTATCCGGCTGTCTGCTTGGTTATACCCTGATTGCGGATGAGATGAAGGATGATACCTTGCGTAAGTTCGTGGAGATCATCGGCTATAAGGAAGGGCTGCCGGTTGTGGTAGACCCGGGCATTCTCAGTCCGAAGCAGTTCCTGGACGAAGTGCTGACCGAGCGCTTCGCCAATCCGTTTATCCCTGATACGCCGCAGCGGATTGCTACCGATACCTCGCAGAAGGTGGGTATCCGGTTCGGTGAGACCCTTAAATCCTATATCCGCCGCGATGATCTGGAACCAGCAGAGCTGACAGCCATTCCGCTGGCCATTGCGGTCTGGTGCCGGTATCTGCTCGGAGTGAATGATGAGGGTGAAGCTTTCACGCTAAGTCCGGATCCGCTGCTGGAAACACTGCAAGGACATCTGAAAGGGGTCAGCCTCGGAGACCTATCCGCCAATGTACGCTCGATTCTTGAAGATGAGCAGCTCTTCGGTGTTCCGCTCTATGAGATTGGCCTCGGAAGCAAAATCGAGGGCATGTTCCTGGAAATGCTGGCCGGTCCGGGAGCCGTGCGGAGAACCTTGGAGAAGGTTCTGAAGTAGGGAGAGGAGAATGACGATGAAGCCTTTTATACATGAGGATTTTCTGCTGCAGACTGAGGAAGCCCGGGTGCTCTACCATGAGTATGCCGAAGCGCTCCCGATTATCGACTACCATTGCCATCTGGACCCGGGGGCCATTGCTGAGAATAAGCGGTTTAGCAGCATAACTGAAGTGTGGCTGGGCGGAGACCACTACAAATGGCGGGCGCTTAGAACGTTCGGCGTCGACGAGAAATATATTACGGGTAATGCATCGGATGAGGACAAGTTCGCCAAGTGGAGCGAGGTGCTGCCCTTTACCGTGGGCAACCCGCTGTATCACTGGTCGGCGCTGGAGCTAAAGGCTTACTTTGGTGTGGAGGAGCAGTTAACCTCGCAGAATTGGCGGCGGATATATGATCATTGCAATTCTCTTATCGCTCAGGATGGCTTCACGGCCCAGGGGCTGATTACCCGTTCTAAGGTGAAATGGATCTGTACTACAGATGATCCGGCCGACGATCTGCACTACCACAGGCAAATCGCCGGGCAAAAAGGGTTCCAAACCGGCGTTACGCCGACGTTCCGTCCGGATAAGGCGCTGCAGATTGAATCCGATGCTTTTCTGGAATATGTGTACAGTCTGGAGCATGCTGTAGGTTATGCCATCACTTCCTATGTACTCATGGAACGTGCCTTGCTGGAGCGGATTGAGTATTTTGATAAGTATGGCTGCAAGGTCTCCGACCACGGGTTCTCGCATCTTCCCTTTGCTGAGGCAGCACCGTCCGTGCTGGAGGCCATCTTCAGCAAACGTATGAGCGGCGGAGTCTTAAGCCGCCTGGAAGCCGACCAGTATCAGACGGCGTTATTCCTTGCAATGGGCCGTAAGTATGCCGCCCACGGCTGGGCGATGCAACTTCATATCGGAGCGATCCGCAATCCGAATTCACGCATGTTCCGTGAGCTTGGCCCGGATACAGGCTTCGATACTATCGGAGACGGCAGCTATGCGGATAGCCTGTACAAGCTGCTCGACGGACTGGAACGGACCGGAGAGCTTCCGCGAACGATTCTGTACAATCTGAATGCGGTGCAGAATGATGTGCTGGCCGCGATGGCAGGTTCTTTTCAGGGAGGCGGAATCAAGGGGAAAATCCAGTTCGGCTCCGGCTGGTGGTACAACGACCAGAAGGACGGGATGCTGAAGCAACTGACGTCATTGTCCAATCTGGGTCTGTTAAGCTGTTTCGTAGGGATGCTCACGGATTCCAGGTCCTTCCTTTCCTACACGCGGCACGAGTATTTCCGGCGGATTCTCTGTAATCTGATCGGAGGCTGGGTGGCTGACGGCGAAGCGCCGGGGGATCTTGCGTTCCTGGGAGGCATCGTTCAGGACATTTGCTATCATAATGCTGAGCGTTACTTCGGGTTTCCGCTGGAAAAGTAACCTGACTTATTCATAACTGAGGGGCTGTGGGTCTGTTGGAGACCTCCGGCTCCTTTTTTTGTGGGGCGATGAGCTATCTTGTGAAATGCAATCTGGAGAGTATGATAAACTGATCTACAAGAGTTACAAGCATACAGAAGGAAGCACATGCCAATAACATATCCAATATAAAGGGTGATGAAGAGTGGGGATTCTGGAAAAAGCCAAATACAGGCCTGTAGTGCATTTTTCTCCGGAACAGAACTGGATGAATGACCCGAATGGACTGATTTATTTTGAAGGAGAGTATCATTTGTTCTACCAGTATCATCCCTTCTCCACCACATGGGGCCCTATGCACTGGGGGCATGCTGTCAGTAAGGACCTGATTCAGTGGGAAGAGCTGGATATCGCCTTATATCCGGACCATAACGGAGCGGCGTTCTCAGGAAGTGCAGTTGCCGACTGGAATAATACCTCCGGTTTGTTCCCTGAGAAGCCGGGGATTGTAGCGATTTATACCAGTCATTTGGATGGAAGTGCAGACACCCCGGCGGTCCAAAGTCAGAGTCTCGCATACAGCCACGACAACGGAAGAACCTGGATGAAGTATGAAGGGAATCCTGTGCTTACACACCCGTCCAAGCCTGATTTCCGCGATCCCAAAGTGTTCTGGTCTGAAAGCTTCAGCAAGTGGATCATGGTTCTTGCTACAGATCAGACGATCACATTGTATTCTTCTGTGAATCTGAGAGAGTGGAGACTGGAAAGTGAGTTCGGTGAGGGAGCTGGCTCCCATGAAGATGTGTGGGAATGTCCCGATTTGTTCGAACTTCCGGTAGAGGGGACGGAGGAACACCAATGGGTGCTCCTGGTCAGTATTGCCGATAACAAACGATTGAATCACGGGTCCAGGACCCAATACTTCATCGGTTCGTTTGACGGATCGGTCTTTACACCGGAGCATAATGATATCCGGTGGCTGGATTACGGCAAAGACAACTATGCCGGGGTCAGCTTCTCGGATATTCCAGAGGAAGACGGGAGAAGAATCTATATCGGCTGGATGAGCAACTGGCGCTATGCGAAGCAGACTCCGACCCTAGGTTGGAGGGGGGCGATGACGATTCCCAGATCATTGTCACTCCGCGAAGTTGAAGGTGAGATTCGGCTTTGTCAGCAGCCGGTCAGGGAGCTAACGCAATACTTGGACCAGCAAATAACCTTGCCGAACCTGCTGCTCCAGCCTGGCGGCAAGTACGAGGTCAAACTGGATGCGTCCGTGATGGAACTGAATGTGAACATCGGGGAATATCATGCGGAGGAGTTCGGAATCATTCTTAAGTATGCCGGTTCCTATCAGACGGTTCTTTCTTATTCTGCTGCCGAGGGAACTCTTATACTGAAAAGAGATCAGTCCGGAGAAACCGGATTCTCGGATATGTTCAAGGATATGCAGACTACAGAAGCACTGGGTACTCTCCGCAATCTGCGTGTGCTTGTGGATTCCTGTTCGGTTGAAATCTTCGCGAACGACGGGCTGGTATCGGTCACAAGTCTGATTTTCCCAGGCAGCCATTGCCAGAGCGTATCCCTGTATGCCGCGGCTGGAACGGTTCAGTTGCGGGATAGCTATATTATGTACCGGTAAAGTAAAGCTGCTTGCGGGATTTGGGGAACTACTGTGGAAGAACATTGGAGCTAGCTTTCGGAGTAGCGGTCCTCTAAATGTTCGCCTCCATGATCTTACCGGCGGGCGGGCATCATATACACACAACAAGAGCCGTGCGGTTTATCCGCATGGCTCTTATTGTTGCTGCATAATTCAGGTTGCTCTTATTTACTACTCCATAAGGCGACACGGTCCTGCACATATTTGGTGTAGCCCTTTTCCATTTTTGCTACGCCGGCTTTGTCGAGATCTGCCATGTAGGCATCCCAGATTTTGTCGAAGTCTGCTGGCTTAGCCAGAATGGCTTGAGGGATGCGTTTCCATGTAATGTCTCTCATTTTGTTGCCAAGAATGGAGACTTCATCTTCCCCAGGAATGGCGATGTTCCAAGCGGCTCCGTATGCTTTTTCCTTGAATTCTTCTTCTTTCGGGAAGAGATCCTTCCAAGTGGTAGCTTTGTAGGCAGCCAAAGTTTCTTTCTCAACGTCACTGTAGCCGAGCACCAGTTGTTCAGGGAAGTTCTTGGTATAGTAGTTGCCAGTCGAATCCTTAGCGCCGTCGCCGTAGTGAACCATCATATTCCAGTAGAAGCCGATGCCTGACTCCTTGGTGAATGCTGTATTGTCGTTGTTGATCCGGTCCTGAACTTCTGCAGGAACCACACGTTTGCCGTTCTCGATCTTATAATGCTTGCCTTCGATACCCCAGTTATTCAGAATTTGTCCTTCATCGGATGCCAGGTAGTCCAGGAACTTGATGGTGCGGACCGGATCGGGATTCGTGCTGGAAATGGAGATCCCGTAACCGCCCATGAATCCGGTAGGCCAGAAGCTGGTTTCCTTATATTCTTCCTTCAGCGTCACCGGATAGTGACCGTAGGTCTGCTCGAATTTGCCTGCTGTCTTGAGGGCCTGCTGAGCATCATTGTAGTCCCAGTCCTGGTCAATCAGGCCGAGCACACGTCCTGTTGCGACTTTGGCTTTATATTGGTCATACTTCTGCACAAAGCTCTCCTTGTCGAGCAGGCCGATGTCATTCATGTGGTTCAGCCAGCGGAAGTATTCCTTCTCTTCAGGACGGCGGAAGTGGTAGATAGCTTCATGTGTTTCTTGGTCTACATAATATTCCCCGTCATCCGAGCCGCCTGTGGTAGACACGGCAGGGTTGGTTACAGAAATGTACATATGCCAGTCATCCGCGTTCAGGGAGACTCCGATGTTTTTGTTGCCGTTCTCATCGGTGGGATGCTTATCTAAATAGGCTTTGATCACATTTTCGTAATCCGTAACCGTCTTGATCTCCGGATACCCGGCTTCCTTCACAACGCGGTGCTGCAGCTCGAACCCTCCGCCAGCTACGAATTTCTTCTCATCTACCGCAGCCCAGGTCGGGATGGAATAGATGGACTGGTCTTCATTGGTATACTTTGCCCGGGCCAGGTTATCGCCGAGCACACGCTTGATGTTGGGTGCATATTTGTCGATGAGTTCGGTCAGATCAATTACCGCTCCGGCATCGACCAGCTTACCGATATCGCCTTTGGCGGAGATGATGTCAGGATATTCGCCGCCGGCTGCGATCAGGGCGATTTTTTGCTGCGGATCGCCTACGGCAAATTCCGCATCGAGCGTAACGCCTGTTTTTTCAGTGATGATGGTGCTGACCTCATCCTTCATATTATTCCAGTTCGGATTCGGGTCTTCTGCGAAGAAGGAGAGTGTCAGCGGACTTAGATCTTCGGCTTCGGCCGTAGCCTCTGCAGTAGCAGTGGCAGTGCCTCCATTAGCAGCCTTAGTAGCCTCGGCATTATCTGCCGTATTCTTGGTATTGTTCGAACCGCTGCAGCCGGCCAGCACACTGAGGAGCAAGGTCAAGACCATTAGCAGCACGTACGGTTTCGCTGTCTTTCTTGTCATGAATAGAAACCCTCCCTTTTTCTCGTGAAAAATGTATTGTATACACACAGGCAAAGCCTGATGATACCGCAAGCGGCCTAGCTTTTTACCGAACCCAGTGTCATGCCCTTGACGAAGTAGCGCTGCAGGAACGGATAGACCACCAGAATAGGCACCGTGACCACGATCGTGATCGCCATTTTGACCGATTCGGGGGAAATCTGCGCCATGACCTCGACCATATTGCGGCCGCGGAAGTTATCGGCGTTGGTTGTGGTACTCTGGATGACCTTCATGAGCTCGAACTGCAGGGTGGTCAGCCCCTCCTTGGAACCGTTATAGAGATAGGTGTCGAACCATGCATTCCACTGGCCGACGGCCAGGAACAGGGCGATGGTCGCCAGCGCCGGCTTGGTCAGCGGGAGGATTACCCGCCAGTAAATCGTGAAGTCATTGGCACCATCCAGCTTGGCGGATTCCTGCAGGGCATAAGGCAGTCCGTCGATGAAGGATCGGATCACGAATACGTTGAACGCGCTAACAAGACTGGGCAGGACATATACGCCGAAGGTCCCCATCATATGCAGGTTTTTGATCAGAATATAGAAGGGGATCAGTCCGCCTGAGACGTACATCGTCAGCGCCAGAAAGGTGGAGACGAACTTGCGTCCCTGAAAGTCCACCCGGCTCAGGGTGAAGGCCAGCATGGAGGCGCTGATCAGCCCGAGGATCGTCCCTATGACCGTACGCAGAACAGAAATCTTCAGTCCGGTCATCAGCCCGGAATAGGCGAAGATCGTCTCATAGTTCTTGAACGTAAACACGCGGGGAAAGACCGTAATCCCGCCCTTGATACTGTCCGTAGAGTCGTTAAAAGAGATCGCCAATACATTCAGAAAAGGATATAACGTAGCGATGGTCACCACAGTAATCGCCACATAGACTACCAAATCGAAGATGCGGTCTGACCAGGATGCGGCGGCCAGTCTGTTATTCAGCATAAAGGGCCTCCTAAATGATGCTTTCCTTAGTTATTTTTTTGAAAATACCGTTCGCTACAAACAGCAGAATCACACTCACCACAGAGTTGAAGATGTTGATGGCTGTACCGAAGGAGAAACGCCCCATCCCAAGCCCGTAGTTCAGTGCGTACAGGTCCAGTGTCTGGGAATAATCGCGCACCAGATTGTTGCCCAGCAGGAACTGTTTCTCGAATCCGATACTGATTAAGTGGCCGATGGAAATGATCAGCAGGATCACAATTGTCGTCCGGATCCCCGGCAGTGTTATGTTCCGCACCTGCTGGAGCCGGCTTGCACCATCCACTCTTGCGGCTTCATACAGCTCCGGACCGATACCGGAAATGGCTGCGAGATAGATAATCGTGTTCCAGCCGGTTTCTTTCCAGACATCTGAAGCGGTGACAATGCCCCAGAACAGATTGCCTTTGGCCATGAATTGGATGGGTTCGCTAATCAGGTGCAGACTCATCAGCAGGTCGTTCACCGCACCGTTGTCGGTAGAGAGCATCTTGGTAATAATCCCCGCAGCAACCACCCAGGACACGAAGTGGGGCAGGTAGGAGACCGTCTGTACAAAACGTTTCAGGAACATCAGCCGCACCTCGTTCAGGAGAACGGCGAAAATAATGGGAATAATGAATCCGGCCAGCAGGCCCATAATGCTCATCGCCAGTGTGTTGCGGAGTGCATTGAAGAACTGCTCATCCTGGAACAGCTCCTTGAAGTATTTCAGCCCGACCCATTTCTGCTCGAAAAAGGATTTGCCCGGCTTGTATTTCTGAAAGGCCATCGTCCATCCCCACAAAGGCAGATAGTTGAAGACAAATGCCCACAGTACAAACGGAACAGACATCATATAGAGATATTTCTGCTGCAGGAACTTTGGCCAAAAACGTGAGGCAGGCTTCTTTGGCACCGGCTCTACTTTAGCGGTAATCGCTTTCATTTATGTCCCTCCTTCGATATGGCATTATCATAATCTATGAAGAATCCGGGAAACACCCGAACATTTGAGTTAAAAAACAGGGAGGAATCCGCCTTTTTCGTAAGCGCTTTCTGAAATTAACTGGCGGTCAAATTGTGCCTTTTCTGCGATAGTCGGAAGGAGAAATACCTTCGAGCTTCTTGAACTTTTCCCGGAAATAATCCACATCACTGAAGCCGACTTCGCTTGCGGCCTGATGGATTTTACAGCCTTGATCCAGCAGATCCTTGGCTTTTTCGATGCGGACTTTGTCCAGATAGCTGTTGAAGGGTAGGCCAGTGCTGTTCTTGAACAGCTTGCCCAGGTAGGCGCTGCTGTAAGTGAACACCTCGGCGAGCGTATCCAGCTTCAGATTCTCCTGATAATGGCGGTGGATGAGGTCCAGCATCCGTTTTATTAAGACCTCCATATCGTCATGGGCTATACCGGCAGCATATTGCTCCAGAAGATGAATGACATGCGTCTGCAGTCTGGGGAGGGAGGTGTGTCGGTAGATTTGCTCGATCTGCTCATCCATTCCGCTCTGCAGCTGTTCCAGCTCCTTGTAATGCAGCGAGAGCTTGTTGATCAGATAGGTGACCAGTCTCACATAACGTGATTTCATCGCCATCTCTGAATAACAGGCGGCAATCATCAGATCTCCGGCTTCCCGGATCAGTGGGGATAGTACCTCAATGCTCCCGATATCCATGGCAAAAAACAGCCGTTCCACCACAGAGACAAGGCCGGATTCCGATTCTTCCGCAGTGAACGGAAGCCCTTGCTTCAGCTTGAGGGAATCGGGTCCGATCATCCCCGGCTCATCGTAAAAAAAATGCTCCTTCATCCGGGCCAGTGCCGATTGGTGGGAGCGGGGAACCTCCTGCAGAGTGTCCACCATATCGCCCGCGGCAATGATACAGTCCAGCCCTTGGGACGTTACCGCTTCTTGTATATTCTGGACCATTAATTTACGCACGAGCTCCTTCTGGAAAGAAGGCTGGAGCAGAACGCCCAAATAAGAGTCCATAGAGAAAACAATACCCCATTCCTGTTCTTCAAAGCTGGCTGTAAGTCTCGCCTTCACTGCCGTTGAGGGACCATTATCTGCATTGTCCTGAAGCAGCAGCCGGATCAGGACCACCTGATAGGAATCCCAGTGTATTCCGGATTCAAGCACGGCTGCATCCAGGGAGGACGATGTCTGCAGGTTATTCTCCATCAGCAGGGACTGGATCAGCATTTCCCTGCTCCATACTTTGACAGCAGCATGCTTCTTCCGGTGCACGGTCCGTGCGGCAAGCTCTGCGGACAGAGTGGACAAATAGTGATGTAATTCATCTTCATCCACCGGCTTCAGCAAGTAATTGTCGATCCCGAAGGTCATTGCACGCTTGGCATAACTGAAATCTGCATACCCGCTGAGGATAATGATATGCATCTCCGGATCATTTTCCCGCAGCTCCTGAATAAGCTCCAGGCCGTCTCTGCCGGGCATGCGGATATCGACAATCATCAGATCCGGGGAGTACAGCTCATATTTATGTTTCGCTTCAATAGCATTCGCTGCGGTATCAACGACCTGATAGCCCAGGCTCTCCCAGTCCAGCAGTGCCGCAAGCCCTTCACGAATGGCTTGTTCATCATCCACAATCAGCACACTATACATAAGTATCACTCCTAAGGGGGATCACAAAGCTGATCTGCGTGCCAAAACCGTTCTGGCTTGCCAGACTCAGCCCATATTCCGGGCCGTAGGTCAGCTTGAGCCGCAAATGAATATTGCGCATCCCGATATTATTGGTTTCATAGTCATCCTTGTCCTCCAGCATCTCCCGGATTTCTTGCATCCGCTGTTTGGAAATGCCTGTTCCATTGTCGGAGACCTGGACTTTGAGCTGCTCGTCTTCAATGCGGATGTCCAAGCGGACCATGCCTCCGTCGATCTGATCTTCCAGCCCGTGGACTACGCAGTTCTCCACCAACGGCTGAATAATAAGCGGGGGAATCTGAATGAGATTAGCCTCGGGATCTACGTGTAGCTCATAATTGAGCCTGTCATCATAACGGAATTTCTGGATGACCAGATAACAATTAACGGTCTCCAGTTCGCTCTGCAGGCTGATCATCCCGTTGCCTACCTCCAGGTTCTTGCGCATCATTTTCCCAAGCAGCCGAACGACTTGTGATATATCGGCCTGTCCCCTGACATGGGCTTTCATCCGGATAGATTCCAGGGCATTGAAAAGAAAGTGGGGGTTGATCTGGCTGGCCATCATTTTGAATTTGATCTCATTTTGCTTCAGCAGGGTAGCATTTCGTTGCCGGTTGGATTCTTGAACTTCACTCATTAGATCATTAATGTTCCGTACCATATGATTGAACTGTCTGGCCAACTGGCCGATTTCATCTTTACCGTCAATTACGAGCGTAGCTCCCAAATTGCCGGAACCCACCTTGGAAATATGCTTGCTTAGATGCAGCATCCGTCCGGTAAGCAGCCGCGAGAAGTAGTAAATCAGCAGAATAGCCATAATTAATGCGGAGATAATGACCGAAGAAGCGAGCGAAATAATCCGGTTGGGCTCCTCCACGATACTTTCTACGGAGAAGATCGAGATGATGCGCAGGCTGTTCAGGCTTCCTCCCGGCTGCCAGTCATCAATCAGCATTTTGAAAGGCTTGCCTTCAATCGATACATCATAGGGTCCTTGTCCGGCAGACGATACAGCCTTAAAGTCTATATCGTTCAGAGTTTTGCCGAGGGTGCCCGCACGGTTGGAGGCCACAATATGGTCATTCTCATCGACAATGAGGGTTTCAAAGCTCTCCTGGTCCAGGATGTCATTCAGTTTCTCCGCATTTACGTTTACAACCAGCACCCCGGAAGTCCGCTGTTTAAAAAAATCAACCTTGCGGATCAGGCTGAGATAATATTGACCATCGCGGTTGTCGAGAATATAGTTCCAACACACCATCCCCTTCTGGGTCAATGCTGTTTGGTACCACGGCTCCTGTGTAACCTGCTCATCCGCCTGCAGAAACTCCCAATTGTCCAGAACAGTCGGATTGTCGATGTACAGGCGGATACTGGAGATTTCCCTGTACAGCCGGACAAATTCACGGAAGTCGGGGTAATTCCAGTAGGCTTGCACCACATCATATACCGACACGTAGCGGTGGTTGGCGGCCTCCTCCAGACGGCTGTCATTGGACAGACGGTAAGCGATATCGAGTGGAACATTAAGCATTTCGCCGGTCCGTTTCTTCACCCGGTCCACATTGGCCGTAATCTGTTTCAGCGCATTATCCATTGCCATATTCCGCAGCTCACTCGTCAGGAACACTCCCACAATCAATACCGGAATGAGCGTGACACAGCCAAAGGACAAGAGGAGCTTGGTCCTTAGCCGCAGATTGTTCATCATAGTGATGACATGGGTATACACGAAAAGAACACCTCCATTCCTTATATTGATAACGCTTACAAGAGATTATATCGTGAAATACAACACCAATATATGTAATCATTTGTGCATTTATTGTCCTCAGTTATGATTTATCATTGTATAATCAGCCGCAGGAGGTGTTTTAGGATGAATAATCACTGGGCGATGGTGACCGGTGCGGATCGGGGAGTAGGGTTCAGTCTGGCCAAAGGGTTGCTGGAACAGGGTTATCATGTAATTGCAGGACAGTATCTGCAGCAGAATCCTGCGCTGGAACAGCTGGTAAATACTTATGCAGACAGCCTGCATGTGCTGCCGCTTGATATCAGCGATGATACTAGTGTGAAGCTGGCGCTGCAGGAGGTGGCGGCTATTACAGACCGGCTGGATATGCTAATTAATAATGCTGCAATTCTGGGCGATATGCAGGCAACGATTCAGGATGAGCTGAACTTTGAAGAGATGGAGCTTGTATTCCGGGTGAATGCACTGGGTTCGCTCCGGATGTCTAATGGTCTGATGGGATTGCTTCTTCGGAGCGAACACAGACTGGTTGTCAATATCTCATCAGAAGCAGGAAGCATCGGGAACTGCTGGCGTACCAGCTGGTATGCCTACTGTATGTCCAAGGCAGCCCTCAATATGCAGTCACAGCTGATTCATAATCAGATCTCGGAGCAGGGTGGAAAGGTAATGGTGATTCATCCGGGCCATGTTCAGACCTATATGCAAGGTAAGCTGGATACGTCAGGCAGTCTGACACCAGATCAATCAGCAGAGCACATTCTTCAATTAATAGAGAAACGTCTGCAGCCGGATTATCAGGATCACAGTCTGGCATTTGTTGATTATGCAGGGAATACGCTGCCCTGGTAGTGTATACTCTGCATAATCAACATATTTTCTATTCAAAAGACGACAGAAACAGGACAACGGTGAACGTTCACCGTTGTCCTGTTTCTGTTGGTTTTTTTGCTGTCCACAGACCAGCGAGCGGAATCCATTCAGCCGGATATCTGGTTAACTGCGAAGCAGGCTTTGACCGTTCGTGGCGATGACCTCCTTATACCAGTAGAAGGATTTCTTACGGTATCGCGCCAGGGTGCCTGAACCGTCATCGTGACGGTCCACATATATGAATCCGTACCGCTTACTCATCTGCGCAGTAGAGGCACTGACCAGATCAATGCAGCCCCAAGAAGTATAGCCCATGACTTCAACACCATCTTGAATGGCTTCGGCTACCTGAACCAGGTGATCGTTCAAATATTCAATCCGGTAATTATCCTCGATCGTCTGCAGGCCATCTTCACCCGTAATCAGCTTGTCCACTGCGCCCAGCCCATTTTCTACAATAAACAGCGGCTTCTGGTACCGGTCATGGAACATATTCAGGACATAACGCAGACCCTGCGGATCAATCTGCCAGCCCCATTCGCTGGCCTTCAGATAAGGATTGGCCACACCGCTGAACAGATTACCTTCCGATTCCGCACGTTTGCTGCGATCCGCTGTTTCACAGAGGCTCACATAATAGCTGAAGGAGATAAAATCCACCGTGTGCTTAAGGATATCTGCATCTCCCGGCTCCATATGAATTTCGATGCCGTTCACTCTGAAGAAACGTTTCATATAGCCCGGATAAATGCCTCTCGCATGCACATCGGCAAAGAAGTAATTCTTGTGCTCGGCTTCCATGACTGCAATCACATCATCCGGATTCGGTGTGAGAGGGTAGGTGGGCATACTCAGCACCATACAGCCGATCCTGGCTCCTGGATTAATCTCGTGGCCAATCTTTACCGCCAGGGCGCTGGCAACGAATTCGTGATGAATAGCCTGGTAGAGATCCTGCTTGCTGAGTTCCTTCTTCGGAGTGTAGATTCCCCCGCTCATGAACGGCTCTTCCAGAATCGAGTTGATCTCGTTGAAGGTGAGCCAATATTTCACTTTATCCTTATAACGGGTGAAGACTGTTCTGGCATAACGCTCATAGAAACCAACCAGCTTGCGGTTGACCCAGCCGTCATATTGCTTGGACAAGTGCAGCGGTGTTTCATAATGGGAGAGGGTGACCAGCGGTTCGATGCCGTATTTGTGAAGCTCGTCGAACAGATCGTCATAGAACTGCAGACCTTTTTCATTCGGCTCGGTCTCATCGCCATTCGGAAAGATCCGTGACCAGGCAATGGAGGTGCGAAACACCTTGAAGCCCATTTCGGCAAAAAGCCGGATGTCATCCTTATACCGGTGGTAGAAATCAATGCCGGTGAGCTTCAGATTATCTTCGGTAGGAACTCCGGTAACAGGGCCTTTGATGCCTTGTGGAGCTACATCCTGGGTAGACCAGCCTTTCCCGTCTTCCTGATATGCGCCTTCACACTGGTTCGCGGCTACGGAGCCGCCCCATAGAAATCCGTCTGGAAATTGTACAGTCATTAGTAATCCCGCCTCTTATAGGTTATTGAATGATTTATGGTAAGCTAATATTGTTTCCTTCAGGGTAAATGCTAAACGTTGTAACGCGTTACATGTCAAGCGTTAAGTTAAATAGATTATGGATGTAAGGAGATAGAGCATGTCCAATCTGGATCAAATTGCGAAGCTGGCGGGCTTCTCCAAAGCAACGGTCTCCAGGGTTCTGAACGAATCCCCTCACGTCAGTGCGGAGACCAGGGACACCATTCTGGCCATTATGAAAAAGCTGGATTATGTTCCGAACGGCAATGCCGTCTCCCTCTCCAAAGGGCGTACCCTACAGATCGGCATGTGTGCGGAGGGTATCAACGAGGTGATGCTGCCTTTTCTGAACAGCTTTGTAGAGACGGCCAGCCAGAACGGTTATCAGACTATTATCTATACCTCGGGCGGGGATGCGAAGAAAGAGCTGAAAGCCTTTGAAGATCTGCGGAGAAAAAGAGTGGATGCGCTGGTCATTATCACCTGTGTTAACGATCATGCCCTGTTAGGCTCCTATTGCAAATACGGGCCAATTGTCTCCTGGCAGCGGATGAAGCTCACGGAGATTCACTCGGTCGCCATGAACCAATATGACGGGTACAAGCTGGGTGTGGAGCATGTTATTGAACAAGGGTACACCCGTGTTGCCAACGCTCTTGGCAGGCCGAACAGTATGAATACGCTCAGCCGGTTGTCAGCGTATGAGGAGATCATGAAGAAATATCATCTCGCCATGCGCCCCGAGTGGACCCTTACCGGCATTTATTCGATTAGAGATGGAGAACGGCTGGTCCAGGAATTGCTGCTGGGCGGGGGAGAACGGCCGGATGCTGTGCTGTGCGCCAACGATCTGGTGGCAGCCGGGCTTATGAACGAAGCCCGAAGGCAGAAGATAAAGGTCCCGGAGGACTTGGCAATCATCGGCTTTGACAACACGGAGCTGGCGCATACGCTGGGGATCACCTCCATTGACAATCCCATTGCCGCCCAGGCACAGAACGCCTTCCATCTGCTCCAGGGAAAGCTGAACCAATTGGAGGCGGCGCAGCAGAAGCTGCAGTTCAGTCTGGTCAAGCGGGCGACAACGTAAGCTTGATCGCGGGTGTGCATAAGGGCGTTCCATATTAGCCCTCATAATTGCAAAAACAGAGGCAGGCCATGTGAACGGCCTGCCTCTGTTTTTTGATAGGTGGGACTATTGAAAGCTACGTGTGGAATCTCCGTCACATCAACGTGCTAACCTGTTGCGGGAGACATTGCAGTTCATAAGGTTTTACTAGTCCAAGCTGGCTCTAGCCCTTAACCGCACCCGCAGTAAGTCCGCTCACAATGTATTTTTGACAGAACAGGTAGAGGATGAGCACCGGCAGCGAGGTCAACACCAGATCCGCGAAGATCAGGTTCCAATCCCGGCTGTACTTGCCGTAGAAGTTGTACACCGAGAGCGGCATCGTCCAGTCCGAGCTGTCGGTCAGAAAATAGAGCGGGATCGTAATGTCATTCCAGACGGACATGAAGACCATAATCGCTACGGTTGCATTGACCGGAACGATCAGGGGAGTCACGATTTTGAAAAAGACATCAAACGTATTGGCACCCTCCAGGAAAGCCACCTCATCCAGCGCTTTGGGTATGGAGCGGATAAACCCGCTGTAGAGAAACACGCTGAACGCGGTGTTGAGAGAGGCATAGATGAAGATTACGCTGGTAATACTGCCGTAAAAACCCATCCACTGCACGACACGGATCGTTGTAATGGTGGACATTGGAGCGATCAGTCCCATGAAAAAGAACATATACAGAAAGCCGGACCATTTGGTCTCCCTGCGTACCAGAATAAATGAAGCCGCCGAAGAGGTGAAGATATTCAGGATCGAGGATACGCCGGTAATCAGCAGTCCATTTAGAAAAGCGCGCCCCAGTCCGCCTTCGCGGAAGACCTTGGTATAGTTGGAGAACATCCATTGGTCCGGGAGACGCAGGGAGAACTTCAGCACCTCTGAGCTCGTCATAAAGCTTCCGAATATCATGATCAGCAGGGGAAGGATAATCAGCAGAGAAGCAAGGATCAGGAACCCTTCGACCAGATAATTGCGCCAAGCCATTTTACGTGTAAAACTCATTATTCTGATACCTCCTTACGCCGCATGAAGATTAGCAGTGGAATGGCGATGATGGTTACTGCGGCAAATAGCAGCGTGTTGACTGCCGTACCGAGGCCCCAGCTGCCTTCCCCGAACGAGCGCAGGATGATGGTACCCACTACTTGGGAAGCATTGCCCGGACCCCCGCCGGTGAGCACGAATACCTCTGAGAATACCTTTAGCCCGCCGATGAGGGTAAGCATCAAGTTGATATTGATTGCAGGGAGTAGGAGGGGAATGGTGATGCTGCGGAAGCTTCTCCATGAACCGGCTCCATCAATCGTGGCAGCTTCATAGTATTCTTTGGAAATGGACTGGAGTCCGGCCAAGTAGATGGCCATTTGGAATCCGGTATGCTGCCAGATGGAGACAGCCGCAACGGTCCAGATAACGATCGATGGATTAGTCAGCCAAGCCTGGCTTAAGGAATGCAGGCCCACAGCATCGAATATGCGGTTGATCGTACCATCGGAACGCAGCATCGGTGTAAATACAATACTAATGACCAGAACACTTAAGATTGACGGGGAGTAAAAGATAGCCCGCAGAAGGTTTTTGGATTTCAGCTTCATATTTAGGCCCACAGCAAGGGCAATCCCGAGCAGGTTCTTGCCGAGCACAGTGACTACTGCAAAGATAAAGGTATTCTTAATCGCGAGGAGCAGGGTTTTATCGGTAAAAATACGTTCAAAGTTGTCCCACCCGACAAATTTGATGGTGTCCCGGTCCAGCCGCCAATCGGTGAAGGAATAGTAGAGGCCGGTGAGTGCGGGAAACACGAAAAAAATGGAATAGATTAATAAGGCAGGCCAGATAAGGTAATACGAGTATAGTTTTTTTGATATTTTCATCTCTTCACACTCCTTTACAGCCAGGGCAGAATAAAGCCCGGACGGACTTTATTCTGCCTGTTGTACCGTTATTTAGAATCCCTCGACACCTTTGTCCTTCATCAGCTGGCTGAATTTTTCATCCCAGGCTTTGAGAACACCCTGAGGGTCCAGGCCGCCGGCGAACTCGTCTTGAAGCAGCCGGTACAGCTCGCTGCGGTCTACGATCATGTAAGCATCAGTGGTGAGCACAGTTTTCTTAGGAGTGATATATTGATCGACAATTTCCTGCTTGTATTCCGGAAGTTTCGGCGTAGTCACATCACTGAAGTTGGATACATAACCCTGAGCATCAACAATCTTCTGCGCCACTTCTTTGGTAGCGATGAAATCCAGGAATTTCTTGGCTTCTTCCATATGCTTAGCTTTCTTCGGAATGAATAACTGGCCGCCCAGCGGGCTTGCGCCAAGGCTTGCACCTTCGGAAGAAGGAATAGCGAACAATCCCAGATGCATATTCGGATCTTTTTCGGCCACATTTACAATCAGCCAGTCGCCCATGAACATCATGGCGGTTTCTTTATTCAGGAACTTGCCTACGGCCATATCATAGCTGTCACTGAGAATGTCGGTGTTGGTGTAGCCTTTCTTGTAGACGTCATATTGCTGTTGAAGGAAGGTGGCAAACTCGGGAACATCAGACCATTTTTTACGGCCGGCATTGATGTCATCGAAAAGAGACGGTTCGTTCTTCGCGGCCCAGTCGGCAAATGCGGCAGCCGGCCAAATATTGGCGGCCCAGTTATCCTTGAACGGCATGAAGACCGGTGTAACTCCGCTTGCTTTGATCTTCTCGCATACTGCGAGGAATTCATCGAAATTGTTCGGAATGGCAAGTCCCAGCTCTTTAAACATATCCTTGTTATATACAACTCCCTGCATTCCTGTATCCTGGCTGACATGGAAGCTGTAGACATGATCATTCGCGGAGAGTACATCCTTGTTCAGCAATCTTCCTACCCAAGGCTCATTGTCGAGAATTTCAAAGTTGCGCTCCAGGTTAAGATCCGTTGTGGCACTTGCCAGGTTGTACTGGATAAGATCCGGGACCTCATCCACGGCCAGCTTGGTCTGGAGGACGGTAGCCGTCTGTTCGGCAGGTAGCAGTTGAAGGTTCACTTTAATGTTTGTTTTTTGTTCGAACTCATCGAGCAAATCCTGTGCGACAAATGCCGAATCCTGAGAGCTTTTGGAGATGGCCAGCTCAATAGTAACTTTGCTGCTGCTTTTTCCACTGTCAGTGGCTGAAGCAGTATTGGAGTCTGATGCATTTTTGGAGCCTGAATTGCCGGACCCGCATGCAGCCAGCGATAATGTCATTACACCGGCCAATATACCTGTTGCGATTTTTTTCATTTTGTCACTCATGTTATCGCCCCCATAGATGTTGTGTTTTTTATTTTGTTGAATCCGTTTACATTTCTGATTATAGAGTGCTGCTTGTCTGAGGTACATGTTTGTGCTTGACTCTTTCTGTGTAATATTCTGAACTCCTGACCGCTTGTTCATTCAGGGGTTTGGATGTACAGTAGGAACATCAAAAGGATCAGGGAGGATTGAACTTGACGATTTTCAACAAGAAACTAGGCGGCGGCAATTACCAGGCCAGTCTGCAGACGAAGTTCTTTCTGACATTCATGTTTCTCCTGCTGATTGTGCTGGGCTGCTTTCTGGTCTATGTCAACTACCTGGTCATCCAGCCGCTGAAGGAGAAAACGGAGAATGAAATGAAGATGGCAGCCGCCAAGGTCAGCGATCAGCTTAGCCTCTATATCAATAACCAGAATCAGCTGTCCCAGCGGATTCTGTCGAATAAAGATGTCTTCATGCTGCTCTCCGGCGGCGATTACACGGGAATAACCCTGGAAGGGCTGACCAGGAGCCGCAGGCTCAAGGATATCATGTTTCAAGCGATTGGTCCCAGCCTGAACATTGAAGACATGATTATCTATGACCTTAAGGGAGAGGAGGTCGTATCTTATATCGGATATACCAGTAACCCGACATCGCTTGCTCCGTTCCTGAAGGACAACGAAAAGATTGGGACGTGGAACGCAAGCGGTTACGCTTTGTATCGCCAGCCCTCGAACCGAATATCCTTTGTGCGGGCGATTATGAATCAGAATGGTCAGGTGTTCGGCTACCTGGCGATCCAGCTGGATCAGAAATATCTGAGAAGGTCAGCAGCCGGCATAGCCGACAGTAAGGTGTATATTCTCGATCCGGAGCATCAGCTGATCTCCAGTTCGCCAGTACTTCAGGAAGGGCAGAAGGTTCCTGAATTTGCAGCCGCTAAAGCGGAGAATGGCATCTATCTGGGGAACAACCAGAACTATGTGGCCTATGATCGATCGGCTCAAACCGGTTGGACGACATACATTGTTACGTCGAAGAATGTGGTGCTTGGACCGGTCAATTCAGTCAAATATATATCCATACTGCTGATTACTGCACTGATTCTGTTCTCATTCGCTTTTATCTACTTCTCCACCAAAAATCTGCTGCTTCCCATCCGCAAGCTGCGAAGCCAGATTCTGCGGATCAACTACAGCAATATGAAGGTAAGGCCGGATACACATTCCAACAACAATGAGCTGATACAGTTGAATGAAGCTTTTCAGGAACTGCTGGAACGGCTTCAGGAGTCGATTGACCGGGAAAAGCTCGCGCTGCATGAAGAGGTAAAAGCACGGAATTCTGCGCTGCAGGCGCAGATTGCCCCCCATTTCATCCACAACGTCCTGTATCTGATCAGCATTGCTGCACAGGAAGGCAAGAACACCGTGGTATCGGAGATGTGCAAGCATTTATCGGACAGCCTGCGGTATATTGTGTCTTCCCCTTATCAGCATGTGACGTTGTCCGAGGAACTGCGGCATACCCAGCATTATTTGTCTCTGATTCAGCACAATTTCGAGGATGATCTGGAGTGGGAGATTGATGCGGATGAGATGTTTGATCTGATCGAGCTGCCCCGGCTTGTCATCCAGCCATTTGTAGAGAACTGCATTGAACATGCTTTCAAAAACACCGATCCGCCCTGGAAAATCCGTGTCAAAGTTAAGGTATACAACGGACTGTGGGCCGTAGAAATCCGGGATAACGGGGATGGCTTCGAGCTGGGCAGAATTAAAGAAATTCTGGACAATATTCATGGCTCAGACTTGGGAGCGTACGAGCTTCAGAATAATACATCGGGGATCGGGAATATGGGGATTGTGAACACGGTGAACCGGTTGAAGCTGATGTATAAGAACAGGCTATTCTTTAATATCTATCACCATTCGGAGGAGGGCAAAGGAGCTACGATCCAGATTATTGCATCCCTGAGCAAAGACTTTTACTAACCGGGAGGGACAGCTATGTACACTGCAATAATTGCAGAAGACAGCAAGCCGATTCTACGGAATATCCAAGCTCTTTTGCAGTCTACGGAACTGCCCGTGAGAATTGTGGCGACTGTCTCGAATGGGATTGAGGCACTGGAATATATACAGACACACCCCGTCGATATCCTGCTGACAGACATCCGAATGCCGAAGCTGGATGGACTTGCGCTGATCGAGAGCAGCAAGCTTGTGAATCCGAATCTGAAGGCTGTGCTGATCAGCGGATACAGCGATTTCGAATATACGCGAAAAGCGTTGAACCTTCAAGTGTTCGACTATTTGCTCAAACCTGTTGAGCGCCTTCAGCTCATTGAAGTCATGCAGCGGCTGGTTGAGCATCTGCAGGAGACACGCGGAAGCGAAAAGAATATTTTAAAGGGAATAGTGGACCCGGAGTTCTTGTTGTCACTGGAGCTTGGAACGGACTTTTATGAAGGGGATAAGATCATGCTGATCCTTCGCAAACAGCCCTTTACACCAGAACCGGGACCGGACCGCTGGACGAATCATGTGATTCAGTCTTGCTGTGTCGAGGCTTGCGTGCCACATGCCAGCTGGGTCTTTCCCGCATTGGCGCCTGAACAGTTTCTTGTAATCGTGAATAGTCCGGTTACGGACACCGGTCTATCCGTTAACGACTGCATGGAGAGAATCTCCGCTGCACTGCATGATCAAGGTATTCAGGTCTCCATCGCAGCAGAGGCACAGCGGGCAGGAATCAGGACACTTGCTGCGGGTTATGAGAAGCTGAATAAGCTGATGAATGAGGAGTTGTCTGTATCGGGCCGGCGAATGGAAACGGGCCATTCCCTGTCAAAGGGCGTGCTGGCCGGCGGTGAGATGGAGAAGCTGATGAAACATTTTGCGGAGATGATTCAGCAGCGTCAAAGGGAACGATTTACGCTGCTGCTCAAACAGCAGTTGCTGAATTTCCATAACACCAATATCCGGATTACCGAGCTGGAAAGATTCATCTGGACCCTGGCAGAAGCATTTCTTAACATGGAATCAGCCCCGCATACCGGGGAACGGCTGAAGGTGGAGGAGGGCGTGCAGCGGCTGCTGGCGAGTGAGAGCTATGAGATTTTCGAAGAGACTGCGCTCTCATGGGCTGAGCAGAACTTTGAATGGCTGCAGCACCAGAACAAGAAGAGCGGTGAAGAACTGTTCCGGCAGCTAGATGAATATGTGCAGCAGAATATCTACGCCCAGCTGTCCATTTCGGATGTCGCGCGTAAATTTCATGTGAGTCCATCGTATATCAGCAGAATTATTAAAAAACATACGCAGGACACCTTTGTGCATTACTATATGCAGCTAAAAATCGATGAGGCTTGCCGGCTGATTGCAGCCAAACCGGAGTTGAAGGTGAAGGAATTATCGGAGGTATTATCATTCGGGGATCAGCACTATTTCTCCAAAGTGTTCAAGGAATACACGGGCTGCAGTCCTACAGAGTACAGGGAGGGTCGAAGCAATAGTGACTAGGCGGTGGTCTCCAGTACACGGCTTTATATGATCTGACTTATGTTGATGATGACCATGACTAAAAGGCGCCTCAGTTTCCCTGGAGACTGGCGCCTTTTAGTCTGATCTGATCTTCAGGAAGAAGCTGCCGGGTGAAGGGTAAGCGGTATATTAATCCGTCAAGGATATTCCTGCTTTGTCGAATATATCTCGTAACTGCAGCTCTTTCTCATCGTTCCATAGGGTTGCCGGGGAATGGCTGAAGACAGGAACCGGAACACCCGAGAGACGCACCGCTTGTTTGATTGAGGGGATAAAGGGATCGTCCAGCGCGTACAGCGGTGGAATCTGAATGACCCTCCGGTGGTATTCAAGCACCTCTGACAATTCATTATTCTGAAAACTCTGATATAAGCCCAGCATTAGCTGCGGAGCAAAATTCGCACTGGCTGCAATTGCCCCGGCTCCGCCTGCCGCAAGGGTGGGCAGCAAATATTCATCAAAGCCGCAGAACACAGCAAAAGCCGGGTTCACTTCCTTAACCTGCAGAATCATCTGCCGGATATGGCTTAGCTGGTCCACCGTTTCCTTGATACCGACCACCTGCGAGTATCGGGCTGCAAGGCGGCTGACAAAGGCAGGACTCAAATCCTGGCCGGTAAGAGCCGGGAAGTTATACAGCATCAGCGGCAGCTCGGAAGCTTCGGCAATAGAGGCATAATGCGTAAACAGACTTTGCTCGCTTAGCTTGCAGTAGTAAGGATTAATAACGACAACTCCGGTAGCCCCGCTATAGTCAGCATGCCGGGTAAGGCGGATGGCTTCGGAAGTCGTATTGCTGCCTGTTCCAATCCAGACCGGGAGGCGGCCAGCCGTATAATCAATGCAAAACTCCGCAATTTCCTCCCGTTCCCCCGCATCAAATTGGTTGAACTCCCCGGCGGTTCCCAGGAAGAATAAGCCATGAACACCTTTGTCTATCAAGCTGTCGATCAAAAGCTGCATTCCAGCAGGGTCAAATTTCTGTTGTTCATTCAATATGGTGGGAACAGGGGGGATGATGCCTGCATTTTCATGAATAATATTCATTTTATTCCGCCTCCAAGTTTGATACTATAAACACAAGGTTATTATATTGAACCTGATGGAGTTAATCAAATGTTGTTTTATAGAGAGGGGATTAAAGGGTTGGAGCGTAAATATTGGGTTCCTGCTTTGGAGCGGGCCGATTTGATTCTGAATGCGATTTCCCTGAAGCCGGGGGAATGTAAAATGACTGATCTGTGCGATGCAACGGGCATCAATAAAAGCTCGATGTTTTCCTTGCTGCGGACGATGGAAGTTTTGAAATGGGTGAAAAGGGATGAGAAGGAAGCCTATGCGCTCGGGGAAGGGATCGCGTATCTCAATACAGTATTTAATGAGTCGCATAAGCAGAACTACAACCTGGTGGAGCATTTTTTGAAGGCTTCCTCAGAGAGTGTTAAGGCCGTTGGCGAAACCTTTCAGCTGTCGGTACTCGACCGGAGTGAAATTATCTATCTGGCCAAGCAGGAAGGGTCATCACTGGTGAAGCTGGAGTCAAGCCCGGGGATGAGGTTCCCCGCTCACGCGACAGCGATGGGGAAGATGATGCTTGCGCTGCTCCCTCCGGATGAGTTAGACAAGCGGTACCCCGACAAGAGCTTATCTCAGGTAACTCCACAGACCCTGACAGACTGGAATGAATTTACGGGAGAATTGGCTGAAATCCGCAGCAGTGGGTATTCCATAGACCAGGAAGAGATTATTCAAGGGATCTGCTGTGTGGCTGCACCTGTTCTTGATGCTTCCGGAAATGCGGTAGCAGCAGTAAGCGCCTCTATGCTGCGACATGCTTATGCCGATAACCTGGAAGCTGTCACTGAAGCGGTTATCCTTTTGGCGAAGAAACTGTCTTTATCTTAATGCCGGAATCCAAACAAGAAGAAAGAAGGGTTCAGAATGGAAATAAGCCTGCAAGAGATTATGCGTGAGGCACCGGAACAGTCAGCACCTATACATACAGCTGCGGCAGGGCCGGCAGGCAGACTCCCTATAACGGGTGAAATGTTGCGAAGTGCCCCAAGCGGTGAAATATTCGGAATGACCCAGAATTCGGGGATGGGCTGGAATCCGCTCCACTTGAATCGGCCTCAATATCTTATCCTGGGCACGATGGGGGGGATACGGCGCGAGGACGGCAGTCCGCTAGCTCTTGGCTACCATACCGGGCACTGGGAGATTGGCCTGATGATGGAGGAAGTCGCACATGAGATTACTGCACAACAGGGGATTCCGTTTGCGGGCTATGTCAGCGATCCCTGCGACGGCCGTTCCCAGGGAACATCGGGCATGTTCGATTCCTTGCCGTACCGGAACGATGCGGCGATGGTGCTGCGCCGGTTAATCCGTTCTTTGCCTACACGAAAAGGGGTACTGGGGGTAGCTACCTGCGATAAAGGGCTGCCTGCGATGATGGTTGCTCTGGCAGGCATGCGTGATCTTCCCGGAATCATTGTACCCGGGGGAGTCTCTTTGCCACCTGTTCAGGGGGAGGATGCCGGTAAAGTGCAAAGCATCGGAGCCAGATTCAGCAATGGTGAATTGTCCCTGGAAGAGGCGGCGGACCTCGGATGCCGGGCTTGTGCAACTCCCGGCGGCGGATGCCAGTTCCTGGGGACTGCCGCTACGGCCCAGGTTATTGCCGAGGCGCTCGGCATGTCGGTTCCCCATTCCGCGCTGGCTCCCTCGGGGCAGCCTGTGTGGAAGAATATGGGGCGCCAGTCTGCTCGCGCGCTTATGCAGATGGAGCATAGCGGTATGGTCATGAAGGATATTCTGACAGACCAGGCGATCAGCAATGCCATGGTGGTTCATGCGGCGTTCGGAGGGTCCACCAATCTGCTGCTCCATTTGCCTGCCATCGCCCATGCCGCCGGGCTGCGTGTTCCAAGCGTTGAAGATTGGAATGAAGTTAACCGCAAGACCCCGCGCCTGGTCAGTGTGCTGCCGAACGGACCTGTTCCGCATCCGACGATCCGCGTGTTTCTCGCGGGCGGTGTTCCTGAAGTGATGCTCCATCTGCGCCGGCTGGGACTGATTGACGATTCGGTACGGACGGTGACAGGAAGGACGCTTGGAGAAAATCTGGACTGGTGGGAAACCTCGCAGAGACGGCTGGATATGCGAAGCCGTTTGAGAGAGGCGGATGGCATTGATCCGGATACTGTCATTATGAGTCCCCAAGAGGCTGCACGTCAGGGACTTGCCTCCACAATGACTTTTCCGACAGGCAATCTGGCTCCTGAAGGCTCGGTCATCAAATCGGCAGCCATTGATCCTTTGGTCCTGGACAGTGAAGGCGTATACAGGCATGTGGGGAGAGTTAAGGTCTTTACTGCGGAAAAGGACGCGATCCGGAGCATCAAGGACGGACGGATCCAGGCGGGGGATATTCTTGCCGTCGTGGGCCGCGGACCCAGTGGAACCGGAATGGAAGAGACCTACCAATTAACATCCGCACTAAAGCACTTGCCCTTTGGCAAGTACGTTACACTCATCACCGACGCCCGTTTTTCCGGTGTGTCCACGGGGGCCTGCATCGGGCATATCGGTCCGGAAGCGCTGGCGGGAGGACCGCTTGGCAGACTCCGGGATGGCGACTGGGTAGAGGTTATAATCGATACCGTCAAACTTGAAGGAAGTGTGAATCTCGTAGGGGATGGCGAACAGCCGGGCTTACCGGAAGAAGGAGTAGAGATACTGGCTTCCCGGACCGCCCATCCGTCCCTTGCTGTCGATCCGGGGTTGCCGGACGATACCAGACTGTGGGCAGCGCTGCAAGCCGCCAGTGGCGGAACCTGGCAAGGCTGTGTGTATGATACCGATAAAATTATTGCCGCCCTCGAAGCAGGCCGGCAGGCATTGGGGTGGAAATAATGAGTAGAAATCTGATTCAGAATCCGATTCTCCGCGGGTTTCATCCGGACCCGTCCATCTGCAGAGCCGGGGAGGATTATTATATTGCTACATCTACATTTGAATGGTTTCCCGGTGTACGGATCCACCATTCCCGTGATCTGGTGAACTGGCGGGTGCTCACGCATGCGCTGACCCGCAGATCGCAGCTGGATATGGAAGGAGACCTGGACTCTGGCGGAGTATGGGCACCGTGCCTTAGCTACGGCAATGGGATTTTTTATCTGATTTATACCGACGTAAAGAGCAGGCAGGGAGCATTCAAGGACACTCCCAATTATCTGGTTACCGCTCGGAATATCGAAGGTCCCTGGTCTGAGCCGGTCTATCTGAACAGCAGCGGCTTTGATCCGTCCCTGTTCCATGATACGGACGGGCGTAAATGGCTGGTCAATATGCTGTGGGATCACCGGACGCACAAGAACAGCTTTGCCGGAATTGTTCTGCAGGAGTATTCGGTTGCGCTAAAACGGCTCATCGGTCCGGTACTTCCTATCTACAAGGGTACAGAGCTCGGATTGACAGAAGGCCCGCATTTGTACCGGAAAGATGGCTGGTATTACCTGATTACAGCTGAAGGGGGCACCCAGTATAACCATGCTGTCACAGTTGCCCGGTCACGGACTATTGAAGGACCCTATGAAACTGATCCCCGCAATCCGGTGCTGACTTCAGCAGGGAACCGGGAACTGGTGCTTCAAAAAGCAGGGCATGCCTGTCTGGTCCATACGCATACCGAGGAGTGGTACATGGTTCACTTGTGCGGCCGTCCAGTGAAGGAGAAGTACTGCAATCTGGGCCGGGAGACAGCGATTCAGCGTTGTATCTTCACAGAAGAGGAATGGTTATCTCTTGCGGATGGAACGAATCAGCCTTCCGTTACAGTGGAAGGCCCGGATATTCCGGCTCAACCCTTTCCGTCACCTGCGGAGAGAGATGATTTTGACAATCCGGTGCTGGATGTACGCTGGAGTACCTTGCGTGTTCCTGCGGATGAATCATGGCTCTCGCTCCGGGAACGTCCGGGGTTTCTGCGCTTGATGGGAAGAGAGTCCATGAGCTCGCTGCACCGCCAGAGTCTGGTTGCCATGCGCCAGCAGGATTTTTGCTGCAGTGCTGAAACCGGCGTGGAATTTGAACCGGAGCATTTCCAGCAGATGGCCGGCCTGATCATCTATTATGACACGAAGGATTACGTGTATTTGCGGATTACCCATGATGAGGAACTGGGCAAGTGTCTGGGAATCGTCCGGTCCGTGGACGGCGTATACGACGATTCTGTGAGTGCGCAGATACCATTGCAGCCTGGTACAATCTGCCTGTTGAAGGTAATTATTATTAGGGAGTCGGCTCAATTTTATTATAGTGTGGGCGATACAAGCTGGGAGAAGATCGGTCCAAGTCTGGATATATGTCATTTGTCCGATGATTTCCCCGCGTATATCAGGTTTACAGGAACGTTTATCGGCATGTGCGTTCAGGACCTCAGCGGAACATTTCAAGCTGCGGATTTTGATTATTTTGAGTACAAGGAGCTTTCGGGGGAATAAGCATTCGTCATGCCAGCCATTATTCTTCTGGCGTCATTGATCCTCATCCCTGTATTCCCGCGGAGATTTGCCGTACCAGCGTTTGAACTGACGGCTGAAATGGGCAATATCGCGGTAGCCCAACAGGTTCGAAATCTGGCTCACGGATAAACTCGAATCATCGAGCAGTACCTTGGCCTCATGAAGCATCTGTTCAGACAGAAATTCCCTAGGTGACATCCCGAACACCTGCCGGAAGACACGATAGCAATGGGAGGCGCTGATGCCCAGCTCTGCGGCGATATCATCTATGCCATAATGGCTGTCGGGCAGCTCGACTTGAAACTGCTGAAAGACCAGTCCCTGCAGCCTGCTGCGGATCTGATGGGCTAGCTCTACCTTCTCGTAGGTGCCCGAAGCGGGTAAGTTGGCTTCGATGGAAAAAGCCTCCCATAGCTGGCCGAACAGATCAAACACCGCAGATTGCAGCCTCATCCGCTGCGACATTGTGATGTCCCCAGAGATGGTGCTTGAAATCTCCACCAGCCTGGTAAAGACCGGGCCCAGCTTATGGGCAATGGTGCTCCCGGATTCAAAAAGAACATGGTCGAGCCGGCTTAACAGGGAGATTAGAATTTTGTCGTCGATATCAAAATGAATGCAAAAATAGGTAAAGGGTTTGCCATTGCCGCTTCTGCTGGAGTGGGAATCGCCCGGTCTTAACAAGACCAGATCTCCAGCCTTCTGCGTGTAGCTGTCATTGTTGACGACAAGCAGCTGTTCTCCTTCGAGCACATAATTAAATTCGTATTGCGGATGGGAATGGACGGGGTAAGCCCACTCGCCGGGCACCTTCCGCAGGTGCATGCCAAATAAATTCAGGGTTGTTTTGACATCGGGTATGATCGTTTCGCTGATGCTGTGTCCGAGTACAGGCGGTATAAATGCTGATACCATGGGACCTCTCCTTTCTTGACCATCTGTGTAACCTCAAATTTATTATCAGTATAGCAGGGCTTAGCTTGATTTGGGTAAATATTTGCTTGATTTGACAATGTTCTCGCCCGGGAGAGCCGTGATAGGATGATCATAAACAATGCAAGTAATTTAATCAGCTTAAGTTACAGAGAGGAGTCTTTATGACAAAAACCAATTTGTTCTATAATGTTCAGCACTCTCCTATCGGTGCCTTCGCGAGCTTTACTTTGGGATTTAAGGGGAAGAATGGAGGACTTGGACTGGAGCTGGGCAAACCGGCGGATGAGAATGTTTACGTTGGATTTCAGTCTGAAGATGGCGAAACCTATGAAGTGTTGCCCTTTTTCGAGCATGTGGAAGATGCGGGCGCAAGATATGATATAGAAAAGGCGGACGAAACCGCCAAGGAACTGCAGGAGGTATTCCCTGCTTCGCCGGGTGGAAATGACAGAGATAAGCCAAGCGGCTGGTATCAGCCTTCCCGGGTAGTCATGAAAGCGTTTGAGGATGAGAAAATAACCAGAACCCTGCGTCCGGCAACGGATACCTGGAAGGCGGGCGATCTGACTTTTACCATTTATTCACCTGTCCGTTCTGTTCCTGATCCGGCCTCTGCTGATGAGGAGGAGCTGAAAGCCGCCATTCTGCCGGCCGTATTTGCTGAACTGACACTGGATAATACCCAAGGGACCTTTGCAAGAAAAGGATTCTTCGGTTACGAAGGCAGCGATCGCTACAGCTCCATGCGCAGGCTGAGTGATACCAGCGGAGGGGAGTTTGAGGGGATCGGACAAGGCCGGCTGACGGCTATTGCCTGTAAGGATACAGGGGTGCAGTCCGCTCTCGGGTTCACCATGGAGAAGATCCTTGAAGCGAAGCTTGAGCATAATCTTGCCTTTGGTCTCGGTGGAACAGGGGCTATTATGATGGAGGTTCCTGCAGGTGAGAAGCGGACGTACCGCTTCGCCATATGCTTTTACCGGGGCGGGCTGGTGACTTCAGGAATAGATGCCAGCTATGCGTACACCCGTTACTTTAAGAATATTGAATCCGTAGCAGGTTATGCGCTGGAGCATTTTGACGGGCTGATTCAGTCCTGTGAATCCGCCAATGCCTGGATCGATTCTGCCAGTCTGACAGAAGATCAGACCTTTATGCTCGCGCATGCCATTCACAGCTATTATGGCAGCACCCAACTGCTGGAAGCGGAAGGGAAGCCCATTTGGATCGTAAACGAAGGTGAATACCGGATGATGAACACGCTTGATCTGACAGCGGATCAGTTGTTTTTTGAATTGGTTATGAACCCTTGGACGGTGCGCAACGAGCTGGAACTATTCGTCCGGCGCTACAGTTATGTAGACAAGGTTGTTTTTCCTGGTGGGACCGAGGAATATCCGGGGGGGATCACCTTCACCCATGATGTTGGGGTAGCCAATGTATTTTCACGGCCGCAGTATTCGGCTTATGAGCTGGCAGGGCTGGATGACTGCTTCTCTTATATGAGTCATGAAGAGCTGATCAACTGGCTGTGCTCGGCACTGGTCTATATTGAACAGACCCAGGACCGCGAATTCATAGACAGCATGCTGCCGACACTGCGCGCCTGCTTCGACAGCATGCTGAACCGTGATCATCCGGAGAGCCATCTACGCAATGGACTGATGGGTCTGGACAGCAACCGCACCCAGGGCGGTGCTGAAATTACTACGTATGACAGTCTGGATACCTCGCTGGGACAATCGCGCAATAATATTTACATGGCGGGGAAATGCTGGGCAGCCTATGTGGCACTGGAGAAATTTTTCGGACAAGAGGGATTGGCTGATCTCGCTGCCAATGCGGGACAGCAGGCAGACAAATGCGCTGCATCCATAGCCGCTAAGCTGAACAGTGATGGATATATTCCGGCTATCATCAATGAAGACAACGAGTCCTGTATTATTCCGGCGATCGAAGGGCTGGTATTCCCGCTCTTCACAGGCTGTGAAGAAGCGCTTGACCGGAATGGCAGATTTGCCGGCTATCTGGATGCGCTGAACATTCACTTGAACAACGTGCTGGTTCCAGGAGTATGTCTGTTCGACGATAACGGCTGGAAGCTGTCATCCACCAGCAATAATTCCTGGCTCAGCAAAATCTACCTGTCCCAGTTCATCGCCCGAGAGATTCTGGATCTGCCTTGGGATGCGCGCGGACTTGCGGCAGATGCGGCACATGTGAGCTGGCTGCTCCATCCGGAGCTGTCCTACTGGTGCTGGAGTGATCAGATTCTCTCCGGCCTCATCGGCGGAAGCAAATATTATCCACGGGGGGTAACCGCTATTCTGTGGCTGCTAGAAGGTTCAGGCAACCGGTCGCTGACCGGGGTCAGGGAGGAAACCTTTGCATGAACAATCCTCTGGATATCAGCAGTATGAACCCTGACGGTGGTTACCATGCCTGGCTCAGCTATCCGGCTCTGCCGTCCGGGCCCATGCAGGAACAATATGTGAAATGGTGCGGAGCTGTACAGGTTACTGAAGAGCACGGCACGTTCCAGGCTGCCCTTCAGGAATGGCAAAAAGGTATTGAATCCATGCTTGGCATACAGGCAGTAAAAGTGGGCGAATCGGCTCCAAAGGGTCTATCTATGGCATTCGGCACCTTTCAGGGCGGGAATCCGCTGATCGGTAGCGTATTTGGGGAAGAAACGATCCGGACTGTAGGCCCGGAGGGTTTTGCGATCCGCACCAGCCAAGAACAAGGTTGTATCGCTGTTGGAGCCGCATCACCGGCAGGTGTGCTCTACGGAGTGTTCCACCTGCTGCGGCGGATCGGCAGCCTGAAGGAAATCGAGGGATTGGACGAAGTCGTTAACCCTGTGAACGGGCTGCGAATGATCAATCACTGGGATAATTTTGACGGAAGCGTTGAGCGGGGATATGCGGGAAGATCCTTTTTCTATGAAAATAACCGGTTTACAGACGATGCAGAGCGAATCCGTGATTATGCGAGGCTCATGTCTTCCACAGGAATCAATGCTATTGCCATCAATAATGTGAATGTTCATGAGCTGGAAACGCTGTTTATCTCCAAGCATCTGCCTGAGGTGGCCAGAATTGCCGATCAGTTCAGGTTATACGGCATCAAGCTGTTCCTGAGCGTGAACTTTGCCGGTCCGATGCATGAAGGGGAAGTGGGAACCGCAGATCCGCTGGACCCTGGCGTACGTAAGTGGTGGCAGGACAAGGCGGCCGGTGTATATGCTGCGATTCCCGATTTTGGCGGGTTTGTGGTGAAGGCCGATTCCGAGAATCGTCCGGGACCCTTCACCTATGGCCGGGACCATGCCGATGGCGCCAACATGCTGGCTGAAGCACTGGAACCGTTCGGCGGAATTGTAATCTGGCGCTGCTTCGTGTACAACTGCAAGCAGGATTGGCGTGACCGGAAGACAGACCGGGCCAGAGCGGCCTATGACCATTTCAAGCCGCTCGACGGCAAATTTAAGGATAACGTCATCCTGCAGATCAAGAACGGTCCGATGGATTTCCAGGTTAGAGAGCCGGTATCTCCGCTGTTCGGAGCACTTGAGCGGACGAATCAGGTTATCGAATTCCAGATTGCCCAGGAATATACCGGACAGCAGCGCCATGTCTGCTATCTGGTACCGCAGTGGAAAGAGGTTCTGGAATTTAATACCTGTGCCCAAGGAGAGAAATCTCCGGTGAAGCATATCGTGGATGGATCCTTGTGGGGGAACCGTTACAGCGGAATTGCGGCGGTGTCCAATGTGGGCAATAACCGGAATTGGACCGGCCATCTGCTGGCCCAGGCGAATCTGTTTGGATTCGGCCGCCTGACCTGGAATCCGGAGCTGACGGCAGAAGAAATCGCCAATGAATGGATCTCCCTGACCTTCGGTACAGATCCGGCCGTTTCAAGTGTAGTCAGCCGGATATTGCTGGATTCGTGGGAGATCTATGAATCCTATACGGCACCGCTTGGCGTAGGCTGGATGATCAATCCCGAGCATCATTACGGGCCGAATGTGGACGGCTATGAATATTCGCAGTGGGGCACCTATCATTATGCCGACCACCAAGGGATCGGTGTAGACCGTACAGTGGAGACCGGAACCGGCTACAGCGCCCAATATATAGGTATAAATCGTGAACGTTATGATTCTCTCGAGCAATGTCCTGACGAATTGCTGCTGTTCTTCCATCATGTTCCGTATACCCATGTGCTGCATTCCGGCAAGACTGTGATTCAGCATATCTATGATACCCACTTCGAAGGGGCGGAACGTGCAGCAGAGCTGCTGGCTTCCTGGACCGGCCTGAAGGGAAACCTCAGAGCGGATTTGTATACGCAAGTGGAGCAGCGTCTCCAGGAACAGGCCAATCATGCCAAGGAATGGCGTGACCAGATCAATACGTATTTCTACCGCAAAAGCGGTATTGCGGATAACGGCAAACGCATTATCTACTAATAGGTTCAGCGGACATGAGCGGATGATCTGCTGCAGAAAGTGCATTAGAATGCATTCAGGCCTTAACGAATTAATTCCGTAATCAGAATCGATATCTATATTTGCATTAGCCTATGAGTTCGCTTCGGCCTATTCATAGGCTAGCTTGCTTCCACTCATGACTTTCAAGTTCAAAGTATACAGGAGGGCATATGACACTCTCGTTCGGATGCATTATCGATCATTTAACCGAAGGAATCGCCAAGCTTGAACAGACGGTAGACAAGTTGGAATCTGGGGAACTGGAGACAGAGGTAAGAGGAATTGTGACTGCTTTTGCCGCTTCGCAATATGTCATTGAGCAGGCAATCGCGCTGGGAGCGAACTTGATCATCTCGCACGAAGGTGTATTTTACAGCCACAAGGAGCATGCGGCCGGGTTGGAACAGGACCCTGTTTATCAACAAAAGGCCGGACTGATCGACCGTTCAAAGCTCGGGATATACCGTTTCCATGATTATCTTCACCGTTATGCACCGGATGGAATTACGAACGGGCTTCTACGGGAGCTTGGTTGGCAGGCCTATGTTACTGAGCACCGGCCGTCTGTTTCTATACTGACCATCCCGGCTACGAAGGCTGAAGAAGTAGCGGAATATTTGAAAAAACAGCTGCAAATCCCCTATGTGCGCATTGCTGGCGATCTGTCTGCTTCATGCGTAAGAGTGGGCGTACTGGTCGGGTACCGGGGGGGCGGTTCCACGGCAATCCCTTTATATGAGCAAGATTCTCTGGACTTGATCATCGCCGGGGAAGGGCCGGAATGGGAGACACCGGAGTATATAAGAGACGCTGTCCAACAGGGACGGAGTAAGGCACTGATTATGCTGGGTCACGCAGAGAGTGAGGCGCCCGGTATGAAATATCTGGCGGAGCAGCTGTCAGCAGCGTTTCCGGATGTGCCGGTACATTTCGTGCAAGATCAGCCGGTATTCCGGGTAGTGTAATAGATTGTCCCGAACCTCTTTGGAAGCAAAAGGGCGGGGAGTGCTTGATTACTCCCAGTTCCACCTTGCGGATAAAGAGGTTTTTTACAAATGATCAATCCGGTTCATATTGTAGATTGCCCTCGAGGTGATATATATCTTATAGTTGTATTCTAGTAAAGGTAGGGGCGAAGTCACCTTAAGGGAGTGCAGAATATGAAGCGGGAAAAGTTAATGTTCAGCAAAAGTGTTGCCTATAGATGGATTGTCTCCTATGCCGTGATTATGCTAATTCCGCTTATTGTGAGCGCTATCATTTATCTGCAGACCAAACAAATTGTCGAATACGAGATTATGCGGGCAGGTCATGCGATGCTGAAGCAAATGCAGAACACCATCGACAGTGAAATTAACCAGGCTGAGAAAATGGCCATGCAACTGTCCATCCATAATGATGTGAACAAATTCCTGAATCTGACCCTCCCGGATGAGGATACGCAGTCTTTTCAAATCTATAAAACCCGCCAGGAGCTCAGCAAATATAAATCGACCAATGACTTTGTGAGCGGGATTTATCTATACTCAAGCGGCTTGGATAAAGTGCTGACGGATGAGACTTATACGGACAGCATTACTTTTTATGAGATCAACCGCCAGATGATCGGGATGCCTTATGCGGATTGGCTGTCTACACTCAAGGGGGAGGTTGCCGGGGAGAAGAACTTGCTTCCGCAAATTGAATTTAAACGCTGGGGTACGCAGGTGGTCTTAATGAAGCCATTCTCTAATGCCGGAAGGGCTAATGTCCTCAAAGGTACGCTCGTCCTTCCACTGAACGGTAGTGCGATTCAGAATATGCTTAAAAACGTGGATTGGGTTAACAATGGGGATGTATATATCATCGATAAAACTCATCAGATTTTGTTCCAGAATAACAGTCTGGCAAATCTTCAAAGTGTGTCTTTCGCCGAAGAAGCCAATAAGGGTGCAGGGACTTCTTTTATGGATATCGCTGGTACGGAGAACATGGTATCTGTCATCGATTCGGACACAACAGACTGGAAGTATATAAGCGTATTTCCATCAAGTATATTTTGGGAAAAAGCGCAGGAGATCCGCAACCTGAATCTATTAGGATTGCTGCTCTGCTTTTTTGTGGGAGGCGGCGTGATTTATTATTTTTCACGCAAGAACTACAATCCTGTCCGTGAATTGGTGAATTTGTTCGCAGGGACCAAGGATGACCAATCCCAACGGGTACTGGATGAGTTTGCCTTTATTAGAGAGAGCGCACTCGCTACGATCCGGGAAAGAGATGATATTAACAGCAGACAATTCAGACAGCTGCGTGTACTGCAAGCCTACTATTTATCACGCCTGCTCAAAGGGCAGATTGAAGATGGATTAACCGTGGAAGAAGCGGCTAGGCTGCATCATTTTGAATGGGCATCGGAGGAATTCGCTGTACTGCTGTTCTACATTCAGGGCTGGGGAGAAGGCAGACCATCGCTCAGCCTTGCCAATTTTATCGTATCTAATATTATCAAGGACTTCACCGGTGAGCATCATGGCTTAAGCTTTACGGAAATGGATGGCATGCTGGCCGCTGTGATGAATATCAGTGCCGAGCGTAAAACTTGCTGGAAAGAGGATATTGAGGAGGCACTCGCTCAGACGCTAGAGTTCATTGAACGTAAATACCATCTGCAGATTGTAATGGCCGGAAGCGAGCTGCACACCGGACTGAATAGTCTGCACCAGGGGTATCTTCAAGCGCTGGAGGCTCAGGAGTACCGGCTGGTGCTGGAAGAGAATGTGTCGGTATGGTATGGCGATATTGAACCACAGCAGACGGACTACTACCTCTCCCTCAATGATGAGGTGGTCTTCATCAATCTGATTAAAAGCGGCGAGCTGGAAAAAGCTTCAGGGCTGGTGGATGAGGTTCTGGACCAGTTTTTCGGTTCCCAGGTTTCTGTAGAGCTGGTGAGGTATGCCATGATCGATTTGAGCAGCTCGATTATGAAGGCTGTCCCGCAAGAGACTCAACGCTCCAAGCTGTGGGAGGAATGGCGGCCTTTGAAACGTCTGCTGGTCTGCACCACACGCGGGGAATTCCGGCAGGAGCTGATGGAACTGACAGCCATAGCCTGCGGCATGGCGAATGAGAAGTTGACGCTTATGTCCAATGCCGGAATAGGGGAAGAGGTCGCGGCGTACGTTAAGGACAATTATGCGGATATTAATCTTAGTGTATCCATGATTGGTGCCCATTTTGGCATTACTCCCCAATATGTATCCAAGTTATTCAAGGAACAGACGGGACAGGGGTTACATGACTATATCAGCCAGATCCGCACGGCGGAGGCGAAAGCGTTGCTGCAGGATGGAGTGACCATAGAGGAGATTTCCATGCGTGTCGGCTTTTCCAGCAGCAGTGCGTTCATTCGGGTGTTCAAAAAATATGAAGGCATCACCCCGGGCCGTTTTAAAAGCCTGCAATAAATTATCTGGATATTCCATTTACCAGAAAAGAGGATAGGAGCTCAAATAGCCGATCCTCTTTTTGCGTTTTGATCAATGGATTTTGCATATTGAACATTGTTTGTGTACAAGAATCAGCTTACATTGTAAGGGCATCAAGTCATCAAATAACACTAATTGGAGGTCGTCATCTTGATGAAATCATTCACAAAGAAAAAAGTCCACAAATCGCTTCTCCTTCTGTTTGGATTCACACTGCTTGCAGCAGGCTGCAGCAATTCTAGCAATAATACTAATGAAAAAAACGCTTCTGTTAGGAATGCGAATGAAACCTCTGTTGCCGATTTCTCTTATCCAATGCCGGGAGGTACCGAATTAACCTTTATGAACGAACAACTGGGAGGTACTCCCGAACGATTACCTATTGATGACGAATACGAAAAGCGCACAGGGATTAAAATCAAGCAGCTGGGCGGAACGCCAATGACGGACCAGAAATTCAGTTTGCTGCTGGCTTCCGGTGAACTGCCAGATATCTTCCTGAATACCTGGCTGCAGTATCCGGGCGGCCCGGACAAAGCGGTGGAACAAGGCTACATCCTGAAGCTGAATGATCTGATCGGACAATATGCCCCCAACTTGAAGAAGGCACTCGCGGAGCATCCTGAGATTGACAAAATGATCAAAACCGATGATGGAACCTATTATGCCTTCCCATTCATCCGCTCCGAAGCTGGACGGGTCTATGGCGGGCCGATTATCCGCAAGGATTGGCTGGATGAGCTGAAGCTGGGTGTCCCGGAAACGATTGATGAATGGCACACGGTGCTGACCGCTTTTAAAGAAAAGAAAAATGCCGCTGCACCTGTAACGTTCCGCACGATGTTCCTGGGCGAGCGGACCGGCGGATTTGCGGGCGCCTTCGGTGTGATGGGGAACTTCTATGTAAATGACGGAAAGGTAGTCTACGGTTACCTGGAGCCCGGATATAAGGATTATCTGAAGACGATGGCCCAATGGTATAAAGAAGGACTGATCGATAAGGATTTTGCTTCGATTGATTCGGCAACGGTAGACAAGAAGATGACCTCCAATGTGAGCGGTGCAACAATCGGCTGGCAGTTCTATATTGAAAAATACAACGCAGCCGCGCAGGAGACAGAACCGGATGCCAACTTTGTGGCGGCACCTTATCCTGCAGCAGCCAAAGGAGTGCTCCCGGAGTTCGGACAGCTGGATAATGCTTACGCCGGTACCAGCTCAGCAGCGATTTCAGCCACAACGAAGAATGTTGAAGCAGCCATGCGCTGGCTGGATTATGCCTACACCCAAGAGGGCAGCATGCTGAATACGTATGGTATTGAAGGCACCACGTATACTTTGGAGAACGGAAAACCTGTATACACCGATCTGGTAGTCAAAAATCCGGAAGGTCTCGGCAGTGACCAGGTAATGATGAAATATTCGCACGGAACCAATTTTCCAATGATTCAGCAAGATAACAATCTTCCGGCCAAATATAATCAAACCAAGGAGTCAATCGGCATCTGGAAAAAGACCAAGCATGAAAGCCATCTGCTGCCTCCAATTACGCCAACCGCTGAAGAAGCCGACGAAATGAGCAGTATTATGAATGACATCAACGCCCTTGTGAAGGAAGCGGAGCTCAAAATTATTCTGGGTACTGAATCCGTTGATAACTACGATAAATATGTTCAACAAATGAAAGACATGGGAATTGAAAGAGCGCTGGAAATTCAACAGGCAGCCTATGAGCGGTACATGAAACGCTAAAACTCCGTTTCCGCAAGGGCCGCTGCACAAAGAGTATATCAGGCGGCCCTTGATATTTGCATTGCAGTAAAGGAGAGAAAGATATGCTGAAAACCAGATTGGGCAAGGATTTGCTCCGCAATAAATGGCTGTATCTGATGATTCTTCCTGTACTTATCTATTATGTGTTGTTTCATTATGTACCTTTATATGGCACGATCATTGCGTTCAAGCAATTTGTTCCGTCCAAAGGCATTCTGGGCAGTGATTGGGTGGGATTGAAGCATTTCGAGGAATTTTTCTCCAGTATTTACTTTTTCCGCGTCATCAAGAATACGGTTTTACTAAGTTTTTTCAACCTGCTGTTTGGATTTCCCGCACCGATCCTTCTGGCTTTGCTGCTGAATGAACTGAAAAGTCCGCTTTTTCGGCGGATTACCCAGACGATTACCTATATGCCGCATTTTATCACGCTGGTGGTTGTGGCAGGAATCATCCGCTATTTTACCTTATCTGATGGTTTGATTAACGATGTCATTGCCTTCTTTGGCGGCGCCCGGATCTCCTTTCTGCAGCAGCCGGAATCCTTCCGCCCCATTTATATAATCAGTGAAATCTGGCAGCAGATCGGCTGGGGGACCATCATCTATCTGGCAGCCATTACCGGAATTGATCAGCAGCAATATGAAGCTGCCAAGATTGACGGCGCCACGAAGCTGCAGCAGATCCGCCACGTGACACTGCCGGGGATTCTTCCGACGATTATGATCATGCTGATTCTGGCACTTGGAAATATTATGAATGTCGGCTTCGAGAAAATCATTCTCTTGTATAGTGCCAGCATCTATGAGACAGCCGATGTTATCTCAACTTATGTGTACCGTAAAGGGATATTGGAATTCAGCTACAGCTACAGTGCGGCAGTGGGGCTCTTCAACTCGGTCATCAACTTCACTATATTGCTGCTCGCCAACTCATTCAGTAAACGCGCCAGTAAAAACAGTCTTTGGTAAGGAGGGACAAGCATGATTAAAACGTCACCTGGTGAACGTATTTTTGATATATGTAATACCATTATTATGGTGCTGATGATTATTCTTACGTTGTATCCCATGCTGTATATCCTGTTCTCCTCTCTTAGCGAGGGCAACCGTCTGATCTCGTTCAATGGCATTCTGCTTTGGCCGCAGGGATTTTCTCTTGAAGGCTACAAGGCTGTGCTTAACAATCCAGTGATTCTCACAGGCTTTAAGAATACCTTGTTTATTCTGGTGGTTGGGCTTGTTATTAATATGACGCTAACCTCGCTTGGGGCCTATTTTCTGTCCAGAGAAGGGGTTCTGCTGCAAAAGCCGATTATGTTCTTCATCGTATTCACGATGTTCTTTCAAGGAGGACTGGTTCCGTTCTACCTGATTGTGAAGTCTTACGGGTTACTGGACTCTTTATGGGCACTGATTCTGCCTACTGCAGTCAGTACCTTCAATCTGATTATTATGAGGACCTACTTCATGGCTATTCCCAAGGAGCTGGAGGAGTCGGCTTTCTTGGACGGAGCAGGGCATTTTACTATTTTATTCCGCATCTTCATCCCGCTCTCCATGCCGGTTGTCGCCGTGCTGATTCTCTATTATGGTGTAGGCCACTGGAACAGCTGGTTCAATGCAATGATCTTTTTGCGGGACCAGGACCTTTTTCCGATCCAGCTTGTGGTCCGCAACATTATTCTTGAAAATGACAATGCCAGCATGCTGGGCACCACTACGCTCATCCAGAGCCGCGATGTAGCCGAAACTCTGAAGTATGCGGCTATTATTGTGACGACGGCACCAATTCTGCTGCTGTATCCATTTTTGCAGAAATATTTTGTGAAGGGTGTTATGGTAGGAGCATTGAAGGGCTGATTGCTGTCACTTCCACAAACCATACACGGGAGGAACTTTGTCCATGAGTATCAAAAGAAGGCTGAACGGAGGCTGGCAGTTTACCAAACAGCCGCTGGGTTCAGAGCTGGCTAACGTAATTGTGGCCGAAGACTGGATGCCGGTAACCCTGCCTCACGACTGGCTGATCTACAATACGGATGCGCTTTATGAAGACGGGGAGGGCTGGTACCGAACTACCCTCAGCTTGGCCGAAGTGTCTGCTCATCAGCTGTGCTCCCTGCGTTTTGAAGGCGTATACATGAATTCAACTTTGTACGTCAACGGACATGCGGCTGGTGAATGGAAGTATGGGTACTCCACCTTCGAATTCGATATTACGCCCTACCTGACTGAGGGAGACAATACGATTGTAATGCGTGTGATTCATGAATCTCCGAATTCCCGCTGGTACTCGGGTGCCGGGATTTACCGCTCTGTGTGGATTAAAATAACCCCAAAGACGCATATTGCGCCGGATGGCATTTATATTGCGGCCCGGCAGGCGGATAGCGGGTCCTGGACTGTGGATGTGGATTGTGAGCTGCAAGTAGAGGAAGGCCGGGATACGTCGGGACTAAAGCTCCTTCATATGGTTCTGGATGCAGGTGGAACAGTGATCGGACAGGTGGAATCTGCCGTTCCTGCCTTGGAGAGAGATCTGACGGTACATGCCCTCAGCCGCCTGACTATTGAACAGCCCTTGCTCTGGGATATTGGAAGTCCCCACCTCTATACCCTCCGAACAAAGCTGTGGGATCAGGATGTGATTACGGAAGAGGAAGAACAGACCTTCGGTTTCCGTACGGTGGAATTAGACAGCCAAAAGGGATTTTTCCTGAACGGACGTTACGTCAAAATGTACGGCGTGTGCCAGCATCATGATCTAGGCTGTCTGGGGGCAGCTGTCAATAAGGCGGCCCTGCGGCGGCAGTTCGTGCTGCTGCAGGAGATGGGGGTGAACGCAATCCGGACGGCACATAACATGCCTGCCGTAGAATTGATGGAACTGGCAGATGAGATGGGAGTGTTAATCGTCTCGGAGGCTTTTGATATGTGGGAGCGAAGCAAGACTGCTTATGACTATGCCCGTTTCTTCCCCGACTGGTGGAAGAAGGACATCGCCAGCTGGGTACGGCGGGACCGCAACCATCCGAGCCTGATCATGTGGAGCATCGGGAATGAAATCTACGATACTCACGCAGATACCCGCGGCCAGGAGCTGACACGTATGCTGCAGGATGAAGTGCTGGCCCATGATCCCCGGGCCAATGCCTTCGTTACGATTGGCTCGAATTACATGCCATGGGACAACGCTCAGAAATGCGCCGATATCGTCAAGGTGGCGGGTTACAACTATGGCGAGAAGTATTATGACAGGCACCATGAAGAACACCCGGACTGGTTCATCTACGGAAGTGAGACCTGCTCTACAGTGCAAAGCCGGGGCGTCTATCATTTCCCGCTGGCTCAGCCGGTATTGGCAGATGACGATCTACAGTGCTCCTCCTTGGGTAACAGCTCTACCAGCTGGGGAGCCAAAAGCACAGAGGCATGTATTACTTCAGACCGGGATGCGGCGTATTCCCTGGGACAATTTCTATGGACCGGCTTTGACTATATAGGCGAGCCGACACCCTACTTCACCAAGAATTCTTACTTTGGCCAATTGGACACGGCTGGATTTCCGAAGGACTCTTACTACATTTATCAGGCGGAATGGACCGATTACAGAACGCATCCGATGATTCATATCTTCCCCTACTGGGACTTCTCGGAGGGACAGCTCATTGATGTGCGGGTATGCTCCAATGCCCCGCGGATCGAATTGTTCTTCAATGATGTATCACAGGGTACCTATGACATTGACCATATCCAGGGCCATAAGCTGCTTGGAGAATGGCAACTGCCCTATACGGAGGGTGTGCTCTGTGCTGTTGGCTATGATGAACAGGGAAATGTGATTGCTTCGGAGCAAATTTCATCCTTCGGCAATGCTGCCTCTTTGGTGCTTACCCCGGATAAGCATGTGCTGACGGCAGACGGCCAGGATCTGATCTTCGTAACCATCACGGCGAAGGATTCGCAAGGTCTCCAGGTGGAGAATGCCAACAACTGGGTTCACTTGAGCATAAAAGGGCCTGGACGGGTGATCGGACTGGATAATGGCGACAGCACCGACTATGATCCCTACAAAGGCATGAGCCGCAGGCTGTTCAGCGGCAAGCTGCTCGCTGTTATTGCCGGCACGCTGGAGCCTGGTACAATCACCCTGCGGGCGTATTCTCCGGCCATTACTTCCGCCGAGCTTGTACTAGAGTCCAGCGCTCCGGCAACAGGTATATCGGATGACGGTGAGCTGTTCCTGTATGCCGACTGCCCTTTGGAGGGCAAAGGAGAATCCGCGGAGGCGCAGCGCAGGAAGGCTGCGGAAATTCCTGTGCGCAAGCTGGAAATATTCTGCCCCGAAGGCAATATTCTGACGCCGGAGCATCCTTCGCTCCCGGTGTATGTGAAGCTCCATCCGGAGAATGCCACCTTCCAGGATGTGGAGTGGCGGATCACAAATGCTGCGGGGATTGATGCGAACATCGCTTCGATGGAGGTGAAGGGACAGGAAGCTGTCATTACCGGTCTGGGGGATGGAGAAGTCTATATCCGTTGCGGGACAACGAACGGTGCCGACGGTATCCGTCAGTACTCCTCCATGAAATTCAAGCTCGAAGGGCTCGGGCAGGCCTGCCTGGACCCTTATGAATTTGTCTCCTCCGGTTATCACAGCAGCGCCAGTACGAACCTGACCAACGGGAATGAACGCGGAGTAGCAACCGCCCGGGAAGGGGAGAGCCGGATCTGTTTCGAACGGATTGATTTCGGAGAGTATGGAGCCGATGAGATCATCCTGCCGATCTTCACGTTAGACGATGACGAGTACCCGATTGAAATATGGGAGGGCATCCCCGATGAGTCGGGTGCCGAGCTGCTGTCTACAGTGATCTACCAGAAGCCTTCCCGGTGGAACGTATACCAGGAGGAGACCTACAAGCTGCCGAAACGTCTGACCGGCATCACCACACTCACTTTCGTCCTGCGGCAGAAGATCCATCTGAAAGGCTTCCAGTTTATCCAGAAGCGCAAAGCATACGAACAACTTAGCGCACTTGAGAACAGCCGGATTTACGGCGATACCTTCACCGTGACAGAGACCGCCGTTGAAGGCATCGGCAACAATGTCTCCCTAACCTTTGAGGGGATGGACTTTGGCGCACAGGGAAGCTCCCGGATCATCATCTGCGGGCGTTCTCCTCTAGAGAACAGTACACTGCACTTGCTGTTCCTCGGAGCCGGCGGCGATTCCAAGCAGCTTGTGGAATTTGGCGGCAGCGACAGCTATACAGAGCGCGAATTTGATCTGGAACCGGTCAGCGGGCAAAGGACCTTTACCTTCTTATTCCTGCCAGGCAGCCAGTTCGACCTGAAATGGTTTCGATTTCTGCCGTCTGCAGAAGTGGAGAGTTGATCCGGTTGTTTGATCGTTTGCAGGCAGACGGATTGCAATCCAGGCAGCTATCCCCTTAAAAGGGATGGCTGCTTTTTTTGCGTTGATCAGGGATTAGGCAATCGCAATAGGGTATTTGCCGGAATTGAATCTAAGGACAAAAAAACCTCCAAGGACTATTACTACTTGTATAATGATCATGGTGATGTGGTGCAGATGGTCGATACCAGTGGAGAGATAGTCAATAACTATACTTATTATGAGTGGGGTAACATCTCCAACAGGTAGAGAAAACCTGGTTCAAGTACACCGAAGATATATGATGCCGAAACCGGATTGTGTTATCACCGTGCACGTTATGATCCAAGTATGGGGTTGTTTTTAAATGAGGATACGGTTGAAGGTTACACAACCTATTAGATTTATCCAATCCGAAGGTTAGAGAAGTGCTAGGCGTAACGCTAGATAGTATTATAATTAATGAATATACAATTACTCAACAACTTGGAAAGACTGCTAAAAGTATGAACTTTAACGGTAAAATTCCACCTTCAGCAAGGGCTGATGGTGGGTTGAATGTAATTCAATTTGACGCAATATCAATAAAACAACTAGAAATAATTGGAGGGCTAATAGTGGAAATAGACGTATTTCTGAAAGCTTATAAAGAAGAGGATTGGAAAGATTACTTGGAGTTTTGTAGGAGAGCGAACGTCGATTATAAAACTCAATTGGGTGAAATCACCTTGCCAGAGGATATTGCAGTAGTACTATGTTATAGATTTGGTGAAAACGAAGCTACAAAATGGCTTCATAAACAGGTTCCAGCATTAGGAAATATTCAGCCTAAAGAATTATTAAGTAACGAACAAGGCCAGAATATTTTAAGGGAAGTTCTAATGCGTCTACCACATTAATACTACTACCACATGCAATATTAACTATTTAAAAATATGTAAAGAGTTAATTGAAGTGATTGTACCAAATCAATATGAAATCGGTATTTTTACTCTACGTAATTTTCTAACTACATGGGTGCATGCCATGTGGTTTTTTTCTGCTTAATATCGCATATCGCCCTATTGATTATATACAGTTGCAATATACAGTCCGAATGTATATAGTATAACTATACAGTTAGACTATATAATAAATTTGCCAAGAGTACAGAACTCCAAAGGAGAAGAGATATGGGGAGAGACAAATATCTGCCGCTTACGGAAACGGTCTATTATATCCTGCTCGCCCTGCATGAGCCTGCGCACGGATATTTGATCCTGCAAAAGGTTGAAGAGCTTAGTGGAGGGCAGGTGAGAATGGCTGCGGGCACACTATATGGTGCGATTGAGAACCTGATTAAGCTTAAGTTCATTGAACCTGTAGGCACTGTAGATAACCGGCGCAAGGTCTATGTGATAACAGAAATTGGTCGGTCGGTAATGTGCCAGGACTTTGAACGGATGAATCACATGATGGAGACCACGCGAAGAATCTGGGCCTCTGACGGGAGGGAACGTAATGCGGAAATTTAAGTGGTTTACGAATATAGACCATGAAGAGAAATGGCTGAATGATATGGCCGGTAAGGGCTGGCAATTTGTCGGAAAATCCTTGTTCAGCTACGAATTTCACGAAGCTGAACCGGAGGCTGGCCGAATAAAGATTGATTACCGTGCCTTTGTCAAGAAAGACGATTTCGAGGATTATCGTGCCCTCTTCGAGGATAGCGGCTGGAAGCACATCCAGGGTTCGAAAAGTTCAGGATATCAGTATTTTAAGATGGTGAATGATCAGGGGAGCGGGGATATTTTTTCGGATGCCGATTCCAAAGCCGGGCGGTATAAACGTTTGTCAGAGGTGTGGCTCTCGATTTCCTTGTCTTTTTTTCCTATTGCTGTAGCGCTGATGTCTACAGGTACTCTCAAGCCGGCGGCTCTGCTGAATCCCGAAGCCCTCTATTTGACCCCTGGATTATGGGAGAAGACTGGAGGTACATTTTGGCGGGCCTTTCTATTCGAGACGCCGTTTGCACTTCTTCGGGGATTGAGCGCATGGCTCCTGCCCCTGGTGATTATTCTGTATCTAATCTTCGCCTTCAAGGCGAACCGGCAATATAAGCGATCACAGGGGGGGAACCTATCCGATTAACGAGTGGTGTTATGCTGCATTCCCGCTAAAAATATATTTCATTGAATTTACAGTTTATAGAAAAAACACTTGACACAGATATGATAAAATTAGTGAAATAGCGTTTTTTTGCTCATAGCATAGCTAACTGTTATCGGAGGAAAGACATGTACCAATACATTGACCGGGAATTTGTGGATGTGCGTTTTGACGGGCATGATCTGCGTTATGGCGAACTGATCCGCTGCACGTTTACCAACTGCACATTCATGAACACCTCTTTGGAAGAAATTGATACGACCCATTGCCGTTTTATCGAATGCGATTTTAAAGGCGCAGCCCTGAATGCTTCGATCCACACCGAATCTGCGTTTGAAAATTGTAAATTCAGCGGTGCGAATCTCTTTGTAAGCAAGTTCATCTCCTGCAAAATGACAGGTTCCGACTTCGCAGGCGCTCAGATGGATGGAATTACGCTAAGCGGAGGGGACTGGTCTTACGTGAATCTGCGGTATGCCAAGCTTGGCAAGCAGGATTTGCGGGGCATCCGTTTTTTTGAAGCGGATCTGTCGGAGAGTGATTTGGCGAAGGCTGATCTCAGAGACTGTGATCTGACAAGGGCCATGCTAGGCAGAGTCAACCTGACCGGGGCTGATCTGCGGGGAGCCAAGCTGGAGGGCGTGGATATGAAAGCGCTGATGGTGAAAGGAGTGCGGATGGACAGGGAGCAAGCTGTTGTGTTCCTGCGCTCCTATGGTGCGAAGGTGGATTGAGTTCAGGAGAAGAGCGGAGGCCAAGGCGGTCTCCGCTTTTCCATTACCGGGATACGGGCATGCCAGCAAAACTACAAATCCCGTTTATTGAAAAAGGTATAAGTCACTGTGACAAGCACCGCAATGAGCGCTGCCGACAGAAGGACAAAGACGGTATCCAACCCTCCGCCGTACATCACATTTTTGGCTTCAAAATATTTAAACGGTGTGATGTATTTCAGGCTTGCAAGCCTGTCATTCAAGTCGATCGCAATCGATAATACAAAGGTGAGCAAAAGAATTCCTGTGGCAAGTGATGCGGCGGTCTTAGATTTCTTGAGCACTGCTGCTGTTGCCGTCCCGATGAACAAGAACAGGAGCTGCAGGATGAACATGGCAAGCATGGTGATAGCTATATCCCCTGCAATGGACTCGCCCTTGCTGTACTTCCCTACCATAAGGACAGAAGCCATACATGTAACCAGATTAAATAGGATGATATTGACCAAGGCCGCCAGTAATTTCGAGGTGATGATCTGATTCCGGGTCAACGGCTTTACAAATAAAAATTCTGAGGTCTTATCCCGTTCTTCCTTAGCGATGATATTCGCTCCGAGCATGGCGGCATGGATCGTAGCCATCAGTAACAAATAGACGAATAAGATCCCGTAATACCCGCTGGCTGTATTCAGATCCAGGTTACCAATCCCTAATATCGCCTGCAGGGATTTGGGCATATCGGACATCATTTGACTCATGGACTGGCCTGAGGCGGATAACCCCGCATATTTGCCCATGCCAGAGGCAACCATCAGGAACACACCAATGCTCCAGAATAGTAAGGATTTTCGATACGCTCTTATTTCCCTCCAAAATACATTCACGAATGTTCCCCCCCTCTAAACCGCATGAATATCTTTATGGGCATATATGAAATAGCTGGCTGAGACTGCAATCACAATAATCACTGCCCCGGTGATCACATAGGAGATGTCATATCCTGCATGCTTCATGATCTCGGCCGGATCGAAATATTTAAAGGGGGAAAGGTAGCGCAGTTTTGCATCTCCGGTTGTGGCTCCGATCATTCCAATAAAATAAAACGAAAACACAGTGGCCAGTGAAACCGTCAGCACGGATTTGATCTTTCGTACCATGACCGACATCACGATTCCAATAGCAAGAAAGATTAGCTGAATCCAAAAGATGCTTAGGCTGAGCAGGAGAAACATCTTCAGGCTATAATCTTCGGTTTTCACCTGCGAAGCCATCCCATAGGTCGCCACTCCATAAATAACATTGGTAATGACTAAGGATACGAATGCGGCCATTAGCTTCGCGGTGATAACGGTTGTACGTGTAACCGGCTTCGTTAACAGGAAATCTGCTGTTTTCTCCCGGACTTCCTTGGAGACGATTGAAGTGCCAAGATTCATAGCCTGAATCGCCCCGATCAGAATGATAAATGTCAAAGCGTACGTATAGAAACCCATAATCGTAAACAGATTCCCTAAATCGAGTCCGATTGCTTTTCTTAACGATTCCGGATAACCTTCCAGCAGCTTTGTGAATTCTTCGGCATCTTTATGGAAAGAAGGGAATAAGGACATGAACAGCATCATGATTGCGATCAAAGAAAGTAACCAGATGATTGTAGATTTCCGGTAAGCCTTCAGTTCATGCAGGAAAATATTCATCAGGACGCTAAGCCTCCTTTACATAATAGTGCATAAAGATCTCCTCAAGATCCGGCTCTTCAATCCAGACGTTGGTGACTTCGATGTCAGCTAGCTTGTGGAGTACATTATTGAGGTTGCCCCGGAACAGAAAGTGGACCTGGTTATCCTTAACTTCTAATTGGCTGACGCCGGGCAGACTGAAGTAATCCTTATCCAGCGAAGCTTTCGTGTGGATTTTAAATTTCTTATAATTATTTTCCTGCAGGGTGCTGATCTTTTCTACCGTAACAAGGGACCCTTCCTTGATGATCGCCACACGGCTGCAGAGCCTTTGAACTTCACTGAGAATATGGGATGAAAATAATACCGTTGCCCCTTTTTGATTCTCCGTTTCAAGCAATTCGAAGAATTTCTGCTGCATAAGCGGGTCCAGGCCGCTGGTGGGTTCATCGAGGATAATCAGCTTGGGCTCGTGGAGCAGCCCTTGGACAATCCCCACTTTCTTTTTGTTGCCGAGCGATAAATCATCAATTTTCTTCGTTAAGTCAAGATCCATGATTTCTGCCAATTCCTTGATTCGTTTCGTACAGTCCTTTTTGTAAAAGCTGGCCGAATACTTCAAGAGATCGTATACCTTCATATTGTCGTAATAAAAAACTTCCGAGGGCAGATATCCGATTTCCTTCTTGATCTCAGGAGCGAATTCAAAACAATCTTTGCCGAAAATCCTGGCGCTGCCGCTAGTCGGGTGAATCAGGGACAGTAAGGTTCGAATCGTAGTGGATTTCCCTGCACCGTTAGGCCCGATGAATCCGAAGATCTCTCCCTCTTCCACATTGAAACTGATATCCGTAATCCCTCTGGACTTGCCATATGTCTTGGTCAGATGACTAATCTCAATAACATTCATAATAGAACCTCCCGGAACTATGGATAAAAAGAATTTCTGAGCATTTCACTGTACACGTCCAGCTCTGCAATAATTTCATCTAACTTCATTTGATCCACGGGAATCGATGCATACCGCTCCTGTAATCTGTAGGCGAGGCCTTCCATAGTCCAATAAATAATGTTAACTGCCTTTTCGATATCGATGCCCTCTTTGAATTTGGTGAGGTCGACATTCCCGAACAAATCTTGATAGCCCTTGCTTAAAAACTCTTTTTTCCGGTTCTCCAAATCAGGCTTCACTTCACTTGCATCCTCTGGATTTACTTTCTTGATGAATTCAAAGGCATTGGGGTATTTCTGATATAACTCAAATTTGAGAATCGCAATCTGCCTGTATCTGATGAATATATCCCGCTGCTCCCAATCAATGTGTGCGTGTGCATTTTCTATAAGCATTTCTATAAAATAGTCGTACAAAAATAAGTACAGATCCTTCTTGTTATTAAAATAATGGAACAACAGGCCCTTGGATATTTCCGCTTCCTTAACAATCTCATTGGTGGAGGCATTCTGATACCCTTTTAGCGCGAACTCCTTGAGGGCTGCATTGATGATGCGGTCCTTCTTATCCTGGCTTAGATTGTGAAATTTCGAGAACAACGTTTCCACCTCCTCATTGACCACGTTGGTCAATTTGATTTTACACCTGTTGACCAATGTGGTCAATGACGAAAAAAAGTTAGCAATGGAGCAATGGGTGTAACGTTAAGCCGTGAGTTAAGCCGTGAGTTAAGCCGTGATCCGGGAGGGCTAGCGCTGCTGAATGAATTTGTTCCGGAAGCCAGAGGGAGACAACCCCTCTTTTTTGGAGAAGCAGGAGGAGAAATGGGACACGTGATGGAACCCTACTTCCTCGGCGATTCGGGTAACGGACCAGGAGGTCTGAAGAAGAAGCCGTTTGGACTGTTCCACACGATAGTTTTGCAGATAAGCCATAGGGGTCATGCCATAGGCTTTCAGCATGCTTTTGGCCAGATAATTCGGGTGATAGTTGAGTTCCTTCTGCAGCATGGGATTGTTGATGTCCCGCGTGTAGTTATGGCGGATGAACAGCTCCACCTTCTCGGCAAGCTGAATGGCGGTAGCATCGGAGGGGGAAGCCAGGTCTCGGTCCAGGTGCTGTAGAAAGGATTGGAAGGAAGCCTGGCGTTTCCAGTTGCGTAAGGATTGCGGTTCATGCTCCTGCTCAAAAAACAGATCCAGGACCTCCATCGCCTTCCCGGAGATTTTCATATGCTTGGGAATATAAATCGAGCAAACATCTGCATGATTGAGGTAGGCTTTTTGCTTGTGGCTTTCGATCAGTGTGACCTGAGAATCCAGACATTCGTCCATACTTACACATTCCTTCCAGCTGCCGAAGGTCTGAAAGTGGATCCAGATAATCTTTGTATCCCGGGTGCAGGGCGCAGAGCCGTAATGATGCCCGTCCGGACGCAGAATGAGGATTTCACCTTCATGCAGCTCCCACTCCTTGCCGTCCTCACCGATAGGAAGGGTACCCTTCAGCACAACGATCAGATCAAATACGCCGATACAGTTGCGGTTGATGTGAACATCCCCTGCGGCATACTTGGCATGTCCGCAATCGACGAAGTAGGGAATGGGGGGAGAGATAAAATGGAGAATGGGCGAGTTCATGATCAATTTCCTCCAAGCAGGTTGAAATGATTAAAAATGAGGTTGGAATTCTGCGTTTTTTTTCATATTACAACATGTATTATTATTATTAAAGCGCTTTCTAAAAAGTTGAAAAGCTGATAGGAATCGATAGTTGGCTTATTCCCGTAAAGGGCTAAGTATATATCATTCAAGGAGGAAGCTGAATGAAAAAAGCATTTCTGTGCACGACGGTATTATTGTTAATTCTGGTAATGGGGCTCAGCGGCTGCGGCAGCAACGGGAATAAAGAGACATCCGGGGCGAATCAGCCAGCAGCAAGCAATAGCGGCAATAAGGCAACTGAAGGCAGTGAAACGGCAAAACCTCCTGCTGAAGCGGAGAAGGTAGTATTCTGGACCTTTGTTGACGCCCATCAGAAGTTTTATGAGAGCATGGCGGCAAGCTGGAATGAGAGTCACCCGGATAAAGCCATTGCGCTGGAAGCAACAACTATCCCTTATGACGACATGCACACCAAGCTGCTCGTAGCCCTGCAATCGGGCGTAGGCGCACCGGATCTGGTGGATATTGAGCAGAGCAAATTTCCGAACTTCATGAAGGGGACACCTCAGCTGGTATCCCTGAATGATATTGTGGAGCCGGAGCTCGGCAACATTGTGAAGTCCAGAGTAGAAATCTACAGCAAAGACAAAACGTACTATGGTATTGATTACCATGTGGGTGCGACCGTCATGTATTACAACAAAGAAATGCTTGACCAGGCAGGAATAAATCCTGACACCATCAAGACTTGGGCTGATTTCGAGACGGCAGGCAAGCAGATGCTCGCCAAAACAGGCAAGCCGATGATCACATTCGAAGGCAACGGCAACTGGTCCTGGTGGCCGGCGATCAGCCAGCAGGGCTCCGATCAGGTGGATGAGAATGGCAATGTTACTGTGGATACACCGGTCAATGTGAAGACAATGGAATTCTTCCAGAAGATGGTGAAGGAAGGCGTGGCCGCTGTCGCTCCTGGCGCCGGCCATGATACAGAAGAATACTTCGGCTATATGGATTCGGGCAGCGCGGCTTCCGTCTTCATGCCATTTTGGTTCATGAACCGTTTCACTGATCATATTCCAGATCTCAAGGGAAAAGTCATCATCCGGCCTATGCCGGCCTGGGAAGAAGGCGGCAACCGTTCGGCAGGAATGGGCGGGACCGCAACTTCGATTACCAATCAGGCGAAGAATCCCGACTTGATCAAGGAATTCCTGGCTTACGCCAAGCTGTCCAAAGAAGGCAACCTGCAGGTGTGGAAGCAGCTTGGCTTCGACCCGATCCGCACGGATGTCTGGAGTGATCCGGCCATGAAGGAGTCGAACAAATTCACTGATTATTTCGGTACGGATATCTTTGATACGCTGCTCAGCGTCAAGGATGAAATCGCTCCGGTCCATATCCGCGAGAAATCACCGGAAGTGTTCGATGCCATCCGCAACAAAGCCATGCCACAAATCTTCATCGACATGAAGGACCCGGCGAAGGTTCTGAAGGAAGTGCAGGACAGTCTGAAATAGATTTTCCCATATATTAGAGCGCACTCAAGCTGTGAAGGGGACTAGAACATTCCCCTTCACAGCCATACATTTTCCGGAAATAATCGCTGCAGAAAAGAGTGGAGGTTGGGTTATGCAGATAGAAAGGCAGTTGACCAAAAACCCAAGAAGAAGGAGCTACCCGCTGCGAAATTCGCAAAAATTGGCACCCTATGTGTTCGTATTCCCGTTTCTGTTGTCATTCGCGGTCTTCTTTGCGTACCCGTTGATTAACGCAGGGGTCATGAGCTTTCAGGAAGTGCTCCCGGGAGAGGTGTCGTTCACCGGGCTCGTTAACTACAGAGCACTGTGGAATGAGGATTTCGGAGCGGCACTCTACAACAGCAGCCGATACACTGTCTGGACACTTCTGCTGCTGATCCCTGTGCCGATGATCCTGGCTGTCCTGCTTCATTCCAAAAAGATGTGGTGGAGTAATTTCTTCAGATCCACCCTGTTTATTCCGGCGCTTACGTCAGTAGTGGTCGCAGGTGTAGTATTCCGACTCATTTTTGGTGAGCTTGACGGCGCGTTAATGAACACAGTTCTTCATCTATTCGGGATCTCCAGCCAGCGCTGGCTCTACAGCTCCAGTCTGGGAATGTTCGCCCTGCTTGTACTGGCCGGTTGGAGGTGGATCGGCATCAATATTCTGTATTTCCTGTCTGCCCTGCAGAGCATTCCCGCCGAGCTGTACGAAGCGGCTGAAATCGATGGGGCCAGCGCCTTCCGCAAATTAATCAGAATTACGATTCCCTTGCTGAAGCCGATCACGATTTATGTCGTGACGATCACTATATATGGCGGATATGCCATGTTCACCGAGAGCTATATGCTATGGGCAGGCAAGCCTTCTCCGCAGAACATTGGACTGACTATTGTCGGCTATATCTATCAGCAGGGATTCCAATACTTCAATCTTGGGTTTGGTTCGGCTATCGGAATCACCTTGCTGGGAATTACCTTGCTGGTCAGCCTGGTTCAATTAACACTCACCGGCATGTTCAAGAGGGAGGAATAGAACATGCAGACTAAAGGGAGAACCAAATTCAATTTATCCTCGCTGCTGCTCATTCTTTTATTTGTGATTCTGGCGGCGCTCATGTTATTTCCGCTTTATGCCTTGTTCCTCGCTTCCCTGAAGCCTGCGACAGAGTTGTTCCGCTATGGCCTGAATGTCCGGCTGGATTTCAATTTGATGAGTCTGGACAATTACAAAAGCATCTTTTCGGGGCAGGGGGCGGCCGGCAATTATTTTGGCTGGTATAAGAACAGCCTGCTCATTACCACGCTGTTCACTCTGCTGAGCCTGTTGTTCTCTTCAATGGTAGGGTACGGGCTGGGAATGTATCGTTTTCGCGGCCGGAATTTTATTTTTACCCTGGTGCTTGTGGTGATGATGATCCCTGTGGAGATTATTCTGCTGCCGCTCTATAAGCTAATGATTTCGCTGAAGCTGATCAACACAATCTGGGGTGTCATTCTGCCCTTTGTCGTCTCTCCCCTGCCGATTTTCTTCTTCCGCCAATTCGCGCTTGGCTTGCCCAAGGACTTCATGGATGCAGGCCGGATGGACGGGTGCACAGAGTATGGAATCTTCTTCAAAATCATGGTGCCGCTGATGGCCCCGGCCTTTGGTGCGATTACGATCCTGCAGGCGATGAACAGCTGGAATAACTTCCTGTGGCCGCTGATTGTGCTGCGGACAACGGAGCAATTTACATTACCGATCGGGCTCGCTTCCTTTGTCTCTCCTTTGGGCAATAACTATGAAGCGCTGATCGCGGGAGCGGTCCTGGCCATTTTGCCTATTCTGGTTCTGTTCTTGTTTTTTCAGCGCTTCTTCATGGAAGGGTTAACCGTTGGCGGAGTCAAGGGGTAAGGCTTGCACGGGCAGGTGATCTGTAACAGAGATGAGAGGAGAGTTCTATGAATGAATGATAATACCACACCGGCTCCAGGCAAGGTTCAGATTCATGATCCGTTCTGGTCGGAATATGTCCGTCTGGTCCGCGAGGTCATGGTTCCTTATCAGTGGGAGGCGCTGAATGACCGTGTTGAAGGGGCTGAGCCCAGCCATGCGATCCGTAATTTCAAGATTGCTGCAGGCCGTGAGGCAGGCGAGTTTTACGGAATGGTTTTTCAGGACAGTGACGTAGGCAAATGGCTGGAGGCTGTGGCGTACTTACTCGAGACTAAGCGGGATTCTGCGCTTGAGGAGATTGCGGATGGCGTTATTGAACTGCTTGCTGAGGCTCAGAGGGATGACGGCTATCTGAACACCTACTTTATGTTGAAAGAACCGGGGAGGGAATGGACCAATCTGGCGGAATGCCACGAGCTCTATTGTGCCGGACATTTAATAGAAGCGGCAACAGCCTATTACAGAGCCACCGGTAAAAGAAAACTGCTGGATGCGGTGAGACGGTATGCGGATTACATTGCTGCTGTATTCGGAACGGAACCCGACAAGCTGCGGGGCTACGACGGTCATCAGGAGATTGAACTGGCACTGGTGAAGCTGTTTCATGCCACAGGCGAAGAGAAGTATCTGGAGTTAAGCCGTTACTTTCTGGAACAGCGGGGACAGCAGCCGTATTACTTTGAACAGGAATGGGAAGAACGCGGACGCACCTTGCATTTCCCGCAGCTCTCCATGGTTCATGATCATCTGTACAGCCAATCGCATCTGCCTGTCAGAGAGCAGACCACAGCGGAGGGGCATGCGGTACGCCTGGTCTATATGTGTACGGCTATGGCCGACATTGCCATTGAGACCAGGGATGCCGGCCTGCTGGAAGCCTGCCGGAAGCTGTGGGACAACATTGTGAACAAACGGATGTATATTACGGGTGGCATCGGATCCATGGAGCAGGGGGAGTCCTTTACCGCAGACTATGATTTGCCGCCGGACCTGGCCTATGCCGAAACCTGTGCTTCTGTAGGGCTGATCTTTTTTGCCCGGCGCATGCTGGAGCTGGAGCACAACAGTAAATATGCAGACGTCATGGAGCGGGCGCTCTACAATACCGTTATCAGCGGAATGTCCCTGGATGGCACCAAATTTTTCTATGTGAATCCGCTTGAGGTGTACCCGGAAGTACTGGGCAAGAACAAGAATTACAATCATGTAAAAGCTGTGCGTCAAGGCTGGTTTACGTGCGCTTGCTGTCCTCCGAATGTGGCCCGACTTATAGCCTCTCTCGGAGACTACATTTATTCAACCGCAGGCGATACCTTATACGTTGAGCTCTATATCGGAGGCCGCACCACAAGAATAATAAATGGCATGTCAGCCGTGATTGAACAATTCTCCAGCTATACTTCGGACGGCAAAGTCCGCTTAATCGTATCCCCTGAACAGGACAGGGAATTTACGGTTGCGCTGCGCATACCGGATTGGTGTAATGAGGTCCACGTAGCTTTGAACGGCCAATCCCGGACCCATCATACAGGGAATGCGGACGGTTATATTCACCTGACCCGCCGTTGGGCATCTGGGGATACCCTTGAGCTGTGTTTTGCGATGCCGGTCACGCCGATGAAAGGTCATCCGCATATCCGTCAGACGTTTTCTAAAGTGGCTTTGCAGCGCGGACCTTTCGTCTATTGCCTGGAGGAGGCCGATAACGGCACAAGACTCTATCAGCTAAGGCTGCCGCTGGGTGGTGAGTATATCCTTACGGAGGAACCTGGTTTCCCTGAGGGCATCCGGACGATTTCGGTATCGGGTAAACGAATGGAGCCCGAAGCAGGCTGGGGGGAGGAGCTGTATGGCAGTGGCCCATCCTTGCAAAGCCGGGAGGTGCAGCTGAAGTTCATTCCGTATTTTGCCTGGGCCAATCGCGGGGAAGGTGAAATGTCAGTCTGGATTGGGGAAGAACAGCAGAGTTAAGTGCATATAACAACGTTAATATATGTAATTGATAATAAAAGTGAAAAAATCCACCATTCATAAAAATTTAGAATTTCATACTGAAAACGCATTCTCTATGATGGATACAGGAAGCAAATCATCCATAGCAAGGGGAGTGTAAGGATGGAACAGAAGGTAAGAGGGCGTGGAAAAGTACGATATTGGTTTTTGACAGGGATTCTGCTGCTGGCGGCAATCTTATCAGGATGTTCAAACAATGGGAAAGGAAACACAGAAGTCTCCCAGGAGCCCGTAACGCTAAAATTCACCTTCTGGGGCAGTCCGCAGGAGAAGGCGGCTATTGAGAAGGCAACCCAGGCCTTCACGAACAAGTATCCGAACATCAAAGTGGATGCCATTCATATTCCGGAAGCGGATTATGATGCCAAGATTACAGCCATGGTAGCCGGGAATGAAGCGCCGGATCTGGGCTATATGCATGGTGAGCTGGCAGACCCCTGGCAAAAGGACGGGAAGTTCGTCAATATGTTTGAACTGCTGGATGCGGATAAGGACTTGAAGCGCAGCGACTTTTTGGACTATATCTGGTTCAAGTCCTCCGAGGATTTCGCATATGGAATCAGCACGGCCGGAGAAACCTTCGGACTGTTCTACAACAAGGATCTCTTTGATGAAGCCAAGGTGGATTATCCTCCCGCCAAGCCGGAGATGGCCTGGAGCTGGGATGAATTCGTGAAAGTTGCCCAGCAATTGACCCTCGACAAAAATGGTAAGAATGCTGCCGACCCAGAGTTTGATCCCGATAATATCAAGCAGTTCGGTGTCTCCTTTGAGACTTGGCATGGCCCTGTTCATGCAGCTGTGATTAACAATGAAGGAGAATGGGTGACCAAAGACGGGAAGTTCGGGTTCAGCCAGCCGGAAGCGGCGGAAGCGATCCAGCGTCTGGCGGATTTAATTAATGTGTATCATGTGGCGCCTTCTCCGGTGCAAATGAAATCGATTCCTTCCCAGGCGGTTGCCCTGCAATCGAAGCTGGCAGCAATGTCCATGCACGGTCAATGGATCAATCTGGATCTCGGTGCCGCCAAAGTGAATTATGATATTGGTGTGCTTCCGAAGATGAAACGCAGCGTTCCCATGGGAATCAGCGGAGCTTCTGTCATCTATACCTCAAGCAAGCATCAGGAAGAAGCCTGGCTGCTGACGAAATTTCTGGAGAATCCGGAAGGGGCTATCGATCTGTATAAAGGCGGATTGTGGATGCCTACGATGACCAAATGGTATACCGATCCCGGGCTGGTAGCCAAGTGGGCGGATAATAATCCGGCTCATCCATCCGGCTTCAAGGATGCGATGATGAATAATCTGCTGAACAACGGGGTACCGAACGGTTCCTATTATATTAAAAATTTCTCCAAAGTGAATGCGATTACCTTCTCCGGCATGGATGAGGTATGGCTCGGCAAGAAAACCGCTCTGGAGGCGATGAAGGAGCTGGAGCCAAAGATTCAGCCGGAGATCAGAGGGCGTTATGATGTCTCCCCTTGATGATGCACCGATCGGGGTACAGGAGCTGAGGCCTGCCCGGCGTTCACGCAGAAGACAGCATGCTGCCAAAGAACTGCGTTACGGACTTTTATTTGCTTCGCCTGTACTGGCGGGATACCTGCTGTTCGTGCTTGTTCCGATTGCCGCAAGCATATATCTCAGCTTTACCAATTATAGTGTAGGTATGGTGCCGGAGTGGATTGGCATCGCCAATTACAAGACGCTTTTCACCGGTGCCGACCCTTTCTTTTATCCTGCGGTCAAAGCAACCTTCTATTATGTTTTTGTCAGTGTACCGCTGGGTATTATCATTTCTTTTTTTGCTGCGGTACTGCTGAACCAGAAAATTGCGGGCAGAGCTTTTTTTCGCGGAATATTCTATTTGCCGGTCATCATTCCATTAGCCGCTTCTTCCATGGTATGGATGTGGCTGCTGCAGCCGGATTTTGGCATTGTGAATTACATGCTGGAGCAGCTTCACCTTCCGACTTCACAATGGCTGGGAGATACAGGGTCGGTAGTTCCGACCTTGATCCTCTTCAGCTTCTGGACACTGGGCAATACCATTGTGATTTTTCTGGCAGGGCTGCAGGGCATCCCCTCCCAGTTGTATGAAGCGATTGAGATTGATGGGGGAAACAGGCTCCATAAGCTGTTTTATATTACCATCCCGATGACGTCGTCCATTATCTTTTTTAACACAGTTATTGCCTTTATCAACGGCTTTCAGGCTTTTGTCCAGCCTTCGGTAATGACGCAGGGCGGACCGAACAACAAGAGTCTCTTTTATGTGCTGTACCTGTTCAACGAAGGGTTCAAATCCTCCCGGATGGGTAGCGCCAGTGCGATTTCTGTGCTGCTGTTTCTGGTGATCGCCCTGTTCACCGCTTTGATATTCTTCTTCTCCAAATCTTTGGTGTATTACGAAGGGAAGGGGGAGCAGCGGTGAAACAGCAATCGTGGATTAGTAAAGCGGTCATATACTTGTTACTTGGCATGGGAAGTTTGTTTTGCCTGTTTCCTATCTTTTGGATGGTCCGCACATCCCTGATTGATATGGGGGAGCTGTATCAGATTCCGCCGGGATTTATTCCGAAGGTTTTCAAATGGGATAATTTCCGTACGGCACTCGATGCGTATCCGTTTGGCCGTTTCTTTCTGAACAGCGTCATCATTACTTCACTTTCTATCCTGGGAGTTCTGTTCTCTGGCTCAATGTGTGCCTATAGCTTCTCTCGTATCGACTGGAAAGGGCGGGACCAAGTATTTGCGGTGATATTAACCGGACTTATGATTCCATTCTTTGTTGTCATGATTCCGCAGTATGTGTTCTGGAACGCGCTCCATTTGACGGACACTTTCGTTCCGCTGGTGGCACCTGCCTGGTTCGGCGGAGGGGTGTTTAATATTTTTCTGCTGCGGCAGTTCTTTCTGGGTATCCCGCGCGAGCTGGATGAAGCAGCCAAGGTGGACGGTGCGGGGCATATGCGGATCTATGCGGTGATTATCGTTCCTCTTGCCAAACAGGCCATGATTGTGATCGGCTTGCTGACTTTTTTGGCGAATTGGAATGATTACCTGGGACCGCTGGCGTTCATTACCTCAGAGAAAAACTATACGTTGATGCAGGGACTGACTTTATTTCAGGGTTCCTACTCTGCACAGTGGAATCTGATGATGGCTGCGACGACGGTCATTGTCATCCCTTCACTGGTGATTTTTCTGATTGCACAGCGCCATTTTATTGAAGGGATTGCGATGACCGGAATCAAGGGCTGATAAGGGGGAATGGCATGTACGATATTCTGCTGGTGGATGATGAACCTGCACACCTCTCCGGGCTCTCAGGCATGCTGCGACGCTTGCGTCCTGAATATGGTATTGTTACCGCGAGGAATGGCCGGGAGGCGCTTGAAATCTGCGGAGCCCGCTGCTTCCAGATTATTATCACCGACATTAGGATGCCGCTCATGGACGGACTGCATTTCCTGGAACAGCTTGCCCCTCAGCCTGCTCCGCGGCGGGTCATTTATTTAAGCGGATACAGCCGTTTCGAATATGCCCAAAAGGCGATGAGCCTTGGATCATCCGAATATATGCTGAAGCCGCTTGACCCGCAGAAGTTTATTGCTGTCCTGGAGAAGACAGAAAAAAGTCTGGAGGAAGAATACGCGGCCCTGCAGGAATACGATCGTCTTGCAGTCAGACTGGATGCTGCTGAACCAGCTTACCGTCAACGACTTCTGAATCATTGGCTCGAAGGGAAGCCACTAACCTCAGCAGAACAGGAAGAAGTGCTGACTATTCTCGGATTCAGCGGCACAGGCAGCTTGCTGGTGATCCATATCAACGAGGAAAGGGCTGCGGAAGAGGTGATGGCATCCTTGCAGCCCCTTGGTTTCCATACGGGTTTTACTTCCCGGCAGGATCCCGGTCTGCTGGTGGTGGCAAGCAGCGTAGAGCTTGACTCCGGCATGCTTCAGATGCTTGCTCGGCTGGAAATGCCTGTGGGCATAAGCGCTCCTTCGGAGCATTTATTGGATGATGTTGCCCGTACGTATGCTGAAGCCCGTTGTGCGGCGGCGCGATGCTTTTACGCAGAGTCCGGGGAGCCGCAAGTATATTTGGCGGCAGATGGGGGGCTGGACGCCGGTCGGATGACTGCTCTCGATTCACGGATTGCTGGCAGACTAAAGGAATGGATTGAAACCTGGGATGGTCTTTCAGGTTTCGAGCCTGCAGCAGAGGAATCGGTCCGACGGATGCTAGGAGACGGGGATCTGCCTTTGCCGGAAGAACTGGTGCGGGAAGTCAAACAGCTGTTGTCCAGGTTAATCTATGACCTCGAAGGGATCAGAGAGGATGTGCAAGGAGTTCTGCTGCAGCGCATCTCAGGCTTGGGAGATGGCATTCAATACTGTCATGAATTGATTGCGTCCATGTCCACGCTTTTGAAGGACATTGCCCAAAGAGTGGCCGAAGCGAAGCGGGAACGGAAGGATGGGGTGATGTCACGGTGCCTTGATTACATTGACAGCCACTACAGGGAAGACCTTTCACAGGATACGGTCGCTGCTATGTTTCACTTTAGCTCCAGCTATTTCTGCCAGTTTTTCAAGAGCCGGCTCCAGCTAACCTTCAATCAATATGTAACCCGGCTCCGGTTGAATGAGGCCAAAGCAATGCTGAAGGGTTCAAATGTGAAAGTGTACCGGATCGCTGAGCAGCTAGGCTATCATGATGTCAAGTATTTCAACCGTGTATTCAAGAAGGAAACGGGGCTCACACCAGAAGAATACCGCGCCTTGACGCGCAGGCTGACGGAAGTCTAGATGCCTTTTTTGTGGAGGGAATATGGCTGGATACCGGTATATCTACCGTAACAAATGGGATCTGTGGAGAAACATGAAGCTGAGAACTAAGCTAATCCTTTGTTTTGTGCTGCTGATCTCGATCCCTTCGGTGACTAACGCTGTTATCAACTATAAGACGAGCTCGAACATCATTGTCAGCAATGCCGAAGACAGTATCCTGGAGATTGTGAAAAAGAAAACAGAGATCAGTGATTTGATGCTGAATCATATCGAATCCAGAACCATTGACCTTATCTCAGACCCGGACCTATTCACTCTGTTTGACCGGCAGCAGCCACGCACCGATGAAGAATTGCTGCGAATGGACCGCCAAGCAACGAAGATTCTGAACAAGTATTTCCGTAATGAAGAGGATTTCTATACAGTGCAGCTGGTTACCAGCTACTACAGCTTCGGAGGAGGGGCGCCGGCCTATACCACCAATTCTCCGTTTGTATCTGTCCCGCCGTCCGGGTTCGTACATTCTTATATTTATCAAAAGATAGTCGAGGGGAACGGGAGCCTGCTCTGGTTCCCCACCTACGATTGGACAAGAATCTACGGGCAGCCTCAATTAGGCGGAATGGATGCCAGATTCCGCATGGTTTTCTCTGCAGGGCGACTGCTTAACATTTCACCCGTCATAGACGGCATGAGCCGCAGCTGGCCTCAGAGTGTGGAACGGCCGGTGCTGCTGATTAATTTTAATGAAGAGTATTACCGTCAGTACATGGCTCAGACGCCTGCAGTGCAGGGGTCTTATTTCTATGTGGTATCCAGGGAGGGGCAGATTGTAACGTATCCCGATAGTTCACTTCTGGGAATGACGGATGCAAACACATGGTACAAGGATCACTTCGTATCCGCTTCAGGGACTACTCTCGTCAAGCAGGGGAAGGAGGACGTGTTGGTCGGCTATGCCGCTTCCGCCATAACCGGTTGGGTTACCGTATACGTCTTGCCTTACCGCCAGTTAATCCGCAACCTTCCTACCGTCAGCTACACGGATATGGGCATAACTCTGGTACTGCTTCTATTGTCGGCGGGCATTGCCTATATGATTTCCAGCCATTTGACGAAGCCGATTAAGAAAATGATGGCTGCGATGCAATTAACCGGGACCGGTGACTTTTCCACCAAGATTCCGGACCAGCCGCAATTAGAATTTCGCATTCTCGTGAAGCGATACAATCAGATGAACGAAAGGATTCTCGAGCTAATTGAGGAAAATTACAAAAGCACCAGACGCGAGAAAGAAGCCGAGATGCTGGCGCTCAACCTCCAGCTCAATCCCCACTTTCTGTACAACACGCTCAATATCATCAACTGGATGGCGCTGGAGCGGGAGGAAAGCGAGATTAGTCAAATGATTGTCAGCCTCTCCACCATGCTCCAGTATACCGTGAACAACGGGCAGGAGGAGGTTCTGCTGGAGGATGATCTGAACTGGCTAAGGAGCTACACACATATTATGGGCAAACGGTATGCGGGAGTCTTTGAGGTGGAATACGAGGTGGAGGATCTGCCGCCAGGGACGGTAGTACCTAAGCTGTTCCTCCAGCCTATTGTCGAGAACGCCATTATCCATAGTATGGAGGCGGTTGTGAGCGGGGGGCGTATTAAGATAACAGGCCGGAGATCCGGGGAACGGCTGTATTTTACCGTCTCGGATAATGGGGTAGGGATGTCTACAGCGCATATCGAAGACATGCTGATTCACGACGCCGGAGGCATTGGACTGCGAAATGTCAAAAAACGGCTGAATTTGATGTACGGAGGTCTGGCGCAGCTTCAGATTCAATCAGAGCCTGGGGTGGGAACAGTTGTGACCATAGTCATTCCTTATTAATTGTTGCTTTCATCATCATTATTTTTTTGAAAAGTAATCCATCACTAAGATGTTCCTTTCCATCTTGGGTAAAGGTTCTTGGGTACAAATTATATACTATGGTGTATAGATTCATAATCATAAATAGTAGGGGGAGAAAGTAATTATCTTCACTACCCACTCCCATTAAAAGGTAGACAATACCAATAATGAAAATCTGAAAGATTACCCCTCCGAGAACAAAAGCAGACAGGCGCAGCTTGCTGATCTTAACAATGCTTCCTGGGACAGTTGAGCCGCCAAATCCATAGCAGAATATAAATATTGTCCCAAAGAATACTACACTAAAAATTTGTTTCCGATCTCCTATTGCTACACTTTCTATTTCATACCCAACCAGCTTCCCTGCTAAATAATGCCCCAGTTCATGCAAGAAGGTGTCTATATACTTGAATGATGTGATCATGATAGCCATGAACAATCCCATCTTAACGGATGGTTCGATAATGGATAACACGATAAGTAATATTATGAAAAAAATTATGTATAAGGATGTTCGGTTCAGCATCTATGTCCTTCCTTCATGATACGGCGTGTGTTAGTAGATTATTCGCGGAATCAATTGGACTATCCTGCCCAATTATTGACGCACTGACAGTTTATAAGCTGTTCAACCTATATTAGGTTGAAATGATTAAAAATAAGGTTGGAAATCTCGATTTTCTTTTACAGCACAGACTGTAATATGGTAGATGAATTACAACAATTTTGAAGTTTTAGAAGGGAGGGATAGTTGAAGAGAGGGATCAAGCGTAGTGGAGGAGTAGACAAATACTGTACATTCCGCTTTAACCAGGAGGTTAAATCTATGCTGGAGAAGATTCAGGTACGTTCTGTAAAAAGGACAGTAATGAGTGTAGTCTTCACTGCCGCCGCCGCAGGATTTCTGTGGTTTGCCCAGCCCGCTTTTGCCTATGATTTGTCGAACAGCAACTTCCAGGTCAGTACCGGTTCAAATGGCGATATCTCCAGCCTGAAGCTGACCGGAGATAATTTCCCTACCAACTACGTCATCAATGCTACCAATGCCCCTAACCAGAATACAGCAGACCATCAATGGCTGGGCGAGCTGATGTTCACTTACCGGCTGAATAACGGTGCCTGGACCAAAGCCTGGACCAATAAGTCAGCCGATGCCCGCGCACAAAGCCAATCCGGCAATACTGTCAACATCACCTATCAAAACTCAACGAATGCCGAAGGAATCCGCAATTTCCGCGTGAATGAAAGCTATAGTCTTGTAAGCGATTACTTGCTCTGGCAGATTCAAGTGACCAACACCAGCACGCAGACTTTGGAGATCGGAGACTTTGGCCTGCCGCTTCCCTTCAATGAATTCTGGACCGGTGGAAGCAATGAGCAGATTTATGAAACACGGGTGGTCACCCAGTCCTTCATCGGCAATAACAGCTCCTATGTTACGGCCCAGCGGCCCAGCGGCATAGGCCCCTCGCTCCTGCTTGTCCCGGACAGCACAACCGGTGCAGGCTTTGAGTATATGGACAACTGGCGCATCCAGCAGCATCCAGGTAGTAAATGGGCTGGCGATCAAGGCGGCTGGGTCGAAGGCCTCTCGGTCTACTACATCCACTCCAATGTGATCAAAAGCACCGGCAGCGGATATCTGCCTAACAGCAGCCTGACTCTGGCACCTGGAGCGAGCAAGACTTATGCCTTCAAATTTTTCAAAGCCGCCAGTGAGCAGGCCGTCAAAGACCGGCTGTATTCCGAAGGGATGATTGATACCACCGTAGTCCCTGGGATGATCGTGCCGGTCAATCAGACCGCCAAATTCGATCTCCGCACCTCCAAGACCATTACTTCCGTGGCTGCACAATATCCGTCTGAAACTACCGTGACCTCACTTGGCACTGCATCGGGAGACCATAAGCTGTATTCACTCCAAATGAATCATCTGGGTCCCAATAATATTACAGTGAATTATGGCAGCGGTGAAAAGACAACCCTGCAGTTCTACGCCATTGAAGCCGTGGATGCCGCACTTCAGCGTCATGCGACCTTTATGGTGAACAACCAGCAGTGGAATGTGCCTGGAGATATCCGGGACAAGGCATTCGACGACTGGATGATGCAGACGAACACCAAACGCAATAACTTTGCAGGGTACTGGGGCTGGGGAGATGACTGGGGGTACACACACGCTCAATTCCTTGCCGAGAAAAATGTCCAGAAACCCGTCACATCAGAGATCACAGCACTGGATCAGTATTTGGATACCACGATCTGGAACAACCTGATGGCTGGCCATCATAATGATTATCTGATACCGGACTTCCTCATGGCGCCGCCGAATGATACTCCAACGTACCGGGGGTATGCCTACCCGCATATTTACAACACGTATTTCAGCATGTATAAGATTTCCAAGCTTTACCCAGGATTGATCAGCTACAAAGAGCCAAGCAGCACGTATCTGCTCCGGGCCTACAACATTATAAAGGCGCTCTATGACGGGCCAGTAGCCTATAATTGGAACACAGGTCTCATGGGGGAAGTAACCACTCCGGAGATTATCAAAGCTCTGCAAGATGAGGGATATACCTCCCAGGCGAATGATATCATCGCGAAAATGAACACCAAATACAACAATTTCGCAAGTACGGCTTACCCGTATGGTTCGGAATACAACTATGACAACACAGGTGAAGAAGCCGTTTATATGCTGGCCAAAATGAAGAACAACAATACGATTAAAGGCAAAATCAACACCAAAACCCGGGCTGTCCGCGGGAAAATGCCTGTCTGGTATTTCTATACCGATCCGGTGACTATCAACGGTGAACCCTGGTGGCAATTCCAATACACGGCATCGCTTGCCGGAACCGCTATGGACGATTGGGTACGCAGCAATTCCACTGCACCGGAAGTTGAGCAGCGGCTCAGCTATGCTGCCAAGCTTGCGAATATCAACGCGATCAACTCGGGTCAGATCAGCTCCGACCCGGCGGATATTGGGGCTGTGTCCTGGACGTATCAAGCGATGAAAGGCAACAATGGTGCGCTTGGTCTGGACGGCGGCCCGTTGTTCAACGGCTGGCGCGGCATGTCCGGCGAAGCCGACCTCGGATTGTTTGGCGCAATCAAGATCCTAAGCTCCGATGTGGCGGTCGATCCGATCTTCGGCCTCTATGGATACGGCTGTGAAGTAACGGAGAGCGGTGGCAATTATATAATTGTGCCGAAGGACGGCGTATTTCAGCGCCTAAATCTGATCACGGAAAAATGGGGCATGACCCTGGGACGGGACAGATACAGCCTGGCAACAGTCTCTAAGGCAAAGAACAGCGTCAGCTTCACGCTCAGCAATGTAACACCCGGCACAGCACACACCACGAAAGTGGCCTTTAGCGGGCTTGCCGCCGGAACCTATAACGTAACGGTCAATAATGCAGCTTCCGGCAGTTTCACAGCAGTGAATGGACAAACGGCAACAGCCAGTCTAAATATCGGTACAGCAGCATCCTACGAAGTGAAGATTGAGCAGGGGACGGCCACGCCGGTTACGGATATCATCGTCAACTATACAATGAACCAGTCCTCGGGCACTACAGTTACCGATTCCTCATACAGTGGCAATAATGCAGTTCTGACTGGAACTGCATCCTGGATTACCGGCCGTACTGGAGCAGGGAATGCGCTGGGCTTAAGCGGAACGAGTGCTTATGCTTCTCTGCCAGCCGGAGTACTCAGCCAGCTGAACGATTTTACGATCTCAGCCTGGGTACGCATTACCACGAATAATGACTGGGCGAGAATCTTTGATTTTGGCACCGACACAACTACGAATATGTTCCTGGCTCCCCAGACAGGTGGAGGCGGCGGCATGCGGTTTGCGATTACAAACGGCGGGAACAGTTCAGAACAGCAGCTCACGGCTTCTGCTCCGCTTGCAACCGGGCAATGGAAGCATGTCGCAGTGACGCTGTCAGGTACGACGGGCCGCCTCTATGTTGATGGCGTACAGGTTGCTGTGAATAACGCCATGACCTTGAAGCCTTCAAGTCTTGGCGTTACATCTCAGAACTATATCGGCAAATCCCAATATGGCGATCCCAATTTGAACGGTGCCATTGATGATTTTCTGATCTATAGCCGGGCACTGACTGCAGCAGAAATCACGTCATTGTTCAATGGAACGATGATTCAGGGGGCCGCCGCTGAGGAATCGGATGGGCTACTGCAAGAACTCCCGCAGTCAGAAGTACCAGTTAATGAACCCGATGGGCAGCACCCGGCAGACCAATAGCAGACAGTATAGGATGGCAATTCCGAGCAGAATCTGATACCAAATTGGCGTGTCAAATGGGGGGACCCTTTGCACGCCTTTTTGTTGTATGATGGATCTATGTAATTTTCAGAATTCAAGGAGGGTTTATCGTTTGTTTATTCAGAGAAAGGCCGGGCTGCGTCAACGAAAAAAGCTCAGTCTGACATCGCTACTTACAGGCCTTGTGACACTGGTGGTTCTGCTAACCTCAACCATTATACTGGTTGGCTCTTATGACTCCAAAAAACAATCTTTGATGGAGACGACGCTCCATCTGAATTACACCAATGCGGACCGTATGTCCAGGACGATGGATTCTTTATTTCAATCCATCAGCGGCAGTCTGGCCTATAATGCGCGGATCCTTTCCAATATGGACGCTATGACACCGGAACAAGTGGATCATCAATTGGAATTAATGCGCAACAGCAGCAATTATTTTAATTCTATTGTAGTAATAGGAGTAGACGGGGTTGTCCACAACGTAGAACCGGCCACATTAGGAGGAACCGTGGGCAAACATATTAATTCACAATCTTCTAAGGATGCTTTAGCACTCCAACGGCCTTACATATCCGCTCCTTACATGACTGCAACCACCAACAGACTGATTGTGTTCTTGAGTCAACCAATCTTCAGCAGTGACGGTACATATCTGGGTATTCTGGGCGGCACGATTTATCTGCAGGAGAATAATGTACTCTCCAGGATTTTCGGGAATAACAGCGTGGACGATCTGGGCTCCTATTATAATATTGTCGATTCCGGCGGTCATTTGCTGTATCATCCGGACAAGGAACTATCTGGGAAGGATGTCAGCAGCAACAAGGTTGTGCAGAAGCTGATGAAGGGGGAGAGCGGGGAACAGGAGGTTCGTAACCTTCATAGTATCGATCTGCTCGCCGGATACTCCAGTGTGCCGGCGAACGGCTGGGGAATTGTGGTCGTCTCGCCGATGAGCCTGATCCATCAGCAGCTAATTGGACACATACAGACGATTATTGGCTATTCGCTGGTTCCGTTTATTGCACTGCTGATTGTTGTGATCCTTGTGGCACGCAGAATAGCCCGGCCTTTTGCCTATCTGGCAAAACTGGTAAGTCAGATGGGAAAGAAGACTGTATTTCCGGAAGACAAGCCGCGCTCGTACTGGAGCCGTGAAGCTGATTTGTTGACCGAGGCCGTCTTTTCGGCTGTGGCGGACATTAGGGAACAGACCGATCAGTTGACCCAGGAAGCTGCGACAGATGCGCTGACTGGTCTTAAGAATCGGAGATTCATGGAGTATACGCTGGGTCAGTGGATCGCTTCAGAAATTCCTTTTTCACTGATTGTACTGGATGTGGACCGTTTCAAGTTCGTGAACGATACCTATGGTCATGTTACCGGTGACGAAGTGCTGAAGCATGTAGCTGGAGTAATTGTCTCCTCACTTCGGCCTGATGATATGTGTCATCGCTACGGGGGCGAGGAATTTATTATCCTGCTGGCCCGCACCCGCCCGGCGGAAGCCTTCATTGTTGCAGAAAGAGTCCGGCGGGCGCTGGAGCAGAGCAAAGGTCCCATTCCGTCTCAGGTCACAGTTTCTCAGGGCATAGCCCATTACCCGCTGCATGCTTCAGAGCAGGAGAAACTGCTGGAGAAGGCGGATCAGGCGCTATACCTGGCGAAGAGCAATGGCAGGAACCGGACGGTGATTGCTGAAGACACTCCGGCAGCCCCATCAGCATAATGGCCTGTTGGAAACAAACAGCATGGAAGATAAGTGGAATTTGTCCACTTAAATAGCCTCAAAAGCTTGCTGTTCAAAGAATAGTTGGAAAAAGGATACCTAACTTAGGCGAATTCACCTGTAAAGGTGTGAACCGGTCAGATTAGTGATCCTTTTTCCCACTAATGCTTGCGGAGTTGCGGGATGGGGAAGCATTAAGTTCACTTTTTCCACTTGGGCTTGCCGCTGAGCAAACCTAAATCTATAATTCAAAACGGCTACGCGATCCAGTGAAGGACGGTGCGGCCTTTTTTTTGTGTTGAATTTCAATTAGAAGATTGACAGTTAGATTTCTATCTATTATGATAACCTTGTTACTTAGGTTTCTAACTAATTAATCGTTTTATGACTTTATTCAATAAGAACGGGAGGACTTCAAATGAAAAAAGAAACATCGAATCAATATGTTCTGGAATCCGCACCGATGAAGAAGGCAATTGCTCATTTATCGGTTCCAATGATGATCGGGATGTCAGTGGGTACGATCTACAATGTCATTAATGCCTATTTCATCGGCTTGCTGCATAATACAGGCATGCTGACAGCCATTACACTGGGATTGCCAATATTTACGGTGCTAATGGCCTTTGGAAATGTGCTCGGGGTTGGCGGAGGAACCTTTGCCACACGGCTTGCGGGTCAGAAGGAAACAGAAAAAGGCAAGCGTATTGCCGGGTACACCTTTTACGCGAGTATAATCTCGGGGCTTGTAATTGCGCTGATAGCGTTTCTAGCGATTCATCCGATCACTCAGATGCTGGGTGCAGATTCGGCAACGGCTCATTTTACCAAAACTTATACGCTGACTCTATTTGCAGGCGGCTTTGCTATCATCCTGAATTTTGCGCTGGAACAGATGGTGCGCTCTGAAGGAGCCTCCAAGGAATCCATGTACGGTATCTTTGTCAGTACGGCATTAAGTCTGATCCTGGATCCGCTGTTTATCCTGATTCTGAATTGGCATGTGGCTGGGGCGGCGCTAGCGATGTGTCTGGCTAATTTGGGCTCTGCGATCTATTATGTCTACTACCTGGACCAAAAAAGTGAGAATTTAAGAGGATTCCTGAAATATTACAGAATATCGCTGAAGGATAAGCTGGAAATCTACAAAATTGGCATCTCTGAGCTGCTGCTGGCCGCCTTTATGATTGTGACTACACTGCTGCTGAATAATTACTCTATTCAGTATGGAGAAAGTGTGGTGGCGGGATTCGGGGTGGCGCTTAGAATTGTGCAGGTCCCTGAGTTTCTGTCCATGGGCTTGTTCCTGGGACTGATTCCGCTTTTTGCCTATAACTACTCCAGCAAAAATCTGCCCAGACTTCAGTCAGGCATCCGTCATGCCTTTATGTATATCGGGAGTATCTCTGTAATATTTGTAGGGCTGGTATATCTGTTTAAAGATCCGGTGATTAGCTGGTTCTCACAAGATCCTGCTGTACTGGAGATGGGTGCCTATATTATCGGGGCTATGCTGGTGTCGGCACTGTTCAATGGGTTCACAGGATTATTCACAAGTATCTTCCAGGCTACCGGGCAGGGCATTCCGACGGCGGTTATGTCGATTACCCAGGGCGTATTGTTTATCCCTGTGATAATTCTTTTGCATCAGTTCTTCGGACTGCATGGTGTGATCTGGTCCATGACCGTAACAGAAGTGATTACGAGTGTGATGGGTCTAGTCTTGTATATGAACTTCAGCCGGAAGCTGAAAAAGCTGGAGCGGGACGACGAATCCAAGGGAGCTGCGGAGGCTGCCTTAGTCTAAGCAAGGTTGTTGGGGAAAGAGGCTGTTCTGTTGCCGCCATTTTTGGTGACGATGGGACCGCCTTTTTTTGCGTCCAAGCTAATCTGAATTATTCCACACAGCAATGGCAAAAAGCTCATTGACAGCACTTATATCAACTTGATAGCATATACTATATCATCATGATATACAGATCCTTCTGGCCTGAGGCCAATATTCTAAGAAGAATGGAATGTGATGAAATATGCGGCGACAAAGGATTCGAAAGTCCATGCTGTTGTTTTCCATGCTGCTGTTCCCGGTTACCTTGAATTATTTTTCTCCTTATCTGATTGTCCAAGGCAGCTTTGCCGGGATCGCCACCGGAAGCTTTCTGCTGTTTGCTGCACTGTTTGGTTTCTCTTTAGTGTTTGGCAGAGCCTTTTGCAGCTGGGTGTGTCCGGCGGGAGGCTTGCAGGATGTCTGTACCCAGGTCGTGAATAAACCGGCAGGGCAGAGACAGAACATCATCAAATATCTGATATGGGTGCCGTGGATGCTGTCCATTCTGGCCGGATTTATAACCGCTGGCGGGATCGAAGCCGTAAATCCGATTTATTTTACCGACTACGGAATTTCGGTATCTGCCCCTCCGGCTTTCATTACGTACTTTGCCGTCGTATTATTGATAGTAAGTGTGTCTCTGCTGTTCGGACGGCGATCCTTCTGTCATTCTCTTTGCTGGATGGCTCCGTTCATGGTTCTGGGCAATACCCTCAAGAACAAATTGGGGTATCCCTCACTTCATTTGGAGGCCAGAACCGAAGATTGCATCAGCTGCAAGAAGTGTGACAAAGCTTGCCCGATGAGCCTGAAGGTTCAGGAAATGGTGCAGAACAGAGATATGAACAGCAATGAGTGTATTCTGTGCGGCAGCTGCCAGAGCGTATGCCCGAAAAATGTGCTGCGGGTGGGCTTCGGTGCGCAGAATGATACCGTCACAAAAAGCAGTTACACGGAGGGAGCCTAAGGAAAGATCATGCCCAAGGAAAATACTACGGTCTATATCATATTGGGCCTGTTGAACCATGAGGATCTGAGCGGATACGATATTAAGAAAAAGATAGATGTGATGATCAGCGGCTTCTGGGAAGTAGGCTATGGGCAGATTTATCCGACCCTGGCGAAGCTGGTAACCGAAGAGCTGGTGCTTAAGCATAAAGGCACCGGCTCCAAAGGCCCCGAGAAAAACACATATTCCATTACGGACAAAGGGCGGGAGCTTCTGAAGGCTTGGGTCATGCTTCCCGAGCAGAAGGAGTATACCAAATATGAGATCCTCTTGAAGCTCTTTTTCGGAAGCCTGGTTCCGGACGACAGCAATCTTGCGCGGATTGAAGATTTCAAGGAACGCCATATACAGAGTCTCCAGCAGATTCAGATGTTCAAAGGCAATCTGGAGCGCGTTCTCCATACCGAGAAGGATCATTTGTACTTTTACCTGACTGTCCTGTTCGGGGAGCATGTCTACAAGGCCTACCTGGACTGGGCGGAGGAAGCCAAGAAGCTGCTGGCAGGTAAACCCAACGAGGAACTGGATCAATGATGTGGATGTAAAAAGAAACTTAACCATTAGACTGTGAAAATAGAGGGTTAGACTGTCAATGCTTCGTTAAGCTAACAGGCAGTTATGCATAACTTCCAGGGAATGTAAACATCTAAATAACGTAAGGAACCAGGAGGCAGACAATTCATGGGAGGAACGAATGTATGGGATGCGGAGTGGGAGGTTAACGAAGAGCAGGCGCGGACGCTGATCGGCAGACAATTCCCTCAGCTGTCATCGAAGCAAGTAAAGCGATTGGGCTGGGGCTGGGACAATACGGTTTTTCTCATCGGTGACGAGTACGTGTTCCGGTTCCCAAGAAGAACGATTGCAGTTGGCTCGATTCGTATGGAAGGGAAGCTGCTGCCGAAGCTGGAGGCATATATGACCATCCCCTATCCGAAACCGTTCTTTTATGGCGAAGCAAGTGACGAATACCCGGCACCATTTCTTGGCTATGCCTACGTGCCAGGAGATTTCCCAATCGGTTTGACGGAAGAACGCCGGGCTTTATCGGCAGAGACTTTGGCGAAATTTTTGCGGAGATTGCATGAATTTCCGGTGCAGGCGGCGCTGAAGTGCGGAGTTCAGCAAGATCATCGAAACTTGACGGACATAGCATCGCGCAAAGTGAAATTGGAGGGCTTTCTATCGAAGGTGGTTGAACACTTGTCGCCGGATGAGTCTAGTGTGATCGAAGCGTATATTAGCAGGCTGCAAAAGGACCGTGTCGAGGCGGTGAATGCACTGCTACATGGCGATCTTCATTTCAAAAATATGCTTGTGAATGAGAACGGGATCGTTTCCGGCATCATTGATTGGGGCGATCTGAGCGTAGGACATCCGGCTTGCGATTTGAGCGTTGCGTATAGCTTTTTACCACCTTACGCTCGCGGCGTGTTTTTCGAAACGTACGGAGGAGCGGATGAGGAAACGAAGCTGCTGGCGCGGCTGATTGCGGTATACATCCCCATACTGATCTTAATGCAAGCGGTCGATGACGGGAATGAAGAGATTGCGGTAGAGGCGAAATCCAACATCATGCGGGCACTGTCGGATTAGGCTCATTATTTCGTTGCGGCTATGGGGCTAGGCTATCGGCACCATTTTGTCGTTTAAAGGACGCGATAAGGCACGATCCGCCTTCTCTGATGCCGCTTTATGTTGAGGAACACGAAATTCAACAGAGTAAGTCATTGCGCTAACGGGAGACTATAGTTCAACCAGAAAAGGGAGCAGGACGTCACGGCGTTGCTCCCTTTTCATTTGAAGTAACGGGCAGATTTGTTGAATATAATCATTTTGTCCCATATTAAGATTTTCGTTTATTTTATAATAAAAGAAAAGAAGAGGTGACTTTATGACTGAAGCAACTATCCGTATCTTGAATGAAAGTGATCCCTTAGTGATCTCCGAGGCCTTTCATAATCAAGGGTGGGAGAAGCCTGTAACTCTTTTTCTAAAATATTTGGAAGAACAAGAAAAAGAGCAGCGAGTCACATTGGTAGCTGAGATTGAAGGTGACTTTGCGGGTTATATCAATGTCCTTTGGCAATCAGATTATCCCTATTTTAAAAAGCAGCTTATACCGGAAATCCAGGATTTTAATGTGCTGATTAAGTATCGACGTCACGGAGTAGGCACATTGTTGATGGATAAAGCAGAAGAAATAGTTAGAGAACGATCAGAAGTCTCAGGTCTTGGTGTAGGCCTGTTCAGTGATTATGGGGCTGCACAAACCTTATACGTTAATCGTGGATATGTTCCGGATGGCAAAGGAATATTTAAAGACGGCGAGTACCTACAGTATAGTCAGCAGGTAATTGTAGATGATGATCTGAATTTGTTCTTTGTTAAGAGATTATGATGGGAAGCTAGGCATTTAAGCGAATCTCAGCTAGATATTTAACTAAGCAGGCCGTCGCGGCGTTGCTCCCTGTTCCATTGAAGTAATAAGTTATCATTCCCATATTTTGTACTGATGACACCAAACGTTCAAGTCTTCAGCTTGATGAAATAGGATCACCAAGATCATCAACTTGAAGATGGATCACGATAAAGAACCTGCGCTAAAATGTTCAAGCGCAGGTTCTTTGCTAGGCATTTTTTTTATTTGTAAGGAACAGACTTGGAATAAAGATTACCGCTAGAGCAATAGCGGATAATAAAAACCCCGAATGATAACCCTTTAAATTATTTGCAATGGTTGGCGGCAATCCTTGTAGGGTAGCTGCGACAACGGTTGCGATAACGGCTGAACCAAAGCTTGAGCCCAAGTTCTCAATAATATTAATCCCAACACCTGCTTCAGGAAGTTGTTTACTGTCAAGTCCTGTATATGCATCACTTGTCAAAGGAAGACTGATTCCTCCAACACTGGCACCACGGATAAACAAGATAATGGAGATCCATATCATACTTGTTTTATCGGTGATAAAGATAAGCGGAACAGAACCAACAAGTGAAAGTACTAAGCTGACCATAACCACGTATTTCGCACCGATCTTGTCAATCATTATTCCTATCAAAGGTCTGGTCACAAGCATCCCAACCCCTTGAGGAATTAACGCAAGCGCTGCTTCGGTCGCCGTGAAATGACGAAAGTTCTGGAAGTACAATGGAAGAATTAACATAGGTCCCATGATAGCAGCATTTGTCAAGAATAGCCCGATGCTGGAGGCTGTGAAGCTCTTATGTGCAAATAAATTCAATGGGAGCACGGTTTGATTTTTTCTTACTAGATTATATACGAAGTAGATGACGGCTAAAACAAGGCCAACGCCAACCCAAATAGTAGTTTCGCTATTGTTAAATGAAGCATGATCCGCGGCTTTTGTAATTCCATAAATCAATGCCGCACTCATTAGCGACAAATCAATAATCCCAAATAGATCGAGTCTATTATCTTTGTTGAACGGTTCAAAATTGGGCACCTTTTTCATCATAAGCGGGGCAGCAATCAAAACGATGAACACGTTTATAAAGAAAATCCAGCGCCAGGATGCCCCTTGAACAATGAACCCCCCAATAACAGGTCCTAAGATGGGACCGAAGATCATTGGGGTACTGACGATTGCCATCACTCTACCCAGATTTTCTTGACCTGCTGTTTTGACTAAAAGCGTGAACATTAGCGTGGTAATTACTCCGGCGCTGAAACCTTGAAGCAAACGGAAAAAGATGAAGCTGGAAATGTCCCAGCTAACTCCTACTAAAACAGAAATTACACCAAAAGCGATGACGGCCCCGATGAAAATTTTCTTGCCGTTAAATTTGTTCATAAGCCAGCCGGATACGGGAACTGCGACCGCAAGAGCTAAAACATAACCTGTAATAGCCCATTGAATGATATCCAATGTTGTGCTGAAGTCCTTCGTCAGTTTGTCGATGGCGATATTCACCATCGTGGAGTCAAGCATAGGGGCAATAGCTCCAAGTGCAATAGCCCAGGCAGCCATAAGGACTTCTTTGGGCAATCCTATTTTCTTCACTTTATTTTTTGCCATTTTATTCACCTCTTAAAAAGTTATTGTTTCCTTGTCAACAAAATGATATGTCATTTTAGTTTCCTTGTCAACAAAAAAATATCCATGAAAAAGCAGCCATCTCTCAATAGAGCACGGCTGCCTGTGGTTTCACTTATCAATATTCAAACTCTCCAGCTTAATTAATTTCTAGACCCATTTTCTTTATTTCTGCATCAAGATGCTGACTATACTTTTTCATGAAGCTAAGCATACTTTCAAATTGTTCCTCGGTCACCTGTTCAAATATGTCTTTATCCCGCTCTTGAAACTCTTGGTGCAGATCCTCATGGATAATATAAATTTTCTTCCCTTGCTCAGTGAGCCTAAAATAGATTTCTTTCTTATTATCAGGCTTCTGGTAGCCTTCAATAAGGCCTTTCTCCATAAGCTTCTTCGTTAGTTTACTTATGGCACCTTTGGTCATATAAAGGGATTCCGCAAGTTTTGTAACATTTGGATCTACATTTCTTTCAATGGATTCAATACAGTGAACTTCTGAAGGCTTATAACCTTTAAGACTGTCTTCCAACTTATTTTTATTAAGCCAAACCATTTTGTTAAATAAGTCCCTGAATTCCATCATGACCAGTTCCTGTTTGTTCATGGCCGTATGTCCTCCCGCCTTTTGATACACTACAATAATTATATTGATTTTTTGTTTCCGATTCAACAATAGTTTACTTATGATGAGTGAACATCTACTGACAAAATTACAAACAAACAAATAAAGAAATAAAATTGGCTTGTTTGTGAATATCATCATGAAGTTTGAATTGGAACAGGAGACATGATACAACAATTAAAGAAGATGTAATTCAACTAACGGGGAACAATACGTTAATAACGACATAAAGAAGATGACAAAGAATATTGTGAGGAGATTGAAAGTTATATAAATGGTTCCGAAGATATTCATTATCATTATATACCCAAGAGACTTAGAAGATGTTTCTCGTCAAGTTCCTCATTCTGCTCCGACAAATATAGATGGGTTTAAACCTGTCTATATCGATATGTGGTCAAAATTATCCAATTATTGGGACGTCGATGAGATTAAAAAAAGCGAAAGAATAATTGGAAAAGATTTTTTAGGATTGGATACAGAAAATGTAGAATACGAAAGACGATAGCTCAAATACAACCTAATAGGAGATTGTCCATGTGCTTTTCGAAGCGTTATGTATGGATTGAAGCTGAAAGATGGCCCGTAGGCTCATGGGATTGTAAGGATGATAATTCGGATGTTATTGTTGTCTTTCCGGATCGCTCCAAATGGATTGCCACCGTTTTCACTTACCCAAATATCGAGACGTTGAGGCGAAAAAATATACGAACCGGTGAATGCATGAACGGTGCTTATTTTTGGTCCAGCGATATGTTGTTGGTTGATACTATAATTAGGGGAAGAATTGAATAACTAATCGACCATTTAATTGAACACGACAATTTCCAATCAGTCTTTAATCGATACCCCGATGTAGATACAGAAGACGACGAGAACTATCCTGTTGGATTTTATAACAGAAGAATCGTTGAGCTAGCAGGAGACGTTAGCTCAACAATATCAAGAAAGCAGCTGATCCATGTGATTAGCTGCTTTTATTCAACTAACAGGCAGTTTAACGTGGAAATATATTTCACATGTTTAAATTCCATGTTATGGTAATGTGAAGTTATATTTATGAAAAGTATACAAGAGATGCAAGCGAAATGGCTGAAGAACCGTTCATCTTTCTAGCGTTTATCATTTTCGGTTAAGATAGGATCATTGTAAATAATACAAATGGAGGTAATTAAGTTTGAGTACTCAATACTATTTCAGTTGGTTTAATCATTTTTTTCCAGAGAAGCTAGTCCAATGTTTGCATGAGGATATACAAGACAGAAAATCGCTTGTTATGATTAGCGCCGATCCATCAGGTTATACAGGTGAGCCAAATAACATTGATGATGTCTCCGAATGGACATGGTTTAATCAGGCTAACATTATTTTTGATGAATACCATTTCATTGATTACCGCATGCAGAAGGAAGATGCTCAGCGATTCATTCAGGGCGCTTCTGTCATTTTTTTATGCGGTGGAGATCCTGTGTTGCAAAACGATTTTTTGGCGGATTATGAATTATCGGATGTGATTAAGGACAGCAATGCCGTTATAATGGGTGCCAGCGCTGGTGCATTAAACATGGCTGCAAAATGGTTATGCTTGAAAAACACTGGCAATGAAGTGGAAACCAGTACTATTTATGATGGTATTGGCTTTGATCATTTTGCCTATGAATCTCATGCTAAGCGCGACTACGCTGCGTTTGTTCAAGGCTACCTGTTCCCCTTGTCTGAAGAGATCGATGTTTATGCGGCAGAACAGGAGAGTGCAATGCGTGTAAAGGGCGGCAAAATAGAAATAATGGGTCCTGTATATTTAATTTCCCACTCCAAGATTCAGAAATTGGTTGAGACGCTCTAATCTGGGTTTCAAAATTTGAGGAAGAAGCAGAAAACCTTCGACGATGAATACCCAGAAGATATAAAACAATTTTTCTTAAAGAAGAAATTATAGTATAAATATTTTCTATTACGCTAACGGGACAGGATATTTAAACGGTTCAGGGAGCAGCTTGCCGCGGCAGCTGCTCCCTGTCTTCATTAAGCTAAAGCAGTTTAGCGCAACCCACCAGAGAATTGAGACGTCTAACTTATGGGGGACGATGAATTAATGAGAAGGGTTACAAGCTTAATTAATATATTGGGGATACTGGTTTTGATGCTTGTTGGATGTGCCGATGAGGTC
>NZ_JBGJZN010000008.1:0-341398 GCF_042610465.1 Paenibacillus diazotrophicus
AAAAACATTAGAGGAAGTAACTCGAAAGAGTTATCAAGAATGGTTAGAAAACTGGAAGATAAAATATAGTAATTTACTGACTAACTGGAAACGTTAGTTCAAACACGATAGGGCAACCGGTAGTCAACGCGATCGGCTGGCTTTATTCAGCTTCATTAATCAATTAATTGCAGTTCAACCGTAAGTAAGAACGATTAGTTCGAACAATCCGGAAAAACGTTGAGCAGAGGAAAGGGTGACATTGTAATGCAATTCAAGTTGTATACGGATGTGCATGAGTTTTACATAGATACCTATGATGTGCTGATGCGTCATGAAGCACAAAATTTGATTCCTCTTGGCAATATCATCATTGGGCATGAAGGAAAAGACAAAACAGACTGGCGTGACCCTGAAAATTGGCTTATGGCAACTATTTCGGATGCTAAGGGCGTACAACTTACCGCCATCATGACACCGCCACACAATATTACGCTTTATGCAACAGACAACATAATTATCCCAGAAGCTATAAACTGTCTGATAGATGGGTTGAAAGACCGTGAAATTCCAGGTGTGACAACCGAAAAAACCCTGGCAGAGTATTTTGCCAAAGAATATACCTTGCGCAAGGGAATAACTTTTAATACAACCATGAGCCAACGTATATATGAACTTACGGCAGTAAACCCAGACATTCAAAAGGTTGGCAACATTCGATTGCTAGATGAAAAGGATATTCACTTTTTCCCATACTGGGCTGAAGCATTTTATGCAGCGGGGAGTTATGGCGCAACAGAAATGTCTATCCCGCAAGATGCAGACCCTTACCTCTATCGGATAGCATCGAAAAAAATCTATATTTTAGAGGACAACGGGATACCCGTTTCTATGGCAGGATATACAAGGGTAATGCAGACGGCGATTGGCGTGGCATTTGTATATACCCCTCCATATGAGCGCAGGAAGGGTTACGCTACTTCAATTGTGGCACAAATCAGCCAACTTGCATTGGATAAAGGATTCACTAAGTGCGTCTTATATACGGACTTAGCAAATCCCACATCTAATAGTATCTATCAAAAGATAGGCTATCAGCCAATTTGTGATTCACTCCAGTTAAAATTTGAATAAGTATTCAACAAACTATTAAAGATCATATTTAAGGAGATAATTTATGAAAGGTAAGATACTCTTATTATTTTTTATAACGATAGTGTTTTCAGCTTGCCAAAATATTAGTCAGTCGACTACCTCGAACAGCGAAGCTAAATCGATAATGAATTCTGAACTGCCTCCTGATGTAGTGAGTACAGGTAATGGAACAGAATCGAAAGAAATAACTGAAGGTCAATCAGATACTAATAATAATGAAGTGTTATCCATGAGCATTGGGAACTATGATTTGACTGGGGAATTTTATGATGAAATGCTTCGAAATCCTATAGATCATGATTATGAGGTGGAATTTAATGAATTTCAAAATGCCAAAGATTTTTCAACAATTGAATGGAGGACGTTGGTAAACAAATATTCAGAGGTTTGGGATAAAGAATTGAATCAAATATATAAAAGTCTTCTTTCTAAATTGGATAGAGAACCCAAAAAAGCACTAATTGAATCGCAGAAAGAATGGTTACAGTATCACTTAAGGGAAACAGAATTTGTAGAGAAGACATTTATTAACAATAGTTACCTTGGATCACAAGGATTAGTAAGCCTAGACACGGTTATAATGGAGAGAATTAAGGAAAGAACAATGCAATTATTTGAATATCGATATTTGCTAGATGGTGAAGTTGAGTTTTTATATCAAAGCAAAAAATAGAGTTGAAATCGTGATCAAAGGTTTTTAGGTGATGCTTTGAAGACAGTAACGGCGTATAACCCCATATTCACGCATCAGGGGGGTCTGCTCCTCGGTTCGCTAACGGGACACGCATTAGAATCGGTCGCTATTCAACTAAAAGGCGGATTTCATGATAAGATAGTTTATTTTACTGAATTTGGGGGTGGTGGCGAGATGGCTGGAATTCTTGATAAAGGTCCTTTTTATCATGGGACACGAGCAGATTTGCAGATTGGAGACTTACTCACAGCTGGCTTTCGCTCAAATTACAATCCCGATGTTGTGATGAATCACATTTATTTTACAGCTTTACGTGATGGGGCTGGTTTAGCTGCTGAGTTGGCAAAAGGCGATGGTGTACCGCGCGTGTATCTCGTTGAGCCGACAGGCGAGTGGGAAAATGATCCAAATGTGACGGACAAGAAATTTCCAGGTAATCCGACGAGATCATATCGCAGCAAAGCCCCACTAAAAATTGTTGGCGAAGTGAAAGATTGGGTTCGACAAACGCCTGAACAACTCGCAGTTTGGCGAGAACGTTTGGCGAAAATAGATAAAGGCGAGATTCTAAATTAGACTAACTTTAAATTAGTGCGCTGAGATTTACTTCGCAGACAACTGGTGGCACTAGGCGCCGAATGGAACTTGGTACTAAAAGGAGGAGCAAGATACATGTGGGAAGAACAGGGAATATTTGCAGGCGAAGGATATAACAGGTCGTACGCAATTGCTACGAGTCTGCCGATTTTGAATATGAGGGGTAGCATATCGCGTGAAAGTAACGGACAATTACCGTTTCCATGGGTGCCAACTGGCATCAAGATTGATAAAGAAGTGATGTTGGATACCGTTATGAAGCAAAAGTCACTCGAGTATTTATTCAATATGCAATTCAGTAAGGAGGAAATGTCCGACCGCAAATTGGTTGTAGGCTGTTATGAATACAGGAATCCGAATGACAAGGAACAAATAACGCTATATGCGCTAGTTTCGCTCAAGGAATTTCTTGCGAGATACGGTGATGAACGGGCATTGGAGATTCAGATGCGAGTTGGCTGCGCATACGAGAAGATTATGGAGGAATGCGATGAAGCCATTGAAGAACACTATGCAGTGTTGCGCCGGGCACTTCATTTGAAGAATCTGAGGGACAAATACGACATCGTATATGAGTGGGTTGAAGAAGAAGGGCAAAAGAGGTACATAAACAGATATACCAAGTCGGGGTATAAGAAGATTGAAGCTAAATCATTCGAAGAGTTGAACCAACTCTACGGTGAGCAGCGGAAGAAGGATGCAAAGAAGACGTTCTCGACTCTGGAGCCGTTAGAAGCATTCATGCGAGCATAAGAAATCCGCCCCTTTACGGGGCGAATGCTTCCGTTAACTCAATAATAGGAACTGCCACCCTTGAGTTTAAATCTCTTCGTCCATTTTGTATTCCAGAATATCGCCAGGCTGACATTCCAAAGCCTTGCAAATCGCCTCTAAAGTGGAGAATCGGACCGCTTTTGCTTTTCCATTTTTCAATATAGAAAGGTTAGCCATCGTAATACCAACCCTCTCCGAAAGTTCAGTTACGCTCATTTTCCGTTTAGCCAGCATCACATCAACATTGATTATAATCGCCATGGATTTCACCTCAGACTGTTAAGTCATTTTCTGATTTTATTTCAATGGCTTCTTTTAATAGCTTTTGGAGAACGGCAGCAAATACGGCAATCACCATGGAGGCGAAAATGATAATCAACCCGATGACTATAATCCCTGGGGCATCATCCATATCCGCCATAAGATAGAAAAGCGGTAAGCCAGCAACATACAAGACACTGATTGTGAATGCAGAGTATTTGATTTTTTTTAGAACCTGTACAGATAGTTCAGAGAAAGCCTTGTTCTTGTCAATATAGCCTAAAAGTATAAAAGCTTGATACAGAGCGAAGTAAAAGGGAATTGCCGATGCATACAAATCGATGAGTACAAGATATCTAATAGAAGTCATATCCGGATACAATTCTGCTGCAAACTCCGCGATCTCCGGCACCGCAAAAATGCATAAAGCAAGAACCGGGATTCCAATTAGAATAACAGCCGCCCTTAAAAAGAGAGTGGTTCCTCGCTCCACAACATACACCTCATTTAATTATTGTTACTGTGAATGTAACACATAATTTATCGTTTAACAATATATTTAGATTGTTAATTGATGTATTTTAATTGTTTTCTTTTCAAACGCGGGGAGACCACTGCAAGGAGGTAATCCGGCCGCCGCTGAGGACGTTCACCAGTATTTGCTCCCTGATACCGACAATCCAGAGCTGACTTGTACTTCCTGTACCTGCGCATCCTGATAAATAGGCAATGTGGTTACCGTCCGGCGACCAGCTGACAGGAGTGGCATAACAGTCGGAGGCCGCCAGCGTTCTTTGGTTCTGACCGGTACGATTGTCGATCTGGATGAGAGAATAATAATCCGGCTCTTTATAGTCGGTTGCGCTGTAGGCGATGCTACGGGAGTCAGGGGACCATGCCGGGAAATAGTTTTTGGCGAGCGGTCCGCCTCCCAGTGTATAGAGGGCACCGGTGCTCAAATCCACCGTCGAAATGATGGAGATGCTGGCACCGGGGGATGTATATAATGCGAAGGTTCCGTCCGGGGATATCCTAACGTTATGGAGCGGGCCGTCCGTATTTTGCGTGATTTGTCTGCGACGGGTGTTATCGGTCCGGAGACGGAAGAGCTGAGTAGTGCCGGTGGAATCCGGAGCCGCGAATAGAAGTTCCGAACCCGAAGGGAACCACTGTGCGTCGCTGGCACCCGGCTCCGGGATGGCATAGCTGCTATGGGAGAACGTATCATAGACGACGATTTGGGTGTTTTTGACGTACACGAGGGAGTGGCTGTCTGATGACCAGTCCAGCAGGGTGTAAGGATCGGTTTGGTCGATCCTGGCTACGGAGAGTGTGATTGTATCCAGCAGGTGGACCACATTGTCCCTGCCGATGAAAGCGATCCTCCTGCTGTCTGGAGACCAATAGGGAACGGAAAATTCCGCACCAAGTCCTTTGGTAAGTTGAAAATGAAGACCGTCCTGCGTCCGGTACAGCCAAATATCGAACGTTCCGCCGCGATCCGACGTGTAGGCAATCCATCCTTGAATGGGATGATGAAGAACAGCTTGCACAGACAACATCCTTTCCTGAATCATCTAATACTTCAGATATATTCAGTGGGGGATAGTTAGGCGACAGACCAGAATGGCCTATCGATGCCAGGATATGTTGAAGCCTTTTACAATAAGCCATACGGCAAGGATCATTTCATTGGCGGCTACTGGCAATGACAAGATAGCTCCCCATACCGATAGTTGAGGAAATACTCCGAACATTTCTAACAGCCCTGCACTAAACACCAGTATGGATCCGGTAATGCCTAAGACCGAAATGAACCTGGGGACCAGCTTGGTTTGATAAAAAATGTAGCTGTAAAACAGCGTGTTGATTCCCAGCATGACATTGGGCCCCAGCATAAACGTCCAGTCGTGAATTGCTTTTAATAGTGTGCCTGAAGCTTCCAAAGAGGTTATATCCACAGCGGCAGAAGTCGTAAATTCCCGGCTTAAGGTCAATAAGGACAGCACACTGATGATGCCCACAGTGATGATTACGGCCTCAAGAAACCTGAAGCATAGATGTCCAAGAGCCAGTGTCTCATTGTATTTTCTTAATAGCGGGAACATGGTAATCGAAGTGCCGACAGCGGAGATGACAAGAATTAACTCCATAACCGCCCCCAGTATCACCTGGTTGGCATGTTCAGAACCCTTCACTAAATAATCGGGGCCGTTCAGGATCGGATCGTATAAAAGAAGTCCAGCTATCGATGAAACTGCTGCAAGAATAAATAGAACACCCGTTATTTTCGCTGCTGCTTGGTTGGAATTCATGCTTTCATCTCCTCATTAATTTATTCCTTCGGGCTGTCTCCGTAGAAGAATACCTCTTCCAAAGATAGGTTGAAGGCGATAGCAATCCGGAAGGCCAGTTCCAGAGAGGGCGAATAGTTCCCTTTTTCCAAAGCCACGATGGTCTGTCTCGTTACCCCTACTTTGTCTGCCAGTTGCTGCTGTGTCATCTCATCGTGGTCGAACCGTAATCTGCGGATGTGATTGCCAACCAGATTCTTACCCATCCTAGACTCCCCTCCGATAGTGATAAAGTTTCGTAACGGAGCCGGTTACATCAGAGATGAATCCGCCGGCAATCAGGATCACGAACATCACCTGTATGGGCTGATCGTTGACCAGCGATCCCATTGCAGCAAGAAAACCAAGGACAAATACAAAGAAAGAATTCCGGGTGGCCTTCAAGCTAATGAGTTTATCCAGTTCATCGGCAAAGGACGGTTCCTTTTCTCCCGTAGTGATCCTAAAGGAAATGTTGAAAATAATGCTGATCAGGATATGCACTGCGATTGAAACCAGAGTCAAAGTGATTACGAAGGAACCCCAATAATGAAAGATTTCCGTTGAGCCTGCCCCCTCGGGATATTTTGGATACATGTAAGCACAATAAGATCCGAAAATGAGGATTGCCGTAAACAGGGATACAATGCTCTTCTTTTCTTGATAGGTCATACGCTACACCGCCTATACAATATTTTGTTAACAAGTTAAGTTTGATGTACATAATGTAATACATACCATTCATAGTGTCAAGTTTATTATACATCAAAGGAATTCCCCATGAAAAACACACAAAAAAAAGAAGCTAGGCCTCTCTCAGCAAAGTAATAACCTTTCATTCCTATAATACAGGCTGGCTGTGCTGCTCCTTTTTATACTCATTAGGCGACAGGCCTACCTCTTGCTTGAACAGCTTGGAGAAATAGGAGTAGTTGGTATAGCCCACCTTGCTCGCAATGGTGTAGACTGACAGCCGGGTAGTCTCCAGCAGTTGCTTGGCGGCGGCGATCCGGACCTGGATCACATAACTGCCCAAGGCAACACCGGTTTCTTTCTTGAACAGCCGGGCCAGATAATCCGGATTCAGATAGACAATCTCCGCCAGATCGTTCCGCGTCAGCTCATCCCCGTAATGTGTATGGATATACTGCTTAATCTCTTCAGCGACCGATTTGGGCTGTGCGGTGAGATCCCGGTATTTCATGGCGGTATTCACCAGGTACTCCAGATATTCCTGCATGTCCTCGATGGACGTCAGGGACTGCAGCTGCAGGCGGTCATTCGCCTTGCCGCTGTATAATTTATGTACCTGAATGCCTTTCATTTTGAGAAATGAATATACGAGCTGCACAATATCCAGCCGGAACAGGCTCAGAATGGAGGTGTCGACGGTTCGGTTGACCTGCAGTCCCAGAAGATAACGACCTACTTCCTCCAGAAAAGAGGCCAGCTTGTTCTGATTCAGCAGTTCTTCCAGATGGGCCAGATTCGGTGGTAGATAGACTGCTTTGCTCTGCTTTTGGTACATTTCCATCGTAAAGGTATGATTCCGGGAGCGTGTGATTTCTTCATCCATCTGGAGCAGGTTTTTCAGCACAGTGCCGATCTCCTTCAGCTGACCGTGCAAGCCAATATTGCAGCATACATCGCATTTGAGATAGGGGTTTGTTTTCTGGATAAAAGAGGTACAGATTTCCTCCAGTGTCCCGGTGTCCGGGGCCTCGTTCCATTTCAGGATAGCGATCCAGTGGTAGTCCTTGATCTCCAGAATACTCTCGATCACAAAGCCTGGGTGCTGGAACAGCTCATACAGAATGTTAAGCAGGGCAAAATCAAACAGATCCTTCTCTTCTTTGCCCATGGTGCCATTATAGGGAAATACATTGAATAACAGCGGCTGCAGGGTGTCATCCATCTGATAGGAAAGATTCTGCTCTTTGATCGCATAGACGATGGCTGAGCGCTTGATGGGGGAAGAGGTGCTTACACTCACGATCCTGCGCCAGAAATGCTCCAGATTCTTCGACTGGTTCTTTTGCCAATAGTAGCCTTCCTGAATGGCTTTTTCATTATGCTGCTGCTCGTTGGCCCGCACAACCGCTTTTTGGATGATCAGCATCAGCTTGTCGAATTCAATAGGCTTGAGAAAATATTCGAAGCTTTGCAGCTCGATCGCTTTCTGTGCATAATTGAAGTCGGCATAATTGGTGAGGAGGATGGTTTGAATCGGATAATGATTTTCCCGGATCCAGGCCAGCAGTGAAAGTCCGCTTCCTTGCGGCATTTCAATGTCCGAGATTAGAATCTGCACGGAGAACTTCTCCACAATTTCACGGGCCTGGGCGACATTGCTCGCTGTATACACCGTTTCGATTTTCAGTGCTGCCCAGTCAATTTTCTTCTGCAATGCCGCCACTACATAATAGTCGTCATCTACTAATAATACGTTCATAGGAAATTCTCCATTCATGTTGAAGTATTCGGAAGATCCGGAAGAGTTAAGATGACAGAAGCTCCGCCTCCCTCTATATTGGAGAAGTGGACAACCGCTTTTTTGAAATACAGATATTCCAGCCGTTTAAGTGTATTCATGATGCCGATATGTGTGCCTTTGCTTTGATCCAAGGGCTGGCCCCGCTTAAGCTTATCCAGAATCGAGGGGGCAAAGCCGGGCCCGCTGTCTGAAATCTGAATCACCGTCATCTTCTCCTCCGCCGTTTCGCGCCGGTTGACCGTCAGGCTGATCTGCACCTCAGGGTTACGGGAAATCGCATATTTGATGGAGTTCTCGATGAAGGTCTGCAGCACCAGCGGCGGAATCATCGTATCTTTGGTTGTCTCGTCCTGTCTGATATGATAGCTGAAGGCATCCCGGTACCGGCTTCTCTGGATTTCAAGATATATGTGGACATGCTCGATTTCATCTTCCAGCCGGACAAAATTCTCACCGCTCTGAAAGGTATAACGGAAGTACTTGGACGTCGACATAGCCATATTTTCGATTTCCTCATACATTTGGATCTGGGCCATGCTGTAAATACTGGTCAGACAGTTCAGGAAGAAATGAGGTTTGATCTGCTGCTTCATATAGTCCAGCTGAATGCGCTGTTTCTCCAGCTCCTGCTCATAGATGGCGATTTTGAAGGTTTTGATCTGCTCCACTAAGTCCTTGAACTGTGCGTTAGCCTGCTCCAGCTCGATGATTTTGCTGCTTTTGAAGTCTACAGGCTGGCCTTCTTCATTCAAGTGACCCAGATTCTCCGAAAAATTCTGTATCGGGCCAAGCACTCTTTTATTGAAGAAGAGCATCACGGCGCAGATGGTGGAGGTCACCATGAAGAACAGAAGGAGGATCAGCAGCTGGGCAATCATGATTTTCTCAAATGCTCCGAACTGAATGACCATATGGGCACTGAATGTTGTATTGGAAAATTCGCTGCTGATGGTTGTACGGGACTGCAACAGCCCCGGCCCTTTGGCCTCCTGCGGCACCAGCTTCCCGCTGCCTGATAAGGGACTTGAGATGCGGGTTCCGTTCTCATCCACCAGTGAAGCATACCCGTTCGCCCCCAGATTAAGCTGCCGCAAAGGGTGGATCAGGTTGTCTGCGGGGATTAGTCCGATCAGATAGCGGTTGTAATAGGGAACGATATTGATAATATAGTAGTTTCCGTTGACCAGGATGGGCGACCATCTGGAATAGAAATCGGCGTACACATCCTTGTCCTCGATATAGGAATGAATCTGCTTCTTTAGCTCCAGATAATCCGTATAGTTGATACTCATGGGTGCGCAGTTGAGGAAGAAAGACTGATTCTTCATATAAAAGAAGAAGTTGAATTCCTGCCCGTAATTTTTTTGCAGCTCCGAAAAACGTTTGTAAAGGTCATCGTTCGATTTGATGAACTCGCTGCTGTCCGGATCATAGGCGTTCATCATATTCAGGCTCTCGTCGTTCGCAAGCGTCCAGCCCATATAATGATTAATATAGGAAAAATCGTGATTGATGCGGTCGATGTACAGCTTGGCGGTGTCCTGCAAATACCGGGTGGACTGCTGTTTCACAATGGATATAGAGGCAAGGCTGATAACAAGATCCAGCCCTAGCACCACTAAGGAGACCAGGATCATGATTCTTACATAATGTCGGATGGGATACGGTTTGTTTCGTGATGTATTCTTGGTCATGGCCTCTATGCCGCGTCCTTTCCTGCGCGTTCACTTCGATGAAAGCGTTTGTATAGGCTAACAAAGCCATTATAAAACCTATTGGGGAAAATTACATGCGAAATTCCTGTGAGTCCGCCGCAAAGTCTGGATACTGCCAGCAAAAGTCTGAATAGCGTCATACCTGTGCATAGGAATAGGCGGGATAGCCTTCAAAATAATGTAAGCGGATGCAGAGGTCCGAATAACGCCGCCAAAGGGTCCGGAATGCAAGGATGCCGCGAGCTATCATTAAGCATGTAAAAGGTATACACACAATGAAATGGGGGATTACAGAATGAATACACACAGCAAAAGCAGATTAGCCCAAAAATGGCCGCTCTTGCTTCTGTCGGCTGTAATGGTCTTGGGAATGGCCGGCTGCAGCGGCAACAAGGAGAATGCGAATGCTCCAAGTAAAACAGGTGACTTCAACAAAGAAGGACTGCCGATCGTCAATGAACCGGTAACCCTGAAGGTGCTGACTGTGCGATGGGGAAGCATGGGGGATACCTTCACCCAGAACCAGTGGCTGAAGGATCTGGAGAAGAATTCGAACGTCAAAATTGATTGGCAGGTCATGTCCTCTAATGACTGGGCAGAACAGAAGTCCATTCTGCTGGCAAGCGGTACGCTTCCAGATGTGGTTCTGGGGGACCAGACCTTTTCCGACTCCGATATCGTTAACAACTTAAGCTACTTCCGGCCGCTTGATGAGTATATCGATCAATATATGCCCAATCTGAAGGCGGCAATGGAAGAAACACCGGATATGAAAAAAATCAGCACCTTCCCTGACGGGAAAATCTACTCGCTGCCTACCAGACTGCCGTCACGCCCCAAAAGCTCACGCCAGCCGGTCATCAACAAGGCATGGCTCGACAAGCTGGGTCTGAAGACACCGGAAACACTGGATGAACTGTATACTGTGCTGAAGGCCTTCAAGGAGAAGGACCCGAACGGCAACGGTAAGGCCGATGAAATTCCTTATATCGAAGTCAGCAACGACCTCATCAGCCCGTTCGGCATCACGGATCTCAATAGCAACAACATGCTGGTCAAGGATGATAAAGCGATCTACTACCCTACTTCCGATGAGTACAAAGAAGGCCTTAAATGGGAAAATAAATTATACAGTGAGGGTTTGCTGGACAAAGAGCTATTCACCCAGGACGCCACAATGGTCTCAGCCAAATTCCAGAATCCGGACGCTCCAATCGTCGGCCTCTCGTACCAATGGACGCCAGATGCTGTATTCGGCAAATGGAGCGACCAGTATGAGACCATTCCGCCAGTAGCCGGACCGGACGGCAACCGTTATACCATCGGCAATCCGATCGGGATGAATCTCAACCGTAATGAGCTGCTGATCACTTCATCCTGCAAAAATCCGGAGATCGCCGCCCGCTGGGCTGACCAGTTCTACACCAATGAAGCCAGTATCCAGAATTTCTGGGGAGCGATTGGTACTGTAATCAAGAAGAATGACGATAGTACTTATACGCTGATGGACCCTCCAACAGGAACCAGTGCCGATGCCTGGTATTGGGATCAGTCGCTACGCGATTTCGGTCCGAAATATGTAAGCCCGTCCTTCGAGAAGAATATTGTGCTGAGCCCTAATAGCGGTGACGGACTGAAGCTGCAGCTGGATAAGCTGGGCAGTGAATATGTAACCACACCTTTCCCTAACGTTATGTATACCTCCGAGGAATTCCAGGAGCTGCCTACGTTAACCACGGATATCGACACCTATGTGACCACCATGCGCGCCCAGTTCATAACCAAAGGCGGTATCGATGAAGGCTGGGATGCTTATGTGAAGAAGCTGAACGACATGGGTCTGGAAAAGCTGCTCAAGATCCGCACTGACGCATATGGCCGCTATATGAGTGTGAAATAAACCCTTAAGTGTAAGAGATGCAACGATCCGTGAGGGAGGCTGTCTAATGACGGTTACGATGAAAAAAGTAGCCCGGAGAGCCGGAGTCTCAATCTCTACGGTCTCGCGGGTATTGTCTGGCCATCCGCATGTCAGAGAGGAGCTCTCCCGCAAGGTCAGGCGGACGGTGAAAGAGCTTGGGTATACCCCTAATCTTGTTGCCAAGAGTCTGGTAACCCAATCTACCCGCAGCATCTGTGTTCTGCTTCCGGGTCCGTCTGCCCGAATCTTCTCCAATCTCTATTTCATGGAGTTGATCCGCGGGATTGCCGGCGGGGCCGGCCGCCTGGGCTTCGAAGTGCTCCTCCGCTCTGGAGAGACTGAACAAGAAGAGCTGGAAGCGGTCTCCGGCCTGCTCAAGGGAGGACGTGTCGATGGCGCGGTTCTGCTTGCATCGCGCAATAACGATGCCGTTATCGGCTATATGCAGAATAGCGGCTATCCGTTTGTGTTGATCGGACGGAGTGAACAATATGACAGCATATTGACCGTTGACAACAATCAGCCGGCAGCGGCCTGCGAAGCCACACAGCATCTGATATCTATGGGGCATGAACGCATCGGATTTATTAGCGGCCCTCAAGAAAATGCGGCTATGCAGGATCGGCTGAAAGGCTACCGCAGAGCACTTCGGGCGCATGGGCTGGAATACAGACCGGACTGGATTATTAAGGATGAAGCTTGGGAGGATGGAGGCTACAGTTCCATGCTGTCATTTATGAAGCTTCCAGAACGGCCTACGGCGTTGGTTGCTGCGGACGATATGATATCGTTCGGTGTGATTCGCAGCTTGCAGCAGCTGAAGTATGCGGTGCCGGGCGATCTGGCCATCATCAGCTGCAGCAATGTTCCGCTGTCTGCGCTGCCGGTTCCTTCGATCAGCAGCATTGATACGGGTATCTGCCAGCTTGGCGAGACCGCATCCCGCGTATTGATCCGGAGCATCCGGCAGCCGACGGATGGCAAACCGGTATCCAGGCGCTTCATTGTGGGACACCGGCTTATGGTCAGGGAATCAACTCTGTCCGGCGTTTGATTGAAGTCAATTAGACTGAACATGGAAGCTCCAGCGTTCTTTTAACATCCTATACGGGAGCGTAAGTTGAAACCTGGTTTCCTTGCTTTTCAGGTCATGCTATTAGGTAACGCTATTTCGAACGGACAGAGAATATTCAAACAGGAGAAGCTGATCTTCATATTATGAGCAAAAAAGCCGTCCCGCGCCCAGCTTTGTGCAGGACGGCTTTTCTGCGCCAGGAACAAGGCACGTGCGGGTCAAATGATCCGAAATGTCCGGATAACGTCAGTGAAAGTCCGGATGAAGTGTGGCTAGCCACTATTGCCTCAGGCCCTCTCTTTATACCAAGGAAAGTAAGCCCGGAAAGTCCGGTTAAGACCTTCAATAGGTCCGCCAGGTGTAAGAACGGGGCGATATACTGAGGGAACAGAGAAGCTTAGGTACACAACACTTTTTTAGGAGGGGTTTCATGAAATCCGGTCAAAGCCATCCAGGTCGGACCTTGGGACAGATCAGACGAAACTGGGGGCTGTATGCACTGCTGTTTCCAGCAGTGGTCCTTACGTTATTATTCGCGTATAAGCCAATGTATGGGGTGCTTATTGCCTTCAAGGATTATAGTCCGGCACTTGGAATTACCGATAGCCCATGGGCAGGCTTCAAGTACTTCGAGAAGTTTTTTCACTCGTACCAATTTTCGGCAACAATCAAAAATACGCTGATTATCAGCGTCTACAGCCTGATTACCTTTCCGATCCCGATCATGCTGGCGCTGATGGTGAATCAGATGCGTCCGAACCGGTTCAGACGTTTTTTTCAGACCATATCCTATATGCCGCATTTCATTTCCACGGTAGTTATGGTGGGTCTGATGATGATTCTGCTCTCCCCAAGCACGGGCCTCGTCGGCAATCTGTACAGTCTGTTCGGCAAAGAGGCCCCGGACCTCATGGGTACAGCTAGCTGGTTCAGCAGCGTGTATGTCTGGTCGGATGTGTGGCAACATGTCGGCTGGGATAGCATTATCTTCATCGCCGCGCTGTCGGCGGTTGATCCGAGTCTGTATGAGGCCGCTACGGTGGACGGGGCAAGCCGCTGGCACAAGGTACGTTATATTGATATTCCAATGCTGATGCCGACAGCAATTACGCTGCTGATCCTGCGGGTTGGCGGGCTGCTGGGTGTCGGATTCGAAAAGGTATATCTGATGCAGAATGATTTGAATGCCACCTCAAGCGAAATTCTATCCACCTATGTCTACAAAATCGGACTGCTCAGCAGCCAGTACAGCTTTTCCTCGGCCATCAATCTGTTTAATACAGTGATTAACTTCATTCTGCTAATCATGGTCAACCAGATTTCCAAAAAACTTAGCGAAAACAGCTTGTGGTAGAAGGGGGAGCAGCACGATGGGAGTACTTCAACAGCCAGCGTCTCAAGAGAAGATAGGGAAAGTCAAAAACAACCGCTCCTCGGATACAGTTATGGAAGCCATTATGTATGTCATTGCAGCCGTATTTCTGCTGATTCTGATCTACCCGCTGTTCTTTATCATTATCGCTTCATTCAGTGATCCGTCTGCGGTGGCGGGCGGACAGGTCTGGCTGTTTCCTAAAGGGTTCACACTGGACGGGTACAAAGAACTTCTGCGCCATGAGAACATCTGGATCGGGTACCGTAACACCATTCTGTATACGGTCGTGGGCACCGTAATCGGTCTGGCTGTCAACATTTCTGCAGCCTATGCATTGTCCCGGAAAGATCTTGTAGGGCGCAAATATATCTCGCTATTCTTCATTTTCACGATGTTCTTCAACGGCGGATTGATCCCTACATTCATGACAATCCGCGATTTTCATATGTACGACACGTTCCTGGTGATGGTGCTGCCTTTCTCGGTAGGAGTGTACAACATTATTGTTGCCCGAACCTTTTTTCAGACGAGTATTCCCGGAGATTTGTGGGAAGCGGCTCAGATTGACGGCTGCGGCAACCTCCGCTATTTCGCCCAGGTTGTCTTGCCGCTGTCCAAGGCGATTATTGCGGTGCTGGGCTTATGGATTGCCGTCGGCTACTGGAATTCATACTTCAACGCCTTGATCTATCTCAAGAATCCGAACATGTATCCGCTGCAGCTGATTCTCCGCAATATTCTGATCACCAATCAGATGCAGTCCGGCATGGGAACAGGTGAAGCCGCACAGATCGCGCTGCGCCTGGCGAATATGATGCGTTACTCCGTAATTATTGTGGCTACGGTTCCGATCATGTGCGTATATCCTTTTGTGCAAAAATACTTCAATCAAGGCGTGATGATCGGTGCCGTGAAGGAATAGCCTTCGGCCTGACATCTTAAGAAAAGAGGTTACAAAGTGGAACAAGCAATTCAAAAACAACAACCTATGCCTGATTACATGAAGCTTTCTTCAGAGCCTTACGCAGATCGAGGAGCGGTCATTCAGGGAGAATGCTACCGGTTGACCGTGCTGACCCCGGAGCTGATCCGTCTGGAGTACAGCAGGCAGGGAGTCTTTGAAGACCGGGCGACCCAGACTGTGTTGAACCGTAATTTTCCTGTTCCTTCATTCCGGGTCATCGACCATGGGAACAAGCTGGAAGTGGTGACAGACCGCCTGCACCTGACCTATGACAAGCAGCCGTTCTCCCGGCACGGGCTTAGTATCCGAGTTAGGAATGCATCGGGACATCTGATGAGCGTCTGGTATTTCGGCGACACACCGCAGGATCTGGGCGGTACAGCCCGCACACTGGATAATGCCGACGGGGCCATCCCGCTGGAGCCTGGACTTCTGTCGCGGCAAGGGTACACCCTAATGGACGACAGCCGTTCGCTGCTGCTGGAGGAAGACGGGAGGGTAGAGCCGCGCGGGCAGGAAGGTTCCGATCTGTATTTCTTGGGCTACGGGCATGATTACCTGCAATGCCTGAAGGATTTCTACCGTCTCTGCGGGCGGACACCGCTGCTGCCCCGCTATGCGCTTGGCAACTGGTGGAGCCGATATTACCGGTATTCTGAGGAAGAATACAAAACACTGATCCGGCGGTTTGCAAGCGAGCAGATTCCCTTTACCGTAGCGGTTATGGATATGGACTGGCATCTGGTCCATATTGATCCGCAGTATGGCAGCGGCTGGACTGGCTATAGCTGGAACCGGGAATTGTTCCCGGACCCGCAGCGCTTCCTCGGCTGGCTGCATGAACGAGGGCTGCGGGTTACGCTGAACGTCCATCCCGCAGACGGGGTAAGGGCTTTTGAGGAGCCATATCTGGCGATTGCGGCAGAGCTCGGCATGGACCCGGAAAAAGGCGATGCTGTAGAATTCAACATCACCGACCCGCAGTTTCTGCTGGCCTACTTCAAGTTCCTGCATCATCCGCTGGAGGAGGAGGGCGTGGATTTCTGGTGGATCGACTGGCAACAGGGCGGGATTACCCGCATCCCCGGACTTGATCCGCTCTGGATGCTGAACCACTACCACTATCTGGACAGCGGGCGGCGGGGGGCTCGCCGGTTAACCTTTTCTCGTTATGCGGGTTTGGGCAGCCACCGTTATCCGGTGGGCTTCTCCGGGGACACGATTGTCACGTGGGAATCCCTTGACTTCCAGCCTTATTTCACGGCTAATGCGTCGAATGCGGGTTACGGCTGGTGGAGCCACGATATTGGCGGCCACATGCAAGGTTATCTCGACGATGAGCTTGCGCTGCGCTGGGTGCAGCTCGGTGTATTTTCCCCGATTCTGCGCCTGCACAGCTCGGCAAGCCCGTTCAACAGCAAGGAGCCATGGCGCTTTAACCGGATAGCTGAAGAGGCGATGAAGAAGAGTCTGCGCTTGCGCCACCGTCTGCTCCCCTATCTGTATACGATGAACAGATATGCCAGCCGGGAGGGCCTCCCGCTCGTCCAGCCGATGTACTACCATCATGCAGAGCAGCATGAAGCTTACGAGGTCCCGAATGAATACTATTTCGGAACAGAGATGATTGCCTGTCCGATTACACAGCCAGTCCATGCTAAGACAGGAGTGGCGGAATTCAAGGCATGGCTGCCTGAAGGGGTATGGATCGATTTTTTCAGCGGGAGAGTGTATGACGGAGGCAGACGGTTGTCCCTTTACCGCAATCTGGAGCATATTCCCGTGCTGGCGAAGGCAGGTGCCATAGTTCCGATGGCGGACCTGACGGAATATACCTCATCAGCTGCCAATCCTGGGCAGCTGGAGCTCCGGGTATTTGCCGGAGCCAGCGGCAGCTTTCATCTCTGGGAGGACGAAGGGGATAACGCTGAAGACCGGGACGAACAGTGGTGCGATACCGGAATCACCCTTGACTGGGGGGACGCTGCAGTCCTCGCGATTCAGCCTGCAAGCGGGAACACGGCTGCCGTGCCGCAGCAGCGGGACTGGAAGCTGTGCTTCGTAGGCTGCGCCGATACGCAGGTGCAGGTAGTCGTCGGGGGCAAGCCGCTCGCGGTCGAAAAGGCGTATGACGATGTTGTGCATACGCTGACGGTCACCGTTCCAGCTGTGACTGTGGCCGAATCTCTGGTGGTAACCTTAGCCGTCGCCCGGATTGCCGCGGGCAGTGTGGATGCCGAAGTTTTCGCGCTGCTGAACCGCGCACAGATATATTTCCAGCTGAAGGAGCAAGTCTTCCGGCTTGTGACGGAAATGGCGGCCCCAGCGGCAGTGCTTGCAGCTCTTGCTTCTATGGATCTTGAGCCGTCACTGTATGGTGCCTTGTGCGAAATCCTGACCGCCCGGCTGTAAGGCTCGCAAAGATAAATGATGCCGCCGGTCCGCGCAGGTAGCACACTGTGTGTGTCAGGCGCGCCGTGGCGGAAGGCTGCGTGAACAACGGCAGAAATGCCGTTGTATCGTTACGCACTGGCCGAAGCCGGCTAGTAACTAACCTTTCACTCTGGCAACTCGTCGAGAAGTTCGTCATCACCCTCCGCAAAATGGTAAACTAGCAAGTATAGTATTTTACGGGGAGTGAACTTCTTATGAAAAAGCTAGCTACCGGTTTCCTAGCCGGTGCAATACTGATGGTAAGTACTCAGGCGATTGGGGCCTCATCAAGTCTAGTTGGTAAAACCATTCAAGCAGAATACACCGTAAAAGTGTACGGCAAGAAGCTGGCCGACCCGGCCATAGTCATTAACGGGAAAAGTTATGTACCCGTGCGTGCGATCGGGGAGCTGGCAGGATATAGGGTCTCCTTGTCCGGCAAGACTATAAGTCTGGATGACAAAAAGAGCATAGCCTCACCTTCACTGACCGGCATGAGCGAGAGCAAGACTATAGGACCGCTGCCCACGCTGACAACGAATTCGGATTCAGCAACAGCGGCCAAAAGCAAAATTGAAGCGATTGACAGCGAAATCGATATTGTGGTCGATAACATTCTGTCCACCAGCAGCAGGCTGAAGGTAGACCCGTCCAATACGGAACTGAAAGACAACCTGGAGCATTATAAAGCGGAATATGCCGACCTCCTGAAGCAAAAGGACGCGGAGCTGCAGAAATAGAACAGGAACAGCGGACAGACCAAGAGTATGAATATTTGCATAATGTCACATAAAAGATGCCGCCCCGTCATTTCATTTGCGATGATACGGGCGGTTTTTTAGTTGGGGAAGATTTTTTGAGGAATGCCCTCTTTTTCTGTAGAGAAGCAACCAATCACTTTAGCCGCGTGCGGATACTGAGCTGGCAGGACCTGCTCCGGCGCTTTCAGCATCACGGCGGTATCCGCCGGGGGTTTTGCCGATGATTCGTTTGAAGACCTGGTTGAACGTTTTGGTATCGTGGTAACCGACCTGCTCGGCGACGAGCGGAATGGGGGCGTGCAACTGCTGAATCAGCAGGGCACAGCTCTTTTGAATCCGGACATTTTGCAGGAAATGATGGAAGGTCTGGCCGGTGTGGGCTTTGAACAGCCGCTGAAGATGCCGCTCGCTCCAGTCAAAGGTCCGGGCAAGATGGGATAACGTAAGGTCCTGGGCATACTCCTGCTGGAGATAGTGGAGAATTTGCAGGAATTGCGTCTGACGGTTCACCGGAGACTGAAGCTCATGATGCTTACATCTGTACAGGGTGACAATCAGTTGAATGAACAGGGTCAACAGATAACTGACGGAGCCGGTCTGCGGGAGATTGTACTCCCGGTGAAGTGAGAGGAAAAGGCTCTCAATGAAACCATTTTGATCGGTCATGGAGAAAGCGGGCACCTGCTGATTTTTGATCTGTTCCAGGTACGCTGCAATCGGCGCATCCAGAATTACGGAGGAGATGTCATCTAGAAGCTCTGCTGTGAATAAGCAATTGTAGACGACGAGCGGTTCTTTAAGTGAATGGGGCGACGAGGGCCGGAACACATGGGAGACGCCGACAGGAATGAAATACAGTTGTCCCCTGCAGGTCTTCTGAACCTCATGTTCTGTATAATGGAACCCCGTTCCCTCTGCAACGAAGGCTAACTCGATGAAATCATGGGAATGAAGGGGGAGCTGGTAAGTCTCCGTAGCGCGATTAACATAGAGCAGCAGATTTTTTTGGAAAAAAGTTTCGCCTTTAAGCGTGTGGTCTGCCGAATTCATCCGTCCATCCCCTTTTAACGTAATAAAAGTCCTTATTGCACAGGTGAAATGTCCTTTTTACGGGTCATGCGCAGAAATACAATTTCTATAATTGTAATAGAAAGCGTTTCAAAATCACAGGGTGAATCCAAGAAAAGACGGGGTGGATATGAATGTTGAAGGTTCAAAAATTACGTGTGGAGTATAAGGAGAATCCGGTCGGGATGGATGTGCGTTATCCAAGAATCAGCTGGCAGCTTCAGTCGGAGGAGCGGAATGTCATACAGCAGTCTTACGACATTCAAATATCCGAAGAGCCGGATTTTTACAGTCTCCTATGGACCTCCGGCAGAGTATATTCAGATCAATGCACTCATGTGGAACTGAAGGAAATGGAACTCCGTTCACGGCAGCGGTATTATTACCGCGTGAAGGTGTGGGATCATGAGAACCGGAGTACAGAATGGTCGGAAACTGCGTTTTGGGAGATGGGGCTGCTGACGGCAGCGGAATGGAAGGGCGAATGGATCAGCGCTCCGCTATCCCTGCTGGATGTAGAGGCGGAGCAGTGTCCGCTTGTACGCCACACTTTTCATATCGATGGCACTCCGCTTCAGGCCAGAATGTACGTGACCGCCCTAGGCCTGTATGAAATGGAATTGAACGGCTCACGGGTGGGGGACGGATACTTGACTCCAGGCTGGACTAGCTACAACCACAGGCTGCAGGTGCAGACCTATGATATTACGGCGCAGATGGAAGCAGGAGAAAATGCTGTCGGTGCCTGGCTCGGAAATGGCTGGTACAAAGGAAACCTGGCCTGGGATAACCGCAAGCATCTGTTCGGCGACCGCCCGGCATTGCTCATGCAGATCCATCTAACCTTTGAGGATGGAATCGAACAGATCATCACTACCGGGGAGCAATGGACTGCTGCCGCAGGTCCGATTCTAATGTCGGAGCTTTATCACGGTGAGACCTATGATGCCCGTCTTGAGCAGAGCAGATTCAGCAGGGCTGGTTTTGATGACAGCAGCTGGTCCAGGGTAGAACGCATCTCGCATTCCAAGGAGATTTTGGTGGCACAGGAGAATGTTCCGGTAAGAAAAATAGAAGAGATCAAACCCCTTCAGCTGCTTAAGACACCAGCCGGTGAAGCCGTGCTCGATATGGGGCAGAACATGGTCGGCTGGATGCATTTTACCCTGGATGTTCCTGAAGGGACGCAAGTTCAGCTGCTTCATTTTGAGGTGCTGGACCGGGACGGTAATGTATATACGGATAACCTGAGACGAGCCAAGCAGACCGTTACGTACATTGCAAAAGGCGGAGGCCCGGAAAGCTATGAGCCGCGGTTTACCTTCCAGGGATTTCGTTATGTGCAGCTGATAGGTTTCGGAGAGAACGTCTCTCTGCAGGATTTCACAGGCATTGTGCTTCATTCGGATATGGAACCTACCGGCTCTTTCACCTGCTCCAATCCGCTGCTTAACCAGCTCCAGCATAATATCCAGTGGGGTCAAAAAGGCAATTTTGTCGATGTGCCGACCGATTGCCCGCAGCGGGATGAACGGCTCGGCTGGACCGGAGATGCGCAAATGTTCATCCGCACTTCCGCTTACCTGATGAATGTGGCACCGTTCTTCACCAAATGGCTTAAGGATCTGGCAGCCGATCAGCTGGACAATGGCGGTATTCCATTTGTAATTCCAAATGTACTGGGAGAAAAGGATCATTCCTCTGCGGCTTGGGGGGATGCTGCGGTCATTTGTCCCTGGACACTGTACCAGTGCTATGGGGATAAGCGAATTCTGGAACAGCAGTATCCGAGTATGCAGGGCTGGGTGGAATATATCCGTCAGCAGGGCAGTGACGAATTTCTGTGGAATACCGGTTTTCATTTCGGAGACTGGCTGGGTCTGGATGCCAAACCGGACAGCTATAAAGGGGCTACGGATACCGATTTTATTGCAACAGCTTTCTACGCCTATTCTGTTCAACTGATGCAGAAGACAGCCCATGTGCTCGGAAAAAGAGATGACGCCCAGCATTACTCAGAGCTGTACAGCCATATTGTGACAGCCTTTAACCGGGAATTCATCACCCCTTCCGGGCGGTTATCTGTAGCCACACAAACAGCCTGTGTGCTGGCGTTAATGTTCGGGCTAGTGGAAGGAACGGCGAAAGAACGTACAGTAGATAAACTCCTGAAGCTTCTGGAGGAGAGCAACTACCATCTCACTACCGGTTTTGTCGGAACGCCGTACCTGAATCTGGTATTAAGCGAAGCGGGGCATACGGATGCAGCCTATAAACTTCTGCTGCAGACCGATTATCCCTCCTGGCTGTACCAAGTGACGAAGGGAGCGACGACCATATGGGAGCACTGGGACGGAATTAAGGAGGACGGTAGCTTTTGGAGCAGGGACATGAATTCGTTCAATCATTATGCTTATGGGGCTATCGGAGACTTTTTGTACCGCCATGTTGCCGGAATTGAGCTGGATGAGGATTGTCCTGGCTATAAAAAGTTTGTGATTCAGCCGCAGCCTGGAGGAGACCTAACTTCGGCAGCAGGCGAGCTGGAAACGATGTACGGGCGTATCCGCTCCGAATGGAGAATAGCATCGAATCATATAGAGCTATCGGTTTCGGTACCGCCGAATACCACTGCTGAGCTGTATCTCCCGAATGCCGAGCTGGCCCTGGTTCGGGAAAGTGATGGATTGCTGGAGCAGGCGGCTGGTGTGCATTCGGCAGAACAACTGGAGGATAAAGTGAAGGTAAATCTGGGCTCCGGCGACTACAGCTTCAATTATATGGTGGAGCCAGGAACGCTTTGATCTGAGTGGGAGGAATGAAATGGGAGTGAAGGGATTTCTGCAGCAGAAGGCTGTGGAATTCCCTTATTTGCTTTTTGTCCGAATAAGCGCTATTATAGATCAGTAAAGTCTTTGATTGAGGTGAAACAATGAAGTATTCAAAAGCAACCAATTATGCGCTGCACACCATGCTCTTTATGGTAGCCGCTGCGCCGGATAAGCCCATAGGGGTACAGCAGCTCGCAGAGCGGCAGGGGGTATCTCCCACGTATCTGTCGAAGATCCTGACGAAGCTGGTGAAGGCAGGTCTCATTGAGTCCGCATCCGGTGCGAACGGCGGATACCGGTTGAAGCGCAAGCAGGAAGAGATTTCTTTTCTGGACATCATTCATGCGATCGAAGGTACGGCCTCGTTGTTTGATTGTACGCTTAATCACTCCAGTACGTGCCCGATTCAGCGGGAGATGATCGAAGCGGAGCAGCAAATGGAGCGGTATCTGCAGAATAAGAAAATGTCCGAGCTTGCTGTGGGACTAACGGTGGACTGATCATCCGCCGTTTTTCGCGGATTGATTATAGATATAGAAAGTCTTTTAAGTCTATAAAATAAAAAATGAGCATGTTGAGAGGAATGAGCTGATATGACAACCGATTTATTCAACGCCAGCGTATGGGAAAAGGCCTGGAAGGAGGACCCGGAAGCGACAGGCAATAAATTCAGGATGGCCGGCATGGATCCGGCGCGTTCCTTTGACCACAAAGCGAAGACATTTAACGAAGAAGTGTTCAGTGAAGGGGGAAGAGCCAGAAGCGAGCGGATTATCGGCTGGCTGGAAGGGCAGGGAGTAGGCTTTGAGGGGCAGTCCGTACTGGATGTGGGCGCGGCTTCGGGCGGGTTCACGGTTCCTTTTGCCGATAGAGGGGCAGTGGTTACAGCGGTAGAGCCGAACATACCATTAAGCGAGCTGTTCATGGAGAATACAGCCAGGTTCGGTCCCGGGCAGGTAGAACTGGTACAGGACGTGTTCGAAAATGTGGATATTGCCGCAAAGGGCTGGAAAGGCGCCTTCGATCTTGTATTTGTATCCATGTCTCCGGCAATTGTGGATTGGGAGAGTGTGGAGAACGTGCTCAGCTGTGCGCGGAAGTTCTGCTACATTAGCCTTTTGGCAGGGGATAGAGAGTACAGTCTGCTTAATGAGGTTCTTCCTTTGCTGACCGGACATGAAGTATCTACAAAAAGCTCGGATATGGCTTACTTAACCCATTTACTTTATCTGAAGGGCTATTCGTTCGAATCGCTGATCACACGGGAGATGAAGAGTACTGAGCTGCCTAACGAAGAGGCGATTGAAGAGACCCTGCAGCTACTGAAGCATCATGGGTTGAAGGCTGATGAGTCTGCGCGGAGTATCATTACGGAGTATGTACAGCGTACCTATCCTGACGGCAAGGTTGTGATTAAGCAGGGCGGTCGTTTTGGTAAGGTGCTTATCCGGCTGCAGGAGCAAAATATGTACAGCAGGGCTGAAGCGGGCAAGCGCTAAGAGCAGGGCATTGTCTTTATGACAAAAGATGTTATCCTAATAGATAGATCCCCACCGCGGGATCTATTTTACTATGTGGAAGGAATGATGGATATGAGAGGGCAAGTACAGATTTTTGAGCAGGAACTGATGAAGAGAGCGGGTGAAATCTACTATGAACCATAGTTTGGTAACGGATTCACTGCGTGAGGAACTGGTGCGGCAGTTAGTATATTTGGATGAGAATACTTTTGGCATACTGGATCGCATAGCATTGGAATCGCCTGCAGACAGGGCGGAGATCCGAATGATGATTCAGACGTATCAAGAGCGTGTGCAAGGCATATTATCTGGAAAAGGTGATGAGCTTAGGCGCTCCACCGTGCTTATCGGCTCCTGGGTTTCTCTACAGATTGGCCCGGAAAAGTTGAAGGATGCATATCGTATTGTTATTCCCGGTGAATCGGATCTGGATGAGTACTGTATTTCACTCTGGTCTCCGATGGGCAGAGGGCTTATCTTGGCAGAACCCGGTCAGACGGTAACGGTTCACACTCCCCTCGGAAGTGACGAGGTGCTTGTGCTAGACAATGTATATGATTATCCGTTAACAGATGAAAAGTGGGGGTAAATGTTACAAAGGAACGCAATAAAGGGGCAGCCTCGCGGCTGTCCCTTTATTGGCTGGTAAATTACCGGTGGTTCTGGAGTGATAAAAAGAAGAATGCAACCCGCCGCTGAGAGTGAGCTCTATGCAGTGGTTAAGCTCTACCTATAATTCCTCAACCTCACGCAGCCAAAGCGCTGCGGAAGCGTCACTTGGCATGCGCCAGTCTCCGCGCGGCGACAGGCTGACCGTTCCGACCTTCGGTCCGTCCGGGAGACAGGAGCGCTTGAACTGCTGGGTGAAGAAACGGGTGACGAATACCCGGAGCCACGTCACCAGCTGTTCCTTGGGGTAGGTATCGCCAAAAGCATGCTGGGCAAGATAGAACATTTTGGCGGGAGAAGCGCCGGTCCGCAGCATGTAATACAGGAAGAAATCATGCACCACATAAGGCCCGAGAATATTTTCCGTGAGCTGGACAATCTCGCCTGTAGCAGATGGCGGCAGAAGCTCGGGACTGATTCCCGTGTCGATGATGTCGTAGAGCAGCTTGTTCACGGTTTCGTCCGCCTCGTGATCAGCATACCAGGCGACGACATATTGAATAAGCGTCTTTGGAATGCCTGAATTGACGCCATACATAGACATGTGGTCACCGTTATAGGTACACCATCCAAGGGCAAGCTCTGACAAATCACCGGTACCTATGACAATGCCGCCGTTCTTATTGGCCAGATCCATCAGGATCTGCGTACGTTCCCGGGCCTGGACATTCTCATAGGTCAGGTCGTGAACATCCTTGTCATGGCCGATATCCTCGAAGTGCTGCAGGCAGGCAGCTTTGATGTCTACTACCTTGAGTGATGCACCAAGCGCCTTAATGAGACCAACGGCGTTGTCGTAAGTGCGGTTCGTCGTGCCGAAGCCCGGCATCGTGACAGCCAGCACATCGCTGGCCGGACGGCCGAGCAGCTCCATAGCTCGGACAGCGACAAGAAGTGCCAGCGTGGAATCCAGACCGCCGGAGATGCCGATCACGGCCTGCTTGGTTCCGATGTGGCGGATGCGCTTCATCAGGCCGGAGGTCTGGATCGAAAGAATCTCCCGGCAGCGGTCATTGCGCTGCTGCGGATTGCCGGGCACAAAGGGATTTACGGCGAAGCTGCGGACCAGCTTGCGGCCCTCATGCAGGATGCCCGGGTCCGCATAGAGTACCTCGCGGTAATTACGGCCGCCCTTGCCGGCCCGGAAGGTGCCCATCACTGTGCGGGAATACTGGACTCTCGGCAGATCGATATCGGCGATGATGATCCGGCTCTCATGAGTGAAGCGCTCGGATTCAGCGAGCATCTGCCCGTTCTCAGCAATCATTGAGTGGCCGCCGAATACCACATCCGTTGTCGATTCACCGGTATTGCAGCCGGCGTAGACGTAGCCTGCCACGCAGGAGGCAGATTGGCTGGTGACCAGCTGGCGGCGGTAATCCGCTTTGCCTACCAGTTCATTGCTGGCGGAAGGATTGAACAGAAGCGTGGCTCCGGCCTGGGCAAGCAGGCTGCTCGGAGGAACCGGAACCCAAAGATCCTCGCAGATTTCTACACCGAAGGAGATCCCGCCGCTGCCTTCACAAGTGAAGATCAGGTCATTGCCTATGGGCACAGCCGCTGTACCTATCCGCAGCTCGGAGACCTCAAGCTCCTCTGCTCCGGCAAACCAGCGGGGTTCATAGAACTCACTGTAACCTGGGATGCAGGTCTTCACAACAAGACCCAGAATTTGACCTTGCTGTAATACGGCGGCACAGTTGAATAATCTGCTTTTTACAGCAACGGGAAGACCGGCAATAACAATCAGGTTCCGCCCCTCAGTTGCAGCGGTGATCTTATGTAGTGCTGTAAGCGCAGACTGCTGGAGCGTGGGCTGCAGGAATAAATCCGCACAGGTATAGCCGGTAATAGACAGCTCCGGCAATACCAGATATTCAACCTGATTCTCATCCGCTTGCCGGATAGCGTCTATAATCTGCGCTGCATTAAACTCGCAGTCGGCAACCCGCATTTCAGGGGAAGCGGCGGCGACTCTAGCGAATCCGAAATTCTCCATTTGTTTCACCTATCCTTTGTATGATGACACGTACTAATAATTAATTGTACCCATGATGGGGTATCTATAACAAGTAGATAAGGCCGAATGGGGCAAAGCCCGCTTTTTGAACCATTCCCGAAAATCTTCTATACACCAATAATAACACGTGTTATACTCTTGCCGAGGTGCTGATATGGGCAAAAAAAGAGTAACCAGCCACGACGTTGCCAAGCTGGCCGGAGTATCCCGCAGTGTAGTCTCTGCGGTGCTGAATGATACGCCGGGCATTGGCGTAAGCGCAGAGACCCGTGAGAATGTGCTGGCGGCGATCCGCGAATTGAACTACCATGTAGACGCCCAGGCGCGCAGCATGAAGACGGGCCGCAGCATGAGTCTGGCTGCGTTCGGTGATACACGTCATCCGCTGTTCATGCGGCTGCTGGAAGGCATGCAGAAGGAATGTGAAGCGCATGGCTATCACATTCTGCTCTGCTCGCCGGGCCACAGGCCGGACGGCGAGGCAAGGGATGAGCTGGTGGATCTCTACCACCAGCGGAAGATCGACGGCATCGTGACGCTGGATGATACCAGCTACCGCGATGAGGCCTGGGCCGCCAAGGTTAACGAGGCGGGGGTTCCGTATGTTTCCGTGGAGGGCTATGCCGAGGCGGAAGGGGTATGCTCTGTGCTGGCCGATTACAAGGGCAGTGTGGAGCTGGCTCTGGAGTATTTGCTGCGGCCTGGAACTCCGCAGCTGCTGGCTCCGGTGTATGCCGAAGTCTACCATAACGGCATCCGCAGTTGGGCGGAACGAACACGCCGGGAGGCCTATAGCAGCTGGTGCAGTGAACGGGGCATGAGCCCGTTTTGGTTCCGGCTTCCCGAGCTGGATGGGCGGGTGGATTGGGAGGAATGGCTTCTGAAGCTGTCAGAGATTGGCAAGCCAATGCCTCCGCTTCTGGTGAACTGGTCAAGCGGCATCCCGGATTTGTACCGGGCCGCCCATAAGCTGGGCCTTCACATCGGTGAAGAGCTGCGGGTGATGGCGGCAGACAATACGATCCAGGGCCATCGTCTGAGCCTGCCGGCTTTAAGCTGTGTGGAAATCCCCTACGTAGGCATGGGGGAAGAAGCGGTCAGCCGTGTGCTCAGTCTTATTGAAGCCGGGACGGCCTCAGCGCAGGATGAAAAAGTATGGCTTCCTGCGGTATTAAGGGCAGGCGAAAGCGCGTAAGTAACGGTTATCGTCCTTTGATAAGGGGGACAGCCGTTTTTGTTTGAATATAACACGTGTTATACAAGGAGGCTGGGATCATGTTTTGGACGGAAGAGAAGCTGGCTGCACGGCTGCGGGAGCTGGAAGGTTACCGTTACCGTGAGATTGCCAAGCTGGATGATTGGCTTGCAGTGGAGGATACGGATGGAGCAAACGGAATGTACCCTCCCCGGCTGGAAGGAGACAGCAAGCTTCAGCACGGGGATTACTGGACTGGGCGCGATGTGTACATTTGGCTGCAGCGGATCGTGGAGGTGCCTGCCGGGTGGAATGGGAAACGTGTGGTTGGCATTTTTGACTTCGGCCGTACCGGAGGGGGCAACAATAGCGGCTTTGAGTCGCTGCTATATATTGACGGCAAGCCGTATCAGGGTGTGGATTCCAACCATCAGGAGGTTTTTCTGGAGGAAGATGCGGCCGGGCGAACACTGGATTTCACTTTCCGCTTATGGTCAGGGCTGGAAGGCGGAGGACGCCCTGTTCCCCAGGAACACCGGATGATACGGGCAGAGCTGGCCTGGCTGGATGAGGCGGCCGATAATTTGTACTATACCGGCCGTGCCGCACTCTCGACCTACAAGCAGCTTGCGGACAATCAGCCGGAGAAGCAGGAGCTGCTGATGGCGCTTAACCGGGCATTCAACAGGCTGGACTGGTCCAAACCGGGCAGCACAGACTTTTACATTTCCGTTCAGGAGGCAGAATCACTTCTTCTGGAGCAGCTGGCACGGCTTGAGTCTAAGCATCCGGTAACTGTAACCGCAATCGGCCACACCCATATCGACGTAGCTTGGTTGTGGCGGCTTACCCATACCCGGGAAAAAGCGGCACGTTCCTTTTCGACCGTACTCCGGCTGATGAAGCAGTACCCGGAATATATATTTTTGCAGACACAGCCTCAGCTATACGCGTACATCAAGGAAGATTACCCGGAAATCTATGACGAAATCCGCAAGCGGGTTGAAGAAGGGCGCTGGGAAGCCGGGGGTGCGATGTGGCTGGAAGCGGACTGCAACTTGACCAGTGGAGAGTCGCTGGTGCGCCAAATTCTGTACGGGACGAAGTTTTTCCGGGAGGAGTTCGGTGTGGACTGCAAATATTTATGGCTGCCGGATGTCTTTGGCTACAGCTGGGCGCTGCCGCAGATTTTGCGGAAATCGGGAATTGACACATTTATGACCACCAAAATCAGCTGGAACCAATATAACCGGATGCCCCATGACACCTTTCGCTGGAGAGGCATTGACGGCAGTGAAGTGCTGACTCACTTCATTACCACACCTGAAGGACCTGACTCCGGCGCCTGGTATTACACTTACAACGGACTAATTGAACCCTTCTCCGTTCAGGGAATCTGGGATCAGTACCGGGACAAGAATATGAATCGCGAGCTACTGCTCTCTTATGGATACGGTGATGGGGGCGGGGGAGTAAACCGCGAAATGCTGGAAATGCGCCGTCGGCTTGATACAATGCCGGGGATTCCCGCAGTCCGGACGGGCCGGGCAGATGAGTATTTTGAGCGCCTGAATGAAACCATCCGCAGTACCGACCAATATGTGCATACCTGGGACGGTGAGCTGTACCTGGAATATCACCGGGGAACGTATACGAGTCAGGCCTACAACAAACGGATGAACCGGAAGCTGGAGCTGCTGTACCGCGAAGCGGAGTGGCTGCAGGTACTGCTCGCTGTGGAAAAAGGCAGCTTCAGCAGCTACCCTGCAAAGCCGCTGCTGGAAGGCTGGCATACCATCCTCCGCAATCAGTTCCACGATATTATTCCCGGCTCCTCCATCCATGAGGTATATGAGGACTCCCGGCTGGAATATGCAGAAGCGGAACGCATTGGCCGCGGAGCGGCGGATGCTGCGGCAGAAGAGCTGACCGGATGGTCCGGTTCACAGCTGGCATCGGAGTACACGGTATTTAATGGAGCCTTCTTCGAACGGACAGAGCTGGCAGCTATTCCTTATGAAGCAGTAGGAGATGTGGTGTGGAGTACTGCGGATGGTCAAAAGCTAGCATTCCAGCGCACAGGGGATGAATGGCTGGTGGAAGTTCCGTCTGTTCCCATGCTAGGCAGTATAGTTATCACTTCACGGCCTGTGGAAGCAGCGAACTCTGCTGATTCTGTTGGAGGAAAGAGCAGCGCACGGGAAGGGGCAGCCTTTATTCCTGAGCTTCCGTTTCCTTTCGAATGGGAGGATTCGCGGCTCACGACGCCGTTTTATGTATTGGAGTGGAACGGGGCCGGGCAATTGAGCCGGATCTTCGATCTCCGGGAACAGCGGGAGGTGCTGGCTCCGGGTGAGAACGGTAATGTTCTTCAGGTCTTTGAGGATAAGCCGAAGATGTTCGATGCCTGGGACATTGATCTTTTTTACCAGGAAAAAATGCGGGTGGTCACCGATCTCCGCTCCGTCGAGCTGATCGAGTGCGGAAGGCTTGCCGCGGTGCTGGAATTCACCTGGAAGTATATGGACTCTTCTATCGTACAGAGGGTAAAAGTGTACAGCAGAAGTGCACGGATCGATTTCGAGACACGGGTGGACTGGCATGAGCAGCATCAGCTGCTGAAGACCGCTTTTCCGGTTGCCGTGCGGGCTACAGAAGCCACATATGACATTCAGTTCGGCAACGTAAAGCGGCCTACCCACTGGAATACAAGCTGGGATTATGCACGGTTCGAAAGTGTGGGCCATCAGTGGGCCGATTTGTCGGAGCGGGGTTATGGAGTAAGCCTTCTGAACGACTGCAAATACGGCTACGACATCAAGGATCATGTAATGCGGCTGTCATTGATCAAATCGGCAACCGATCCTGACTGGCAGGCGGATCAGGGAGAACACCGGTTCACCTACGCCCTGTTGCCGCATAAAGGGGACTGGGCAGCGGCAGCCACTGTGGAGGAGGCCTGGTCACTGAACAATCCGCTGCGTGTAGTTAAAGGCGGTTATTCAGCCGGAGCCGGTAAATCGCTGATCAAGACAGACACCGCAGGGATCGCCGTCGATGCTGTCAAAATGGCGGAGAATGGCGACGGCTTCATCGTCCGCCTGCATGAGTATACAGGCACCCGGAGCACCGTAACGCTCAGCAGTGATTATCCGCTTCATTCCTGGCAGGTATGTGATCTGATGGAGCGCCCGCTGGGCGAAGCTTACGTTGGCCAGACGATTACAAGTGAATTGAAGCCGTACGAAATTAACACCTATATTGTAAAATTCTCTGGTTAATATAGGAGAGTAATCACTCTTAGTTCGTCACACGGACAATAAAAACGGGCATTCTTCTCATGGCAAGGTGAGAGGAATGCCCGTTTTGGCGTGTGTTTTTGCCTAAGGATAATGTAGCTGCTGGCTATTTTCTATTGAGGTTTATTTCTCCGTTCATACTTCGTCATACAGCCTCCGTAGAAAATCCGTGCTCTCCTGCACATATTCCTCAGGCGTGCTTTCCAGGATTCCCTGAATATGCGGCCGCTTATATTTCATGTAATGGAGCAGCGGAGCAAAGTTCAGCAGGCCTTGGCCGGCAGGCAGAATCACGATCTGACCGTCCCTGACGGTGAAATCCTTCAAGTGGATGACGGCAATACGGTCGCCGAGCAGCTCCAACGCTTCTGCTATTACAGTATCCTGCTGCTGGTAATTGTCCACGGTCATCAGATTGGCGCAATCGAGTATAATCTGCAGATTATTAGAAGGAACCAATGTGAGCAGACGCCGTGCAAGCTGTGCAGTATGGATCGGGTGATTGATCCCCGCTTCAATGCCCACGGTTACCCCGAAGTGTTCGGCTTCCTCTACCATGGCCTTCACAGAAGTTACAACCTGCTGAAAGGCTTCCTCCGTAAAATTAGCCGGTGTGTATCCTCTGCCCACACTTCCGGTTTCCGTTCCGACCAGACTGGCACCGAAATCCCGGGCCAGCCGGAGCTGGGTACTAAATGCATCAAGGGCCAATGTTCTACGGGCGGGGTCGGGATCGACGATATTGACGTAGCAGCCGAGCACGGCAATACGTATTCCAGCCTGCCTGAAGGCATCGCCATAAAAGGCAGCGGTACCGGGACTCAGACTGGATAGCGAGGGAACACTCTCCGGGAACGATTTGTGTACAGCGAACTGAATGTGTGTGAAATGGTGCTGCCCGAGCTTGGCGGTCTGCTCTGTCAGAGGCAGTTGGCCAAAGTCATGGGCGCGTATGCCCAGATGAAGCGGTGCAGTCATGATATACCCTCCTGCTTATTATTAAACAAAGTATTAGACTGCCGCTGTTATTAAACTTATGTTCTCCGTTAATACCTTAGTTAAACAATACCTTACATTTCTTTTATGATTTCTAAGAATTGACCGACTTCCTTGGATGGATGTAATGGAAATATTAAACCATATGGAACTGCGAAATCTAAATCACCAGGGATCGTCACCAAGGATGGATGGATATCTGCCCAAGCCTCCAATGTCAGCATTACCGTATTACTTTCCTCGCAGCGATTAAACACATCAAGATCATAGAGACGCGGAACATCCTTAATTTGTATTTGAGGATGTTTCATTTTCAGGAAATCACGTATGTCATGAATGACGGCACTATTCCCACCATTCACTAGAGCCAATCTTTCCCCATACAAATCTTTGACAAAAAGTGTTTTTCTTGAAGCCAGCCTGTGTTGCCGGGATACGGCAAAACAAACACGGTAACTCCCCAGTTCATGCACACGGTAGTAATTCTTCAGGTTATCTGTAAGAAATGGCCCCGCAATGATATCGAGCGATTGGCCAATCATGTGGTAAGTGGTTGGTAGAGTATGTGCGTCTTCGAAATGAACGATGTTTATGCCGAATTGAGGGTGTAGGTCGCTAATTCCATTCCACAAATCAATCAAAATCTTACAGGGGTTAAGCATAGAAGTACCCACCCGAATAATATACCGATTGGCCTGTGCGGAGTGATGCATGCGGATAAGAGATTCTTGAAAATACTGCAGCATATATTCCGCATCTTTGATAAAAGCTGTTCCTGCCTTTGTGAGGCTGACACCGTGGTTGGTACGGATAAAAAGTGGGATTCCGGTTTGCTCCTCCAATAAATTCATTTGTTTCATCACAGCTGTTGAAGAAATAAAAAGCTTTTCGGCTGCCTTAGAAAAGCTTCCGGACTCCACCACTTGAACAAACGTCTTCAGTTGCTCAATCATTCAGGCAGACTCCTCCTTTTGCATAAACCATAAGTTAATACCATGCTAACTTATTTGATATTCCGTATCAAGCTGCTAAGCCGTAACATTATAGAAGAACAAAAGAGAAAATAGAAACTTTAAAAATACTACACACAGGAACTGTATTGGAGGAGAATACTATGGAAAACAAAGTCTGGTTCATTACAGGAGCCTCTCGCGGATTAGGGCGCATTTGGGCGGAGGCTGCACTCTCCCGCGGGGATAAGGTTGCCGCGACCGCTCGAACACCGGAAAGCATCGCCGATCTTAAGGAACGTTTTGGAGACGCTGTTCTCCCCCTAGCGCTCGATGTAACAGATTCCCAGCAGGTCGGGCATGCCGTTCAGCAGGCTCATGCGCATTTCGGCAGGTTGGACGTCGTCCTGAATAATGCTGGTTACACACTGGTTGGCACGACTGAGGAGGCTGACGAATCCGACATCCGCGAACTATTTGACACCAATTACTTTGGTACGCTTCGTGTCATCCAAGCAGCCCTGCCTCTGCTTCGACTACAGGGCAGCGGGCACATTCTCGGTGTCTCAAGTGGCATGGGGCTTGTTGCGGTGCCGCTCATCGGCTTCTATTGCGCGTCCAAATGGGCAGTCGAAGCATTGCACGATAGCCTCGCTCAAGAGGTTAAAAGCTTCGGCATTAAGGTCACGTTGCTCGAGCTGGGCGCCTTTGCAACTGACTTTGGAAGTCCTCTGTCCATGAAGACATCACAGGGATTGGAAGTCTACGCTGAACTTCGAAATCGGGTGTCCGTTAGTTTATCGACAGAAGAACGAGGCGATCCGAATGCGACGGTCGAAGCGATTCTCCAAATCATTGACGCCGAGGACCCACCTCTGCGGTTTGCGGTCGGCGCAGGGGTCTTGCCTTTGGTGCGCGGAGTCTATGCTGATCGTTTAGCCACTTGGGAAACATGGGAAGCTGTTTCGAACGGAGCGCAAGGAACGCCAATAAGCCACCGTTAGATTTGGAATTAGCAAAAGGTAAAGAAACAGGGGGCAGCTGCCCACAAGGCAGTCTGTCCCCTGTTTTTTGCAATGCTTTCAGCTGAGCCGATACGTAGACTTCAATTCAACTCTTCTCCCGTTAGATTAATGCAGCGCCCAGTCAAATACTTTATTTTCTTTACGCAGTACGACGTAATTTTGCAAGCTCTCCGTAAATTGTAGAACCCCAAGCCGCAAGCTGTCCGCTTGCGGCTTGGGGTTACATAAAACCCTTCTATGTCCGCTGCGAGACTTATAACAGGGAACTGGCCTCAGCCGTCTTAAGCCCCGGCCGCCGCAGATATACACCCAAGGCAGTCAGCTCTGGGGACTGCCGGATCGCCTCGGCGACCCGTTCAGCCACACGGGCAGCGCCTTCTTTGGAGAAGTGCGTGTCATCCGTGACACCCTCCGGATAGTTCGGATGAGCGTTCGCGGGCAGATGCATGAATAGCTGCCGCGAGCCTTCTTCTCCCAGCACGCGGTATAGCTGCTGGGAGGAAGCGAAGATATCAAGCAGCGGTGTACCGGTCTGTGCCGCAACCTCGCGCATCGCTTCCGGGTACAGCCCGACGGCCAGCGGATCGGGCTCGCCGCCTGAGGTAAACCGGCGGCGGCTGACCGAGGTTAGCAGAACAGGGTATCCGCCGCGGCTGCGGGCAAAATCAATGAACGTGAGCAGATTCTGGCGGTATTCGGTTTCGGGATCGGTGTAGCGGGCGGGGTCTTCCATCTTCTGATCATTATGTCCGAATTGGATTAGCAGATAGTCGCCGGACCGGAAGTCCTTGCCGATATCCTCCAGCCGGCCTTCTGCCAGAAAAGAGCGGGTACTTCGCCCGTTCACCGCACGGTTGTCTACAGTAATCTCAGGGCCAAAATGTACGTGAAAGAATTCCCCCCAGCCTGTCATCGGTTTCTCACCTCCGCTTTTCTGAGCGGCGGTAGAATCACCTGCAATATACAGCGTAGGCATCATAGACTTTCCTTCCGGATTCAAGAGTGTACAGCACTGCGTGCATCGAAACCGAAGTATCCTGCGGCATTGCTGTAGGAGATTCCTTCTACCAGCTGTCCCAGCAGCGCCTGATCATCCGGTGCTTCACCGCGCTCTGCCAGTTCTCCCAGCAGCTCGCAAAGGACACGCCGGAAATACTCGTGGCGCGTGTAAGACAGAAAGCTGCGCGAGTCGGTCAGCATGCCGACGAAATTACCCAACAGGCTGTTGTCGGCAAGCAGGGTCAATTGGCGGCGCATCCCGTCGCGGGTATCGTTGTACCACCAGCCGGAGCCAAGCTGAAGCTTGCCAGCGGTGTCTTTTTGATAGCAGCCCATTAGAGCCAGCAGGACCGGGTAGTCTCCCGGATTCAGCGAATAAAGGATGGTCTTCGGTAATCCCTTGCCGCATTCGGCCCGGTCCAGCAACTTCGAGAGGGCCTCAGCCAAAGAAAGATCGTTAATTCCATCGTAGCCCGTATCCGGTCCCAGGCGGTTGAACATCGGTGTGTTATTGTTGCGGAAGGCGTGCAGGTGAAGCTGCATGGTCCAATTGTGGTCATGGTACATTCCGATCAGTGCCGATAGAAGCTCTGTGCGGTAGATAGTGATCTCTTCTTGCGACAACACCGCACCTTCGATACGTTTGGTGAAAATCCGCTCCAGCTGTGAGGCATCACCAGCGGCTTGATAACGCAGCACGTCGAGTGCATGGTCAGACAACCGGCAGCCATTATCATGGAAAAAGTCCACACGGTTCCGCAACGCTTCGACCAGTGAGTTATAGGTGGCTACCGGAGCTCCGGCTGCTGCTTCCAGCCGGGCCAGCCAAGCCGGGAATCCTTCGGCATCAATATTCAGCGCTTTGTCGGGACGGAAGGTCGGGAAGACCTGAAAGTCTTGCTCCGACTCCTTCAGCAGCCGGTGATATTCCAGCGAATCTGCCGGGTCATCCGTAGTGCAGATGATTTTGACATTCGAATTCCGGATCAGACTCCGCCGGGTAAAGGCAGGTTCAGCCAGCTTGCGGTTCACTTCCTCCCAGATGGCAGGAGCGGAAGCTTCGTTCAGCAGTTCATTAATCCCGAAGAATCGGCGCAATTCCAGATGGGTCCAGCTGTATAGCGGGTTGCCGATTGCTTTTGGAAGCGTCCGGGCCCAGGCCAGGAACTTGTCATAATCCGAAGCATCCCCGGTAATATGAGATTCTGGAATTCCGTTGGCCCGCATAAGCCGCCATTTGTAATGATCTCCGGCCAGCCAGGCTTCGGTCAGGTTGCGGAACGCCTTATCTTCATAGATCTCCTTCGGATCAAGGTGGCAGTGGTAATCGATAATCGGCATGGTTTTGGCATGATTATGGAAGAGCTTACGCGCCGTATCGCTGGTCAATAGAAAATCGTCATTTAAAAACATTAAGATTCTCCCTTTGCTTGGATTGGATTAGGATAGGATTTATAGCGTAACTCCGGTTTTGAAAATCGCCAGCTCGCGTACTTCATTCTGCTCGTTGCGCGTTTTTTGGCCGCTCGCCACATCGATGATATAAGCGATAAATTCCTCCAACACCTCAGCCATCGGGCGTTCCAGCAACGGTCCGGCATTGAAGTCCATCCAGTGACCTTTTTTGGCGAAAAGATCATTATTAGTCGCCACCTTGACTGTCGGCACAAAGCTGCCGAACGGTGTTCCCCGGCCGGTTGTGAAGAGTACGAGCTGGCAGTCCGATGCGGCAAGGGCGGAGGCAGCCACCAGATCGTTGCCCGGAGCCTGCAGAAGACTTAGGCCTTTGCGGCGCAGCTTCACGCCGTAATCCAGCACGTCCACAACAGGCGAGCTGCCGGCCTTCTGGGTGCAGCCCAGCGATTTATCTTCCAGCGTACTGATTCCGCCAGCCTTGTTGCCGGGGGAGGGATTCTCATACACTGGTTCCCCGTAAGAGAGGAAATACTGCTTGAAATTGTTAATCAGGGAGACGATATCCTCATAGACCTCGCGGTTCTCCGCACGGGCCATGAGCATTTTCTCGGCGCCGAACATTTCTGGGACCTCAGTCAGTACGGAGGTTCCGCCCTGAGAGATGATGAAATCCGAGAAGGCGCCAAGCAGCGGATTGGCGGTAATGCCGGAGAATCCGTCGGAGCCGCCGCATTTCAGCCCGATGTTCAGCTCGCTGAGCGGAACCGGCTCACGGACATCATTTTTGGCCGCCTCGTACAGCTCTTCGAGCAATAGGAGGCCTGCCTCCACCTCGTCGCCCACCTCCTGGGCAACGAGGAATTTGACCCGGCTCTTGTCATAGTCGCCCAGCATGCTGCGGAACTCGGAGACAATATTGTTCTCACATCCGAGACCAAAGACTAACACGCCCCCGGCATTTGGGTGATTCACGGCATCCAGCAGGATGCTGCGGGTCATGCGGTGGTCATCGCCCAGCTGAGAGCAGCCGTAAGGGTGCTTCAGAACGGTAAAATTATCAAAGCCGCCCAGATCCGGATGTTCTGTCTTGAATTCCTGCAGCATCTGTTCGGCAATGCCGTTCACACAGCCGACTGTGGGAATGATGAACAGATCATTACGGATACCCACTTTGCCGTTTGCCCGGCGGTAGCCCTGAAAGGTCAGATCACGTTTTGGATAAATAACTGGGTGCAGTTCGGGCTGATATTCATATTCTTCTTCTCCCGACAGATTGGTCTTGATATTATGCGTATGAATCCAGTCACCTGTCCGGATCGCTTCGATCGCATGCCCGATAGGGTAGCCGTATTTAGTAATAACATCGTTCTCGGCGAAGTCGGTTAAGGCAATTTTGTGGCCCTGCGGAATATCCTGGGCAGCCTTCAGGTAGAGTCCTTCAAAAGAGATCTCTTCACCAGAAGTAATCGGGCGCAACGCTACGGCTACCGTATCACGGGGATTCATTTTCATTAGATGTTTCATGGTGTTCCTCCTAAAGGGAATGGATAATCAGGCTTCAGTACTTATCATCTGCAGCAGTGCGTCACGGATGTCAGAGCTTTGGAGCTGGTGCAGCTGGGCTTCAACTGCCTCGGTCAGGCCCGCTATCAGAGTCAGATCCTGGCCCCACAGGCTGTCATCCTTAAGAATCGTTGCGGTGAATGTGGAAGGGGTGCTCCAGGCCTGATCGAATACCGCCAGCACTTCAGCACTGTCCTGACGCTTCACGCGGTCTCCCCTGTAGCTGAGCAGCAGCGCGGCGAAGGCAAGGGTAATCAGCGGCGGCAACTGGCTGCGTTCCTGCTGATACCGAAGGAGCACAGGAAGGAGGCGGGTCTTGAATTTGGAGATGCTGTTCAGAGATATCGAAGCCAGCTCATGGCGGATGAAAGGATTCTTGAACCGCTCAAGCACGGCATCTGCGTAAGAGAGCAACTCCTCTTCAGGAAGATCAAGCATAGGAATAAGCTCCTCATCCAAAAGCCCGCGCACATAGCGGTAGAACATGTCATCGTTCATCACATCTTCGACGGTTTCGAGCCCGGCCATCATGGCAAGGGGAACCATAGCCGTATGCGGGCCATTTAGAAGATGAACCTTCCGTTCACGGTAGTGCGTCATGTCGTCTGTAACGATTACATTAAGCCCGGCTTTGGCCAGCGGCAGCCGTTCAGAGAGCCATGAAGGGCCTTCAATAACCCAGAACAGGAACGGCTCTGCGGTTACCATCAGCTTGTCGGCGTACCCAAGCTCCGTTTCCAGCTCTGTCGCCTTATCGCGTGGATAACCTGGGACAATGCGGTCCACCAGACTGCAGCAGAAGGTGTTCTCTGCACTGAGCCACTGCAGGAAGGCTTCACCCAGATTCCACTCCGCGGCGTATTGCCGCACAATTTGCTCCAGCTTTTCGCCATTGCGGTCAATCAGCTCGCAGGGGATGATCACGAAGCCCTTTTTGCCGAGCTCAAACCGCCGGTGCAGCAGAGCGGTCAGCTTGGCAGGGAAACTTGCAGGCGGCGCATCCTCCAACTTGTCTCCAGCGTGATAGGCGATGCCTGCTTCTGTTGTATTGGAGGTAATGAATTCGATTTCATCATTCTCGGCCAGAGCCAGATATGCCTCATAATCGCTGTACGGATTGATCACCCGGCTGACGGTGGTGATAATCTCGTGCGAATTGACAGGCTGCTGCTGCATGATGCCGTTCAGCAGTACCGTGTAGAGATTATCCTGTTCGGCCATAAGTCCGCCAAGTCCCTCTCCGATAGGCACAACAACTGCAGCACTTCCGTTAAACAGGCCTTGTTTGTTCATCTGCAGCAGCTGCCAGTCTACAAAAGCCCGCATGAAATTCCCTTCCCCAAATTGGATCATCCGTTCCGGATATTGCGGCAGACCGGGATGCGTGGTTCTGGATAAACGCTGTGTCATAAGTGTTCAATACTCTCCTTTATAATGTATTGGAATGATGCACACGTGAACATTTTATTTAAAAAAAGAGAGTCTCTTTTTTTAACCGGATGTAGCTGGGAATTGCATGCTTTGGCGGAGGATCCATAACAGCGAACAGCGAGATCTGCGGACCCTCTGTCATAGCATTTAGTTCTACTTTTTTCCACTTCAATAGAGTCACTCTTGAACCGCTCTGCCAGCTGGCTGCACATGGAATCTTGCTTGTTACCGCCCCTGCTTAACGGTTCATGACTACTGCAGTTCAGCAACAGTCTGGCGGGTGACTAACGCAGTCTTCACGAATAGCTGCTGGGGTTTTGTCTCCGGCTGCTGAAGCAGCTGGACCAGCATTTTGGTGCCGAGCTCGCTGATCTCTGTAATGGGTTTGCGGACCGTAGTGAGGGCTGGATTCGTGTACCGGGAGAACATAATATCATCGAATCCAATGAGAGAAATCTGCCCTGGAATATCGGCCTTGTGAGCGTAGCAGGCGTTCATCGCACCAATTGCCATGTCGTCATTGGAGCAGAACACCGCTGTCGGCGGATCTTCTAGCAGGAGCAGAGTAGTCATAGCCGCATAGCCGCTCTCGATGCTATAGTCACCAGCCGCAAAATAATTCGAGTTCAGCGGAAGGCGATTGGCGATCAAGCTGTCCATGAAACCCTGTTTGCGCTCGCTCGATGATTTGAATCCAGGTTTGCCTTCGATAATGGCGAATTTCTGGTGTCCTTGCCGGACAGAATAGTCAATGGCTTCCTTCACGCCTTCACGGTCGTTGGCCACCACGTTCATAATGCCGGGATCTTCAAGCTGGCGGTTCAGCACGACCAGTGGAATCCCCATCTTCTTCACATGATAGATGAAGGCATTATCCTCATCGCTCTGGCTCATGACCAGAATGCCATCGAAGCGCTGCGGCTGAATATTCCCGAAGTTGTGTACGCCGTCAATGCCGTTGACCGTCAGGTTGAAGTTCTCATCCAGGATGTGGCTGATTCCTTTGATCGCATCGACCAGGAAGCTGGCCGAGGTCCCCTGCTCAATGCTGGAGAAGAATAGACCGATGGTGAAGGATCTTTTGGTCACCAGGCTCTTGGCGCTGTAATTGGGCACATAGTTCATTTCTGCAGCGATTTTTTCGATTTTGTCCCGGGTGACTTTCTTGATCAGCGGGCTGCCGTTCAGCGCTCGGGAAACGGTGGTATGGGAGACGCCGGCGACACGTGCAATGTCTTTGATGGTGATCATAATATCTCTCCGGGTAAATAGAATTGTTAACGATTTCAGTGTACGATCTACACACGGTCAAGTCAAGGAATTATTAAAATGCACACGTTAAAATTTTTATGGCAGTTTACCGCATCTGGCGCTATAATCTATTTGCTTGCCCATAGCCGGGCATTGAGGGTGGGCGATCGCTCCAGTATTTCTGAATGCGCTTTCCTTGAGGTCTAGGGAGAACACGAGTCCATGCGCGTTTATGTGCCGGGCCTGTCAACGAAGCCGATTGATAAGGAGGAAGAATAGATGCTGGTAGGAAAAGAAGATTTCTGCGATTTTCATACCATTCAGGAAGCTGTACACGCGTTGGAATCTCAGCCGGAGGATGAAGAACAGACGCTGTATATTTTGTCAGGTGTATATGAGGAGGCGGTAAGAATATACCGTTCCCATTTGCGGATTATTGGTATAGGAGACGTGGAAATAACCATGAACCGGTATGCCAAGGAACTGGACGCTGCAGGAGAAGAGATTACCACCTTTGCCACTCCGACGCTTTTTCTCGGGGGAAGCCGCTTGGTGGTGGAGAATCTGACGGTTGCCAATACGGCCGGGCAGGGAACAGACATTGGGCAGGCAGTGGCGGTATACGCCCATTGTGATGAGACGGTCTTCCGTAACTGCACATTTAAGGGTTATCAGGATACCCTGTTTACGGGACCGCTACCTCCAGCTACGAAGGATGGAAAACCCTTCGGAGGCATCCCCTTGAAGGAGCGCCACGAACGCTGCCGCCAGCTCTATACCCATTGCTATATTGAGGGAACAGTGGATTTTATTTTTGGCGGAGCGGCGGCCTATTTTGAACATTGTGAAATCCGCAGTCTGCCGCATTACGGCCAGGGTGAAGGATATATAACGGCGGCATCCACGCCTGAGGGGCAGGAATACGGTTATATTTTCAGTGAGTGCTTCTTAACGGCTGATCCGGGCGTTACTGGAGTCTACCTCGGACGGCCTTGGCGCGGGTTCGCCCGGACTGAACTGGTGAATTGCCGCTACGGCGGACATATCGATCCCCGGGGCTGGGATAACTGGAACAATCCGCGTCATGAAGGGACAGTCCGTTACTGCGAATATGGCTTGGCGGGTGATGATCCCTTGCGGAAGCAGCGTGCAGCTTGGGCACGGTTGCCTGATGTAAATGTGAAGGCACCGGGTAAATCTCAGATTTTTGCCGGCACGGATTTTTGGAAGAGGGAGGGAATCCATGGTTAGGACAGCAGAGACTTTACCCGACTTCGAAGCCCTGTTCATGGAGGGCGGGATGCAGCAGGAGCGGCCTTTTCATATGCTGCTGAGGCTGTACAGCGGGATGCGGCTGAATCTGCTGGTCTCCTTGTTGTTCTATATTTTTAAGCATGCACCGACCTGGGTCATCCCCGTCATTACTGCCGATATCATCAATCACCTTAGCAGCAGCAAGAACGGAAGTTTGCACTGGTTATGGATGGATATGATCATTGTCGCTGTTGTGATTCTGCAAAATATCCCTTCTGCTTATATTCATGTGAGCTTTATGAGCAGATCCTCACGCCAAGTGGAAGCAGGGCTCCGGGGGACGCTGATCCGCAAGCTTCAGCATTTGTCGATGACCTACCACAGTGATCTGAGAGCCGGACGTCTTCAGTCCAAGGTTCTTCGTGATGTGGAGGCCATTGAGACGCTGTCCAAGCAAATGATGTATTCCTTCATGCCTGCGGTGACGAATGTACTGATTGCGATTACGATTACCGCCTTCAAAAGCCTGCAGGTCACTTTGTTTTTTGTACTGGTGATTCCGTTCGGAGTGCTGCTGATTACCTTTTTTCGCGGGAAAATCCGCAGCCGGAACCGCGAATTCCGCCGCCAGATCGAGAGCATGTCCGGTCAGGTAGCGGAGACGGTGGAGATGATTCCCGTGATCCGGGCGCATGGACTGGAAGAGGTGGAGATCTGCAAGGTGGATCTGACGCTGTCGGAGCTGAAGGGCAAGGGATACCGCCTGGATATTACGGAAGCTTTGTTCGGAGCGTCCAGCTGGGTGGTGTTCACTTTGTTTCAGCTGATGTGCCTCGGGTTTACTTGCATTCTGGCTTACAGAGGAACGATTCAGGTCGGTGATGTTGTGATGTATCAGGGCTTTTTCTCCACGATACTCGCTTCGATCAACAGTCTGCTGGCCGTGTATCCGCAATTTGCCCGGGGCTTCGAGTCAATGCATTCTATCGCGGAGGTTCTGACCTCCACCCAGGTTGAGGAGTACCAGGGAAATACAGAAGTGACTTCCTTTCAGGGGACGTATGAATTCAAAAGTGTGCAGTTTCATTACAAGGATTCGGATAAGCATGTACTGAAAGATTTCAGTCTGAACGTACAGGCTGGAGAGTGCATTGCCTTAGTAGGGGAGTCGGGAGCAGGCAAATCTACGGTGCTTAATCTGGTTGTTGGCTTTTACCGGCCGACTGGCGGAAGAATTCTGGTAGATGGGCATCCGATGGATGAGCTGGAGATGCGGATGTACCGGCAAAAGCTCGCGGTGGTTCCCCAGAGCACCTTGCTCTTCTCTGGCACCATCCGCAGCAATATCACCTTTGGTCTTACTGATGTTCCGGAAGAGCGGCTGCTGGAAGTGGTGCGTATGGCCAATCTGGAGGATGTTATTGCCCAGATGCCGCAAGGTTTGGATACGCTGATTGGTGAGCATGGCGGCAAATTATCCGGCGGGCAACGTCAGCGGATTGCCATCGCCCGGGCAATGATCCGTGATCCCGAGATTATTCTGCTGGATGAGGCGACATCGGCCTTGGACAACATCTCCGAATTCATTGTACAAAAAGCAATGCGGGAGCTGATCCGTGGACGGACCACCTTTATCGTGGCCCACAGGCTGTCAACCATCCGGGATGCAGACCGCATTGTGGTGATGAAGGATGGTCAGGTGGCCGAGGTCGGCACGTTCGAAGAACTGATGAGCTGCCGGGGTGCATTCTACGAGCTGAAGCAGATGCAGGGCTGATCACACTTGCCGCGGGGCCTGTATACTCAATAAAAGCGGACACATGCTCCCTGCCATGTGTCCGCTTTTTCAGTAAAAATTTACTCGTCCTTGAGTGTATCCTTCTTACTGGATTCCTTGGGAGAATCTCCAGTAAGCGTCTCTTGCACATTATCCATAATGCCTCCGACGATTGTCTCCAGGTTGTCTGTAGATGCCGGCTTTCCGGGTCTGCTAGCATCAGGAATCTGAACAAAACCGGGGGTTCGTTTGTCTTCGAATTTCTCTTTGTCACTCATGCTTCTCATTCCTTTCCATGCTTCTGAAGTTAGGGTATGTCCATAAGGCCCGTCTTATGTAACGAGTAAACCATATGGGCAGATCTGAACCAGGAATAGAGGGAGCTGAGCTTTTCAATTGAAGAAAACAGGGCTTTATGATTGGGGTCAAATGTAATAAATTGGGGTTAGGCTTTGTTATGCTGGAATTTGGTGATTTCCCGGTCATAATGGGATACACTGCCGTCAAATCTTTTGAGGCGCACGTAGTCTTCGGCAAATTTCTCTACGATTCCGATACCGACCTGGGAATACATCCCGTCAGGATCCAGCTGTAACGCGGACACATAGGTCTGCGACAGTGCGGCGACAAAAAAATCAACATTTTTAACAAGTGTCTGTGGCATGGGGACATTCCTCCGTTCGTTCGCTTTAGCGCGGCCTGCTGCCAAAAGCTTTTTATCTATAATACGACAGCCTTAGCATTTTGAAAACAAGATTTAAATTGCAATATTTGTGAAAGTAACGCTTGGTTTTCAAATGAAGGAGGAAGAAATGGTTGAGCGCTGCAATAAAGACACTTGTCATTTCACTGACCGTTTTGGGACTGCTCCTCGTGCTGACTCCCATAGTTTATGTAAGGGTCGGCACCATTGTCTATGCCCACAGGGTGATAACCTACCTGACTGAAGAAATGGGCTATGCCCGGGATGAAATCGCTTCGGTAAAAGGGGAATGGACCATAAAGGCACCTCCGTTTGCTGTGCGTGTCAGGTTTAGAGATGAGCCTGAGGTAGAGTATACTTATTTTGCACACGACGGGGTGGTACAATTCAGCTGCGAGATTTGCCGGAAAGGCTTGGACCAAGGAGTCACGGAGAAGAATCTGAAGCATTACGTTCCTCTGGATGAATGACAAGAATAGGTGGTAACAGCATGGAAAATAACACCGAACAAGCCAGGGAGCTGTTCACCCGTTATCTGGGTAGCCCTATACAAATGCACCGTGAAGGTGTGCTGCAGCAGTACAAGCAGTTCGAAGTCGGCAAAGAAACAGAACAGCTATGGGCAGAAGATCTGACTGCAGGATATCTGCAGCAGCTGTCGATCCGCGACTGGGAGGCGGTGGCTGCGCTCGAAGCACTTTCCAAGCAATATCCGAATCCTGTAATCGTGGAAAAGACCGTTGCGTTCGCTTCACGTAATCTAATGAGCGCAGACAGTATTGTCAGGCTGCTGTTCGCCGAAAACTTGGTTGGCATTATCCGCTCCCATAAAAAAGTATTGTCCCGCGAGCAACTGTTCAGCGCCTGCCGGGCTGCCGCAGAGCTGCTGCAATCCGTCGCCGGGCAGCCGCTGGTGGCCGATCCAGGCCATGAGCTGGAGCACCTGGGTCTCAAAGATAAACGGGGGCTGAACAGCAGAGCGAAGAGGGGCATCGATGAAGTGGAAGCGTTATTGAACTGAAGAATTTCTGGCAGGTAGGAGCAAATTTTATGGAGGAATGAAGATGAGATTGCTGGTCTCTCAGCCAGTCCACGAAGCTGGTTTGTTGAAGTTGCATGAAGAATTGCGGCAGTGGTCCGCGCATTACGATGCAGTACTCTACCCCGAAGGATATGTGACGGATCAGGACGGTGTTCAGACCCTTCGCACTCTTGCCAGGCAGTACAGCAAGCTGATAATTACCAGCTATAAAGATGAGAATAACAAGGACCGGGCGTTAATGATCGGTCCCGGCGGAGAGATTCTGCTCGAAAGGGCGAAGTCTCCGATGCAAGGGGGGCTGTATGCTCCTTCCGTGGTTGACGCCTTAGGGATTCAGATCGGTTATCTGCTGTGTGTGGAGATTTTGCAGGGTCTGAGCGGGCTTGCGGGGCAAGCCGAATCTCTGGATTTCATAGCCCATCCGATTGGAGTGGGGATGTTCAGTGAGGAACAGTTTGCCTTGTGGACAGAAGAAGCCGCACGAATTGCACTGAGATATAAATGTCCTATCGTCGGAACCAGTCATGCTGATGGCTCTTACCGGAACTGTGGAGTGTCTATTCCTATTTCCTACTGTATAGATGCAAACGGCCAACCGCTATACATTTCCAAGGCCGACACAAGAAGCCGCATTGTGGATTTGAAAAGCGGTGGTGTTGTGGTTGCGGGAGCAGACGGGCTGGTAGCGACAGTATGAGGAATCTTGTGGTTGTAGCAACTATCTTGATTGTCCTTGTTCTTGCTGTTGTCTCTTTACGCTCGGTAAGGCGGGATATCCTTTCATCTGGAGTAGTACAGCAGCAGGCAGAGCAGGAGATCAACAGGCTGATAAACATTCCTGAGCATATGGATTTTGATGCAAGACCTGATCATCCAGTGAGCTTCGGCTATAAATGCCAGTGGTATGCGGTTAAAACAACGGATACGGAGGCGGTGGCCCAATCGTTCGGACTAGAAGATCTGCAAACGGCGAATTGGCAGACGGGGATTGCGGGCGCCTATACTGGTTATTATTTTTTCTCACCTCCGGTCAAAGGTTGGACCCTGGTGGTTAATTCTCACATGGCAGATTTGGGTGTGCCTGGTGAGGATAATCCTAAAGAAGTGGTTAAACGGCTAAGCGCCCAATTTGGTGAGGCCTATTACTTTGGAACACATCGTGTTGTCGAATATCATGCTTGGATTAAGGGTATGCAGGGAAAGATAATCCGGGCTTACGGGTATGTCGGGGAATCCGGTGACACGCTTATGGATGAGGGCGAAATTACGGAAGAAGAGACAGCTAATAATCTAGTATTTTCCGGAAGCGGGCGAGTGCCTAATGAAGAGGATGTAATCGAGATGGCTTCGTTGTGGACGGTGTCTCCTTTTCTGGAGGAAGAGGACAATGAGACAGGAAACGGGCTGGCTGGGACTGCAAAAGCACATTAATAGTGAATGAAAGAGCTGAAAGATGAGATAATCACACCAGGTAGACTGAGCCAGAAACAGCACGGGGTCGAAGCATTATATAAGTCTGCAAAGCGAATATGACATAAAGCTGTCCGGTTAGTTGTGTTACGATTTCCTAGCTATATTGAAAAGGAAAATGCGGTAGAGAACCGGCAGGAGGAGACAACAATGGCAGAACCTTTAAAAGCAATGTACAATGAGGGATTTCTGCGAAACTTCGGCTCGAAGGTGCAGAATGTATACAGCGATTTTGACCTTGAGGGTTTTGTCACAACAGCAATGCGGGACCCTTGGGAGACGCTGGAGCTTAAAGGCCGGATGCGGCGGATCACGGAGACGATGGGTACATTTTTGCCCCTCCGGTATGAAGAAGCCCTCGAAATTCTGTTTGCGATAGATAAAGAATGTGTGGGTTTCCCTTATCTGATCTTTCCCGATTTCGTCGAGGTGTATGGAGGCAGTGATGAACACTTTGAGCTATCCATGACAGCGCTGGAGCGCTTTACGCCCAAATCTTCAGCGGAATTCGCCGTTCGTCCATTTCTTCTGCGTGACCCGAAGCGAGTGATGGTGCAGATGCTGCAATGGACGAGGCATCCTAATGAGCATGTACGGCGGCTGTCCAGCGAGGGCAGCCGGCCCCGTCTTCCCTGGGGTCAGGCGTTGCCCATGTTCAAGCGTGACCCGTCACCGGTATTGCCGGTGCTCGAGCAATTGAAGGATGACCCATCATTGTATGTGCGCAAGAGCGTTGCGAACCATTTGAATGACATTGCCAAGGACCATCCCGCGGTCGTGATTGATATCGCACGGCGCTGGAAAGGAGTGAGTGCGCACACGGACTGGATCGTGCGCCACGGCTGCCGTACACTGATCCGCCAAGCGGACCCTGAGATTATGGCCCTCTTTGGATATGCAAGCCAGGAGAACGAGACTCCTCTTGCCGTCAGCGCCTTCCTGTCAGTTGAACCAGCGGAACTGCACATAGGCGACAGCTGTGAGCTGGCGTATGCCCTTGACATCCGTGAGGGAGAAGCGGCCCATATACGAGTAGAATACGGTATTGATTTCGTGAAGGCCGGGGGCAAGACCTCGCGTAAGCTGTTCCTGCTCTCCGACAAAACGGTTCCTGGCGGCACCAGGCTGACTGGCAAAAGGACCCACCGTTGGGCAGATCTGACCACCCGCCGCCACTATGCGGGAGAGCACACTCTAACGCTGTTGGTGAACGGTCGTGAAGCCGCATCTACAGTGCTTTTATTGAAACCGCAAGATCATGGAGATCTACCGAAATGAGTAGGGGGATATGGTTAATCGTGTACACAGAAAAAAAGCGGAGCCCTTAGTAGCAGGGTTCCGCTTTTTCTGGTTTAATCAGTAATGTAAGTTATTCCTTAATATTGCCAGCCATCTTGAGCCGTTTGGCGATTTCCTTGAATTCCTCAGCAGAGATACCCGGTGCGAACTCTTCCTTGGATTCAGGTGCTTCAGGGATAGGTACGCCTTTCGGCACACCCTGAATGACCTCCAGCGGAAGTCCGTCCTCCGGATGGGTGCCTTTCCAGATCTGATCAATGGAGCTGAAGTCCTTGTCGCTCCATGTATACAGCTTGGTGTGCACCCCTTTTTCTTCATATTTGGCCGCCTCACTGAAAGACTTATTGCTGAGGGAGGGGATAGGTACGAGCTTGGTGACATTGACGCCGGTTGCAATCTCCAGAGCTTTGGCATAAGCCACCACATGGACACCGCCGCGAACAAGCAGGAAACCAACGACGGCGCGTGCAGCCGGATGATCGGTCATTTCATAGACCTTCATTTTATGCGTTCTTGCTCCGCACTCCAGGAAGAAGTTGTGCAGCAGGTCTTCCACCAGGTTGCCGCTGTTGAACACATTGGCTCCGGTCCACGGATTGCCCATAGAGTCAAAAGGCATCGCTCCTTGGGCTCCGGCTAGAAAGTGGTAGGACAAACGGGCATCCTTAACAGCATCCAGTGGAGTAGAGTCAGGCTCCTTATAGGAAGTAGAGCCTCTGAGGCATTTATTCACAGCATGTGATACCAGCTCGACATGACCCAGCTCTTCGGCAGTAATACTCATAACCAAGTCGTAGAAAGGCTTCAGTTTGTCTTTGGATCGGAAGTTAAAAGATTGATAAAGATAATTGTTAAGTGTAGACATCTCGCCGAACTTTCCTCCAAGCAGTTCTTGAACGGCGGCAGCGGCATTAGGGTCTGGCTTCTCGACTTCGGGAATCTCGATCATGATCTCATCCATGCGTTTGAACATTGAATAGTCATCCTCCTTAGCGCTACAGCAGAATTTGTAAATCCTACCAGCCTTATCTTAAACGTAATCATCTATTCTTAAACATGGTCTGGTACCGATATGGAAGCTTGATATGCAGCTGCTGATTGTCTTTGGGGGCCAGATTGGCCATTCCAAGCACATAACTTTTGAGACTGCCTGCGGGTGCGTTCTGCCACAGCTTGAAGCCGTCAGAAGTGACCACACCTGGAATGTCAGTCTTAGCTGTACCGGCAAAATGTATTTCATGGAGCCGTCCCACCAGATCCGCCATAACCTGAAGCTCCTCTTCTGAATACTTGTCATAAGCGTCATCCTCCGAGAGCTGAGCATAGATCCGGGTAGAGGAACGCTTGATGAAATTCTGCTTACTGTAGGTGCTAAAGTGCAGCAGATTATTATCCTTGCTGCCTGAAGACGCTGCCCACAGCTCCATATTCAGCTTGAAGGTGCTGTAGTCAAATGTATGATTCACAGAAGAATATTGCAGCATGCCATACTGGTGAGGATACACGGATAAGGCGCTATCTGCGATATCATAAATGCGGGTGCCGCCTCCGCTATTCTCGCTGATGTCCTGTATATGGATATGGCCGCTGAGTGCAATAGCAATACCGTTCTTTTTCAACGCTTCGATCACAGATATATTGTCATTCACAGTGAATCCCTCCTGAATATATTCACTGTGATCCAGCAGGCTGTGGTGCATGACCGCTACAATCTGTGCCCTGCTACCTTCCGCCAACCTCCCGCATTTACCTATCCACTGCAATGTGGTGGAGGATACTTTTCCATCGAGCTGGGGGTGCCCAAGCTCTTTGTTATTGGCATACCGGCTGGTGTCAAGCATAAGCAGCCAGAGATCATCAGAGGGGGCTGCCAGGTAACTCAGGGAGTCTTTATCTTCCAGCAAGGCTTCACCGTATCCGAAGGAGTGGTAGAGGCTGCGGAATTCCTTCGGATTGACATCATCCACATGGATTTGACGGTTGCCCTTGAATTTGCGTGCCCAAGGATTTCGAATGTCATGATTTCCGGGAATAACATATACCTGTATTCCGGTGTTCTGTTCTATGGTATTCAGATGTTTTGCCAAATCCAGATGACTCCGCTTCTCCCCGTTATTGGTAAGATCTCCGCTAATAACAAGCACATCCGGCTTCCTCATTGCAATATCATTGCCAAGTGCACTAATTAGTTCTTCGCTATAGCCTAACTGCTTGCCGTCTCCGGCGGCGAGGAATTGATTGAAGGCCGGGCCATAGTCGGTCAGGCTCTTGGACAGGTAGTGTGTATCTGTGGTCGTCATAATCGTCAGATTCTGACCCGATTGAATCCGGTACTGTGGCAGCTTAGTCTCCAGTCCACTGCATGAAGCCAGAACGAGAAGAACAGGAACAAGCACCAACCCTCGGAATGAAATGTGCATGATAGCCTCTTTTCTCCATAAGCAGTAAAGAGGTGCTTCTCCGGGCATCAAGCCTTTAGAGAAACACCTTAGAAGGAACCCTATTATTATTTTTGTACTTCGGTTACACCCGTTACTTTTCCCTGGTCCGATGCACTGTAGGTGGCCTGGTATTTTTCATCGGAGAAATAGACATTGCCTTCGATTGTTGCATTCACGACACTGAAGCCGTTAGCTTCTACATATACGTCTCCCACAAAGGTGCCGCCCTGAATGCGGGCATTCTCGCTTTTAATGGTGATTTTGGGAGCTGTCAGGGTAAAAGAGTTGGTGATGTTATGATCCGCATCCTGTGTGTACAGTGCGATCTTGCGTGCAGGTTTATCTTTGTTGATGAATTGGCCGTCGACGACGAGAGCCTCTGTGAAGGTGAGATCCTTAAGAGTTGCGGCAATCCAGGTGCCGTCCTTGCTGATCGCTTTTTTGAAATCTTCTCCGTTGTCTACGACGGAAGCTGAAGTCACAGCATCTGGAGCGGCAGTGGCGGTGCTGGCGGTTCCGTTGTTAGCTGGCGTATTAGTGCCAGCCTTATTATTGTTGTCTGATGAATTTCCGCATCCGACAAGCAAGGTCAGAACGAATACCGCCGCTAAGGCTGCTAGCTTTTTCATGTGAATATCCTCCTTGGGTATTGAGTTAGGGTATAATATTTACCGAACGTTCTATAAATGGTAGAATTGGCGCAGAAAGGAGCCTGATGATGGCCAGAAGCAAAGAGTTTGATGTAGATAACGTGCTGGGCAAGGCGATGAACGTATTTTGGCAACAGGGATATGAGAAGACCTCCATGCAGGATTTGGTTACCGGTATGGGTATTCATAAGCGGAGCATGTACGACACTTTTGGAGATAAGCACACTTTATATATAAAAGCGATGGAACGGTTTGCAGATATGACCACCAGCAAGATGGAGGGGCGCGTTGAAGGGGTGGACTCCGCCAAGGAAGCCATCCGGTTATTGTTTGAAGCAATTATCCATAAGCAGGAGTCAGAGCCTGCAGGCTGCCTGCTGGTGAATACAGCGGTTGAACTGGCCAATCATGATCCTGCGGCAACCTCCAAAGTGAATGAGGCTTTTCTGCACACGGAACAGCTTTTTGAACGTTTGGTAGTGAAAGGGCAGACAAACGGTGAAATCTCCGGACGTCATCAAGCGGCAGATCTGGCTGTATTCCTGCATAACGCACTGGTGGGTCTCCGGGTAATGGTCAAAACCACAACGGATAAGAGAAAGCTGCAGAGCATTGTTGACACCACGCTTGCGCTACTGGATTAATTACCATGGGGATATTATGAACCCATAGCCGGTATATTATCCACAGATGTACCGGAGGTAGCCGTTTTATTTTTTAACTTCAAACTCGCCGCAGTTTGGATTACAATATTATTTTGAATTGTAAAGCGGCAGAAAGGGGCCAGGTTCAATGGCTAAGCAGAAATATTATGTGGTATGGGAAGGCAAGCAGCCGGGAGTGTACGGGACATGGGCAGAATGCCAGGCACAAACGGATCATTATACGGGAGCAAAGTATAAATCCTACGAATCCAGAGCTGAGGCGGACGCCGCCTACAAGGCAGGCTGGAAAGGGAATTGGGGAACCGGGGCTTCAGCTTCGGCTGCAGGGAAGAGCAAATCCGCAAATGCATTTAAGCGCAGCATCACTGCTGCTGAGACTTCGGCGGAGATTGATTATGACAGTATTTCCGTGGATGTGGGAACCCGGGGCAACCCCGGACCTGTAGAATATAAAGGGGTGGACACACAGACCGGTGAACTCATTTTTTCCTGCGGACCGATCAAGAAAGGCACCAATAATCTAGGTGAGTTTCTGGCGATCGTCCACGCGCTGGCTCTGCTGAAGAAGGAAGGGAGCAGCCGCACGATTTACAGTGATTCCATGAATGCGATGAAGTGGGTCAAGCAAAAGAAGGTCGCCACCACGCTGCCGCGCGATGCTTCTACAGAGGAAATTTGGACTCTGATTGACCGCGCGGAACGCTGGCTGCAGACGAATACATACAAGAACAAGGTGCTCAAGTGGCAGACCAAGGAGTGGGGCGAGATCAAGGCGGATTACAGGCGCAAATAAACTGCCGGAATCCAGCTATATTTTGGGTAATATCAGGTAATGAATGAAATACACGTATGGGAGCGGGTGGAACATCATGTTTGGCAACGATTGGGATGAGATCCTGCAGGACGAGATACAGAAGCCTTATTTTCAGGAGCTGCGCCACACACTGGCACAAGAATACAAAGTGGAGACAGTATATCCGCCTCAGGATGAATTGTTCTCGGCGCTAAAGCTGACGCCTTACAGTAGGACAAGGGTTGTAATTCTGGGGCAGGACCCCTATCACGGAGCGGGACAAGCACATGGACTAAGTTTCTCGGTCAAACCAGGGGTCAGGATACCGCCTTCCTTGCGTAATATTTACACTGAACTGCACAATGATATGGGTGTGCCCGTTCCGAACCACGGCTCGCTCTTGCACTGGGCGGAAGCCGGTGTTCTGATGCTGAACGCTGTACTTACGGTTCGGGAAGGAGAGCCTAATTCTCATAAAGGGCTCGGCTGGGAGACCTTTACCGATGCCATTATGAAGAAGCTGAACGAACGGAAGGAACCGATGGTCTTTATCCTCTGGGGCAGTTATGCCCAGCAAAAAGGAACCCACATCGATCCCGGCCGCCACCTTGTGATTAAGTCCCCGCATCCGAGTCCCTTCTCAGCACATCGGGGTTTTCTGGGCAGCCATCCCTTTTCGCAGGCGAACCAGTATCTGGAGTCGAAAGGCTTACAGGGAATTGATTGGTCCATACCGAATATATAGATAACTTGGATACAGCGAAGGGGGTGGAGCCATGAAGCATTGGGTAGGCAGACCGGTTATTATGTATTGTGGTGAAGAACCCCATACGATCATGAAGGGTGTTTTACGTAGATGGGACCCGGCAGCTTCCGTGGCCGTCATTGGCCATCAGGAAATTGCGGTGCCTTTTCGCGACATTGTGTACATCAAGGCTCTGGCCCCCAAAGAGAGAGCCTTGGCCCCAACGCTGCATGTAGTAGGCTATGTTATGAGAGAACGCCAGCAATTCGACAATGCAGTCTACTTCAAATCAGCGGTTACCGTCTGGAAGGGCGATCAGCTGATTGCTTACAATACAACAATTGTTTCCCATACCAAGGGCTCGGTCACGCTTGCGGATGGGCAGAATCTGCCAAAAGGCAGCTATGTTTTTGTTGTGCGTTCACTCCGGGGGTGAAGGGTTACGGCAGTTTTCTTCATTCTTAAAACCACAAAAAGTGAGCAAAGCAGCGATTCTCCTGTATTGGAGGAACGCTGCTTTGTGTTTTGGTCCCCAGTGGCTTGTGTAGCATGTAGCTGTTCTTCAAAAAAATAAAGGGTTAGATCAAATATAAGATCATTTCGGAGGGCAAGTGATTTATCGCATTATGGAAATGATTGATGGTTATGGTCAGTTGAACTTTGAAGTGGATTTGATTGATCAAGAGACTAAGCAGTCTTTACGAGATGGAATACAATTACACGATAAGTTTATGGATCATTTATACAAACTCCAATAAGGGACGTCCCAGCCATTTCATGGCTTATGAGACGTCCCTTTTTTAATGATGTGATCCCATTGTTGCTTAGGTCACAGCTGCTCTTCTTTGGTGATGACAACATCTTCGACCCGTTCAGCGATGATAATCTCGTAGATCCGCAGGAAAATGATTTTGAGGATCATATATACAGGTAGTGCGATCAACACACCAATAATGCCATAAAAATCGCCCCCGACCAGAACCAGAATTACAGTGGTCAAGGGATGCACATCCAGTGATTTACCGTAAATAATGGGAGACAGCACATTATCCTGGATCTGTTGGGCTACTACAATAATCACCAGCGACCAGATGGCCATCGTCGGAGATTCGATGAAGCCTACAATCACAACCGGAACCGCAGCCAGCAGAGAGCCGACATACGGAATGAAGTTAAGCGGGATGGAGATGATGGCAAGCAGCAGGGAGTAAGGAAGCCCAATAATAAGGAATCCTATGTAGAGCAAAGCTCCCAGGATCACGTTCAGCAGCACTCGTGTAACGATGAATCCGCTCAGTGCACTGTCAATATCCATCAGCATATCCTGTCCTTCCTTACGGAACTTTCTGGGTGACAGACTAAGCAGAATCGGCGAGAGTTTGTGGCCATCCTTCAGCATGTAATAGAGAATAATCGGCAAAGTAGCAATCACGACAACGATGCTAGACACGACACCAATCAGATTGGTCATCGAATTGCTAACCCAGGTAATGGCATCGTTTAAATATTCCGAGAGCCTTGCTGACACATCAGCATCCCCCTTGAAGAAACGGGAGAAAGTGGGGTCGTTCTGCAGCTTGGTGAACTGATCCTGCAGGCCCTGCACCAGATAAGGTGTATTGTCGATGAAATTCTGGATCTGCTCCCGCAGAGTTGGCCAGACCAGCGCCAAGAAAAGAACAAACAGACCAGCGAAAGCGACATAGATGAGCAGTATGGAGAGCATGCGGTTCAGCTTCTTGCTCTCCAGGAAATTGACTAACGGACGCAGCAGATAATACATGAAGCCGGACAGCATCATCGGCACAAGTAGAAGGTTGAAGATCGCTATCAGCGGTGAGATGAGAAAAAAGACTTTAGAGCCCAGATACAGTATTGTCAAGAATGCAATAATAGCCAGGCATGTTCTGAAATATTTGCTTTGTAGCAAGGAAGCACCCCCCTAATTCTCTCGATTATAGCATTTATGTATCGATTCTATCTTTATAACCGAATTAAGAGGGATTGATTCAGGTAGCGGCAGGTGTAAATCTGAGCCGGGGTTTAGGGACCGAATGCAGCGGTTAATATCGCATTAACAGGAGGGATGATAGTGACGAAACTGGTTCTGGGGATTTTTGAACATCAAAGTGATGCCATCCTGGCTATTGAGGACGTGTGTGCACATGGAATCAAGTCGAAACAGGTCTCGGCTGTAACGAAACAGAAGAATACGCTGGAGATCATCAGCCACGATACTGGGATTGGCCGGACAGAAGCCGGCGAGGGGAATGGAGGGTTATTCGGAACGGCTGTAGAGCTCGGTGTAGGTCTTGATCTAGTGAATGATAGTGCTGTAGCAGCAGGGCCTGCAGCCCGTAAATTGGCGGGGGCGGATCTGGATGGGGATGGTCTTGACATCAGTCTCATCAGTATCGGAATTCCAATGGAAGATGCGAGACTCTATGCAAAGCATGCTGATAAGGAACATGTTATTGTTATCGTGGCTCTGGAGGAAGAACAGAGTCAGCAGGAGGTGAGCTCCTTGTTTGAGCAGCATCACTCCATTCCTCTAAATACTCTATAGGAAAACATGGGCAATTATATAATAGTTCAACGCGGTGAACGGTTTTTTCGTTTCGCCGCTTTTTTTTTCCTGGATTGCACGAACAGAATGGGATTGATAGCGGCCTGGCCGCCTGTTTCTTTGGCTGCCTGTTTGGCTTTTACAAGAGATAAAAAGGCGAAAACATCCCCTAATGCCGTTAGTCCCGCTGCAATAATGGCATAGTCTTCCGCATCCAATTCTTCAGCTTCGATAGGGGTATCCTTGTTGCCCGGGGCAGTATTTCCGCTATTACCGCCATTCGCGTTGTCCCCGTATCCAAAGTAAATGTTATTAGCCATCTCCTGTTCACCTGCTTTTTTCCATGTGTAATATAAAATATGTAAAAATGTGCCGAGTTGAAATAGGCAATCAGGTCGATATTTAGAAGGCCTATTTGACAAAAGGATTGCTTGCTCTAAATGAGCAAAATCGAGCACCTGTTATTTTTAGCTTTCATTCCATTTTTCCTCTTTGAAAAACGTATATCTACGCTATTCAAAGGAAAAAATAAAGGGAAGAAAAAAGCTTTACTATGAATGAAAACGCTGTTATACTCATAAATGAGCAGAAACAATCACAAACAGTCAACAATGAAATGCGATTTGCTCATTTTGGCCCAGTGCTAATACGTATAAAAAACACATTGTTTCATCATTAATTTGCCGCAGTTCACAAGGAGTGAGCGCCCATGTATGAAGAGGAACGCAAAAGAATAATTCTTCAGTTTGTGGAAAGGAATACCCGGGCTTCAGTCCAGGAGCTTAGCCAAGAACTGGAAGTATCAGAATCCACGGTACGCCGGGATTTGAAAGAGCTTGAAGAATCCCGGCTGCTGAAACGCACGCATGGGGGAGCCGTTTCGCTGCAAAGTGTCAATTTTGAAGCTGCCGTTCCTTACAAGGCAGACCGGTTTCTTGATGAGAAGCAACGAATCGCACAAAAGGCTGTAGAAATGATTCAAGATGGAGATGCTATCCTGCTGGACGGCGGAACAACAACACTGCAAATTGCTAAAGCACTGAGAGCGTTCACGAACCTTAAGGTCATCACCAATTCCATGATCGCCCTGAATGAGTTGAAGGATTGCCACAATATCGAAGTTTCGATTACAGGAGGACTGCTTCGGCAGGATACCTTGGCATTTGTAGGGCCGATGACCGAACGTTCACTGGAAATGGTGCGTGTAGATAAAGCGTTTCTGGGTACGAACGGATTGGATTTACGTGAAGGCATCACCACTCCGAACATGCTGGAAGCTGCAACCAAGCGCAAAATGATCTCTGTGGCCAAACAAGTCATTCTACTGGCTGACCACAGCAAAATAGGGCAGGTTTCCTTCTGTAAGGTAGCTGACCTGCGGGAGATGGATCACTGCATTCTGGATAGAGAGACCCCTGAAGGCTTCATTCGCGGGCTGAAAGGCTTGGACCTTGACTACACCTTGGTGTAAGGACAAGAAAACCATAATAAAGAGGGATAAACATGATCTATACTGTGACGCTTAATCCTTCCATTGACTATATCGTGGAAGTTAAAGACTTGAAGCTTGGCAGTCTGAACCGGATGACACGCGACCTCAAGCTCCCGGGAGGAAAAGGCATCAATGTTTCCCGTGTGCTGAACACACTGGAGGTACCTAACACGGCGACCGGTTTTCTGGGGGGATTTACGGGGAGATACATCGAGCAGTGGCTGGGTGAAGAGGACATCTCAAGTGATTTTGTAACGGTAAATGATGATACCCGGATTAATATCAAGCTCAAAGCCGGGGAAGAGACAGAGATTAACGGAACCGGACCTGCGATCCGGGATAATGAGGCGGAGGCGCTGCTGGTTAAGCTGGAGGCGCTACAAGCAGGTGACATTCTGGTTTTATCGGGCAGTGTGCCACCATCACTGGGAGGAGCCTTTTACAGCAGACTGATTGCAATATGCAAGCGTAAAAAGGCTGAGTTTGTCATCGATACGACAGGTCAGGCACTAAAAGATGCGCTTGCGCTGGAACCGCTTCTTGTGAAGCCTAACCATCATGAACTGGCCGAATTGTTCGGAGTCCGAATTCACACTAGAGAAGAGATTATCACTTATGGCCGCAGATTGATGGAATCGGGAGCACGTTATGTTCTGGTCTCCATGGCGGGTGAAGGGGCACTTTTTATCTCGGACCAAGGCGTATTCTTTGCCAATGCACCTAAGGGCAAGGTGAAGAACTCCGTAGGGGCAGGAGATTCGATGATTGCCGGATTTGTGGGAACTTTATATATGACGGGAGATATACTGGAGGCTTTTCGTACTGGCGTGGCCTGTGGCAGTGCGACGGCATTCTCTGATGATCTGGCAGAGAGAGCACTCATTGAGGAGCTTCGCACACAGATTGTAATTGAACAGGTATAAACCAAGCAGCACACATGTGATTAAGGGAGTGGATTGTAATGAAAATTTCGGATCTGATGATAAAAGACACGATGATCATGAACCTTCAGGCGGTATCCAAGGAAGCGGCTATTGATGAATTGATCGCCAGCCTTGCAGCCAGCGGACGGATTAATGATCCCGTATTATTTAAGGAAAAGATACTGGCTCGTGAAGCACAGTCCAGCACGGGAATTGGCGGGGGAATCGCCATGCCTCATGCCAAGACCAAAGCAGTCAATGAAGCTACTGTTGTGTTCGCAAAAAGCACTGCGGGTGTAGACTTTGCCTCTTTGGACGAAGAGCCTGCGAAGCTGTTCTTCATGATTGCTGCTCCAGAGGGAGCTGGGAATATGCACCTGCGTACACTGGCTGCACTGTCCAGGCTGCTCATTGAAAGCGAATTCATTGATGCGCTGATGAATGCACGGACGCCTGACGAAGTAGTTGCCCTATTCGATGCCAAGCAAGCCGAAGCCGAAGCTGAGGCGCAGGCAAATGAAGTAGCTGATACTGGCGGTAGCCCAAAAAAGGCTACAGAAAGTTTAATTGTAGGCAACCCGAATTCGCAAAGCTTTGTAGTTGCGGTTACCGCTTGTCCTACAGGGATTGCGCATACCTATATGGCGGAAGATGCCCTGAAGAAAAAAGCCAAAGAAATGGGCGTAAATATCCGGGTGGAGACGAATGGTTCCGAAGGGGCCCAGAATGTGCTGACTCCGGACGAGATCGCCCGGGCCAGCGGTGTAATTATTGCCGCCGACAAAAATGTAGAAATGGCGCGCTTCGCCGGGAAGCCAGTGCTCCAACGGCCGGTGAGTGACGGTATTCGCAAGCCCGAAGAACTGATCACCAAAGCTTTAAAGGGAGAAGCTCCAATCTATCGAAGCGAGGGACGGAGCGGAGATGAGGCTCCGGCCATGAAATCCGGCAGCATCGGAAGCAGAATCTATAAGGATCTGATGAACGGCATCTCACATATGCTGCCATTCGTAGTCGGCGGCGGTATTCTGCTCGCGATCTCGTTCCTGTTCGAGCAGGTGGCAAGTGTGGATAATCCGATTGTCAAACTGCTGCAGACCATTGGCGGCGGGGACGGAGCCTTCCATTTCCTGATTCCAATTCTAGCCGGCTTCATCGCACTCAGCATTGGTGACCGTCCTGCCTTGATGCCGGGTATGGTCGGCGGATATATGGCCCTCAATTCTAACGCCGGTTTCCTTGGCGGTCTGGCTGCCGGTTTCCTGGCCGGTTATGTGGTTATTATTCTCCGCAAAGCTTTTGCCGGGCTGCCCAAGACGCTTGATGGATTGAAGCCGATTCTGCTCTACCCGGTGTTCAGTCTGCTGATTACCGGCGGAATAATGTTCTATCTGTTCGATCCGGTATTCAGCTGGCTAAATGAAGGTCTGATCAGCGGACTTAACAACCTGGGAACAGGGAATGCAGTTCTGCTGGGTCTGGTACTCGGGGGCATGATGGCCATTGACATGGGTGGACCGTTCAACAAAGCTGCTTACACATTTGCCATTGGAGTATTTACCTCCAGCGGCAACACCAACGGATTGATGATGGCGGCAGTTATGGCCGGAGGGATGGTACCTCCACTGGCTATCGCCCTTGCCACTACTTTCTTCAAAAATAAATTTACCGAAACAGAACGTAAATCCGGTCTCACGAACTATGTGCTGGGTCTGTCATTCATTACGGAAGGCGCCATTCCCTTTGCTGCAGCCGATCCGATGCGTGTACTGACCTCCTGTATCGCAGGTTCAGCCGTTGCCGGGGGTCTGACCCAGTTGTGGAATATCAACGTTCCTGCACCACATGGCGGTATTTTCGTAGCCGCACTGTCCAGCAACGCCTTGCTGTTTATCCTGGCCGTCCTGATCGGCTCTGTGATCTCAGGTTTGACGCTTGGCCTGTGGAAGAAGCCACTGAAGAACGGCTGAGCATAGCATAATTCATACGAGGCTGCCCGTAGTCATTAGCTACTGGGCAGCCTCTTCGCCGTGCAGTCAGGTGAGATTCAACAGTTTACACTTTGCTCCCGGACGGATTTGACCTACCCTCTTGCAAGATGTTAGGGTGAATTAAAGGGCTGGAACTCGCTGGGTCCATGATTACTTGAACAAATAGTATCCGTTCTGCGATTTTGGACAGGCTTTCTTTGCAATTTGTAGAATAGAGTCATACATACTGGGAATATAAAGGAGAGAGCGGAATGATTTTGCATAAAGGAGAGGTCTTGTTCCGCCAAGGGGATCCCTGCGTGAATCTGTTTCAGGTGAAGAGCGGAATCTTTAAGGTAACCCGGCTGCATGAGAATGGGAACGTTGTATTATTCAATCTTTTGTACCCTGGGGAAACGGTCCCCCATCATTCACTCATTTCACCGAAGGAGGCGCATGGAACGGCTGTAGCGATGATGAAAAGCGAAGTCGAGCTGATTCCAGCGGCGGAATGGTACCGCGAGCTGCGTGAGAATCCGGACAAAGTCATGGAAATTGCCTTGCTGCTGCAAGAAAAGGTGCGTTTCATGCAGACCCGCCTGGATCACCTTACGGTAGGCACTCCGGGAGAGCGGCTTGCGCTGCTGTCACGATGGCTTCGCGAGTATTCACACGGCGCAGCACTAACAGATTTATTAACACAGGAGGAGATAGGCCAGCTGATCGGGGTAAGGCGTGAGACGGTAAACCGTCTGCTCCGTAGCCCGGACTGACACAGATTTTACAAAGAGCTGGATGCTTTTTAATGGAAATGTGTTTAGAGAAGCCCCTCCGCGTGGTATAATCTATTCAGAACACATCAAATTAGAGAAAGGATCAGGATACCATGTGTCCCCGAAGGACGATTCCCCAAAGGACGATTTGGAAACGTTATGATCTGTCTTATACTTAGCTTCCCTGTAGAAAGTGCGCGTACCGTTGTTATTTGACGAAACCGCCTCTACGAGGGAAGGGAGTATTGTATGCGAAGGAGCAACACCTCCTCCGGTCAGACCCATCGTAGAGGCTTGGAATACGTCTAAGCCGCCATCTACAATAAGGGGAGACCTGTATGAGGAAACAAGACAGTGGCATGGCATTGCCGCTTCGACTAACTGTTATTTTGTCCGGAACATTATTGCTTGCATTTACTTATTATCACATCAATTATCAGAACCATTTGACCGAGGGTGGTTTCGTAGGATTATCTCTGCTCGGCAAATATGTATTAGGCATCTCGCCATCTTTGTCTATTCTAGTCTTAGACATACCAGTACTCTTAATCGCAATGATCTTCAAGGGAAGAACGTTCGTATGCAACACTTTCATCTCTGTGGGAGCCTTTACGGTATTTTACAGTCTGATGGAACGTTATTCCGGATGGGTAATCAACTTGCAGGATAACTTGCCGGTTGCGGCATTGTTGTCCGGTGTACTGACAGGTCTAGGAGCGGGAATGGTCCTGCGCGGCGGCGGGGCAAGCGGTGGTGACGATATTTTGTCGCTGCTGATCAGTGAATGGAAGGGAATTAAGGTAGGAACCGTATTTATCCTGATGGATGTTATCGTTCTGGCATTATCGCTTTTCTACATGCCTCTCAAGGAAACGCTGTACACCGTAATGGCTGTAGTCGTTGCAGGCTACGTAATTACGTTTACAACCTCACTTGGCAGACCTAAGCTGAGCAAAGCACCGAAAATTCAACCCGCACTAAGCAAGCCGCATGATGGTACAGTAATGTGAAGAGTCTCCAATTGCCCCCTGATTCGGGGATAAGCGAAAGGTCAGCCGGATTAACATTCGGGCTGGCCTTTTTTGTTGTTCAGCCCTTTCGTGTGATTATGGAGGGGGACTGAAACCATCGAAGTACGGAGAGCGTATATATCTCGATCGTACAATCATAGGATTACATAGCATACTGAGAATTAGCTTTGGAGCAGCTTTTATTGCGAACATAACTATTAGGAGGAATTACAATGAGTGCACATGAGATTGATTACGTAATTATGGGTGAGGAAATTCAGTGTGTTGAGGTTCAGCTTGATCCAGGGGAGAGCGTGATTGCCGAGGCCGGCAGCTTCATGATGATGGACCCGGAGATCTCGATGGAGACGATTTTTGGCGACGGTACAGGATCACGCGGAGGCGGGCTGATGGGCAAACTGATGGGCGCAGGCAAACGCCTGCTGACCGGTGAGAGCCTGTTCATGACAGTCTTCACACACAGCGGTTCCTACGGCCGCAAAGGCGTAACCTTTGCCGCACCTTACCCGGGCAAAATCATCCCATTGGATCTTCAGCAATATGGGGGCAAGATTATCTGCCAGAAGGACTCTTTCCTATGTGCAGCGAAAGGCGTATCGATCGGGATTGAATTCCAGCGCAAGCTGGGTGTAGGATTCTTCGGCGGTGAGGGCTTCATTATGCAAAAGCTCGAAGGAGACGGTCTATCGTTCGTTCATTCCGGAGGTTATGTTATGGAACGGACGCTGCAGCCCGGGGAGACGATTAAGCTGGACACCGGTTGTCTTGTGGCGATGACCTCAACAGTGGATTACAATATTGAATTTGTAAAAGGTGTAAAAACCGCATTGTTCGGCGGTGAAGGACTCTTCTTCGCCACCCTGAGGGGGCCGGGCAAGGTATGGGTGCAGTCGTTGCCGTTCAGCCGGATGGCGGATCGTATTCTGTCGGCTGCCGGCAATTCCGGCCGCAAGGAAGAAGGCAGCATTCTCGGCGGACTAGGCAATTTGCTGGACGGCAGATAGACTCTACGCAAAGTTTGCTGGTTGACGTTATTCTATATAGCTAAAAGGCCGCATGCCGGATGGATCTTATCCGGTGTGCGGCTTTTTTTGAGCAGGTTCTGCTGCGCAACATCATACAGGCATATTCAATTCTTGTCGTTAATAGCCGCAGCCCTTATTTGACTACAATGCAGGGACTGTATATATTATGGGGCAAACCCCTTAGCGGGCTTATACTGCAAACCGGAGGCCTGATATGTTCAAAATTTTCATTATCGAAGACGATCGTGGACTAGTAACCCTACTCCAGGATTATTTACATAAGTTCGGCTATGAGACGCAAGCTGTGCATGATTTCGATGCGGTTCGGACGGAGTTCGAGCAGTATGCCCCCCATCTGGTGCTGCTGGATGTGAACCTGCCCAGGTTCGACGGTTATTACTGGTGCCGCCAAATCCGGGGGATCTCCACCTGCCCGATCCTGTTTATCTCCGCCCGGGAGGGCAAAATGGATCAGGTGATGGCGCTCGAAAACGGGGCAGATGATTATATCACCAAGCCGTTCGATTATGAGATTGCCCTCGCCAAAATTAAAAGCCATCTCCGCCGGGCCTACGGCTCCTATGCCGGAGGCGGAACGGAGCGCAGCCTGACCGTGTCGGGGCTGATGCTCGACGTGGAGCGTCTGGTCCTGACACGGGGCAACGCCAAAATTGATCTCAGCCACACCGAAGCCAAAATTCTGGATGAGCTGATGCAAAAGGCGGGCACCATCGTGACCCGTGACCGGCTGCTGGAGAAAATCTGGGATGACCAGGCTTTTGTTGATGATAATACATTAAATGTGTACGTGACCCGGGTACGCAAAAAGCTGTCGGCGCTGGATATCGCGGACGGCCTTCAGACGGTGCGCGGTCAAGGCTACAGGCTGTGCGAGAACTGGGAGGAGGTCTAGCATGAAGCTTTTTGTGCGGGAACAGATGCCGCTGATTGTTATTTATCTGGCCCAGCTTCTGATGATCACTCTGGTCTACCGGCTGGACGGGGGCAGCGGAGTGAATGTTAGCTTATATGCGGGTCTGCTCAGCACCTGTCTGCTGCTGGCCTATCTGGCATACCGCTATTATTCCAACCGTTCCTTCTACGAACGACTACTGAATCTGCCTTCTTCACTGGATGACTCCGGCGGACCTGCCCAGAGCACTCCGCTGGCGGAGAGCCTGCGTAGCTTACTTGCCCATCAGTTCCGCCTATACCAGAATGATCTGCACAGCTACCGCCACAAGCTGGAGGAGCATATCCATTTCATTAACCAGTGGGTGCATGGCATGAAGACCCCGCTGTCTGTCATCCACCTCATTATTCAGGATAAAGACGGACCGCCTTTTACAGCGATTGGCGATGAGCTGGACCGGCTCAAAAAAGGGCTGGATACCGTGCTCTACACCGCCCGTCTGGACACCTTCGAACATGATTTTTACGTGGAGCGTCTGGAACTTTCGGCTATTGTAAGGGGCGTGACCTCTGAGCAGAAAAGGCTGTTTATCCGCAAACGTGTTTTTCCTGCTATTTCTGTGGATAATGGTATATTCGTTACATCGGATGAGAAATGGCTGACATTTGTGCTGACCCAGCTGATTACCAATGCATTGCGGTATACAGTGGAGGAGGGAAGGTTTGTATATTTTCATGGATATGAAGGGGAACAAGGCAGACCCGTACTTGAGGTGCGGGATGAAGGTGTAGGGATTCCTCCTGGAGATTTGCCGCGGGTATTCGATGCCTATTTTACCGGCGTGAATGGACGAAGCTTTCAGGAGTCTACCGGAATGGGCCTGTATTTGGTGAAGCAGATCTGCGGCAAGTTGGGGCACCAAGTGGAAATATCCTCTGAAGTGGAGAAAGGGACGACGGTTCGGATCATATTTTGAATTATAAACCTGCCGCCTCTTGTATGAGACAGCAGGTTTTTCCAGCTTGTGATCTCTTCTCTGCCTGCTCCCTGAACTCTCCTTCGCGGCTTACAATACTGTAAGGTAGTTGTAAGTTTCAGAAATAGCAGCTGTTGTTTACAGTTTGTATAATGAAAACAAACCAGGGGAATGAAGGAGCGAAAGCATTTGCCCATATTAGACGTCCATAATCTATCCAAAATATATGAAGGCAAAGTGTCGACTCACGCCCTGAATCATATCCGATTTGCTGTGGAGAAGGGTGAGTTCGTAGGAATCATGGGACCTTCAGGCAGCGGAAAAACTACACTGCTCAACTTGATTGCCACCATCGACGAACCAACCTCGGGTCAAGTATTGATCGGTGGCCGCAACCCGAAAAACCTGGGGCGCAAGGACAAAGCGTTATTTCGCCGCAAAGAGCTAGGGTTTGTCTTTCAACACTTCAACCTTTTAGACACGCTAACCGTGGAAGAGAATATTGTGCTGCCACTCACGCTTGCCGGAGTCTCCGTAAAGGAGATGGAGGATAGGCTTGCAGAGGTGACAGAGAGACTGGCCATCCGCCCCCTTCTGCACAAACGGACTTATGAAATCTCTGGCGGACAGATGCAGCGTGTGGCCATCGCCCGGGCCATGATCCACCGGCCTGCACTGATTCTGGCGGATGAGCCGACAGGCAGTCTGGATTCAAAATCCGCAAGTGAGGTCATGAATCTGCTGGCTGAGGTGAATGAGGCGGAAGGCGCCACGGTGCTGATGGTTACACATGATGCGGTAGCTGCGAGCTTTTGCCATCGGGTGATTTTTATCAAAGACGGACGCTTCCACAGCGAAATGTACCGGGGTGTGAGCCGGCCGGCCTTCTTCCAGAATATTATCGACATGCTGTCGCTGCTGGGGGGAGCGGGTCATGAACTTCCGGCAGTTCGCTTATAGGAATGTAACGCGGAATAAGCGGAAATATGCCGCGTACTTTGTCAGCAGCGCGTTCTCGGTTATGGTCTTCTTTCTGTGCGCCTTGTTTATTTATCATCCGTCCATTTCGCAGGACATGATCCTGGGAACAGCGGCGAATACGATGATGGCTGCGGAGGGGATTATTTATGTCTTCTGTTCCCTGTTCGTGCTTGTCTCGGTAGGTTCATTCCTGCAATCGCGTTATCTGGAGTTCGGTATTCTGCTGATGCACGGTATGACTAAACGCCAGCTAAATCTGATGGTGTTTATGGAAAATATGATGATTGGCGGGTCCGCCATCCTCACTGGCACACTGCTCGGGCTGCTGCTGGGCAAGCTCTTCCTAATGATCGGGTCCGGGTTTCTGGGCATCCCGCCACTTCCATTCCACCTGCCCTGGCAGGCGCCGGTGCTTACCATCTGCAGCTTTGTTCTGCTATTCATGCTGATCTCGCTGTCTACCTTTGCTTTTATAGGGAACGAAGCACCAAGCGGCTTGTTCCAGAGCGGGCACAGAGGGGAAGCTGAGCCGAAGGGATCTAAAGGGCTTGCGGTGATCTCAGGTCTACTGATCCTCGGCGGGTACGCTATGGCAGTTGCCACGACCGCGGGAACGGTTGAGATCATGATGATTCCCGTTGTGCTGATTACCACATGCGGCACTTATCTTTTTTACACCCAACTAAGTTTGTATGTCGTAGAAAAGCTGCGGAAGCTGCGCCGGTTCCAATGGAAGCATACGCATATTCTCACGTTCTCGGGTCTGTCATACCGGTGGAAGGATAATGGACGGATGTTTTTTATGGTCACCATTGTATCGGCAGTTTCCTTCACCTCGGTGGGCGTCTTTGCATCGATCCACACGCTGTCACGCGAACTGAAGCTGGATTATCCTGCCGCTGTCGGCTATGTAGCCAAGGGAGGGGAGTACCCTTCCTCGGAAGAGAAAGACCTGCGTGGGATCACCGCAGAGCTTGATCAGCTGGGACTACCTTTTGATACCCTGCGTATTCCGCTCAAAGTCGCCGCGGTCGAGTCACAGACGGGCCCTGACCATACACATCAGCTGCCGCTGATGTCCTACAGTAATTACAAACTTGCTCTCCGGCATGCAGGCTTCAGCTCGGATGAGCCGCCGCTTGAAGGCAATGCAGGCCTTGTGATGATCGGCTCCCAGCGTGACCGCAGCCTGACCGCTGAACGCTTCAAAGCAACCTATCAGCTGAAGCAAGGAATCCGGATCGAAGAGACCGGCTATACGCAGCATGTGCCGGTTGCCGAATATCTGCTGCCCGAGCTGGACGGCAGGGGTGGGGGCGATTTCAGCGGACTGGTGATCAGCGACAGCTTGTACAGCCGGGTTATCCCGGTGCAGCAGGATTGGTACACTGGCTTTTATGTGAATGATTTTGCCCGTACGGTGGGAGTAGCTTCAGAGCTCGCTGCTACAGGGAAGGTTCCTTATGAAGAAAAGTCTGCTTATGCTGTCGTGATCAGCGGAACCTTATTTGAGATTCAGCGCACGCTTTACAGTGCCATGCTGTTCGCTTCACTGCTCGTCGGCACGGTCTTCTTCATCGCTGCCGGCAGCTTCCTCTACTTCCGTCTATATATGGATCTGGATCATGACCGCCTGCAGTATTCAACCTTGTCGAGAATGGGCTTTACCGACCAAGAGATGGACCGCATTGCGACGCTGCAACTGGCACTCATGTTTTTCATTCCGGTGCTGTTGGCAGTTCTGCACAGTATCTTTGCTTTTATCGCGCTGCAGCGGCTGTTCTATCTATCCATCGCAGCCGAGACCGGAGCTGTGCTGATCGGCTATCTGGCTGCCCAGACGCTGTACTTCTTCTTCATCCGCAGCCGCTATTTGCGCAACCTCAAGAAAAATCTTATCTAGACGGAGGGAACCGAATGAAAACATGGATCACAGATATTATGGAGCAGTTCGGATATATAGGAATTTTTCTGATGCTGGCGCTGGAAAATGTTTTTCCGCCCATTCCTTCAGAGGTCATCCTGCCCTTCGGCGGATTCATGACCACAACTTCTGGGCTCACGATTCCCGGAGTACTGATCGCTTCAACGGCGGGTTCTTTGCTTGGAGCAGCTATTCTGTATTGGGTCGGCCGGATGCTGGATGTCAGCCGGATGGAGCGGATTGTGGACCGCTATGGCAAATGGATCCGGATCAAAAAGAGTGATATCCGCAAGGCAGACGCCTGGTTTGACAAATACGGCTACTGGACAGTGCTGTTCTGCCGGATGGTACCGCTCGTCCGAAGCCTGATCTCGATCCCGGCTGGAATGTCGGGGATGAAGTTCGGATTGTTCATGCTGTTTACGACAATCGGCACGCTAGGCTGGAATACACTGCTGATCCTGCTGGGCGCTGCGCTCGGAGAGTCCTGGGAGGACATAGGCGGGTATGTAGATGCTTATTCCAGCGTGGTCTACATCTTGATTGCCGGAGGAATTCTTGCGCTGGGTCTGCTGTATTTACGTAAACGCCATACTGCCGGCAAAGCCCGCGGCTAACAAACTATGGCGATGCTCACAAAAATTTTAGGAGGAGATTACATGGAGCTTTTGACTATTATTAAAGCAATCATATTAGGGATTGTAGAAGGTTTAACAGAATTTGCTCCTGTATCCTCAACAGGCCATATGATTATTGTCGATGATATGTGGCTGAAATCGCAGGAGTTTCTCGGAAAATATACGGCCAATACCTTCAAGGTAGTGATTCAGCTCGGCTCTATCCTGGCCGTTGTGGTTATTTTCCGCAACCGGTTCATCGATCTTCTGGGTCTGAAGCGGTTCAGCCGCAAGGCACTGACCGCGGTACCGGAAGGCCAGCCTGTAGTGGAAACCACGGGACGGCTGAAGCTGGCACAAGTGCTTGTGGGTCTGATACCGGCCGGTGTGCTCGGATTTCTGTTCGAGGATTATATTGATGAGCATTTATTCTCGACCGCTACGGTGCTCATTGGCCTGGTCGTTGGAGCGATTCTGATGATCTGCGCAGACCTGTTCGCCCCCAAAAAGATCAAAACGGAGAGTGTCGATCAAATTACATATAGCCAGGCGCTATCGGTCGGCCTAGTCCAGTGTTTTTCGCTCTGGCCGGGTTTCTCGCGTTCAGGATCAACCATCTCCGGCGGGGTTCTGCTCGGAATGAGCCACCGCGCCGCCGCCGATTTCACCTTCATTATGGCAGTTCCGATCATGGCTGGAGCCAGTCTGATCTCACTGCTCAAGAACTGGCAATATTTCACCCTTGACGCCCTTCCCTTCTTTATTGCCGGTTTCATCAGCGCTTTCCTGTTCGCACTGCTGTCCATGCGTTTCTTCCTGAAGCTGATCAACCGTATCAAGCTGATGCCGTTTGCAATCTACCGGATTGTTCTCGCTGCAGTGGTGTATCTGGTATGGTTCTAGAATAGAACAATAGTTGAACCTGGCGGTGCCTTCCTTGGAAGGTACCGTCTTTTTAATATGTGCAGCAAAGAAGATTCAGTTGCCAAATCCGGCCAGATGCTGTTTTGCTATAGCGAATGTGTATAACTGGAAACGCCGGAATCTGTTGCAGTCGGCAAAAAGGGTACAGTATGATGGCTTCAGATTAACGACATGAGATGCGAATACTAGAACAAACAACCAATAACGACAGATGAGGAGCAGATCTTAATGACAACTAAAATAATCACCAGTAATCTGGGGTACCCGAGAATCGGCAAAAATCGTGAATGGAAAAAAACGCTGGAGGCTTACTGGTCCGGTAAAATAGGCGAGCAGGAGTTCCATGCTGCCATGGCGGATATTCAGCTTCAGCATCTGCAGTCGCAGCAACAGGCAGGCATTGACCTGATCCCGGTGAATGACTTCACTTTCTACGATCATGTGCTGGATACAGCGGTCATGTTCGGCATTGTGCCACCGCGTTATGATTATGACGGCGGAACCGTCCCGCTCGATCTGTATTTCGCCATGGCACGCGGCAATGCTGCCGCGCCGGCCTGCGAGATGACCAAATGGTTTAATACGAATTACCATTATATCGTGCCGGAGATCGGTAGCCACACGCCCCGGCTGACTGAGAATAAACCACTGACCGCCTACCGGTTCGCCAAATCGCACGCAGGTATTGAAGGTAAGCCGGTTATTGTCGGATTGTATACCTTCCTCAAGCTGTCCAAGGGATTTCCGGCTGCGGACATCGGGGAGGTTGCCGCTCGCTTCCTGCCGGTATATATTCAACTCCTGCAGGAGCTGCAGCAGGAGGGTGTGACCTGGGTACAGATCGATGAACCGGCCGTCGTGATCGGACTGGATGCAGGAGACATTGCCTTGCTGAAGAGCATTTATGGCGAGATTTCCGCTGCAGTCCCCGGTTTGAAGCTGATCTTGCAGACTTATTTTGAAGCGGCCGAACCTTTGGAAGTTCTGCTTGAATTACCAGTACAGGCAATTGGCCTTGACTTTGTCCACGATGGCGGCGCAAATCTGGAAGCCATCAGACAACTGGGTTGGCCGGAAGATAAATGGCTATGCGCAGGTATTATTGACGGGCGCAGCATCTGGCGCGCTGACCCTGATGCCAAGCTCGTGCTGGTTGAAAAGCTGGCTCTCCATGTACCGCTGGACCGGCTGATTCTTCAGCCATCCTCCAGCCTGCTCCATGTTCCGGTAACGGTTCAGAGCGAAGGGAAACTGAGGCCTGCTGTGAAACAGGCGCTTGCCTTCGCAGATGAGAAGCTGGGAGAGCTGCAGCTGCTCGCAGCAGCTGCAGGTGGAGACAGCGGAACAGCTGCGGCGGGGCTTGCAGAGAGCCGGGAAGCGCTTGCTGTCTTCCGCGCTCTTCCCGAGCGCGGACGCCAGGACGTGGCGGAACAGGTTCGCCGTCTGGATACGCTGCCGGACAGCCGGAGTCTGCCCTTTGCAGAACGTGTGAAGCTGCAGCAGGAGAAATGGCAATTACCTCTGCTTCCGACTACTACCATCGGCAGTTTTCCACAGACTGCTGAGGTTCGTCAGGCGCGTCTCAAATGGCGCAAAGGGGTATGGAATGAGGAGCGCTATGATACGTTTGTGCGCCGCCAAATCGCCGAAGCGATTACGCTGCAGGAGGAGCTTGGTCTGGATGTACTGGTGCATGGTGAGTTTGAACGTACGGACATGGTCGAGTTTTTCGGTGAGAAGCTGGGCGGCTACCTGTTCACCCAGAACGGTTGGGTGCAATCTTACGGCTCACGCTGCGTGAAGCCCCCGGTCATCTATGCGGATGTTGCTTTTATTCAGCCGATGACCGTCAAAGAAAGCGTGTATGCCCAGTCCCTGACGAAGCTGCCGGTAAAAGGCATGCTGACTGGACCGGTAACCATTCTGAACTGGTCGTTCGTCCGCGATGATCTTAGCCGCGAAGAGGTCGCCAAGCAAATTGCCCTTGCCCTCCGCCATGAGGTGCAGGCGCTGGAGGATGCAGGGATCGAGATGATTCAGGTGGATGAACCGGCCATTCGTGAAGGGCTGCCGCTGAAGGCGGAAGACCATGAACATTATTTGAATTGGGCTGTTCGTTCCTTCCGCGTGGCTACGAATCATGTGAAGGATACTACGCAGGTTCATACCCACATGTGCTATAGCGAATTTAATGACATGATCGGAGCCATCTCAGCCATGGATGCGGATGTGATCTCCATTGAGACTTCCCGCAGCCATGGAGAGCTGATAACAGCTTTTGAAGATCATGATTATGATAAAGGAATTGGACTGGGGGTCTATGATATCCATAGTCCGCGTGTTCCTGAAGTAAAGGAGATGACTCAGAATATTGAGCGGGCACTGCGTGTGCTGGATGCCGGGCAATTCTGGATTAATCCTGACTGCGGGCTGAAGACACGCGGCTGGGAGGAGACCGAGGCGGCACTTCGCAACATGGTGCTAGCTGCAGGCAATGTGCGGAACCAAACCAACGGATAACTATTCTTAGACTTCGGCAGACCTTGACCCTTATTCCTTGTGAATACAGGGTCTTTTTGTGTTTCTTGCCTTTAGAGACACCTTCATTGCAGATAGTAACGAAGCGCCCGTAACCAATAAAACGCCATTCAATTGGAAAAAATGCCGTTTTCCTGCAACCTTCCAGCTTTTGGAACGTCATTAACTATAACGCGAAAGATGCCTACAGATAAAGAGCGCTTCGCTGATTGCAACCTGTATAACAGAAGCAGGAATTCCACTACACTTTTTGGAGGAATGAGCATGCGTACAAGGGGTCTGCATTATCTGAATTTTTTATTGGGGTTATTGATGTTTGCTGTGATTGTAGCGGGGTGCGGGGCTGGGGGCAACAATGATTCTGCGAAAACAGAATTGAAGTCAGACAATGCCAGCACAGTAGAAAGCTTGGATAGCACTTCGAACCAGAACACTTCAGCTGATGGCGGGCCAGTAGATCAAGCCGCATCCACTGAAGCCGAAGCTCCAGCCGCGAATAAAGCTGCGGTTGCCGGTGGCGGAAGCTCGGCGGTTAACAGCGCGGATGCAGATCGGGCAGCGGCAGGGGCAGCCGGGTTTACGGGTAGCGACGTTGTGGGCGGACTGAACAAGAAGCTGATCTATCACGCCAGCCTAGCGATGGAAGTAACAGACTATGCGAAGGCGCAGACAGAAGTGCGTAATATGGTGACGCTCGCAAACGGCTACATTGTTGAATTTTCGGAGAACACATCCGAATATGAGCAGGGGGGAACCTTCATTCTGAAGGTGCCGGCTTCCGGATTTTCTTCCTTTCTGGACCAATTAGAGAAAATTAAAAATGAGAAGTTACAGCATAAAATCCAGGGTCAGGACGTCTCAGAGGAGTATGTGGATCTGGAGTCACGCCTCAAAGCCAAGCAGTTGATGGAGAGCCAATATATCGAGTTTATGAAAAAAGCGACGAAATCTGCCGACCTTGTAGCTTTTGCGAATCAGCTTGGAGCCATACAGGAAGAAATTGAGACCATCAAGGGCAGAATGCGCTATATTAACCAGAATGTGTCCTTCTCAACGGTTGAGCTTCGCCTGTACCAGACCGATGAGAGTCTGAATATTGCCAAGACCCAAGAAAAAGGGCCGTTAATGGACCGGGCTTCGGATGCGCTTCAGAGCAGCCTGCATGCGCTGTCGGTGATGTTTCAATGGCTCTTCGTATTCCTTGCAGCGGCGCTTCCTGTATTGATAATTGCTGCTGTCGTTGTGGTGATTGTGCTCTGGGTCCGCAAAAAAAACAAGTCACGGGATGATGAGACAATAGAGCGTATCCGTCAGGTCAATCGGGAGCAGAATCAGATGCTGTCTCAACAGACCCCCGGGAATGCGGCACCTATACATGATGCAGATGAGCTGGATGAGAACAAGCCGGAGTAGTATTGTGGTAGAAGAAAATAAAGCCTCCAACACCGCTGTTCGCGGGTTTGGAGGCTTTGTGATGTTGATATGAAGCTGTGCGGACATTACCACCGCTATTTAAGCATGCTGGAACAGTACACGATATTCGCCGTAGCCTTCTTTTTCCAAATCTTCTTTCGGAACAAAACGCAGGGCCGCTGAATTAATGCAGTAGCGCAGACCACTTGGTCCGGGGCCGTCATTAAATACATGTCCCAGATGGGAATCGGCTGTTTTGCTGCGAACCTCGGTGCGGATCATCAGATGACTGAGATCTGTTTTCTCTTTGACTGAATAGTCACGGATCGGACGGGTGAAGCTGGGCCAGCCGCAGTCGGAGTCGAATTTATCCCGGGAGCTGAACAGCGGTTCACCGGATACGATGTCTACATAGATGCCATCCCCGTGATGATCCCAGAATTCGTTGCGGAAAGGGGATTCGGTTGCATTGTTTTGGGTCACTTCATATTGTAGCGGAGTCAGACGTTCCTTGAGGCTCTGCTTCTCTTCCTTGTGCTTCCAGTGGTCCTCGATAAAAGCATCACGGCCGGAGCCTTTGCGGTAACGCTTATAGTGACCAGGATTCTTATGGTGATACCCTTGATGGTACTCTTCAGCCCGATAAAAAGGCTTGGCCGGAAGAATCGGCGTCACAATGGGAGCAGAGAAACGTCCGCTAGCCTGCAGTTCCGCCTTGGAAGCCTCAGCCTGTTCCCGCTGCTCTTCGGAATGGGTGAAAATGGCAGTTCCGTATGAAGTGCCCCGGTCATAGAATTGCCCCCCTGCGTCCGTAGGGTCAATCTGCTGCCAGAACAGCTCCAGCAGTTTGGTGTATGGAAAAATATCGGGTTGAAATGTAATCTGGACCGCTTCAACATGTCCTGTGGTTTCCGAACAAACCTCTTCATAGGTCGGGTTAACCGTATGTCCGCCCGTATAACCTGAGACGATCTCAACAATCCCTGGCAGATCTTCAAAAGGAGATACCATGCACCAGAAACAGCCCCCGGCAAACGTGGCTTTTTCAGTTTTACTGCTTATATTGTCAGATTGAACATCACTCATGTATATCCCTCCATTCATAGATTGCAATTAAATAGATCACAATGTAATTATAAAACAAAAAAGAACCGCCTGCCAGCTGGCGGCTCAGTCTTTCTTCGAACTGAAGGATCGTGGGCGCAGCGATAAAATGGCTAACGCCAGTACAGCCACATATGCCAGTATAGCTATCCACGCACTTCGCGGATGCTGGAGCATCTGTCCGCCGAGAAAAGCGTATAAAGCAATTGCAGGGATTTTGCCAAGTCCGGATGCTGCCAGATAGCTCCAAAAGGGTAGCCCGGCAGCGCCGGCATAGATATTTACCCCCATCTGCGGAACGACAGGTGCCAGCCGGGCCAGCACCACCGCTGCAAAAGGCCGGCGCTGTACGGCAGCTGTGAATTTATCCAGGGCAGGTACTGAGGCCAAATAGGTTCTGGCCTTTTCCTGGAACATATATTGAACAATACCGTAGATGATCGCTCCTGCCAGAGTAGAGGCACTCCAGCACATCACGGCCGCAGTCAGACTTCCATAGGCATACCCGTAAATTCCAATAATCAGCTTATAAGGCACCGGGGGGAACATTGCCAGCACAGTAGCGGCACCAAAGCCCAATAACAGATTATGATCCTGCCTTAGCCAGGCCAGAATGTCATATCTGTAGATAAACGTAAGGAATATTCCCGAAACATACAGCAGTACAGTCAGCCATTTTCTCATTCTATTATGCCCTTTCTTCCGTTCATTCCTCTCATCATACTGAATAATTAGTATTTAATGAAGCAAAGATCATTGGTCACCGCGACTTGTCACGATATAATACGTCTAAAAGGAAAAGGAAAACCTTACAGCCAAGGGAGATACGCCTATGAAAAGTACAGAACGCAAAAGAGTGGCGCTGGTTGGCCTCGGTGATATCGCCCGAAAAGTCTATCTGCCTCTGCTTTCCCGTCATGATCATGCGGAGGTAGTCGGTGTGCTTAGCCATTCGCCGGCCACCGTACAGGGAGCAGTTCATTCCTACCGGTTCCCTAGAGGCACTACGGATCTGAATGAGCTTTTGTCGTGGGAGCCGGATGTAGTATTTGTGCATAGCCCTACCCCTACGCATTATGATATTGTAATGAAATGCTTGAGTCATGGAGTTTCGGTGTATGTGGACAAGCCGCTGTCCTATGATCTGGAGGAATCCCGGCGGATGGCCGGATTTGCCGAAGATCAGGGATTGCTGCTGGGCGTAGGGTTCAACCGGCGCTACGCACCGATGTATACGGCGGCCAAAGCCTGGCTGGAGAAAGCAGGCGGCATCAGCGCTTGTCACGCCTTCAAGCACCGGACCAAGCTGCAAGCCGGCAGCAGCCGTGAGACCGTTCATGATGATCTGATCCATATGCTGGATCTGCTGCTCTGGTTATGCGGCGGGGATGCCGAACTGCTGCGGGGCCATCTGCAGTCCGACGAATCTGGACGGCTACTTCAAGCCTCTGGGATTCTGGGCTGGAATAACGGTGTGACCGGAATGTACAGCATGGTGCGTGAAGCCGGGGCAGATATGGAGAAGCTGGAACTGCACGGTAACGGCAGATCTGTGGAAGTTGTGGACATGGAACGGGCAACCTTATATGAGAAAGGCACATTGCCGCGTACGCAGAATTTTGGAAGCTGGGATACAGTGCTGGAGCGGCGTGGATTTAGCGGTGTGGTGAATCATTTTTTGAGCAGCTTGGACACACCCGAGCAATGCGGCATTGCGGCATCAGCGCTCCTGTCCAGTCATGAGCTGGCGGCGAAGCTTACCGACTGACTATGGAGTAGAAAGGAGGAACCACATGGAGGATTACCGCAAATCAACGGAAGAGCAGATCATAGAGAGCTACAAGCGGGATGAAGAAATGATGATCCTGGTTTTTGCCCAATGGTGTGTGAATAACAAGCTGGACCCGCATGCGCTGTATCTTCAGGCTTATCCGCAGCAAGAAGGGAATGCAGCACTAAGCCACGCGCTGTCACTGACTGTACCTATGGATGAAGCTGGCTTTATCTCCGACGATACGGTGCTTGGAGTCCTGTCTTTATATAGCAATGATGACCTTGCTTATGTGGTGACTGAGGCTATAGCCAGCAGGAAACCGCAGCAAGATACGGGCGAATGAACTTTTTTTTGCCAAACGATGTTCAATGTGTTATAAATGTGTTAAAATTATATATACTAACTTATTGTAAGTTTTAATAGTGAGAGGTGAGAATAATGGAAGAACATCAGCTGACGATGTGCCCTCGATTCGAATCGGCCTTCTCATTCTTAGGTAAACGTTGGAATGGACTTATTATTCAGACATTGATGAGCGGACCCAAGCGTTTCAAAGATATTTCCGGTTTGATCCCGTCAATGAGCGATAAGATGTTGTCCGAACGAATGAAGGACCTGGAGTGTGAAGGGATTCTGGTACGCCATGTGTACCCGGAAACACCCGTACGCATCGAGTATGAACTGACAACCAAAGGCCGTGCGCTGGAGCCGGTCATGCAGCAGATTCAGTCTTGGGCGGAGAGCTGGGTCGAGTAGACCCTGCCCTTACACCCTGTAGCTGCCCCTTTTTCCTGATGGAGAGAGGGGCTTTTTCATTTTAAATTGCAAATAAATTGCACGTAAGGCGGCAGAATATAATATAATAGAAAAAAGTTGCTGCCCCTCCCCTTGCCATTGCTGTATTTTGCCTAGCGATTTCTATAATTATGGTAACGCTAACAAAATAAAGAATATGCTTTCGATGTGAGTTTTTGTCCGAAGTGAATTCAGGAAGCTATGTTAAAACAATTTTTAGGAGGCGAGGAAGATGACAACCACCTTGTTTTCCCGGGAAATAACCTATGGAAAAAAAGATGTCGCCGAATTGGAGAGTGCTTCGATCAGAGTGCAGCTTATTTACGACAAAGTGTTGTTCATGCTTCACGGCCATCTTCCCGATACCTTGTGGAACGCATGGATTGGGGTACCTTATGACATCATCTCCTCTTTATACAAGGGGGATAACGATAGCGGAAGTGTTTTTCAAAAGTGGATACAAAGCCCAGCTGGCTGGAAATGTATCGGCTGTGAGCGCCATTGTCTTGAGCCCTCAGCTGGTCCGGCTATTCTATCATCTGGCAATCCCCGCAGGTTTACCTTCCATAATGGCATCCGCCAAAGTATGGTGCTGCAGGCAGTGATCTGGTCGATGTATGAAAGTACGCTACTCTTCCAGCCCTATTTGGGTGAGGATTCTTTTCTGGATGAGGCGGATCTGGATACGATCTCCACGTACTTCGTACCGACTTATCTAAGCAATCATCCTCTGGTCCAGAATGGCAAACGCTGCAAAGTATACCAGGAGTCAAATATCCGGGTGTATCAGGAATGGATCGCCGCTCCCGATTTGGTGCTCCAGTGGAATGGAGGCCTGACTGAAGGACGGTGGATGACTGGGGTCTATGTGGACCACTCACGTTTTGCGGGGCTGGGACCATATCTGAAGGATGCGCAGGGCAAGCGGACGTATATGCGGGCCACGGTGCAATGATTCTACTGTCCTTCCTTTGGGCCCTTACGGACTGTATGTACTGTAGGCATTCCTAGTTCCACCAGTTCATTAAAATTTTTTATATTCAGTGCGTACAATCACAAACTGTCTCCCCTGCTGGCGTTAAGGTATAGAGGTACAAGAAACCTATACCAACAACCCAAGGGAGGGCCCCTTATGACGGCCAAACAATTTAACAATACAATGACAGATCCATCCATTCATTTCACCGGTGAAGCCATGGTGAGAGATATCGTCCTGCAATTCCCCAAATCAGCCGATTACTTTAAGGCACAGCGGATTGACTTTTGCTGCGGAGGCGCGAAACCATTGGCAGAGGTAGCTGCCGAAAAAGGACTGGATACGGATGCAGTTATTCAGGATCTGAACAAACTATATGCCGAACATCCGGTGCTTGAAGAAGATACGGCCTGGAATGAAGCGTCTTCGGAAGAACTGGTAGATTATATTATTAACAAGCATCACAGATATTTGCGCGAAGAGTTACCGCTTATCGCCCAGAATGTAACGAAGGTCTTCCGCGTTCATGGTGAAGATTCTCCGCACCTGGCTGAGGTTTACCGCTTATTCCATACGCTGCGTGAAGAATTGCTGGAGCACACAGCTAAGGAAGAAGAGAGCGAATTCCCCAAAATGCTGGCCTATGATAAGAATCCAAGCGAAGAAGGGTTGACTGAACTGCGCGGACTTCTGCATTCACTGGAAGAAGAGCATGACGGGGCGGGAAACATTTTGCGCGAGTTGCGGAGAGTTACTGGGGACTTCACCCCGCCGGAGCATGCCTGCACCACCTACCGTCTCACTTATGCCCGGCTTGAGGAGCTGGAGGGAATGACCTTTGAGCACGTGCATCTGGAGAACAACATTCTCTTCCTGCGTTACCAATAGAGGATTATCGGTTTTACAAGTCCCTTCGGGGACTTTTTTTATGGGCTGGGACCAGGAATATTTGAGAACCGCACCCATTTACGTTATTCTTAAAAAGACTATGTACATAATCAAGACCTGTCTGAGCAGCAGTAGAAGGCTGGAAGCTGGCGGGAGAAGGCGGTGCCGGGAATGTCCGCGAAGTGGGTGTGGCGTATTTTGCTGGGAATGATGATCATGGCAGCTTTGAGCAGTTGCTCTTCAGTTCTGGAGTCCCAGACCGATGGCAGCAATGCAGGAACCGGTAATGCCGGACCGGCGCTTTCGGTTCTGGTCGGCAACAGTGAGCTTGCCTCAAGCTCGGGCAGGCAGCTAAGCGAGGCCTATACAGAAGGATTGACGCTTATTGAACTGTTTAAGAGAAGTGGGGTAGTCACCTTTGCGGATGACGGCTACAATATCCTGGCAGTCAACAAAGTATCTTTAAGCCCGGAATGGGTCTGGGAGATTGAATTGAACGGCAAAAAAATAACGGATTGGAACACCCGCGTTGACCGCGTGGATAGCATTGTTGCTGAAGCAATCCCAGCAGCAAGCGGGGCCGAGCTGCAGCCGGTTATTTTCACGGTGAACGGTGGCAGTGAGCAGCCACAGATGACGCATTCTTACGTGCTGCCTTATTCCAGAGAGTTGTCTGTCCGGGGTGTGCTGCAGACCAGCGGAATGGTACAGCTCTCCGAGGACAATAAAACAATAATCAGCATCATGGAGTACAAGCCGCTCAGTAAGGAGGCATGGACGCTGAAGGTTAATGGGAAGCAATTGCTGGACACCGGGATTGATATGAAGCTTAGACCCCAGGATACTCTGGAGGTTGAGCTGGTACTGCGTTAAATTTAAGATCACTTCGCCATTTTCCCTAGTTTTACGACATAGGGGAAATGGCGATTTTTTTGTATCCAAACGTATGGGGAAGCAGTTAAGAAATTATGTGAAATACTTCACAAATAATGTGATTACAATCACAAATCCCTTTCAAATTTAAACAGTATAATTTCACTATAAAGTATGTTGTGAGGAAGTTCAGAGCTTGAAGGAGGTCATTACAGTGACAGTGGAGAGAGAAAAACTAGTACTCATAGGTAACGGTATGGCAGGGGTAGGCACAATCGAGCAGATTTTGAAGCTTGGCGGCGCTTATGATATTACTGTATTCGGAAGTGAGCCACATCCCAATTACAATCGCATTATGCTGTCATATGTTCTGGAAGGCAGCAAGACGATGGAGGATATTGTCCTGAATGACCGCCAGTGGTACGCGGATCATCATATTACTTTGCATACAGGAACTACTGTTATCCGTATTGATGAAGCATCCCGGCAGATTATCACGGATAATGGGCTGTCAGTTGCCTATGACAAAGCCATAATCGCCACAGGCTCGAACTCGTTCATTCTACCTGTACCGGGAAGCGACAAGGAAGGTGTAGTCGGCTTCCGCGATATCGCGGATTGCGATGCGATGCTTGCAGCAGCGAAGCAGTACCGTACGGCAGCGGTTATCGGGGGCGGACTCCTGGGACTGGAAGCGGCTAAGGGACTTGTGAATCTCGGTATGGATGTTACGGTTGTACATTTGCTGGAGGATCTGATGGAGCGTCAGCTGGATCATACAGCTTCCTCCATGCTTCAGGCGGAACTGGCCCGTCAGGGTGTGAAGTTTGCTATGGGTAAGCAGACTGTAGAGCTGACCGGAGAAGAACGTGTGAACGGATTACGCTTCAGTGACGGAACAGAGCTGGCGGCAGATTTTGTAGTGATGGCAGTAGGAATTAAGCCGAATACTCAGCTTGCCAAAGAAAGCGGTATTACGGTGAATCGCGGGATTGTTGTCGATGATTATCTGCAAACCTCGATGCCAGGTGTATATTCCGTTGGTGAATGTACGGAACACAGAGGGACCTGTTACGGTCTGGTAGCACCGCTGTTCGAGCAGGGGATGGTGCTGGCCAAACATCTGTGCAATGTGCCGACTCAGCCGTATGAAGGTTCTGTCGTAGCCACCAAGCTGAAAATTTCCGGAGTGGATGTCTTCTCTGCCGGTGAGTTCACGGAAACTCCAGAACATACCGTCATCTCTTCCAAAGATGAATGGAAACGGACCTACAAGAAGATTCTGCTCAAGAATAATACCATTGTTGGGGCCGTACTCTTCGGCGATGTCACGGAATCAGCCAATCTGCAGAAGCTGGTGAAGCAGGGTTCGGAAATGACGGATGAGATCTACGGCGAAGTTATGGGTACTGGTTGCTGCGGTGGAGGCGGAGCCAAAAAGGGCTTGTCGGTGGAAACGATGGCCGATGAAGAGATCGTCTGCGGCTGTAACGGTGTGACTAAAAAAGCCATTGTCGATGCCGTAACGGAGAATGGATTCACCACTGTGGATGAGATCAAGGCCTGCACCGGGGCTACCCGTTCCTGCGGCGGCTGTAAACCTGTAGTGGAACAAATCCTGCAATTTGTCCTTGGGGACAGCTTCCAGCAGAGCGCCAAGCAGGGAATCTGCGGCTGCACCACCCTGAGCAGGGACGAGATCGTAGCCGAAATCACCTCTAAAGGGCTGAAGACAACCAAAGAAGTCATGAATGTACTGGACTGGAAGCAAGCCGAAGGCTGCTCCAAATGTCGTCCGGCAGTGAACTATTATCTTGGCATGATCTATCCTGACACTCATGAGGATGAGAAGGAATCCCGTTTTGTCAACGAACGGATGAGTGCGAACATCCAGAAAGATGGTACCTTTACAGTTGTACCTCGTATGTATGGCGGTGTTACGACACCGGAGGATCTGAAACGGATAGCTGATGTCTCTTTGAAATATGATGTTAAGGTTGTGAAGGTCACCGGCGGACAGCGTCTGGACTTAATCGGCATCAAAAAAGAAGATGTGCCCAAGGTGTGGGAGGAGCTGGACATGCCATCCGGCTATGCCTACGCAAAATCCCTGCGTACCGTGAAGACCTGTGTAGGCTCGCAGTTCTGCCGTTTTGGCACACAGGATTCGATGGGAATGGGAGCAATGCTTGAACGCAAATACGAGCGCCTTGATTTTCCAGCCAAGTTCAAAATGGCAGTCAACGGCTGCCCGCGCAACTGTGCAGAATCCTGCACAAAGGATATCGGCATCGTCGGTAACGATGGAGGATGGGAGATCTTCATTGGCGGTAACGGCGGAATCAAGCCGCGTATTGCTGACGCCTTCTGCAAGGTGAAAACTGATGAGGAACTGGTAGAGGTCTGCTCCGCAGTCATGCAGTATTACCGTGAAACCGGCAACTACCTGGAACGGACTTCCGAGTGGGTGGAACGCATGGGACTTGAGCAGATTCAGAAGGTGATTCTGGAGAACGAAGAGCAACGTAAAGAGCTTGCTGCACGTATAGATTTTGCCCTGGCACAGGTTTCGGATCCCTGGAAAAAAATGTTGGATGACCAGGAGACACGTACCGCACTTTTTGAGCAGGCAAGAGTCTGACCTATACCCACTATGAGAGGAGAGAGCTTAATGCAAACCACTACACAAGAATATGCTGTAGGCACGGTGGAAGAGTTCCTGCTGCAGATCGGCCGGGTTGTTACCACCGGTGAGATTGAATTAGCCATTTTCCGTACCTCGGATGGGGCCGTTTATGCCCTGGAGAATCGCAGTCCGCATCCCAAAGGCGGTCCGCTGGCTGAAGGGATCGTCTCCGGCTACTATCTGTACGATCCATTGTATGACTGGAAAATTGACCTGCGAAGCGGCGAAGTGCAAGCCCCAGACCATGGTCAGGTGAAGGTCTATCCGGTTCTACTGGACGGCGGTATTGTAAAGGTCAGCCTGTAAATATATTGGATGAATAAATAATTATTTGGAGAATGGCGGGGTGGACGTGTGTTTACGCAAAGTGTAGAGAATATCGTAGAGACGGCAGTATCCAAACGGGATAAGATGAATGAAAGTCTGCCGAAATACTTTCTTGCCGCATTGCTGGCTGGAGCCTATGTAGGCATTGGTATTATTCTGATTTTTTCGCTCGGGGCGCCACTGGCAGCAGTGAAATCTCCTTTTCAGCCGCTGATTATGGGTATGTCCTTCGGGATAGCCCTGACACTGGTAGTCTTCGCGGGCTCGGAGCTGTTCACCGGGAACAATATGTTTTTCACTGTAAGCACACTTGCGGGAAGAACCAGTGTATGGGATACGGTTAAGAATTGGGTTCTCGTATTTATCGGGAATGTTGCCGGTGCGGTGATTCTGGCATTGCTGATCCGGGGGACAGGATTATTTTCAGCCGCTCCGGCTGAACATCTGATTTTTACAGCAGCGGCTAAAAAAATGAGCCTGCCGTTCTCTGAGCTGTTTTTCCGCGGTATTCTCTGTAACTGGCTAGTCTGTCTGGCACTGTGGATGTCCTCCCGTGCCAAAAGTGAGACAGCTAAGCTAGTGCTGATCTGGTGGTGTTTGTTCGCATTCATAGCAAGTGGCTATGAGCATAGTGTTGCGAATATGACGCTGCTGAGCGTAGCCCTGCTCCTGCCTAACCACCCAGAGACCATCACCCTAGCCGGATGGATGCACAACATGATTCCAGTTACCTTGGGTAATATTATCGGCGGCGGTGTGTTTGTCGGCATGGCGTACTGGATGATCTCCCCGGTGCGGGCTGCACGGACTGGTGTTATTAATAAGACGAAAAAGCAAGTCAGCTAGATTCTTAGAGAGCCCTGTGGTCAATGACTGCAGGGCTTTTTTGCATGAGTGAATTAAATGAACCTGGCACGAAATTTGTATGAATAGCGGGAAACTGCCCTGGTAAGAAAAAAAGACGCCGGACAGGGCGTCTTTGACCACTCTATTAATTTATGCGAATTCTCCGGGTCATATATGATTCATTGAGGTGAATAGAGGGTATTAGTATTAGGAAATTAAATGCGGCAAATTTCGTTAGGACACAATTCACAGTGGCAGATGTCTTGAAGCATCGACAGATCCTTAATCACAATCATGCCATTCTCATATTCCACAGCATCTTTTTTACGCAGATCGCTCAGCATCCGGTTGACGCTCTCACGGGTTGCGCCGATCATGTTGGAGAGATCCGTATGCGTAATTTTTTTGTTGATCAGAATGCTGTCCCCGGTCTTCTCGCCATAGGTATTGCCCAGTCGAATCAGGGTGGAGCAGAGTGCGCCAGGCTTGCCGTACATCATCAGATCACGGAATTTCGTCTGTGTGAGACGGTGATGGATACCCATCCATTTCATAAAGTCGATGGCAAAATCACAATGCTGGCAGATAAGAATCTCCAGATCCTTCTGCTCGATAACGCCAACTTCGCTTTCTTCAATCACTTCAGCGGTGAAGCTGTGCTTGGTGCTGAAGAAAGGATCTGCCTGACCTACCATATCCCCTGCCTGATACATATACAGAATGAGTTCTTTGCCTTCGTCAGTAGATTTGGTAAGCTTCACACGTCCACGTTTGATATAAAACAATTTATCCGAGTAGTCACCTTCCCAGAACAAATGAGAGCCCTCAGGTACCATACGCTCTTTCATTGTAACCAGAAGCCGGTTAAAGTTCTGTTCGGAGAAACAGTTTGTATTGCCGTGGGCCTCGATAACATTATAATGTTCCTTTATCATAATCGATATCCCCTTTATTCCCTCAGTTTTTCAGTAAATTTTAAATTAATTATACCTTGAAATTCCTCTTTATGGGTGATAATTTTCGTTAAAAAGTGTCGATTTTTTAACATTGTGATAATTTTCACTTCAAAGGTGTGAGATTTAATATTCTTTTGAGCTGAAATAGGGATCAAAAGCATTAATCACTCACTATTATAGCAGTAGTCACCTATTATGGACAGATAATGGGTGCTGCTGTTATTTTCTTTTTTAGCGAACATTGATTTTTTAGGATCAACCCCAGGATTGCATGAATGGTAAGACCTTGATAGACTTGTTGCAGGGAAAGAAAGCGATTTCCTGAATGATTCTATCATAATGAGGAAAGCTTGAGGGATGAGTATGGAGACTTTATTATTATGGCCTGAGGGGGCACCAGGGGCACAGGGAACAAGTGATGAGGATTGTCCGGCGATTACGCCTTATCTGGTGGAAGGTGATAAGAATGCTGCTGTGATCGTCTGTCCGGGCGGGGCCTATGCTATGCGGGCGGACCATGAAGGCGGGCCGGTTGCAGAATGGTTGAACTCGCTGGGAATATCAGCCTTTGTGCTGCGTTACCGTGTAGCACCTTATGGTTATCCACATGCATTACTGGATGCACAGCGCGCGCTCCGGATGATCCGGCACCATGCAGACGAGTTCGGAATTGATTCTGGCAGATTGGGCATTCTGGGATTTTCGGCAGGGGGACATTTAGCTTCTGCTGCTGGTGTATTATTCGATAAAGGTGATGAAGATGCTATAGACCCTATGGAACGACAGTCCTGCCGCCCTGATCTGCTGATCTTGTGTTATCCGGTAATATCTATGGCTGAAGGTGTTACTCACCAAGGTTCAAAAGAAAATCAGTTGGGAAGCCATCCTGATCCGGAGCTTGAAGAACGGCTCAGCAGTGAGCTTCAGGTAACGGCAGCAACACCGCCAGCGTTCTTGTGGCATACCTCGGACGATGAGGCAGTGCCGGTGGAGAACAGCCTCCGATTTGCCGCAGCGTTAAGCCGTCATCATATTCCGTTCGATCTTCATATATATGCGCATGGAGAACATGGGCTTGGTCTGGCAGGCGATGAGCCTCATACCCGAAGCTGGACGAAGGCATGTGCCTCCTGGCTGGATTTACAAGGGTATTGCAAATAGTTTTAACAGAAGAAGCTTTTCATGGGCCGATGCGGTTCTATGGAAGGCTTTTTTATTTTGGTTCTATACTTTGTGATTTCCAAAAATTAACTATACTAATGGGATAAAATTCAATATAATGGAAAATAAAAGGCGATAAATTGCAAGGCGGTGATGCTTTTTGTCATGGGGTCCGGCGGGATTTATATTCTTCTCGACTATTGAGGGGGTTGGGATTTTTGCCATGATGATGTCGTTCTTCAGGTTAAGGCCGACGGATTATATATGGCCTGCACTATTTACAATTTTGCTGATGAACCTCGAGAGCTTTGTACTTAGGAATAATTTTGATATAGGCTATCTGGTACCGCTGGTAAACATGCTGATTTTTATCTTTTTGCTGACTGCGATCATTAAAGTACCTCTTATCTGGTCATCGATTATAGTGATATCCGGCTATCTTGCCTTTAGTATGATCCAGCTTACTTTGATCCTCTTCCTATTTGGCTCTATTTCTCATTCACAAACTTCATTGCTTAATGAATATTATGGGCAATTCATATCCGGCTTTGTCAGTATGGCTCTAGCATGGTTTCTTTATAAATTCGGCATAGGGTTTACATTTGATTTTGAAAAGCTACGCTCCCGTTGGGAGGTTGTACTAATGATTGGATGGATTTTGCTATTTTTACTGCTGTTTTCACTCATTATGTACAAAAATGAGACTAGCTGGTGTCTTCTTTTTTTTCCCAGCGCTTTTGTATTCTTAATGTACTATTCCATGAAAAAGGAGAAAATGAATGATTGAAATGCTTGCGGCAAGAATGGCTGTAACTTTAAAACGCTCTGTACCAGATCATCCTTCTTCTGTTGAAGTTTTTACATTTGCCATTTCCATGATGCTCAACCTGTTATTTATTGTCGCAGCGACACTGGGCATATCCCTATATAACGGACGGACGGTAGATGTGGTTATTACACTGATCTCGTTTGCTATTCTTCGCCAGTTGACCGGAGGTATGCATCTGAGATCCAATCTACGATGCGCTATAGCTTCCACCTTGCTTTTTACAGGTATTTCGCTTCTTTCACTGGGGCAGTTTTGGATTATTACGGCAACAGCAGCAGCTATCATTATCATCTGTATTTTTGCACCGGTCGGTATTAGCCAGCAATCAACGATACCCTCCAAATACTATCCATATATGAAGCTGGCAGCGATAGTGCTTGTCGCCTTCAACTTTCTGATATTGTCACCTGCTCTGGCGTTCAGCTTTTTGGCCCAGAGCATTACACTGGTGCTGGGAAAGGTGGTGAGATCATGAATCTGGTTGCAAATGTACTGACCAAGGTTGCAAGTGCTGCTGTAAGCACAAACAGCTTTTTGTTTTTTTTCAAAGGCAATATTCCCGCTGAACTGTTAAAAAAATAAATAAGAAGGCAGGTTGATTCCATTGCGAACGTTATCCGTTACCGCAACCGCTGACGGATCTACCGGGATCATCGCTGTTTACTTCGAACACATCCTGTTTCTTAAATGCAATTCCAACGAATCACAGTCTATCCTGGTACATACGAGGGAAGGCGTATACTACATCATGGGACCCTTGCGGTACTGGGTGAACGCGCTTAACAGCACCGGATGCATTTTTAGCATCGTAGATCGGGGAACAGCGGTCAACATCGCTAACGTGGCATGTCTAGACAGGACCTTCAAGGTTGCTTATTTCGATCCTGTGAGCAGCCAGAACTCTCTAAGCTGCACAATAGCCTATCATCGTTACAGAGTTGTTGAACAAGAACTGACCCGAATGAATCCTAATATTATATTGTGCTAGATAATCTTGTGAGGGGACTGTCCGATGACAGTCTCTATTTTTTATTTTCACCTCAGTTCCTTACTATAGAATATAAATTTCACAAAGACAGACTGGTGAACCAACGATCTGTACATAACGGAGGTGAAACCCTGAAGATGGATAGAGATAAGATAGAGGAGTAACAACAAGAAAAGCAGTATTACAGTGAAATATGTCAAGTGAAAAAATTCACGTTCACATAAACGACAAAAATAGCGCTGATTATAAACATAATATGTAAGTATAACCTTAATATGATCGAATGAAAGCGCTTTGAAAACAAATCAAAAAAAACTTTATACTTTGTGAAAGATTTCACTATACAACCCGTAAAGGATGTGATAAGATAAATGTGTAGAGAAAAACAACCTAAAAATTGACAGGAGGACGAGGGAGATGGCAGTTAAAAACGAAGTCGCCGCCCAAGTGAAACAAACCACCGCTGAAGAGTATATTCAGGCTTTGGTGGATAAAGCAAAGAAAGCTCAAGAGGCTTACATGGAGCTGGATCAAGAGCAGGTTAACACAATCGTTCATGCAATGGCGTTGGCAGGACTCGACAAGCATATGTACTTGGCAAAGCTGGCTGTTGAAGAAACAGGCCGCGGCGTCTACGAAGACAAAATTACGAAGAACATCTTCGCAACAGAATATATCTGGCACGGCATTAAGTATGATAAGACAGTAGGCGTAGTTGAAGACAATCAATACGAAAGTTTCCAGAAGATTGCTGAACCAGTCGGAATCGTAATGGGTATCACACCGGTAACCAACCCAACATCCACCACGATGTTTAAAGCATTGATCGCCGCTAAGACACGTAACCCTATTATATTCGGTTTCCATCCATCTGCGCAAGAGTGTAGCGCTGCAGCAGCTAAGATTCTTCATGACGCAGCTGTAAAAGCTGGTGCTCCTGAAAACTGCATTCAATGGATCGAACTTCCTACAATGGACAAAACAAACGCACTGATGAACAATCCGGACGTTGCACTAATCCTGGCAACAGGCGGTTCGGCAATGGTCAAAGCAGCTTACAGCTGTGGCAAACCAGCTCTCGGCGTAGGCCCTGGTAACGTACCTGCCTTCATTGAGAAGAGTGCTGATATCGATCAGGCAGTAACCGACATTATCCTTTCCAAAACATTCGACAATGGTATGATCTGTGCTTCCGAGCAAGCGGTTATCATTGAAGAAGCAATTTTTGACCAAGTGAAAAAGAAAATGATCGCTAATGGCTGCTACTTTGTTAATAAAGAAGAAGCTGCCAAGCTGACAAGCGGCGCAATGAACGTCGAAAAATGCGCAGTAAACCCTGCTATCGTAGGTCAATCCGCAGTGAAAATTGCTGAAATGTGCGGAATTCAAGTTCCTGCCGGCACTAAGATTCTGGTTGCTGAACTTGAAGGTGTAGGTACTAAATATCCGCTGTCCGCTGAAAAATTGAGCCCGGTTCTTGCTTGCTACAAAGTTAAAAACGCAGACCAGGGTATCGAACGTGCAGCACAGATTGTTGAATTTGGCGGTATGGGTCACAGCTCGGCCATTCACTCCAACAATGAAGAAGTTATTATGAAGTTCTCGCACCGTCTGCAAACCGGACGTATTCTCGTCAATTCGCCTTCCACACATGGCGCAATCGGCGATATCTACAATACGAATATCCCTTCACTGACTCTGGGCTGCGGATCTTACGGCCGCAACTCTGTATCGCAGAACGTAACTGCCATTAATCTGATCAACGTGAAAAGGGTGAACCGTCGTACCGTGAATATGCAATGGTTTAAAGTACCTGACAAAATTTACTTCGAAAAAGGATCCACTCAGTACCTGGCTAAAATGCCTGACATCACACGGGTAGCAATTATCACTGACCCAATGATGGTTAAACTGGGCTATGTAGAAAGAGTTGAGCATTACCTGCGTCAACGCCAGACTCCAGTAGCGATCGAAGTGTTCTCGGAAGTTGAACCAGATCCATCGACTACTACTGTAGAAAAAGGTACTGCAATGATGAACAGATTCCAACCGGACTGCATCATCGCACTCGGTGGCGGTTCCCCAATGGATGCTGCCAAAGGCATGTGGTTGTTCTACGAACACCCAGACGCTGACTTTAACGGTTTGAAACAGAAATTCATGGATATCCGCAAACGCGTATACAAATTCCCTAAGCTTGGTAACAAAGCGAAATTTGTAGCGATTCCAACTACTTCGGGTACTGGTTCGGAAGTAACTTCTTTCGCGGTTATCACTGACAAAACAACTGCAAATAACACGAAATATCCATTGGCTGACTATGAGCTGACACCAGACGTAGCTATCATCGATCCTGAGTTTGTATACAGCTTGCCAAAAACAGCTGTAGCTGATACAGGTATGGACGTATTGACTCACGCTATCGAAGCATACGTATCCGTAATGGCAAGTGATTATTCGGATGGTCTGGCTATCAAAGCTATCCAATTGGTGTTCCAATACCTTGAAAAATCAGCATTGCAAGGCGACAAACTTGCTCGCGAAAAAATGCACAACGCATCTACGCTTGCTGGTATGGCATTTGCCAACGCATTCCTGGGTATCAACCACAGCTTGGCGCACAAATGGGGCGGACAGTACCACACCGCTCACGGCCGCACCAACGCCATTCTGATGCCGCACGTTATTCGCTACAACGCTAAAAAACCTACAAAGTTCGCTTCGTTCCCTAAATATTCGCACTTTGTAGCTGACGAACGTTATGCCGAAATCGCACGCATTCTGGGATTGCCAGCACGCACTACTGAAGAAGGCGTAACAAGCCTGATCAATGCAATCCGCGACATGAACAAAAAACTCGGCATTGAAGAGTCGTTCCAAGCACTTGGTTTCGATCCTAAGGATTTCGAATCCCGCGTAGACTACTTGGCTGACCGTGCATTCGAAGACCAATGCACCACTGCCAATCCTAAGCTGCCGCTGGTTAGTGAACTTGCTGATGTATACCGTAATGCTTTCTACGGCAGATTCGATAACTAATTGCCGGTTGTATATCAAAAAATGAGTTTGTAGGATAATCTGGGACTGGATGGAAGTGACAAATATCACCGAAAGAGTGATATTTGTCACAGTCCTTTTTCAGAAAATAAACTAAAATGTTTATATAAATAACGGTCCCTGTTATGAAGATGCAATTGTGAATTTTATAACAACCAGATCTTTTTGGGATCACGAGACACGGGATTAACCTTCAAGCCCGCGATCTCTACAAATATACTAAATATAAATGGAGGGATTTAGCATGTCGGTGATTGAAAAAGATGTACAAGAGGTTAAGTCTGGATGGCGCGGTTTTGCAAAAGGCAAATGGTCCAGAAAAGTAAACGTTAATGATTTTATCGAGAAGAACATCAAGCCTTATCTTGGCAAGGAAGATTTCCTTGCAGGTCCTACTTACAATACTACTGAACTTTGGAAAATCGTTTCTGAAATGACCAAGCAAGAAATTGCTAATGGTGGTGTGTTGGATGTGGACGTTAACACTGTATCCACTATTGTATCCCACAACCCTGGTTATATTGACAAAGACAAAGAACAAATTGTTGGCGTTCAGACAGATGCGCCTTTTAAACGTTCAATTCAACCGTTTGGCGGAATTAAGATGATGATCGATGCCACCAAAGCTTATGGCTTCGAGCTTCCGCAAAATATTGTTGAAATGTTTACGAACATCCGCAAAACGCATAACCAAGGCGTATTTGATGCATATACCTCTGAAATGAGAGCAGTTCGTAAAGCGGGTATCATCACTGGTCTTCCTGATGCTTATGGCCGTGGCCGTATTATCGGTGACTACCGTCGTGTAGCTCTTTACGGTATTGACTTCCTGATCAAAGAAAAGAAACAAGACCTTAACAACCTTGAAGTTGATTCCATGACTGAAAGTGTTATTCGTCTTCGTGAAGAAATTTCCGAGCAGATTCGTGCACTTGGCGAATTGAAGAAGATGGCTGAAATGCATGGAATGGATATTTCCAAACCTGCAAACAATGCTAAAGAAGCTTTCCAATGGGTGTACTTCGGTTACCTGGCTGCTATCAAAGAACAAAACGGTGCGGCAATGTCCCTCGGACGCGTATCCTCTTTCCTTGATATCTATGTAGAACGTGACCTTGCAGAAGGAACATTGACTGAAGAACAAGCACAGGAACTGACTGACCATTTCATCATGAAACTTCGTATCGTTAAGTTCTTGCGTACTCCTGACTATAATGAACTGTTCAGTGGAGACCCAACTTGGGTTACTGAGTCTATTGGTGGTATGTCTGTAGACGGAACGACCCGCGTAACTAAGAACAGCTTCCGTTTCCTGCACACCCTGTACAACCTGGGACCAGCTCCAGAACCAAACCTGACTGTACTGTGGTCTGAAAAATTGCCAGAAGGCTTCAAAAAATACTGTGCTAAGGTTTCCATCGAAACTAGCTCAATTCAATATGAAAATGACGATTTGATGCGTCCAATCTACGGTGATGACTACGGTATCGCTTGCTGCGTATCTGCAATGCGTATCGGTAAGCAAATGCAGTTCTTCGGAGCACGTGCCAACCTGGCAAAAGCTTTGCTGTATGCTATCAACGGTGGTGTGGATGAAAAGTCCGGCGTACAGGTAGGTCCTGAACTGCCACGCATCACTTCTGATGTACTGGATTATGAAGAAGTAATGAAACGCTTCAAACCTATGATGGAGTGGTTGGCTAAGACTTACATGAACACTCTGAATGTTATCCACTACATGCATGATAAATATTCTTACGAACGTATTGAAATGGCTCTGCATGACCGTGATATCCTGCGGACTATGGCTTGTGGTATTGCTGGTCTGTCCGTTGCGACTGACTCCCTGAGCGCTATTAAATATGCTAAAGTTAAACCAATCCGTAACGAAGAAGGCATTGCGATCGACTTCGAAATCGAAGGCGAATTCCCTTGCTATGGTAACAACGACGATTCCGTTGATAACATTGCAGTTGAACTGGTTGAATCATTCATGACGATGATCCGCAAACACCACGCTTACCGTGATGCTCTGCCAACTCAATCGATCCTGACGATTACTTCTAACGTAGTGTATGGTAAAAAGACTGGTACTACTCCTGATGGACGTAAAAAAGGCGAACCATTCGCTCCAGGTGCTAACCCAATGCACGGACGTGATAAGAAAGGCGCTTTGGCTTCCTTGAGTTCCGTAGCTAAACTGCCGTACGAAGATAGCTTGGATGGTATCTCTAACACCTTCTCCATCGTGCCAAAAGCACTGGGTAAAGAAGAAGAAGGACGCAAATCCAACCTGGTATCGATGCTTGATGGATACTTCGCAAGCAAAGGTCACCACCTGAACGTTAACGTATTTGCCCGCGAACAATTGCTGGATGCTATGGAGCACCCAGAGAACTATCCACAATTGACTATCCGCGTATCCGGCTATGCTGTTAACTTCATCAAGCTGACTCGTGAACAACAAATGGATGTTATCAACCGTACATTCCATGGTGCAATGTAATATACAAGCATTTGCTTGAGCTCTAGGTATACAGTGAAATAGCTGCAAGGTGATACCGCCCTTGTCTCAAGGGCGGTAATCTCTTGTTCAAAATTAATTAAAATTTTAAATTTTCGAAAGGATGACATCATATGGCTAATGGACATATACACTCCTTAGAAACCTTCGGAACCGTTGACGGGCCAGGTATTCGTTTTGTCTTATTCATGCAGGGCTGTCTCTTGAAATGTCAATACTGCCACAATCCCGATACTTGGGGTCTGAATGAAGGCAGAGAAATGAGTATTGAAGAGGTTTTAGCCGAAATTGAGCCTTACTTAAATTATTATCGCTCCTCCGGTGGCGGTTTGACCGTATCTGGCGGTGAACCGACTTTGCAGGCACATTTTGTCAAGCAGCTGTTCACCGAAGTGAAGAAACGCTGGAATTTGCATACCACACTTGATACTAACGGATACAATGAAGGCGACAAAATCAATGATTTGCTCGAACAGACGGACCTGGTCTTGCTTGATCTTAAGCATATTGATGATGAAGCGCATATCAAACTTACCGGAAAGTCCAATGAACGTACGCTGAAGCTGGCCCGCTGGCTGTCTGACCATAACCGCAAGATGTGGATTCGCCATGTTTATGTGCCGGGTATTCATGACCGTGAAGAGGATTTGATCAATTTGGGACGCTTTATCGGCACATTGAATGGTGTCGAAAAATTCGAAATTCTCCCGTATCATCAGATGGGTATCTATAAATGGGAAGTTCTTGGAAGACCATATGAGCTTGAAGGAGTACCTTCACCCACAGAAGAAGAAGTTCAACGCGCCTACCGTTTGATTGAAGAAGGCCGCAAGCAAACCGCCTTGGTCTAAGGATTCGCCATATCAAAGCCGTTCCAATAGTGCAATTACTGTTGGTACGGTTTTTTTGTGTAAAATGAACTGGAGTGAGGTATTCATCTTAAGTTATATTTCATGACATGTATTGTATGTGAATTATCATGGTTTCGCTTACATAAGAGGTTTTTATCCCTATAGTGGATGAATCTTAACCTTACAGTTCCAAAACATGTTTTCTATAATAAGAAATGTAAGGGAAATCAACATAGGGAGGGTCACCCATAATGAAAAAAAGTGTAACATTGCTATTGTCCCTGTTGTTTGTTAGTTCGGCAATAATGGCTGGCTGCAGCAACAACAATAATTCTTCAGGTAGTAAAGATGATGCGGCCGCTACCAATACTACGAATGCTACGAACGCGCCTGCTACCGAGGAACCGGCCAGCAGCGAACCTTTTGAAATGACCATTCGTCATACTCAGGTAGGTGCCGATAAACAGAAACGCTTGGCTATTCTGGAGGATGTCGTAGGGAAAGTACAGGCGGAAGTACCGGGACTCACTTTTAAGCTGGATGGTGTGGACTCTGATGTTAACCGTAAGGAAAAGCTGCGCGGTGAAATGGCAGCGGGGAATCCGCCTGAGATTTTTGACCTTTTCGGTAGCCCTGACTCTAAAATATATGCCAAAGAAGGTAAATTGCTCGATCTCACACCGATCCTTGAAGAACTGGGCATCAAAGACAAATTCTCAAATCTTGATCCTTTTACGTATGAAGGTAAAATATATGGGCTTCCGATCGGTGGCTCAGGTGAAGGTTTCTTCTATAATAAAGAATATTATGCGAGCAAGGGCTGGAAGGCTCCTACAACTTTCGCAGAATTAGAACAACAGCTGGCAGATATCAAAGCCGACGGCAAAGTGCCGCTGGCGGGAGCTTCCAAGGCGGGCTGGGTACCACTAATGTTAGCTAACCATCTCTGGTCCCGTTATGCCGGACCGGATATTACAGCTAAGTTTGCTACCGGTGAAGCCAAATGGAGTGATCCAAATGTAATTAAGGGTTTTGCCAAGTATAAGGAATGGGAAGATAAAGGTTACTTCAAAAAAGGCGAGCTTGGTTTCGAATATGCTGAATATACTACCCAGTTCACCAGCGGTGAAGCGATTCTGATGTATGACGGCACATGGAAATCCTCGGTATTCAAGGCAGGTCAATCCGGTGAAGGATTAATTGGCAAGGTTGGCTTCTTCAATATTCCGCCTGTAGATGGAGGAGCCGGCGATCAGACGGCATTGATGCGTGACGTGAATAATGGTTATGGGTTCTCTGCTTCTGCTGGTGAGGATGAACGGCAGCTAGCGGCAGTGAAGTCTTTTATCAAAAATATGTACAATGAGGAAATGCAACTGCGCGGATTGGTTGAAGACGGGGTGCTGCCAGCGATGAAGATTGATCAGGCAGTATTAAATAAAAATATCACGGATGATCTGATGAGTGAAATTGTAGCTGTTCTGAATAGCTCCGAATCTTCCTTTCCGGCCTTCGACTCTCTGGTACAGGCAGATGTAACTACCGAAATAAGCAATATTCAGATTCAAAAGCTGATCGGCGGTCAGACGACACCTGAAAAAATGGGCGAGGCTCTGCAAAAGGTTCAAGAGGAAGCCAACGCAGCAGTGGAATAAGGAATGATGAATGGAATGTGCCCTGGTACTTGCTCCAGGGTGCATTTTTTACAATCGGCCCAGAGCTCCTTGATTCTTAAGCAATCGGAGGAAAGTCATGAATAAATCACTCAGAAATCCGCTGGTGTTCACCTTGTTTATTTTGCCTGCGTTAATCTTGTTTTTGATGTTCTTCATTTATCCAATATTCAGCTCGTTGTACTACAGTATGACTAGTTGGAACGGCGTTTCAGACACCGTTAAGTATACTGGAATAAGTAATTTCAAAAAAGCCTTGGGCGATGATCGCTTCTGGGTATCAGTCAAGAATAACGGATGGTTTATATTGTTTTCCGTATTCATTCAGGTACCTCTCATTATTCTGTTCTCTCTGCTGATTGCCAATGTTAAAAGACTGAAGGGACTCTACAAGACAGCGGTGTTTTTGCCTTCCATTATGTCAACAGCGGTAATTGGTATTCTGTGGGGGTTCATCTATGAGCCCAATATCGGGCTATTCAATAAATTGCTGGGGGTTGTCCATATTGAACCGGTATATTGGCTGTCAGATGAGCGTTTTGCTATGCTGTCCATTCTGATCACCAATGCCTGGCAGTGGACCGGATTCTACATTGTAATGGTGCTGGCAGCCATTCTATCAATTCCCCGTGAACTGGATGAGGCGGCGGCTATTGACGGTGCTACGGGTTTCCAGCGGGCTACGCGCATTACATTGCCGCTAATCGTCCCAATTATCTCCGTTGTGATCATGCTATCTATTGCCGGAGCCATGAAAGCTGCGGATATCGTTATCGTTATGACAAAGGGTGGCCCGGCAGGTTCAACTGAGGTAATGGCCACCTACATGATCAAGTATGCCATCACCAACTTTAAATACGGGTATGGGAATACCATTGCCATTCTGATCTTTATGTTCACGCTCGTGGTTACGGCTCTTTATCAGCTGCTGTTTGCCCGGCGTAATGAAAGGATTGAATACTAATGGTGCGCACCTTGAAAAAAAGCATTCCGCATATCGCATTGCTGGGTTATCTTGTAGTGGTGTTGTTTCCGTTTTTGTTCGTACTGTTCTCATCGGTGAAGAAGGATAATAACGCGATAGCGCTGAATCCTTTTGGAATTCCGAAGGGATTTGAGTTTAATAATTATGTTGAAGCCTGGGTAAACGCCAAGATCAGTACGTACTTTTTTAACAGCCTGTACATTTCTGTGCTTTCTTCTGTAGTATCCATCCTGCTGGCTTCCATGTTCGCTTTTGCGGTTACACGGATGCGTCATGGCAAGTTGAATACCACACTCTTTTCCCTGGTGCTCATCGGAATGTTAATTCCGAATAATGCGCTGATGCTGCCGATTTATACCATTGTCCGCAAGCTCCACATCCTGAATACCCACTGGGCGCTGATCATTCCTTATATCGCCAACGCGATTCCGTTCACCATTATCATTTTGGCTGCGTTCATGCGCTCCCTGCCTAGTGAAATTGAGGAAGCAGCTGTAATGGATGGCTTGAAGGCACCTGGTATCTTTGCTAAAATTATTGTACCTTTGACGGTTCCCGCCATGGTTACAGTATTCATTGTTAATTTCCTGGGAAATTGGAATGAGTTTTTGCTGGCCAATTATTTTCTTTCGAATGACGAGCTGCGCACGCTTCCGGTGGGGATGGTCCAATTCCGTGATCAGTATCAGATGAACTATGCGCAGATGTCCGCAGGCATTGTCTACAGTGTGCTTCCGGTCGTAATTATTTACGCCATTTTGCAGGAGAAGATTATTGAAGGGGTTACAGCGGGCAGCGTAAAAGGATAATCCTATTCACAGTCAGGGGCACTAGCCAATGAATTTGCGCTACAAGTTATTTACGGCGTTTTTGGGCCTGATTATCATTCCTCTGTTTATTCTTGGCATGATTATGTTTTTTGTGACTTATAATTCAATTGAGAAGAAATACAGCCAGCAATCCGAGTATTCGCTCAAAGCAATCAGCTACAGTATATCCAGTGTCTTGAAGGACATGGACAACGTCACCGATAACGGAATCGCCACCTCGGTATTTCATATGGCACTTAGCGCAGAGGACCCTTCCAAACAAGATTTGACCGATGCCGAACAGCTTAGTCTGAACGCCAGCCAGCGCAACTTCCGCAGTCTTTTGTACAATCATCCATCGATCAGCTATGCTTTTCTCTACAATTTCAATGGGAAAGGGAGCTCCGAGATTGTCTCTATTTTCAATAAGGAGAATTTCCGTACACTCCCCTACGACAAGTTCAAGGGAAGTGAGTTGTATCAGGAAGTCATGAAGCTGAATGGAGTGCCCAAATGGATTGCGCCTCATGAATACCCGGAACTGACCGGAACGGAGCCTGTTTTTACGCAGATCCGGCTGGTGAAGGAGCTAAGTTTTTTTCAGAACATCGGTATTCTGGTGGTGCAGATCAAAAACTGGGAATTCGAATCGATCTTCCGCAATCTCAAAATCGGGGATAGTGACCAAAAGGTTTCCTTTATGCTGGTGAACGACGATGGCATGATTCTGTTCGATCCGGACCGCAAACTGGATGGCGGGGATTTACATTCCTTAACTACGAAGAACTTCAGTTTTCAAAAAGGTTTCCAGAGCTTCAGAACAGAGTTCGATGGAGAGAAAAGTATTCTCTCGGTCTATCATCTTAAGGATTACCCATGGAGTCTTGTCTCCGTTACCTCTTGGGATTCCCTATCCCGTGAAATCACGGTGTTTGCCCGTTGGTTTGTTGTTGTAATCTTCCTGTGCCTGCTGGGTGCGGTCATTTTTAATCTGTTTTTTATGAACCGGATTACGGGTGGTATTGCGGTTATAGTCCGGTTTATGCGACGGGTTGAGGATGGGGATCTCACGACGCGTGTGGAGGAGAAGGGCAGTGATGAGATGACATTGCTTGCTCGGGGCTTCAATGATCTGATGGACAAAATCAATAGCTTATTCAATAGGGTGCATGTGGAGCAGCAACGCAAAAACCAGGCTGAAATGCGGGTGCTGCAGGCTCAGATCAAGCCGCATTTTCTGTTCAATACACTGGAATCGATCAATGTGCTCGCCGTGCAGAATGAAGGCCGCAAGGTAAGCGAGATGGTCTACAGGCTGGCCGGTATTCTGCGCATCAGCATTCAGGATAGAGATGAAATTACACTGGAAGAGGAAGTCACGCACCTGCGCAATTATTTGGACATTCAGAAGTTCCGCTTCGAGGATATATTTGATTATGAGATTGATATTCCCCAGGAGCTGTTAGGTTGTGGCGTTCTTAAGCTTACCCTGCAGCCGCTTGTCGAGAACAGCATCCAGCACGGCTTCGAGGGGATTGAACACAAGGGCTTGGTTAGTGTGAAAGGCTGGGAGGAGCGGGGGAATCTAATCCTGCAGATTAAGGATAACGGGATTGGAATGAGTCCAGCCCAATTGTCGATGTTCCAGTATATGGTAAGTGAATCAGGAGAGGTTGCTGAATCCATCACGGAGGACACACCGGAGCATGGTATTCATCTGGAGCGGCGCGGGTTGGGTGTACGCAGTGTAGCTGACCGCATCCGAATCGAATATGGAGACAGATATGGGATTTTCATCTGTTCCAGTCCTGGAGAAGGCACCATCATCCAATGCGTCATTCCTAAATACGGGCAGGGAGAAGATCACTATGCTAAAAGTATTATTGGTTGACGATGAAGCTCCTATACTGGGCAATCTGCGTCGTGTACTGCCATGGCAGGAGATGGGGATGGAGATCACAGGCATGGCCCGCAGCGGGATGGAAGCGCTCCGCATCGCTGAGGAACAGGCTCCTGATCTTGTACTCTGTGATATCCGTATGCCCGTCATGGATGGGCTAACGTTCATTGGCAAGCTGCGGGAGATGGGACTGGACAGTGAGGTTCTGCTGCTTAGCGGCTATCAGGAATTTGATTATGCACGGGAGGCCATCCGGCTAGGTGTGAAGGAATATATCTGCAAGCCGATTCATTATGAGGAGCTGGGCAACAAGGTACGGGAAATGGGCACGCGTATCCGGAGCAAACAATACAAGGATAAGCTGTACAACAGCATACCACTGTTTCAGGAGCAACCTCCGGCAGAGGATTCTGCCAGGAAAACATCCGATCAGCTGATGAATCTGGCGGTCCAGTATATCATGGAGCGGCTGAATTATGATCTGGGTATTGAGGAAGTGGCGAATAGAATAGGCATCAGCAGCAGCTATTTCTGCCTTCTTTTCAAGAATCGGTTTGCAATGACATTTGTAGAATATGTAACCCTGCAGCGTATGGAGGCAGCGAAGTTCATGCTGGCGAGCAGTGAGAAGAGTATTACTGCAATCAGTGCTGGAGTTGGTTATCAGGAGCGCCGTTATTTTACAAAAGTATTCCAAAAACATACAGGCATGACCCCCAAGGAATACCGTGATAAGCATAGAATGTCGGAGACCCCGTAAGCTTATGATATACAGCTGGGGATTTATTTGAAGAGGCGGCTACCTTGTTCGTAAGGTATGCGTCTCTTTTTTTGCAACTTGTTCATGTGAATAAATGGAAATCATTTTTAATCTTTTCTTTACATTTAATGAAACTTTTTAGTATGTCATGCGTCTAATACTATGTTTTGTAAATGAACGTGGCAAAAAACACCATGCCTTCCCTTGGAGGGCAAGTGCGTTTTGCGGAGAATATAAGGAATGCAGAGAGAGACTTACCTTCCTTATATACTACTAATAGGAGCAGAAGGAGTCATACCATGAATTTGAAAAAACTATCGTTAGTTGCAGTCCTGGCTATATCGCAGATTGCAGCAGCAGTGCCGGCGTTTGCCGTCCCTGTAAGCACCTCGACAACATCAGGAACAGTAGTTCAAGCAACCGAGGCGACTCCTGCCCCTGTGACGGTGTCAGAGCCCGAGGCTACGGATCCGCTGCCCCCATTGGGTACTCCAGGAACAGTATCTCCGACACCAACACCAATATCTGCACCGACGCCGACACCGGTGCCTTCTGCATCATCTACACCAATTGCAACGGTAGCCCCTTCGGCGACACCACTGCCGACGCAGTCAGCAATTCCTGCGACTGCAACACCAGCCACTGTTACACCCCTTGGCAACACAGGGGGACAAATCATCCCGACTACTGGTGCGAACCAGCTTATACTGATGATGAATAGTAATAAAATGTATAAGAATGGTACACCCTATTTGGCCAATCAGCCGATGGCAGTCAAGTATGGCGTCTCCTATGTTTCGATTCGGGCCATGGTAGAAATGGTTGGCGTTAAATTTACTTATGATGCAAAGACAAAGGAAGTTATTGTAACCAAAGGCGACAGCATCATGCGCTTTAAGACAGACAGCAAGATCTACACTGTAAATGGTAACAAAGTGACCATGAAAGGGCCTGCCTACCAGTTCAAGGGCACATTTATGATTCCTTTGACCTCCATTACCGGTGCGTTATCCATTCCTTATAGTGTAGATAATGTGGGGAAACGTGTCATTCTTACCCTGAACACGAAACCAACGGCTTCATTTACCGTGCAGCCTACAGAGATCTATGCCGGACAAACGACAGTGAATTATGTAACCAAAAGTTCCTCGCCGAACGGCACTGCTATTGTTAATGAGCAGTGGGGCGGTAACAAAATGGATATTTACGATCAGCCCGGCTATTATACCGTAACTTATTCTGTGATGGACGCTTCCGGACAATGGAGTGATCCTTATTCCGTAACCATTCAAGTCCTCCAGCCGAACCAACCGCCGGTTGCCAATTTCTCTACAGATAAGGAAGAATACAAAATGGGTGAGCCGGTAACCCTAACTGACCTTAGTTTTGATCCGGAAGGCGAAGAAATGACAGTGGAGTGGACGAACCGCGCACTGGCCTATTTTAACCCGGGACCTGTTTCGATCCAGCTCAAGGTAACAGACAAACACGGCCTAAGCGGAACTTTCGAGAAAACTATCAATATTACAAGCGAGCAGATGTACACCCAAGATGAGGTAGCAAAGCTGTTCACGGCTCCTGGTGACATCATCTCCATGGACGGCGGAATGATTCCGGGATTGCCTAATCTGCAGTACAGTCTGTCTTCCGAGGGATATAAGCTAATTCGCAGCAATAGTCCGGAGACAGTTAACGCAGAGGGTGTGTTGTACCGCGAGACCTCGGTTGGATTAACCCGTTTCCTGGTTCACCACATGAACAATATGTCCACAAGACAGAAGCTGTATGTAATCGCAACAAACAACAACCTATACCCTACTACAATCACAACCCAGTATTTGGGGATAGCAGGTCCGGCCACATCACCGGAATACACAGGCAAAATTTCAATCCAGAAATATTACCAATCCATGCTCAATAACTCCAGCTATGGGTCGATTACACTCCAACCGGGGCAAAGTATACCTATCATGACTGATATTAGCAAAACAGCCATGAAACCTGGTGAGGTGCTCTCTCTAAGCGCTGACCTGTCCAGTGATTTGACAGTGCAGTATGACGTTGTAATGGTGGAACAGACCAAAGATCCGGTAGCACTGTTGCCAACGCTGCCTCTTCTGGACCGTGATGGCGTACACAACCGGGGAACGTACGATGAATCCACCCGTGTAATCAGTGTCTTCGATCAGATTGGGGCTACACAATCCAAACTTGTGCTTGGTGACAACAAAAACGACCTGAATCTGATTGGTGTTGATCCGATGAGCGGAACAGCAGCTTCGAACTCAGGAAACTTCGGGGTTCTATACAAAATCAGACTTGAAAGTGTTGCGAAGAATACACTGATCACCTTCAATCCGCGCGGAGGAAATTATCTGGGGTCTATTATGATCAACGGTTCGATTGTAAATCTGCCGAACAAAGGGAATCTATCCAACTCCGATATGAACGCTGTGCTCTATCGATCCGGCGAATATACAGGTCCAGTGGATATAGTATTCTCAGTGGCTTCCGGCAGCAATCTTCCGGTGAACCTGGTCTTTACACCTATTCCGGCTAAAAAATAAACCGGACAGATTCTTCAAAAGGCCCGTGAGCATTTCCCGCAAGGGGACGGCTCACGGGCCTTTTGCGTCATGAGATGTGAGGTTTTATTGACGGGGCTTTTGTTTTGGGGCATTATAAAGAGAGTGCAAAACACAGACCATGATATGGGAGATGAGCAAATGCTGTCGACAGATCAAATACTGGAAACCATGTCGGGGCAGGGACTGCGAATCACCGATCAGCGCAAAACGCTTGCCAAGTTATTCGGCGAAACTACGGGATATTTATCCGCGAAGGATGTTTATGAGCATATGGGCCGCAAATACAGCGGTCTCAGCTTCGATACAGTGTACCGCAATCTGCGGATCATGGAGGAGCTCGGGGTACTGGAGCAGGTGGTATTTGAGGAGGGTGTCAAGTTCAAGGGCAGCTGTAATCAGGATCATCATCACCACCATATGATTTGCCTTCAATGCATGAAGACTTACCCGATCAATTTCTGCCCGATGAATCTTACGGATGCACCCGACCAGTTCCGGGTGGTCAAGCATAAATTTGAGGTGTTCGGTTACTGCAAAGATTGTGAACAGAACCGTGAAGAGGAAACGGCCCTTGCAGTTCACGGCAAAGAAGGTCACTGAATATGGATATAGGACGCAGAACGATTCAGGCTCCAATTCGTGTATACCGGAAGTTCATTTCACCGATTAAACCGGCTACCTGCCGTTTCTATCCTACATGCTCAGCCTATGCACTGGAAGCGGTCGAAGTCCATGGTCCAGTGAAAGGTTCTTGGCTTGCAGCCAAGCGAATCGCCAGATGTCATCCCTTTCATCCCGGAGGGCTTGATCCTGTGCCTCCAAGGGATGAACGACGAACTGGTGGAGGATCGGTTAAGACAACTTGACATGTTGGCTTGACATGGGTATATTTTGAATAATACGATGAATTCCAAGGAACGGATAAGTAAATCGCGACAACCATGACAGAGAGCCGGGAAGTGCTGAAAGCCGGTATGGTGAGAAGGTTGAAGATGGTCCGGGAGGAACTGTGGGCGAGCAGTAGTCCGTGTAATGCGGCTGCGTAAGGTCACGGCGTGTTCCAGCGATAATGGACAGTTCCTTAGGGGAACTGGCGAAGCCTGTGCTCTGCGAAGAGCCGGGGAATTTTGGGTGGTATCGCGTGAGTTAATCCTCTCGCCCCATATGGGGGCGGGAGTTTTTTGTGTTTGAAATGTAAGAATTTATAGGTTTGAGGCTTATGACGAAAGGATGACAAGAAATGAGCGACAAGAAAACATTTTATCTGACAACCCCGATCTATTATCCGAGTGACAAATTGCATATCGGTCATGCCTATTCAACGGTGGCTGGGGATGCCATGGCCCGTTACAAGCGGTTGCGCGGCTATGCCGTACGTTATCTGACGGGTACGGATGAACACGGGCAGAAGATTGAAGAGAAGGCTGCCAAGGCCGGGAAGACCCCCCAGGAGTTTGTTGACGGGATCGTTGCTGGCATCAAAGATCTGTGGCGCAAGCTGGACATCTCGAATGATGATTTTATCCGTACAACTGAAGAGCGTCATAAAAAAGTGGTGGCGGATATATTTGACCGTCTGCTGAAGCAAGGCGATATTTACAAAGGGGAGTACGAGGGCTGGTATTGTATCTCGGATGAGACCTTTTACACCGAGACCCAGCTGGTGGACATCGAACGTGATGCAGATGGTAATATAATTGGAGGGAAAAGCCCTGACAGCGGACATCCTGTCGAACTGGTTAAGGAAGAAAGCTATTTCTTCCGGATGAGTAAATATGCTGACCGGCTGCTTCAGTTCTATGACGAGAATCCGGAGTTTATTTTACCGGAATCGCGTAAGAATGAAATGATTAACAACTTCATCAAACCGGGTCTGGAGGATCTTGCTGTTTCCCGGACAACGTTTGATTGGGGAGTCAAGGTCAAAGGTGATGACAAGCATGTGGTCTATGTGTGGATCGATGCGCTGACTAACTATATTACCGCTCTTGGATATGGCTCGGAGGACCGGAGCCTGTATGATCAGTTCTGGCCTGCAGATGTACACATTGTAGGTAAGGAGATTGTACGTTTCCATACCATATACTGGCCGATCATCCTTATGGCTCTTGGTGAGCCGCTGCCTAAGAAGGTATTCGCACATGGCTGGCTACTGATGAAGGACGGCAAAATGTCAAAGTCGAAGGGGAACGTGGTGGACCCTGTGACGCTGATTGACCGTTATGGTCTGGATGCACTGCGCTACTACCTTCTGCGCGAGGTTCCGTTCGGCTCGGATGGGACCTTCACTCCAGAAAGCTTCGTCGACCGCATCAACTATGACCTAGCCAATGACCTCGGTAATCTGCTGAATCGTACGGGGGCAATGGTAGAGAAGTATTTTGATGGTGTGCTTCCAGCTTATGCAGGTAATGTAACGGCTTTTGACAGTGAGCTTGAAGCTGCAGCACGGATTACCTATGGCAAAGTGGAAGAAGCTATGGAGAAAATGGAGTTTTCCGTAGCGCTCACCGCGATTGGCGCTTTCATCAGCCGGACGAATAAATATATTGACGAGACCCAGCCTTGGGTGCTTGCGAAGGATGAGAGCCGCAGCGGCGAGTTGGCTTCCGTGATGAGACATCTCGTGGAAGGACTGCGGACAGCTTCAATCCTGCTGCAGCCGTTCCTGACTGAGGCACCGGCAAAGATCTGGCAGCAGCTTGGCATTGAGCCGGGTGAACTGACTACCTGGGATAGCGGTAAATCCTTTGGCCTCATTCCAGCCGGAACCAAGCTGGCCAAGGGTGATCCTATTTTCCCGCGTCTGGACGTTGCACAGGAAGTGGCCTACATCGCTGAAGCGATGGGCGCAGGCAAATCGGCAGAAGCCGAAGCTGCACCAGCTCCTGATACAGGAACTGCATCAACGGCAGCAGACGAGCCGGAGGAGGAACACAAGGAAGAAATCGGTATAGATGATTTCGCCAAAGCCGAACTGCGTGTGGCCCAGGTTATTGCCGCCGAGCCGGTCAAGAAAGCTGATAAACTGCTGAAGCTGCAGCTGGATCTCGGGTATGAACAGCGCCAGGTCGTCTCCGGGATTGCCAAGTTCTATACGCCGGAGGAGCTGGTAGGACGTAAGGTAATCTGTATCGTTAACCTTAAGCCGGTTAAGCTGCGGGGTGAGCTGTCTCAAGGGATGATTCTGGCTGCCTCCAAGGGCGACCAGCTGACCATTGCTACCGTGCCGGACAGTATGCCGAACGGTGCGATTGTAAAATAGGCGGCTATATTGATCCCGTCTGAACATCGTTGATTAATTGCAAGGAACACCTGCTGCGAAGGACGGCAGGTGTTCTTTTGTGTGGATATAATCGAAGTGGTTTATTGACTTATCGTAACGATTACTATTATAATTCAAATAGTAAAATTTACGATTTGAGGAGTCGATCAATCAAATGTTATTCAAAAGCCTGCACAGGGGCGTGCTGCTTACGCTGACTTTGCTGGTATTTTTGCTGCTTACAGCCTGTGGTCCGAAGAGCAGCGGAAGTATCGTCGAAGGTAAAGTGAATGTGATTACTACTTTTTATCCTATATATGAGTTTGCCAGTGAGATTGGCGGGGATGATATTAATGCCATCAATCTGCTGCCGGTTGGCGTAGAGCCGCATGATTGGACACCGCGAAGCCAGGATATTATCAATACATCCAAAGCTCAGCTGTTCCTGTATAATGGTGCCGGGCTGGAAGGCTGGGTGCCAAATTTCCTGAAGAGTCTGGACAGTGACAGTGAGGTCACAGCGACTCAGGTCAGCAAGGGTATTGACTATATTATGACTGATGAAAAAGATGGACATGACCATGGTGGAGAAAGTGAAGCAGGGGTGGAAGAAAATACAGATAGCCTGCACACCGACCCCCACACTTGGGTAAGTCCGAAGTCAGCGCTTATTATGGCTGAGAATATCAAAGAAAGTCTTCAGTCCGTGGACCCTGCACATAAGGACGGTTATGAAGAACGTTATACCCAGCTTGCCGAACGGTTGAAGGCACTGGATCATAAATTCTCCACGGAGCTGACCAAGCTGCCTAATCATGAGATCGTGGTATCCCATCAGGCATTTGCTTACTTGGCCCGTGATTACGGATTGACACAGCATGCCATTATGGGGCTGTCGGCAGACGCGGAGCCGCGAAGCCAGGATCTTCTAAAGCTTGCTGATCTGGTGAAGGAAAAGGGAATCCGCTACATTTTTTTCGAAGAGCTGGTGTCAGACAAACTGGCTAAGACCCTCGCAGGAGAAGCCGGAGTGTCCACTATGGTGCTTAATCCAGTCGAGGGATTGACAGAAGCGCAAGAGAAGAATGGGGATAACTACTTCACATTGATGGAGAAAAATTTGCAAAATCTGATTCTGGCCTTACAATAAAAAGGAAAGTATAAGTGAAAGGCGGTACTCACATGCAATCGGTATCCCTGGACTGCCATCAGCATATGATCGAAATACAGGATTTATCCTTTTCCTATGGGGAGCAGAAGGTGATTACAGACCTTAACTATACCGTGAAGGAACGGGATTTCCTGGGTATAATTGGTTCGAACGGCGCCGGTAAGACTACTCTACTAAAAATGATTGTCGGCCTGCTCCCTGCAACGAGCGGTGAAATCAAGCTGTTCGGACAGCCGGTCAGAAAGTTCAAGGATTGGGAGCGGATCGGCTATGTACCACAGAAGAATGCCTTCAATCCCCTGTTTCCTGCGACGGTGCGGGAGGTAGTGTTGTCCGGATTATACAATAATAAAAATCTGATCCGCAGAGTATCCAGAGCGCAGCAGCAGAAATGCGATGATGCGCTGGAAGTAATGCGGATACAGGATATAGCGGAGAAAAGAGTAGGCCAGTTGTCGGGCGGCCAGCAACAGCGCGTCTTCTTGGCCCGGGCGCTGATCAACCATCCGGACCTGCTGATTCTGGATGAACCTACAGTAGGAATTGATGCCGAAACGCAGGCCGGATTCTTCGAATTGATTATGCATATGCATGCGCATCACCATATGACGTTCCTGATGGTATCGCATGATATCGATATGATCAAGAACTACCTGGGCGAGGAGCCTGTGCAAAAAAACGGTAAAATCAACTTCTATTGCCGTCATTCCCATGACGCTCAGGATTGCGTAGTAGACAATCTGCAGCATACACTTTCCTAGACTAAGGTTGTCCATAGTACAACATAGGACGAACTGGTCTTTGTTCTAGTCTTTTGCACTTACGTTCATTGTCTTTAATCATTTAATCTAAGTTTTTAGCTCTTAGTCTTGTAATCTTTACTCGGACATAGATCCCGTATAAGTATAGCGTGTCCCGTCAGGGACGAAAAGCGATCCTTCCTCTCACATCTCCAGGACCAATAACCATAACTGTTACGCCAGTAGCACTTACCGGGTATCCAGAGGGCAGAGCCCTTGGGGCCCTCCCTTGGAAGGGAGGGGTTGGGAGGGATCGAAAAGGGGTTTGAATAAACGCCTCATACGATATTTAGAGGAGATTGTAATTTTGGACATCCTATTCAGTGATTTTTTTCAGCGGGCGCTTGCGGGCGGGCTGATGATTGGCATTACCGCACCGCTCATAGGTGTGTTCCTGGTGCTGCGCCGCCTGTCCATGATTGGTGATACTCTAGCGCATGTGACGATCGCTGGGGTAGCGCTCGGGTTTCTGACAGGTTTTTACCCGCTCGGTGCGGGACTGATATTTGCGGTGGTGGCGGCATTCGCCATTGAGAAGCTGCGCAAAGCCTACAAGAGTTACGCTGAACTATCCATTGCCATCATTATGTCAGGCGGTGTAGCATTGGCCTCGCTTTTTTTCACTTTGGGCAAAGGGTATAATGCGGATGTAATGAGCTACTTGTTCGGCAGCATTTATACACTCGATAATACGGATCTAATAGTAGTGGGCATTGTGACCATTTCGGTTGTGGCTGTGGTAACCCTGTTCTTCAAAGAATTTTTCCTGCTCAGCTTCGAAGAGGATGCTGCCAGTGTGAGTGGTCTGCCCGTAAAGCTGCTTAATTTGCTGATTACGGTTCTGACTGCGCTTGTCATCAGTACAGCAATCAAAATTGTAGGCTCTCTCCTGGTATCGGCTCTGCTGACCATTCCCGTGGCAATCAGTCTATTGCTCTCCCGCAGCTTCAAGTCTTCTGTGATGTTGTCAGTTATCATTGCTGAGATTGCTGTTGTGGGCGGACTAGTTGTTGCTGGGGTTTGGAATCTGGCACCTGGTGCGACAATTGTTCTGCTGCTGATTGCACTTCTGACCCTGACACTGATTGGTAAAAAAGGGCTGCCTACGTAAACAGTCTGTAAAAGTGTTCCCTACATACGAAGTGACCCCGAACCCGAAAGGAGAGAAGCCACTTTGTCCAACCTGAATGTTGGAATTGCTTTTGCCGCTGGAGTTGCGTCATTTATTTCTCCATGTTGTCTGCCGCTGTATCCGTCCTATTTGTCTTATATCACCGGATTGTCCGTTCAGGAATTGAGAGCAGGCGGAAATACCAAAAGGGCCCGCATCCGGACCCTCAGCCATACTTTGGCTTTTATTCTTGGATTGTCTGCGGTGTTCTATACGATCGGTTTTGGAGCTGGCTTGTTTGGAGAAGTATTCCAGGAGCAGCGCGACTTGATCCGCCAATTATCGGCTATCCTTGTGATTGTGATGGGACTGTTCCTGCTGGGTATCTTCCAGCCGAAATTTCTCCTCCGTGAACATAAACTTAATATGAGATGGAAGCCTGCCGGATATTTGGGCTCTTTTATTCTGGGAATTGGCTTCTCGGCTGGCTGGTCCCCATGCATTGGGCCGATTCTGACACCGATTATTGCGCTCTCAGCGAGCGATCAGGGTGCCTGGTTTGCGTTGATCTCAGCCTATTGCATCGGATTTGCTCTGCCCTTCTTTGTACTGGCTTTCTTCCTCGGCGGAGCCCGCCGGATCCTTAAATACTCGAATCTGCTTATGAAAGCAGGTGGCGGACTCATGATTTTCATGGGCCTCCTGCTGTTCACGGACCAGATGTTCCGCATTACAATATGGCTGCAAGGGATCACACCTGACTGGCTGAAGTTTTAAATTCCCACTCGGGTTAGGTGAAATAATCAATTCCGGCTTCCGGGAAATATTCAAAGATCCGCTCTGTGATGAATTCCCGCAGGGCGGTTTGCTGTTCATCGGGATAGACGTATTTATGCTGGCCCCAGCGGCCCCATTTCTTTTTACGTTTTTCGATGTCCATTTCCAGTTTCGATTTGGGATACCGTTTCTCGATTACGGTCTTGGCCGTCTTGGTGAACCGGTGCTGTATCATTTCAAAAGTGAGGCCTTTGCCCGTCTCAGGCGGCAAGGCTTGGGCCAGTTTCTCAAGCAGCTCGGCATAACCCTGCTGCCAGCCCTCATGCCAGATGATTGGGGCGATGATGAAGCCCAGCGGATATCCGGCACGGGCAATTTTTCCGGCGGCCTCAATCCGTTCTTCGAAGCGTGAAGTCGCCGGCTCGAAGTTTTTAATCACATAATCGGCGTTTACGCTGAACCGGATCCGTGTATGTCCGTTATGCTTCAGGTGGAGCAGGGGCTCGACATGCTGGTACTTGGTTACAAAGCGGAGCCGTCCCAGAGGCTCACCTGCGATGAATGTAATCAGCTCCGCAAGGGAACCGGTAATGTGCTCAAGTCCCAACGGGTCAGATGTACACGCCGCTTCAAAAGAAGTAATCTCGGGTGCCCGATCCTCTATATATTTTTTGGCGGCAGCGATAACATCACCTGTATTTACATAGACACGGATATACGGCTTGGCGCCCAGCGTAGTCTGCAGATAGCAGTAATGACAATGTCCCATACAACCGGTAGCAATAGGAATGGCATAGTCGGCAGAAGGTTTGGACTGGTCAAAGGTCAAGGTTTTGCGGATGCCCACCACAAGGGTGCGCTTGGCAATTTTATATTGCTCGACCTCAGTTTCCCCTGGAAGATTGGTGATCCGGTTATGTGAGGTTGTCATGCGGTACGGGATATTCTGTGCTATGACCCATTCCATAATGCGTGCGCCTTTGGGAAACTTCAGTGCCTCCGGCTCAAAAAAAACAAGTTCCGGAATGAACAGTCCGGTAGGCTTTCTTGGTTTCTTGGCGGACGGGCGTTCTGGGGCTGCTATAGTCATGAATTCACGCTCCTTATGAATGAGAATACTTCTATTGTGCCAAATTTAAGCCTGCAGAAATCGTGGTAAACATCGCTAATGGTTCATGGAACTGTTCCGCAGGACTTGCCAAGGAGCGGCAGGAACATGTATCATTGTTAGAGCAAGGCACGGCCCCCGCGCCACGCTCATTATAGAAAAGAGGTAAAGTTTAATGCCAACACCCAGCATGGAGGATTATTTGGAGCGCATATACAAGCTCATCGACGAGAAGGGTTATGCGCGGGTCTCGGATATTGCCGAGGGACTGGAAGTACACCCCTCCTCTGTGACCAAGATGATCCAAAAACTGGATAAGGACGAATATCTCATCTATGAGAAATATCGTGGGCTTGTCCTAACAAGCAAAGGGAAAAAAGTGGGAAAACGTCTCGTTGACCGTCACCAGCTGCTGGAGGAATTCCTCGGCCTCATCGGAGTGCAGCAGGAGCATATTTATAAGGATGTAGAAGGAATTGAGCATCATTTGAGCTGGGACTCCATTACGCGTATCGAGACGCTGGTGGAGTATTTTCGCCGTGATGAAGCGCGTCTGCAAACCTTATATGATATTCATCTGGAACTCGTCAGCGACTCATAAATGATGCAGTTTTTGTATGTACACCGCAACCTTTCCAGTTTTTTTACGTCATAACGGATACCGTTCTTTATGATTTCTTGCTGATTAGGTACCGTTCTTATTAAAGGACGGCAATACCGTTTCGCTTGATTTCAGGACTCCGTTTGACAACAGAAACGGCCGTCTCCCTTTCACAAGGACGAGAAGGCCGTTTTTTTATTTATATACTAAATTCACATTATACCGGGGAGGAAATATGAATTATCGTAAATGGTTGTTAGGACTGGTAGTACTTCTGTTGTGCCTGCCTATAGGGATGACAGGTGTTCGTGCGGCAGCCTTGCAGATCACCATAGAGCTGGATGGCGAGTCATTGAGCTCTGATGTGCCGCCTTATATTACAGCATCGAACGTTACCATGGTGCCTGCAGGCGTGGTCAGCAAGGGGCTAAGTGCGGCGGTAGAGTGGGATCAGAGCTCCAGGACGGCGACGATCCGCAAAGGAGAGAATGTGCTGAAGCTGACGAGCGGTAAGAAGACAGCGGTCGTGAACGATACAGCCGTGGCACTCGATACCTCCGTACAAATTGTGCAGGGGCGGGTGATGGTGCCTTTGCGCTTTGTAAGTGAGCAGCTTGGTCTGCAGGTGGTATGGAATCAGGCTACAAAACATATCGCGCTATATTCTAACGTTGAGATTGGCGGACCATCAGCACCGTCAGTACCTGTAGTGCCCACACCAACCGTACCGACACCAACCATGCCGACACCAACGGTGCCTTCGGTTCCTGGAGCAAAGGTCTCCAAAGAAATGAGAGGTGCCTGGATCTCCACCGTATTCAATCTGGACTGGCCCTCTACTGCATCTGCAGGCAATGAGGCCAAACAGAAGAGGGAGTTCGATACCTTACTGGACAAGCTTCAGAGCACAGGCTTCAATGCCGTATTCGTTCAGGTCAGACCATCTGGCGACAGCCTGTATCCTTCTGTGCTCGTCCCCTGGTCCAAGGTACTGACCGGGACACAGGGCAAGAATCCGGGTTATGATCCTCTGGAATATATGGTTAGTGCCACTCACAGCCGCGGTATGCAGTTCCATGCCTGGTTCAATCCATTCCGTGCGACCACAGATTCCAGCACCTCTGGCCTTGCCAGTAATCATGTCGCCAAAGCTCATCCGGAGTGGGTCGTTACGGCAGACAGCAAGTTATACATCAATCCAGGTATTCCGGAAGCGCGTCAGCATATCATTGATACCGTAATGGAAGTGGTAAAAGGCTATGACATTGATGGAGTTCATCTGGATGATTATTTCTATCCATCCGGTGTGTCTTTTGCCGATGATGCGGCATTCAAGGCCTATAATCCCAAATCGATCAGTTCCAAAGGCGATTGGCGGCGGGATAACATCAATGACTTCATCAGCCGGCTGGGTCAAGCGATTCATGGAGTGAAGTCGGATGTGTCTTTTGGAGTCAGCCCGTTCGGGGTCTGGCGCAATAAGAAAGCGGACAGTACGGGTTCCGATACCACAGCAGGTGTATCCGCCTATGATGACATGTATGCAGATACGCGGACCTGGATACGCAGCGGCTGGATTGACTACATTGCACCACAAATTTATTGGAGCCTCTCCTTCAGTGCTGCCCGGTACGACAAGCTGGTGGACTGGTGGGTGAATGAGGTGAAGGGCACAGGTGTCAAGCTGTACATAGGACAAGCCACCTACAAAGTAGGAACAGACAAAAGTGCAGAATGGCAAAGCGGAGACCAGATTATCAACCAGTTGAAATATAATGAAAAATACACTGAGGTAGCCGGCAGTATCATGTTCAGAGCGAATGATATTGTGAACCGTGATCCGTTTGGATTAGACAGCCTGCTGACCTTTTATTTCAAGTCATGAAATTTCCCCCGTGCTCATAGATAAGAGGGTAGAATCTATGGAACGGGGGATAGCTGTCTATGGAGATCAATGCCGTGTTTGAAGGCGGTGGTGTCAAAGGGATTTCGCTCGCGGGCGCGGTGCAGGCTTCGGAGCAGGCGGGGGTGGTATTTAAGCGGGTAGCCGGGACCTCTTCAGGCTCTATTATCGCCTCACTGCTTGCGGCGGGTTATGACGGAAGAGCGATGAGCCAGATCATTAAGGCCACAAGGTTCACTGCTTTCCTAAAACGTGGAGTGCTGTACAATACGGCTTATGTAGGCCCTGCCATGCGTGTATTGATCAAAAAAGGGCTATATTCCGGAGAAGCGCTGGAATCGTGGATACGCGGGATTCTAAAGGAAAAAGGGCTTGTCACCTTCAGGGATCTGCCCCGCGGCAAGCTATCCATCATCGCCTCCGATATCACCAACGGGCGCCTTATTGTACTGCCTGACGACTTGGAGCAGTATGGTATTTCACCGGATAGGTTCGAGGTGGCCAAAGCAGTGCGGATGAGCTGCAGTATTCCGTATTTCTTTGATCCGGTGAGGTTGAGGATGAACGACGAGGCATCCAGAGGAAGGCCATTTGCTGAACAATTTGTCTACATGGTAGACGGAGGCTTGCTGAGTAATTTCCCACTGTGGCTATTCGATGAGAAAGAAAAAGGCTTCAAAAGTCCGGGAAGCAGGACCCCTACTGTGGGCTTTCAGCTGATCGGCAAGACAGAGCCGCAGCCCCACCGGATTACCGGGCCATTCAGTATGCTGCAAGCGATAGTAGGCACCATGCTGTCTGCCCATGATGAACGTTACATTGAGACTGAGAAATTCAAGCGTACCGTCAAAATTCCTACTTTGGGTATCTCGATGACCGATTTTAATATTTCAACGGAGAAAAGTGACGAGCTGTATGTCGCCGGGTTCAAGGCTGGAGAGGATTTCTTCAAAGATTGGCGGCCGATTCCGAAACCGACAATTTTCTAGACGCTTTATTTGCATAAAAAGGGCCTTCTCACATTTGCTCAACGTGGGGAGGCCCTTTAACTGTATCATTTTTTTTGAACTTAATTAATGATATTTGGGAAGCTGCTCGTCGTTCTTGCCCTTGCTGCCTTCAATCACCTGGAAGGGATAGGACTTGCGTTTACCAGATGGAACTGGCTGTGTCTTGCGTAGGCCGGCCACCTTAGCCATGGTTCTTTGAGAAGGTTTCACTTTGGTCTTGGTTCTGCCGGCACCTTGTCTATTGCCCGTCTTAGCTGACCGGTAAGCATAATACACGATCCCTAGAAGCAGTAACGGTATAATCAAAGACGTTAGTGCCCGTAAGCCAAACATCATAAACTGTGTTACCACACCCAGCACCGCAAGCGACACTGTTATCCAAAAAATCAAAGCATGCTTGATCATAGACCACTCATCCTTTCGCAGGATCCAAAATTCCACCTGTAACACTAGCTTCAGTATAAGCCCCTGCTTCGATTGCGGCATCCAGCTCCCGCATCCGGTTGAACGAGGCGATGGAGACTTCGACCATTTCATCTTTGGGTTCCTTGGTGGTTAGAAGCTGCAGCCACAGTCCGGGATAGCCCAGGTATTTGAGTCCAGGAATATCTCTTACGGCATTGGTTCCTTTGAGAACTTCGAAGGAGATACCGATGACCACCGGCAGCAGAACAATACGCTGCACAATGCGCTGTACCAGATTATCCCAAGGGAACACGGAGTAGATAATGACGCCGAGAATGATCGTCAGCATCATGAAGCTGCTTCCGCAGCGGTAATGCAGACGGCTATATTTCTGGACATTTGCTACAGTGAGCTCTTCACCAGCTTCGAAAGCGCTAATGACCTTGTGCTCGGCTCCATGGTATTGGAACAATCGTTTGACCACTGGGGTCTGAGAAATAGCCCACAAGTAGACCAGCAATAGAATCAGCTTAATTCCGCCTTCTACGAGGTTGTGCAGAATGTAGCCATCAAATGCATCCTTGAATAAAAAAGTTTCCACAAAGACAGGAACAAGAGTGAAGATCAGCTTACCGAAGAGGAATGATAAAATACCCATAACCGCAACGCCAAAAATCATCCCCAGGCTCCAGCCTTCTTCTTTCTTCTTGGCTTTCTCCTGTTGTTTGGCCAAATCTTCCGGCTCTGTCTCATCTTCTGCGTATGATTCTGCAGAGTAATTCAAATGTTTGGAGCCTTTGGCGCTGGAATCTATAATACTGACAAGGCCGCGGAGAAGCGGAATCTTGCGCAGCTTGACGACCCAGCTCTTATCGCTTCTCGGCACCTCCAAAAATGTGATTTCCTGATTCTTCCTTCTTACGGCTGTTACGTTGATATGCTTGCCGCCGAACATAACGCCTTCAATGACGGCCTGCCCGCCGTAACTTGGAGTTTCCTGGGACAACCAATTCACCTTCCCGTGTATTAATGTGATTTATATAATACATTGTAACTAATTTATGCTGACATTGCTAGTTGGATTGCCTTTTGCTGTACATACTAGGAACAGGCAACAGAGTGACAACAATGCATTCTATCTATTGAAAGCGGGGCAGCAGAATGAGCAAATCAAACACACAACAATCAGGGCATACCAACCTGTGGACATTCGCTTTGGAACTGGGTTATTTTGCCGGACTGATCTGGGGAGGAGCGCGCTGGTTGATGTATGCGATGCATTTTACTAAAGTGCTCCCGGGATTTTTGGCCGAGCCATTTTTTAAGCATGATTTTTTGAAGACCTCAGCAGGACATCTTATAGGATATCTGTTTTTTATAGCCTTTTCGGTTATAGTGACCCTGCTTTATGTGCTGATCTTCCGTAAGCTGAAGGGACCTCTGCCGGGAATGATATACGGGGTACTGTGGTGGTCGGCGATCTTCCTTGCCGGATCATGGCTGTTCCTGCAACAGCGCCCATTTCGGCTGCCGTGGAACTCTGTAATCAGTGAGTTCTGCATCTTTTTATTGTGGGGATTGTTCATTGGATATACGGTGGCAATCGAGTATACGGATGAACGGAAACGTGAACAGCAGACAAAGCTTGCCTGAACGCCCGAAAAAACTTCTCAAGGGCATGACCCTATGTTAAAATACAATGTGGCTATTTCGAGAGGAGAATGAAAATGGGCAACAAGCGTGTCTCCAAGCTGCGGAAGGTTTTGCAGGAACAGGGATTGGATGCAATCTTAATAACCAGCGGCATTAACCGCCGCTATTTGAGCGGATTCACCGGTTCTTCCGGTTATGTTCTGGTTACCGGGGATGACAGCTATCTGCTGACTGACTTCAGGTATATGACGCAGGCGGCTGAACAGGTAACTGGCATGAAAGTGGTTCAGCACGATTCGAAGTTTATTGATACTGTCCGCGAGCTGCTGCAGGGTGCGAATGTCCGTATCGGCTTCGAGCAGGATGATGTAACTTTCAGTGCTTATACTGCCTATGCTGCTGCACTTCAGCCGGCGGTGCTGGTACCGGTCTCCAAGGCTGTAGAGAATCTTCGGTCATTCAAGGATGAAGACGAATTGGCGGTTATGCAGCGTGCTGCTGATCTGGCAGATGCTACGTTCAGCCACATTCTGAATGTGATCAAGCCCGGCATGACCGAACGTGATGTGGATCTGGAAATGGAATTCTACATGCGCACCCATGGCGCAACCTCTTCTTCATTCGATACGATTGTCGCTTCCGGTGAACGGTCAGCGATGCCGCATGGTGTGGCAAGCAGCAAGGTCATTCAGAACAATGAATTCGTAACCTTCGATTTCGGCGCGCTGCTGGACGGCTACTGCTCGGACGTAACACGTACCATAGCTTTGGGCTCTCCGGATCCCAAGCTGAAAGAGATTTACGATATTGTGCTTGAAGCCCAGCTACATACGCTGGCAAACATCAAGCCGGGTATGACCGGAAGGGAATGCGATGCACTGGCGCGTGATATTATTACCCGCTATGGCTACGGCGAGTATTTCGGACACAGCACAGGGCATGGTTTGGGTATGGAGGTTCATGAATACCCGCGTTTGTCCAAGCTGGCGGATGAAATTATGCAGCCGGGTATGGTCGTGACTGTAGAGCCGGGAATATACTTGTCAGGGCTTGGCGGTGTGCGGATCGAAGATGATATCGTGATCACCGAGAGCGGCATTTCGCTGCTGACTCATTCTTCAAAGGATTATTTGGTACTGTAAGACTGCATCAATAGGGTAAATTATGGATTCCAGGAGGGATTTTTAGTGATTTCAGTTAACGATTTCAAAACAGGCTTGACCGTAGAAGTAGAGGGTGACATTTTTACCGTCATCGATTTCCAGCACGTAAAGCCAGGTAAAGGTGCCGCATTCGTGCGCTCCAAGCTTAAAAACCTGCGTAACGGGAACACCGTTGAGCGTACCTTCCGTGCCGGTGAAACCATTGGCCGCGCCATCATCGAAAACCGCGGAGTACAATATCTGTATGCCAGCGGATCGGACCATGTATTTATGGATAATGAAACTTATGACCAGTTCGAGCTGTCCGCCAAACAATTGGAGTGGGAGCTTAACTTCCTCAAAGAAAACATGACTGTAAATATCGTCAGCTTCAAAGGTGAGATCTTAGGCATTAATCTGCCTACCAGCGTTGAGCTGAAGGTTACAGAAACAGAACCGGGTGTTAAAGGAAACACGGCTCAAGGTGCAACCAAAGCGGCTGTACTGGAAACAGGCCATACGGTTCAGGTTCCGCTGTTCATCAACGAAAACGATGTTCTGCTGGTTGATACCCGTGAAGGAAAGTACATCTCCCGCGCGTAATGCTTGTCCAGTAGAGATGCTATTTTTCTTAGCGAGCCTCCCCGCGTATGCGGCGGGGGCTTTTCTTGTTCAGAAAATAGGCGGATTTTTTTGTGAAACCATTAACGCATGACACGTCTTTCGTATTATACTGGTTTAAAGCACGAAATTATTTCTTAGCTGTTACTTAGACCGAAATAGGGAGTGAAATGGACTTTGTCACTTTATGTCATGAAATTCGGAGGCAGCTCCGTCGGCGACATTGAACGAATGAAACGCGTTGCGAAGCGCATTGCAGACAAGCAGGATGAGGGTCACCGCTGCGTCGTGGTTGTATCCGCTATGGGGGATACTACGGATGAATTGATCGATCAGGCCAAGCAGCTGAACGGGCAGCCGCCTGCACGGGAAATGGATATGCTTATGACTACCGGAGAACAGATCTCCGTAGCACTTCTCTCCATTGCATTACATGGGATTGGCCGCAGCGCAGTATCCTATACGGGCTGGCAGGCAGGATTCCGGACGGATGAGACGCATGGGCGGGCGCGGATTAATGAAATCGTCCCGCGCCGCGTACTGGAGTCTCTGGAGCGGGAACAGATCGTGATCGTGGCCGGTTTTCAGGGGATGACCCTGGACGGAGAGATCACCACACTGGGCCGTGGAGGCTCGGATACAACGGCCGTTGCCTTGGCTGCAGCTATCAAAGCGGATGTCTGTGAAATCTATACAGATGTGGACGGCATTTATTCCACAGATCCGCGTATTGTGAAGACAGCGCGTAAGCTGAAGGAAATCTCATATGACGAGATGCTGGAGCTCGCTAATCTGGGAGCTGCTGTGCTGCATCCGCGGGCTGTAGAATATGCAAAGCGATACCAAGTGAAGCTGGTCGTCAGATCAAGCTTTAATCATAATGAAGGTACTGTTGTGAAGGAGGAAGCAAGCATGGAGCAGGGTGTAGTAGTTAGCGGAATTGCTTATGACAAGAACGTTGCACGGGTAAGTATTCTGGGTGTGCCTGATGAGCCGGGTGTACTGGCCCAGGTTTTCGGCAAGCTGGCCGAAGAAGGCGTTGACGTTGATATTATTGTACAGAGCGGTGTTCAGAACGAGAAAGCTGACTTTTCCTTCACCGTTGCATTGAGCGAGCTTGGACATGCCAAAGAAGTTATCGAGGGGCTTCACAGCGAACTCCCTTACCGCGAAGTCACCTCTGAGGATAATCTGGTCAAGGTGTCTATTGTCGGAGCAGGTATGGTCAGCCATCCTGGTGTAGCTGCACAAATGTTCGAAGTGATCTCGAAGGAAGGTGTGAGCATCAAGATGGTCAGCACCTCCGAGATTAAAGTGTCCTGTGTCATTGAGTCCGGCAATCTGCAAAAGATCATCCAGGCGCTTCACACCGCCTACAATCTGGATACAGAAGAGCAGGCGTTTGTAGGTGGACCCAAGGACCGCCGATAGAAGTCTGGTTCATATGAAATGCCCCGATGCCTTAAATGGCGTCGGGGCATTTTTTTTATCCCAGCCTTCTGAAGCGGCCAACAATCTCTACGGTCTCCAACACGTTGACGAATGATTTCGGGTCGGTCTCAAGGATGGTTTTGCGCAGCTCGGCCAGCTCGTAACGGGTAGTAACGGTCATGAGCATCGTGTTACCTTCATGGCTGTACCCGCCTTCTGCATTCACTACAGTGACACCATGGGGCAGACAAGTGAGACGGTTCAGCATCTTTTCGCGCTCCTTGGTGACAATGAAGCAGGTTAGCTTGATGTGGCGGATATGAATCATATCGACTACGCGGCTTTTGACGAAGATACAGAGCATGGCGTACAGGGCGGAGTCCCAGCTTTTGAAGAAACCCAGACTCAGAATGACCAGCCCGTCCATCACAAACAGCACGGTGCCCATCGGAATATCACGTTTGCGGGTAATGATGGAGCCCAGGATATCGAATCCCCCGGAAGAACCTCCTGCACGAAGGGAGAAGCCTACACCCCCTGCAATGATGACTCCTCCAAAGATGCTTGCCAGAATTGGGTCCTTGGTCAGCTTGATTAACGGAATAATGTTGAGAAACCATGTGGTTGATACGACTGACAGCAGACTATAAAAAATGTATTTTTTCCCCACTGCAACAAAACCCCAAATCAGAATGGGCAGATTGATGCCGAAATAATACAGCGAAATGTACTTTGGATGGGTCAGATAACCGATGACAGATGCTGTTCCCGCCACCCCGCCGCTCAGCAGCTGATGGGGAATGAGGAACAGACGGAGCCCGCTCGCCACTAGAAATGCCGAGAAAATGATGATGGCGACTTCCTTCACTTGCTTGGCTACGGGCCCTGATATGAGCGGTACTACTACATTGCGAACTTGCATGACATAAATCCCCTCTTCTTCCGATGTCTATATCTGCATTTTAGATACTTCTTGAAAAGATAAGGAGGTCTTAGTCTGTCCAACAACCCACACTTATATTTTCCAGATCAGCCTGTTCAAAACGCGCAAAATATATTTTATCATACCGATGATATTTTTTTATAGAGGGGTACACTATGATTTCTTTCACACCTTGTTTAGTATATTCGTTCATTTCTTCTTGTCTAAAGTGAGCCCGTCCCGCATATCCATGGATAACAGCACGAAATATCTCAGGAATCCTAGCGATAGATTTTTTTTAAGGGAGTGAAGCAGATTGGACAAGTATGTAAGCTGGATGGCGGCATTACGGCTGCTCTCAGGCAGTGTTGAAATAACAGCGGCCCTGATCATGCTGAAGCTGAACCAGGTGGACAAAGCGCTGGTGGTCAATTCCGGGTTGGCTTTGGTAGGGCCGACCATTCTGATTCTGACCACTGCAGTCGGTCTGACAGGGATGGCGCAGGAGCTGTCGTGGGGCAAACTGGGATGGATTGGCTGCGGGGTAGCCTTTCTCTTAATCGGAATTCTAAAAAAATGATAGATGATAGTCATAAAGTACACGTACAAGCATAAGTATGGAATAAAGCTATTAAAGTAGAGGACAACTTGGGGGTACTCTGTATGGCTAATGAATGGCTGCAATTGTTTCCTGAAAAAGTAAGAGCGCTCCTGCGGGGCTTGCCTGCGTCGCTGCTTGAAAAGGTGGAGGAGATCCGTGTTCGCGAAGGGCGTCCGCTGGAGGTGAATTATTCCGGGGGCAAATACCATTTTCTCGGTGCGGGCGGAAGCCTGACACTGAATCCCGGAGAAGCGTACAAGCCGGACCGGGAAGATACGCACCGTCTGCTGGACCTGATCAGCAATCACTCGCTCTATACCATGGAAGAGGAGCTTCGTAAAGGGTTCATTACAATCCCTGGCGGGCACCGGATCGGACTGGCTGGGCGGACTGTGCTGAGCGGCGGGGGGGTAGAGCATCTGCGCGACATCACCGGTTTCAATGTGCGGATCGCACGGGAGATGCAGGGCCTTGCCGATGGTGTACTGCCTTACCTGCTCGACAAGGGACGGCAGCGGATTATGCATACGCTGATTCTCTCGCCCCCGCAGCATGGCAAAACCACCCTGCTGCGAGATCTGGCTCGGCAGATTTCAACAGGCGGAAAGAACATGCGCGAGGGCAACCGGCCGGGCCTGAAGGTTGGCATTGTCGATGAACGCTCCGAAATCGCCGGTAGTCGGCGCGGAATTCCCGCTTTTGATGTCGGGCCGCGGACGGACATCCTCGACGGGTGCCCCAAAGCTGAAGGCATGATGATGATGATCCGTTCGCTCTCACCCGATGTGCTGATCGCGGATGAGATCGGCCGCCTTGAGGATGCCGAAGCAGTGACCGAGGCGCTGCACGCAGGCATCTCGGTAGTTGCTTCAGCCCATGGCAAAGAAGTGTCCGAGCTGGCCCGGCGGCCTGGACTAGGTGCACTGCTGGAGCACCGGATGTTCGAGCGTTATGTCATTCTTCACCGGACAGAGGCGGGACTGACCTTCCGGATATTGGACGGGCAGAAGCGCAGCCTGCTGCTGGTCCCGCCCGGGGAAGCGCTTGGCGGTGAACGCCATGCTTAAGCTCTTCGGAGCAGTGCTAATTGTTCTTGCAGGCACGATGGCCGGCTTCAAGCGGGCTGCCCAGTACGCAGACAGGCCAAGGCATATCAGAGGACTCATCGCAGCCCTGCAGCGGCTGGAGACCGAGATCCAGTACGGCTACACTCCGCTGCCGGAGGCACTGCGCCGGATCGGAGTCCAGTCGAAGGAGCCGCTGAAAGCATTTTTCACTACTGCGGCTGTAGAGATGAGCCCCCCGCTGGACCGCAGCGCCGAGGAAGCGATCACGAAGGCGATGGAGGAGCACTGGAAGGCGGCTTCGCTGAAAGGGACGGAGAGGGAAATCCTCCGGCAGCTCAGCTGTACGCTGGGCACCAGTGACAGGTCGAATCAGAGCACCCATATTGCGCTCGCTTTGCAGCAGTTGAAACAGGAGGAGACAGTGGCCAGGGAAGATCAGGGCAAATATGAAAAAATGAGCAAAAGCCTGGGTCTGCTGCTTGGAGCATTGATCGTCATATTGATCTTTTAGCGAGGTGCCAGGAATGAATATTGAAGTCAACGCGATCTTCCAAATAGCCGGCATCGGCATCATTATCGCCATGATCCACACGGTGCTTAAGCAAATGGGCAAGGAAGACATCGCCCACTGGGTAACCATTGTCGGCTTTATCATCGTGCTGTTTATGGTCATTCGCATGCTGGACGGCCTGCTCCAGGAAATTAAAACAATTTTTCTTTTTCAATAGGCCAAGGCTATGGAAATCATTCAAGTGGTGGGAATTGGGCTCTTGTCGACTGTCCTAATACTCGTATTGAAGGAACAAAAGCCGATGTTCGCCTTTCTGCTGACCACTGCCGCAGGCATTCTGATCTTCCTGTTCCTGATCGGCAAGATCGGAACGATTCTGGGGACGCTGGAGCGGGTGGCAGAGTCTTCGGGAATGGAAATGATCTACATCAAAACCGTGTTCAAAATCATCGGGATTTCCTATATCGCTGAGTTTGGAGCGCAGATTGTGCGCGATGCCGGTCAGGAATCGATTGCTTCCAAGATTGAGCTAGCCGGAAAGGTGCTGATCATGGTGCTGGCCGTGCCGATTATCAGCATTATTATCGAGACAGTAATGAAGCTTTTGCCGGCTTGAACAAATATTAGGGCAGGAAGAAAAGTTAGAAACAGGTCGGGGGGAAAAGGTATGTGTGCGCGCAATGTTTTTCGGCCACCAAGACTGGCCACCCTTCTGCTCCTGCTGTCCTGCCTGCTGCTATGGTGTTCAGGAACGGCGTTTGCTGCTGCGACAGTCCCGTCGCCGGTTCCGTCTTCACAGCCTTCTAGCCAGGGAGGCTCATCCTCTCCGGTAGATCATTGGGTTAAAGGGCAGGTAGAGAACCTGCCTACAGGTGAGGTGGAGTCCTACTGGAATCAGCTGATGAAGGACTATGGGGGATTTTTTCCGGAAGGTGCAACACCTTCGCTGATGGATATGCTTCTGCCGGGTGACAATGGGCTAAGCTTCAAAAGCGTGCTGTCCGGGCTGACCTCCTACATGTGGCATGAGGTGCTTTTTAATGGCAAGCTGCTGGTTACGATCGTTATGATCAGTGTGCTCAGCATGATTCTGGAGACGCTGCAGACTGCCTTTGAACGCAAATCGGTCAGTAAAATCGCTTATATGCTCTGTTATATGGTTGTGCTGGTCATTGCCGTTAATAGTTTTAATGTAGCTATAGGATATGCCAAGGATGCCATCGACCACATGACTGACTTTATGATGGCCATGATTCCGCTGTTATTCGCACTGCTGGCATCGATGGGGAATATCGTGACCGTCTCTGTCACGCATCCGCTGATTGTATTCATGATCCATACCGTGAGCACGCTCATTCACACCGTGATTTTTCCACTGTTCTTCTTCTCGGCGGTACTGCATCTGGTGAGCGCGATGTCGGAGAAATACAAGCTGACCCAGCTTGCCAATCTGCTGCGAAATGTTGGTGCCGGACTGCTGGGTGTGCTGCTGACGGTGTTCCTGGGAGTCATCTCTGTAAGGGGAATTACCAGCTCAGTAACGGACGGAGTGACTCTCCGTGCCGCCAAATACATTACGGGAAATTTCGTGCCGGTCATCGGCAAAATGTTCGCGGATGCCACCGATACGGTGATTTCTGCATCGCTCCTGGTGAAGAACGCCATTGGGCTTTCGGGTGTCATTATCATTTTGTTCCTTTGCGCATTTCCGGCCATAAAAATACTCGTGCTCGCCCTCATCTACAATGTGGCTGCGGCTGTCATGCAGCCCTTGGGTGATACTCCAATTGTTGCTTGTCTGCAAACGATCGGCAAAAGCATGATTTACGTGTTCGCCGCACTTGCTGCCGTTTCGCTCATGTTCTTCCTGGCCGTCACCATCATGCTGACCGCCGGAAATGTCACCGTCATGATGAGGTGATGCTGTATAGATTCGCTGCTGTTATGTAAAAAGGTTACTGCAGGATACAGTGCTGCACAGAACGAGGAGGAAAGACAATGACCTGGTTGGGCGGTTGGCTCAGGGAGCTTATTCTGGTGGTCCTGCTGGCTGCTTTTGTGGAAATGCTATTGCCGAGCAAATCCATGGAGCGGTATGCCAGGCTGGTGCTCAGCCTCCTGGTCCTGCTGACCCTGCTTAGTCCAATTGTGACCCTGCTGAAGGGCGATGTCACCGGGGAGCTTAGCCTGGCCCTGAACCAGCAGGAGAAGAATGGCGGAGTATTATCGGGAGCAGTAAAAGGTGCCGGTTCCCTGGAGAAGATTCTGGCAGACGGACGGATGCTGGCCGCAGGAGTACAGGAGCAGAGCCTGAAGCTTGCTGCGGAGGAGGTAGCAGGAGAGATGCGGGACCAGATTGCCGGGAGCACGGGGGTTCAGGGAGCTAAGGTTACGGTGACGCTGGGGATGGGAAAAGCCTCCGAAAGTGCCGGAGGTGAAGCGGTACCAGTGATTGCATCGGTGAAGGTTTTCCTTCCGGATGCTGTCCCTGCTGCCTCAAGTGGCAGCGGAACGCAAGCGGGCGCCACAGACAGCTTGCCCGCGGAGCCGATTATTATCCCGCCGGTAGAGCCGGTACAGGTTAACTTGGACGCTGATCCCGAAGCTGAATCTGCCGCTGCATCCGCAGCCTCCCCGGCTGATGTACCTGCAGACGGCACTACCGCTGCGGGTAAGGGAACGGACAAAGATCAGGACGAGTCGGTCATCAGGCTGCTGGAGCAGAACTGGAATCTGAGCCGCGAAGTCATTCAGGTGCAGAGGAGCAGTTCCGAGGAAGCAAAACTATAAACCCAGGCAATTCTGCAGGAGGGATAAGAGATGGGCAACTGGCTGAAAAAACTGGAGCAATGGGCAGGCGGCGGTTCCGGCAGTCCGAAGCGGAGTCATACTTTCCGCTGGCTGATCATTCTTGGACTGCTCGGCGCTGCAATTATGCTGTTCAACTCCTTTGTAAATGTGAAGAAGCTGGACAGCGAGAATACGGGGCGTGAGCCGCCCCCAACGATCGAAAGCTCACAGGCGGCATTGCAGCAGGGAGACGGAGCAGCCTCCGGTTCTTTTGACAGCATTGAGCAGGCATTGGAGAACCGCACCAAAGAAATTCTGGAGAAAATCGTCGGCGTCGGTACAGTGGACATTATGGTTACTGTAGATTCTACAGAGGAAATCGTGGTACAGCGCAATATGAACGACTCACAGCAGCAGAGCGAAGAGACGGATGCCAGCGGGGGCAAGCGTCATACTACCCAGTACACAAGGGATGGAGAAATTGTCACCTACAGCCAGTCGGGTGATGAAACCCCGATTATCACCAAGCGGATCAAACCCCAGGTGCGCGGAGTGCTGGTTGTGGCCAAAGGCGCAGAGAACAAAATCGTCAGAGGTCTGATTGAAGAAGCGATCGAAAAAGGCCTGAACGTGCCCAGCTACCGGATTTCCGTAGTTCCGCGCAAGCAGGAATAGCAAATTCATTCGTATGAAGTGCATGCTAATAAACTTTTAGGAGGAATTAAAAATGAAGGGCAAACGGCAGACAATTTGGTTGGTTTCCATGCTCAGCTTGATGGTGGTTCTCTCGGCTTACTATTTATTCACAGAAGATTCTGGAGCTTCCATTCCCAAGGAAACGGCTGGCAGTGTGCAGGTGGATAACATAAAAGGCGGAGCCGATGGAGCCCAGTCTCCTGCTCTGGACAGCGGACTGGTCATCAACGAAGTCACTACGCAAGGGGTTAGCGAGGATGCGGCCAATGCCGCAGCGAAGGATGACAGCAGTGCAGCCGTAGCTCCAGATAATAGTGACAAGGCAGCGGCTGCGGTAACAGACGAAGACAGCACATCTGCCAGTGCCGGCAATGCCGTAGAAGATGCGGTTACAGCAGAACCGGATAAGACCGCGGATCAGACCATAGACCAAACCGCAAAAGCCTCCCAGACAGACAAAAAAGACTCCAAAGCAGACAAAGACACTGCAGCCGCCGCTACAGAAAAGACTCCAGCCAAAGACGATGCCGCAATTCTGGATGAAGTGGCTTCACAAAGTGTTTCGGCCAGCAGCCTGTTCAACAACTACCTGTATGAACGTGAGCAGAAGAACCTGAAGAACCAGAATGATCTGCTTGCCGCAATCAATGATATGGATAAAACCCCTGCTGAGAATGCGGCAGCCAGTGAGCAACTAAACAAGCTTGAAGAAAAAGAATCCAAAATCACCAGCATTGAAGATCAGCTGCAGCAAAAGTATGGTGAAGCTATCGTCAAAGAGGAATCCGGCGATAATTATACTGTTGTAGTCCTCAGTGACAAGCTTGATGTGAAGCAAGCCGTTGGAATTGTTGACCTAGTCATGAAGGAACTGAGCGTCACACAGGATAAGATCAGAGTCCAATATGTATCCGAGCAATAATATCCGCTTGAGAAAAATAACAGAATATGCCGAAAGAGCTCGGGTTGTCCCGGGCTCTTTCCATTTCTAGCGTTTGTGATATAATACATAAAGTTATCTTGGAATACGCTTCCTGAGAAGAACGGAGAAGCCTTTTTTGCTTGTGGCTTCGAGAGAAAGCTGAAGGAGTGAACTATTGAATGTTCAAGTTAAGCGAGATTAAGGAATTGATTAAATTACTGGACCAAACCTCCTCCGTACACGAACTGGAGATTGAAAGCGAAGGAATGAAGCTTGCGATCCGCAAACCGGACCGCTCTGAAACGGACGGAATGGCGATTCAGGCGACTCCTTATGCCTACCCCTTTACGCAAGCCCCTCAGGCGCATACCCAGCAGTATGTTGTACCTGCTGCAGTGACTGAAATTCCCGCAGCAGCTCAGCAACCCGCCACCACTGAAGGCACACTGCATAAAATTGTCTCCCCGATGGTTGGGACCTTTTATAGTGCCGCTTCGCCAGAGACCCCATCCTTTGTGAATGTGGGCGACCGGGTTAGTGAGAAGTCAACGGTCTGCATCATTGAAGCCATGAAGCTGATGAATGAGCTGGAAGCGGAAGTTAGAGGCGAGATCGTGTCCGTACTCGCGGAGAACGGCCAGCTTGTTGAATATGGACAGCCGCTGTTCCTGGTGAAACCGGAGTAACAGCCGCGAGAATCATGAGGAGCTAGCAAGCTTCGTTAAACTTTGGGAGGAAATGCATGAACATTCAAAAAGTGTTGATTGCCAACCGTGGTGAAATCGCGGTCCGCATTATCAGAGCTTGCCGTGAACTGGGCATATCCACCGTTGCGGTATACTCGGAGCCTGACCGGGATTCACTTCATGTCCGGCTAGCTGATGAAGCGTACTGCATTGGCCCGATGCCAGCCAAGGACAGTTATCTGAACTTTACCAATATTATGAGTGTGGCCACTTTGACGGAGTGTGACGCTGTTCATCCCGGTTATGGATTTTTGGCCGAGAATGCGGATTTCGCGGAGATTTGTGAATCCTGCAACATCACTTTTATCGGTCCTTCGCCCGATGCCATTACCCGCATGGGTGACAAGGCAGTAGCCAAGGAAACGATGAAGCTGGCAGGCGTTCCGATTATTCCGGGCTCAGACGGGCTTGTGGGCGATATTGAGGAAGCCGTTATGTTGGGACGCGATATCGGCTATCCGATTATCGTTAAGGCAACTGCAGGCGGCGGAGGCAAGGGTATCCGCATTGCCGAGGATGAAGAGTCTCTGGTGAAGCAGATTACAGCTGCCCAGCAGGAAGCGCAAAAGGCATTCGGCAACGCCGGGGTATACCTGGAGAAATTCCTGACGGGTATGAAGCATGTAGAGATTCAGATTATTGCCGATAACCATGGCAATGTAGTGCATCTAGGTGAACGGGACTGTTCCGTACAGCGCCGCCGCCAGAAGTTACTTGAAGAAGCACCTTGCTCGGTTCTGACTCAGGAGATTCGCGATGCCATGGGCCAGGCTGCTGTACGTGCCGCACAAGCCGTGAATTACTCTGGTGCGGGTACGCTCGAATTCCTGCTTGGACCGGATGGACAATTTTATTTCATGGAAATGAACACCCGCATTCAGGTCGAGCATCCGGTAACGGAAATGGTCACAGGTGTAGACCTGATCAAAGAGATGATCTCTGTTGCGGAAGGCAATCCATTGTCCTTTACCCAGGAAGACATTCATATCAATGGATGGTCGATTGAATGCCGCATCAATGCTGAAGATCCCGATAAGAACTTTATGCCTTCACCGGGCAAAATCGGCTTTTACCTGCCGCCGGGAGGTTTGGGAGTACGGGTGGACAGCGCAGCATATCCGGGGTACACAATCTCTCCTTTTTATGACTCCATGATTGCCAAACTCATTGTATGGGCCCCGACCCGCCAGGAAGCTGTCGCCAAGATGAAGCGTGCGCTCTCCGAATTTGCTGTGGAAGGCATACATACCACGATTTCATTCCACCAGAAATTACTGGAGCATCCGGTGTTTTTGGACGGTAATTTTGATATTAAATTCCTGGAAGAATATGAAATTTAGGACGGCTGTGCTTTGTTTGTCATAAAGTTCGCCAAATGATATAGTATGTTTAATAAGAGACGTGCTTGGCGCTTGAAATATTGAACAACTTTTCTTTGAAAGGTGTGAGTCCACAATGAGTACATTGCCGACAGAATACGAACGTACGGAAATCGGTGAAATCCAGATCGCTCCTGAAGTGATTGAGGTGATCGCAGGTTTGGCAACCGTGGAAGTAAAAGGCGTAGCAGGCATGAGCGGCGGATTTGCCGGAGGCATCGTTGAACTCCTCGGCCGTAAGAACCTCTCCAAAGGTGTAAAGGTTGAGGTTGGACAACGCGAAGCTGCAGTGGACGTATCCGTAATTATCGAGTACGGTAACCGTCTTCCTGAAGTGGCTGCTGAAATTCAGCGCAACGTGAAGCGTTCGATCGAGACCATGACCGGTCTGACGGTAGTTGAAGTGAATGTGCATATTCATGATGTTCAGTTCCGCAGCAACACTACTGTAGACAAGAACGAAGAAACGGATGCGGTTCTCCGCGTGAAATAAAGACAGATTTCTTCCATAAACCCCCGACAGCACCGTCGAGGGTTTACTCTAATTTAAGGAGGTTATGAGACTCGTGGCAAAAATTTTGGACAGGCTCCTGCTGTTCCTCTACAGCTTATGCATCGGAATATTATCTGTAATTGCCATCCTCCTGTTAAGCGGTGCCATTCCGGACTCTTTTGACATGCTGGACAAACCTGAGGCCTATATCGCCGCCATCGTTGTGGCTGTTATTCTGTTCCTGCTCAGCATCCGTTTCTTCTACATCTCGCTGCGCCGTGACCGGGCTTCCATGCCTTCAGTCGATCAGCGTACAGAGTACGGGGATATTCAGATCTCCATGGAAACCATTGAGAACCTGAGCCTGAAGGCTGCCGGCAAAGTCAAAGGCATCAGAGACCTGAAGTCTCGTATCCGTGTCTCACAGGCAGGCCTTGAGATTATGATCCGCGCAGTGGTGGACGGAGAGCATTCTCTTCCGCTGCTGACCACCGAGGTTCAGCGGCAGGTGCATGATTTTGTGCAGGATACTACCGGAATTCCGGTTGCGGACGTCTCAGTATACATTGCTAACCTCACACAGTCTCCAAGCTTCAAAAGTCGAGTGGAATAGAGGTGAGTTTCCCTTATGTCGTGGAAAGCAGTATGGGAAAGTCACGGGGGTAGAATTGCCGGAGTCACCTTCGGTGTCGTTCTCGGGTTGATTTATTTAATTAGCGGTTTTTGGGATATGCTGTTCTTTGCACTGGTTGTGTTCATAGGTTATACGCTTGGCAAAAGAAAGGACACCGCACAGCCCCCGCTGTTTCAGTGGCAGGAGTTGATAGAGAGGTTGTCCGGACGCTGGCGCCCCTTCAAATGAACCGCGATAGCTTTTCTTCCGGAGCCTGGAACCCGTATGTATGAGTTGCCTGATGCCGGAAGGAGGGCCACGCGGTTTTTTTTGCAGCAGCGGCTCTCAGAGAGGATAGAATCTGCTCCATTAAGCTTACAATAGTTGCAAGAAGAAACAATGAAACACCAATATAAGCAATCCAGATAAGATTGTAGGAGGAACACATGAAAAGACGTTTAGCAAGAGAGATTATTGTCCAAAGCCTGTATCAGATGGAAATGAATGAAGTGGAAAGTGCAGAAGCGGTAGAAATGCTGATCGCTGAAGCTTCGGAAGAAAATGAGACCGAGCGTGTGATTACAGATGAAATTGAGCTGAAGACTTATGTAGTAGCGCATGTGAACGGCGTGTGGGAACATAAGATGGCCATTGATGATATGCTGGAGCATTACCTGAAAGGCTGGCAGATGAGCCGTCTGTCGCGGGTGGACCGCCAGATTCTCCGCCTTGCCACCTTTGAGATGGTCTTTGGGAATGATGTGCCAGCCAAGGTTGCTGTCAATGAAGCCATTGATCTGGCCAAACATTTTGGGACAGAGGATTCAGGTAAATTTGTTAATGGTGTGCTTGGCAAGATGATTCAGGAGATTGATACGCTGAAGACCGACCTGTAGGATTATAATCAAGTGATGGATTTGCAGATCATATTTCAGGATAGATAAAGGGGAGAGAATTACATGACAGCAGCAATCATCAGCGGTAAACAAGTATCTGACGAAATTCGTATCGACATTGCCCGGGAAGTTGCCTTATTAGCCGAACGGGGCGTAAAGCCTGGTCTTGCTGTTGTGCTCGTTGGTGAAGATGCTGCATCTCAGGTCTATGTCCGTAATAAAGAGAAATCCAGCACCGAGCTGGGCTTCCATTCCGAAGTGCATAGACTGGATGCTGCGACTAGCCAGGAAGATTTGCTGGCACTTGTAGCTGAGTTGAACCGCAGGGATGAAATTGATGGCATCCTGGTTCAGTTGCCGCTTCCTAAGCATATTGACGAGAAGGCTGTAATTAATGCCATTGCTGTGCAGAAAGATGTAGATGGCTTCCATCCGATCAATGTCGGCAACCTCGTTATTGGGGATGATAGTCTTTTGCCTTGCACGCCTGCAGGTGTAATCGAGCTGATCAAGCGTACAGGCACAGGAATGTCCGGCAAGCATGCGGTTGTCATCGGACGCAGCAACATTGTCGGCAAACCGGTATCCCTGCTGCTCCAGCGCGAGAATGCTACGGTAACCATGTGCCACTCGCGGACTGCGAATATGGCTGAACTAAGCCGCCAGGCAGATATTCTGGTTGTGGCGATTGGCCGGGCTAACTTCATTGACGGCTCTTTTGTGAAGCCGGGTGCGGTAGTTATCGATGTAGGTATGAACCGTTTGGACAACGGCAAGCTGGCTGGAGATGTGGATTATGAAAGCGCGAAGGAAGTAGCAGGATACATTACCCCGGTACCTGGTGGTGTAGGACCGATGACCATTACCATGCTGATGGCCAACACGCTGACTGCAGCCAAACGCCGGCGCGGCCTGGATAAGGAATAGGTAGCGCCCATGGCGGCAGAGCGGCAGGTATATTCAATCAAGGAGCTTAACCGTTATATCCGTATGAAGCTGGATTCGGATGTGGTGCTCTCCGATGTATGGGTTCGCGGGGAAATCTCCAATTTTACCCACCATGGCAGCGGTCATATGTATTTTACGCTGAAGGATGAGAGCAGCAGGATCAAGTCGATCATGTTCGCTTCCCATAACCAGCGGTTACCCTTTACCCCTAAGGAAGGGACCAAGGTGATCGCCAGAGGCAATGTGACTGTATATGAACGGGACGGGCAGTACCAGTTCTATGCCACTCATATGCAGCCTGACGGCATCGGCAGTCTGTATCTGGCGTATGAACAGCTGAAGAACAAGCTGGAGTTGGAAGGCCTGTTCGCGGCGGCACGCAAACGTCCGCTCCCGCGGTTTCCCCGCTGCATAGGGGTAGTAACTTCTCCGACAGGCGCAGCCGTACGGGACATTATCATCACGCTTCAGCGGCGGTTTCCGCAGGTTGCTATTGTGCTGTATCCTGTTCTGGTACAGGGGAAAGGTGCAGGGCCTTCCATTGTGAAGGCCATCGAGAACCTGAACACCATGGGCGAAGCCGATGTGCTCATTGTCGGCCGCGGGGGCGGCTCCCTTGAGGAGCTGTGGGCTTTCAATGAGGAAGCCGTAGCCCGCGCGATTGCGGCCTCCCGCATTCCGGTCATCTCGGCCGTAGGCCACGAGACCGATTTCACGATCGCCGACATCGCCGCCGATCTTCGGGCGGCAACCCCGACGGCGGCGGCCGAGCTGGCTGTGCCGCACGCCGCCGAGCTGGCGGCGCAGCTCCGCACAGCGCAGCAGCGCCTGCGCCAAGGGCTGCTGCGCCGCTCGCAGCGCGGCGGCGAGCGCCTGGCCTCGCTGCAGCGCTCGCTGGCGCTGGTCGGCCCTCGCCGCCAGCTGGCCCAGCACGCGCAGCGGCTGGACATGCTGCGCGCAGGCCTGCTTCGCGCAGCGAAAGACCGGCACGGCCGCGCACGGGAGCGCCAGGCCGTGCTGCACCACAGCTTGCAGCGCTTCCACCCGCAGGCGAGTGTCAGCGCTGCGCGGCGGCGCACCGAGAGCATCACCCGCGAGCTTGCGGGTGCCATGCAGGTGCGCCTGCAGGAGAAGCGCTCGCGCTTCGCCGCCGAGCTGCGCCATCTCGATGCGCTCAGCCCGCTTAAGGTGATGTCGCGGGGGTACAGTCTCGTCTATGATGAGCAAGAAGAGCATTTAATCAAGTCGCTGAACGAAGTACAGCTCGGCGATATGGTCAACATAAAGCTAAATGACGGACAGCTAAGCTGCCAGGTATGGGGCATGAAGGAGGATGGCATAACGAATGGCGAAGGAAGCTGAACTTAATTTTGAAGGAGCCATGGAGCAGCTGGAAGAAATCGTGCGTGAGCTGGAGCACGGTGACGTTCCCCTTGAAAAGGCGATCGATTTGTTCCAGCAGGGAATGAAGCTCTCACAGCTGTGCGGCAGCAAGCTGGAGCAGGTGGAGCGCAAGATTGAAATGATTACCGAAATGGACGGCGAGCTCCGCAAGAAACCATTCGGTGCCCGTCTGGAAGGTGAAGGCGATGAATCGCTTTGAGCCCAAGCAGGAGTCTATGGCTGTTGGGAATCAGGAGCGTCAGCCTCTGAACGAATATATCGCCGAGATCAGCGGATTGGTTGTGAGGGAGCTGGAAGCATCTTTGCCTGCTGAATGGAACGTACCCGGCAGTCTGAAGGATGCGATGAGCTATTCACTGCAAGCCGGTGGCAAACGTCTCCGTCCATTGCTGGTGGTCGCCGCTTGTGAGGCGCTGGGAGGCAGCCGTGAAGCGGCTCTTCCGGTAGCGGCTGCTATCGAGATGGTGCATACCTACTCCCTGATCCACGATGATCTGCCCGCAATGGATAATGATGATTACCGGCGCGGTAAACTGACGAACCATAAGGTTTATGGCGAGGCAACGGCTATTCTGGCCGGAGATGCGCTGCTGACACATGCCTTTTTCAGTATCGTCCAGGCTTCTCGGAAGCATGGTGTGTCAGCGGACAATGTCCTTTCCGTTATAGAGGATCTGGCAGAAATGGCGGGTCCCCGGGGGATGGTTGGAGGTCAGATCGCTGATATGGAAGGTGAACAAGGGCTTACCGATCTGAAGCAGCTTCAGTACATCCACCAGCATAAGACAGGGGATCTAATCATATTCTCCCTTGTGGCCGGAGGGCGTATTGCGGGGGCTGACAGCAGACAGTTAGAGGCGCTGCGTGATTTCGGGACACATATCGGACTTGCTTTCCAGATTCAGGATGATATTCTCGATCTGGTTGGCGACGAAAGCAAGCTGGGCAAAAAAACGGGCAGCGACGTTAAGCAGCAAAAGGTGACTTATCCTTACTTTATCGGGCTGGACGCTTCACGCGAAGAGGTGCAGCGACTGACAGAGGCGGCCCGCACTGCTGTGCTGGAAGGCTGCTTTCAGGACCATACGCGCCTCCTGGATATCGCGGAATACCTAATGAAGCGAGACCACTAGCATTCATACCGGAACGGCTGTATTTCGACAGCCGTTTCGTTTGTGTTATAATGGGGTTTATATATATTTTACAACATCTAGGAAAGCGGGGAATACTCGTGCTGCTTCCACAAATAAATGATCCTCAGCAACTTAAATCTTTGTCAGTCGAGGAGCTGGCTACCCTTGCGGAGGAAATCCGCCGGTTTCTGATCGAGAAGCTCACTGTAACCGGCGGGCACCTCGGCTCCAATCTGGGGGTAGTGGAGCTCACGCTGGCCCTGCACTACTGTTATGATAGTCCCCGGGACAAAATGATATACGACGTAGGACACCAGGCATATGTCCACAAGATACTGACCGGCCGCCAGGACCGTTTTGACACGCTGCGCAAAAAAGACGGACTGTGCGGCTTTGTGAAGCGTTCAGAGAGTGAGCATGATGTCTGGGAAGCCGGGCATAGTAGCACTTCCCTGTCTGCGGCAATGGGAATGGCCATGGCCCGTGACCTGAAAGGCGAGGACAACAAGGTTATCGCCGTAATCGGAGACGGGGCACTGACGGGCGGGATGGCGTTTGAAGCGCTGAATCATATCGGCCATGAGCGCCGCAAGCTGATGGTTATCCTGAATGACAACGAGATGTCTATTGCGCCGAATGTGGGTGCGATGCACAACTATTTGAGCAAGATCCGTTCGGACCGTCATTACCTGCGTGCAAAGGATGAGGTCGAAGGACTTCTGAAGAAGATTCCAGCGATCGGCGGAAGACTGGCCAAGACAGCTCAGAATGTGAAGGACAGCCTTAAATATATGATGGTTCCCGGCGTGCTGTTCGAGGAGCTCGGGTTCACCTACCTGGGGCCTATCGACGGACATGACATGGAGAAGCTGATTGAAACTTTCCATCAGGCGGATAATGTATCCGGTCCTGTATTGGTGCATGTTCTGACTACCAAAGGCAAAGGATACAAGCCAGCTGAAACCGATTTCTATAAATCACATGCTATTTCTCCTTATAAAATCGAGTCCGGCCAGTCCCTGAAGGCTGTAGGAAATCCTATGTATACCGAAGTGTTTGGCCAGACACTAATCGAGCTTGGACGTGAGGACAAACGGCTAATCGCAGTGACTCCGGCTATGCCTGGCGGCTCGGGATTGTTCCCGTTCGCCAAGGAATTTCCCGACCGGATGATTGATGTAGGTATTGCCGAGCAGCATGCGGCAACCTTATGTGCAGCCTTAGCGATGGAGGGAATGAAGCCGGTCTATGCGGTGTATTCTACCTTTATGCAGCGGGCTTATGATCAGATTGTACATGATATCTGCCGCCACAACGCCAATGTCATGTTCGCCATTGACCGTGCAGGCTTTGTTGGTGCTGATGGTGAGACCCATCAGGGGGTATATGATGTCGCCTTTATGCGCCATGTTCCGAATATGGTGTTGATGATGCCCAAAGACGAGAATGAGCTGCGCCATATGATGAAGACCGCGCTTGAATATAATGACGGTCCGATTGCTTACCGGTATCCGCGTATTGACGGCACGGGTGTGGAACTCGATGCAGAGCTGCAGGTCCTTCCAATCGGATCCTGGGAGCGGCTGCGTCCAGGTGATGACTATGCTGTGCTTGCCTGCGGACCGATGGTTCAGGTCGCTGAGGAAGCGGCAGAGCAACTGAAGCGTGAAGGTATTCAGCTCAGTGTTGTCAATGCCCGCTTCCTGAAGCCGCTCGACAGCTCTATGCTGCTGGACCTGGCCCATGCGGGAACAGGCATGATCGTGCTGGAAGAAGCCAGTCAGGCGGGGAGTCTGGGCAGTGCGGTGCTTGAATATTACGCAGAGCATGAAATTTACGATGCCCGGGTTCATTTGATGGGTGTGCCGGATATCTTTGTAGAGCATGGATCCATCAAAGAACAGCGCCAGCAGACCGGACTGACTGTCGAAGCAGTAGTTAGCCGGATCAAAGCGATGAAGGCATCTAGCGCATTTGCCTATAAGACGACCTCTACCTCCTGAACAGGACAGTGGAAGCGGTAAGCCTAAGAACAATCGGGAGATGACCATGGAACACCCTAAGGAACGAATTGATGTACTGTTAGTGGAACAAGGTTTTTATGAGAGCCGGGAAAAGGCCAAGGCTGCGATCATGGCGGGGCTTGTGCTCGCGAATGAGGAACGGATTGAGAAGGCTGGGATGAAGGTGCTTCGCAGTGCTACCCTGAGGGTGAAAGGTGCTGTTCACCCTTACGTCAGCCGCGGCGGACTGAAGCTGGAGAAGGCACTGCGGCAGTTTGGGATTGACCTGAACGGGCGTATCATGCTGGATATTGGCTCTTCTACAGGAGGTTTCACGGATTGCGCCCTCCAGAACGGTGCGAGCCATGTCTATGCAATTGATGTGGGTTCTAACCAACTGGACTGGAGCCTGCGGAGTGATGATCGGGTAAGTGTGATGGAGCAGACCAATTTCCGTTATATGACCCCAACTGACCTGAAGGGACCTGTCCCCGACTTTGCAAGTATAGACGTATCCTTTATTTCATTGAAGATTATATTACCGCCGTTAAAGGCCCTTCTTGAACGACCAGCAGATATTGTTGCATTAATCAAACCTCAGTTCGAAGCGGGACGGGAAAAGGTGGGCAAATCCGGTGTGGTCCGGGAACCGGCTGTCCATCAGGAAGTGCTCATGAACGTTCTGGGAATGGCTGCTGAACTGGGATACCGACTGGAAGGCTTAACCTTCTCACCCATTACCGGTGGTGAAGGGAATATCGAGTTTTTGGCGCACTGGAAGCTCTTGCCTGAAGTAGTTGAACCTGGCGATGAACAGTCTCCTGATCAATTACAGCCGCTCAACTTCGCAGCGCTGGCCGAGACCGTGGTTAAGGAAGCTGCAGCAATATTCAAAGTCAGTAAATCTGGAAACTCATCTAAGTGATGAGTTTCTTTTTGACTGTATTAAAGTCTTTTTGCAAAATCCCGGGGAATAAGGTAGTCTAGCCTTATATTTCCTCTAGAATCAATCAGGACACCCATATGTTCAGCCGGGATTTCTTCAGTGGAAGCAGGATTTTCGCAGGTTTCACGCGAATTAATCTCCGAGGTGATGAAATTGGCGGGTTCTGATAAAGCCGTAATGGTGCTAATTGGACTAACGGTCGCAATATTTATCATTTACCGGATTTACATATGGCTGCAAAGCTCTCCACGTTCGTTCATTAAGGACAGGCTGCCGCTTAATAAAGATATTTTGCCTCATCCCTCTTTGGATTTACTGGAAGCCGCTGGCTACGAAGTAATTGGAGGCAAACTGAAGATTCCACTGTCTTTTTCAGTGGACGGGGCTTCCATGTATAGCAGGTTGTTCATTGATTATGTTGTGAGCAAAGAAGAGGACTCCTACTATTTGGTAATCCTCTCCCGTCCGCGCAAGACACTCGACTTTACAGGAAGCAGCCTCCGGGATTCGCTTTTGCCGTATCTGCTGATTTATCCGGACTGCAGCGGAGTACTGTATGTCAACACCACCGCTTCCCTGATCCATGAGATTAGGCTTGGCAGAGACGATGGCGAATCCACTTAGAAAGTTAACTTAACCATACAGGAGGCAACAATGAAGGGTCACAGGCACATTAAGATACGAGAAATCATTACACAACAGGAAATTGAGACACAGGATGATTTGGTGGAAGCCTTGCGCGAAGCCGGTTTTCAAGTTACCCAGGCTACGGTGTCGCGGGATATCAAGGAGCTTTTGCTGATAAAAGTTCCTATGGATGACGGCAGATACAAATACTCCCTGCCTACGGATCAGCGTTACAATCCAACACAGAAGCTGAAGCGCGTGCTAGTAGACAATTTTGTGAATATTGATTCCTCCGCCAACCTTGTGGTGATGAAATGTCTTCCGGGTACGGCTAACTCAGTCGCTGCCCTGATTGATAATATTGACTGGCCGCAGATTATGGGCACTATTTCCGGAGACGATACGATCCTGATTATCTGCCGCCAGCCGGAGAACAGCAAGGAAGTTATTTCACAAATCATGGGATATATATCCTAGAAAATAGATGTAGCAATCATCTTTTCGGAGGTGCTGTATTCGTGTTAGATACATTATCGATCCGTAATCTTGCCGTTGTTGAAGCGGTGGATGTTCATTTTTATCCGGGTTTTCACGTGCTGACAGGGGAGACTGGGGCAGGGAAATCTATTATTATCGATGCTTTAGGGCTTGTAGTCGGAGGCCGCGGCTCCGCAGATTCCATCCGTTACGGCACGGATAAGGCTGAGATGGAAGCGCTCTTCAGTCTGCCTGTATCCCATCCGGTATGGGAGACATTGGAGCGTCTTGGCATCACTGCAGACCCGGAGGAGCACCTGATTATCCGCCGTGAGATTACCTCACAGGGTAAGAGCACCTCGCGTGTTAACGGGCAAATGGTAAACCTCAGCATGCTGCGGGAAATCGGCGAACAGCTGGTTAATATTCACGGACAGCATGAGCATCAGAATCTGCTGAAGGCAGAGCGCCATCTGGGCCTGCTGGATACTTACGGAGAAGCTGTTATCGGGCCGCTTAAGGCCGACTATCAAGAGAAATATACCGCATTTGCCAAGGTGGAAAAAGAACTCCGTGAGCTGCAAGAAACCAGCCAGAAGGCTTATCAAATGCTGGACTTGTACCGTTTTCAGCTGGAGGAAATTTCTTCCGCAGGACTAAAACCCGGGGAAGATGAATTACTTGCCGAAGAAAGGGTCAAACTATCCCACAGCGAGAAAATGATGGATTCCGTATCCGGCGCATACGAGCTGCTGTATGACCGGCAGGGGCTGGAATCGATCAGCAATGTGATTTCACGGCTGGAGGATGCAGTGAAATACGATGAGAAGGGTCTCAAAGCTGTGCTGGAACAGCTTCAATCCTCTTATTATCAGCTGGAGGATGCAGCCTTTCAGCTGCGGGATTACCGCGACGAAATTGAGTTCAACCCGGCACGGCTAGAGGATATTGAGAACCGGTTGGATCAGATTTCCGGACTTCGGCGTAAATACGGAGACAGCGTGGAGCAGATTCTGGCTTATTATGAACAAATTAGCCGGGAGACCGATTTGCTGGAGAATAAGGACGAATATATTGAAAAGCTCACGGTGAAGCGTAACGGTCTCCTGAGCACGCTAATGGAAGCGGCTGAAGCACTTAGTGATGCACGCCGTCAGTGTGCGTCTGATCTGGCAATCCAGGTGGAAAGTGAACTGAAAGACCTTCAGATGGAACGAACCTCGCTTCAGGTTAAGCTTGACATCATGGAGGACCCGCGCGGAGTAGAATACCAGGAGCGCCGCTACCGGCTGACCCGGCAAGGGATCGACAGTGCAGAGTTCATGATCTCACCGAATCCCGGTGAACCGCTTCGACCGCTGGGCAAAATCGCTTCCGGTGGGGAGCTGTCGCGGATTATGCTGGCGATGAAGAGTATTTTTGCCCGGCATGATGCGATCCCTGTACTCATTTTTGACGAAGTGGACACCGGTGTAAGTGGCCGGGCAGCCCAGTCCATTGCAGACAAGCTGTACAAGCTCTCGTCTACCTGTCAGGTGTTCTCCATTACCCATCTGCCTCAGGTGGCTTGCATGGCAGATCACCAGTACCTTATCCGCAAAAAAGTTGAAGACGGGCGCACCATGACCGAAGTGGAGTCGCTGCCTTTGGAGGGCCGGGTTATGGAGCTGGCCCGAATGCTGGGCGGTGTGGAAATTACCGAAAAAACCTTACACCATGCACAGGAAATGCTCGGTCTGGCTGAGGCCAGCAAGGCGGCTGCAGGGTAAGCGGGACAATGATTGACAGTAATAAAAGCCTGGGGGCAAGGTTATCTTATAGGTACGCAATTGGCGACCACCTTTTTCGTCAAGCGAAAGAAGCAAAAGGGAGCGTGACAGCCATTGAAGCCGAACCTCAGGAAATTAATGCCCGGCCTTTTATTTGCCTTCTTTCTTAGCTTATCAGGCATAACGGGACCTCATCAGAGCTATGCCGCAGAGCTGGATAACCCGCCTGATAAGACCGTTCAGGGGGAAACCCGTGATCTTAAGGTGATCCCCGGGGGGCAGACGATTGGTGTAAAAGTGAAGTCTGCAGGCGTACTTGTTGTCGGACATCATTTGATCGAAGTGTCACAGAAGACCAAGCTATCCCCTGGAGAGAACAGCGGCTTACTGCCCGGAGATCTGATGATCTCCATCAATGGGGTGAAGCTGGATGAGGTGTCCAAGGTTTCCAAGCTGGTGGAGCATGCAGGTATAACCCATCAACCCCTTACCGTTATCTACAAACGTGCCGGCAAAGAGCATACAGCCAAGCTCACACCGGCATATGACCGCAATGATAAGGTTTGGCGTCTGGGACTCTATATCCGCGATTCTGCGGCGGGTGTAGGAACCTTAACCTTTTATGCACCGGAGCAGGGTGTGTATGGTGCACTGGGCCATGTTATAACCGACATGAATACCGGAACCCCTATCGTTGTTGGCAGCGGGCACATTGTGCAATCCAGTGTGACCTCAATTTCCAAAAGCCAGGATGGCGATCCTGGGGAGAAACGTGCCCATTTTCTCAAAGAAAGTCAGGTCCTCGGGAATGTGGAGAGTAATACGGATTTCGGAATCTTCGGTAAAATGACCCGTAATCCGGAGCACAGCCTTTATGAGGAACCCATTCCGGTCGCTATGAGCGATGAGGTCAAAGAAGGGCCGGCGCAAATACTGACGGTTGTGGATGGACAGCAGGTGGAACGATTTAACGTAGAGATTATTCATGTAGCCCGTCAGGATTCTCCAGCAACCAAAGGAATGGTGCTTCGTATAACCGACCCCCGTCTGATCGATAAGACCGGTGGTATTGTCCAAGGTATGAGCGGCAGTCCGATTGTTCAGAATGGACGTTTAGTCGGTGCAGTAACCCATGTATTCGTTAATGATCCCAAATCAGGGTATGGCTGTTTTATCGAATGGATGCTTCAGGATTCCGGCGTAGTTCAACAAGAACATACCTTTCCCTATAATCTTAAGGCGGTTTAGCCTTAAGATTTTTTTGTCGAAGGCTAACGAACAAGATCGAATCGTGAAATAAATATTCAATTATAATCCAACACTGAAAAAAAATAAAGAAAAATAATTTTCGACAGAAGGATATTGAATCGGCATGTCGAAACTGTAAGGAGCGAAGATAAATATTATTTTCGAAAAGCAGATATAAATAAGGAGGAAGCAGCCAGTGCAGAACATTGAAGTGTTGTTGGCCGATGACAACAGGGAGTTTACGAATTTGCTTGCTGAGTACATTACGGAACAAGAAGATATGACCGTGACGGGCATCGCCTATAATGGGGAAGAAGTACTTCAAATGCTGAGCGAAGCACGCAAAATTCCCGATGTCCTTATTCTAGATATCATCATGCCTCATCTGGACGGATTAGGTGTTCTGGAGCGACTGCGCGATTTGGATCTGAAGCCAGAACCCAAGATCATTATGCTGACCGCCTTCGGTCAGGAGAACATCACTCAGCGTGCTGTACAGCTTGGCGCCTCTTATTATATTCTTAAGCCATTTGATATGGAGGTTCTTGCCAACCGTGTGCGTCAACTCGTTGGTACACAGGGAAGCATGAGTTCTTCATCCAGCATGTCCAATTACTCCGGCTCCAGAGGAAACAACGTGGTTCCGCTCTCCAAAGGCAAGAATCTGGATGCTAATATTACCTCGATCATTCATGAAATTGGCGTTCCTGCGCATATCAAGGGTTATCAATACCTTCGTGAAGCCATTACCATGGTATATAACAATATCGAGATCCTGGGTGCCATCACCAAGACCCTATACCCGGCTATAGCCGAGAAATTCAAGACAACGCCGTCCCGTGTAGAGCGCGCCATCCGTCACGCCATCGAAGTCGCATGGACCCGTGGCAACATCGACAGCATCTCCCACTTGTTCGGCTATACCATTAATATCTCCAAATCCAAGCCAACTAACTCGGAATTTATTGCCATGGTAGCCGACAAGCTGCGGATTGAGCATAAGGTGTCTTGAAAGGGTAAGGAGGAGTGAAGAAAGTAAAAAACCGCTATGGTATCGGGAATTGTAACATCCCGTGCCATCGCGGTTTTTTTATGTATATATCCTGGTGAGAAAAATTGTTGCTATACTCGAATATCAATAGATAAAAGAGTGGGAGGTGTTTCGGTTTCTGTTAAAATGGGCTGCTCCTCACTTGAAGCTGATGTCTCTTCAGAAGAATTATTTTGCACGTTATTATTCCTATCCTCGGGACGGGTTACTCTGGTCAGATCTTCTTTATTATCAATTTTATTATTCATTTCTCCAAGTAAATCACCGATTTTATAATCAATGGCTTTTATTTTAGACTTAATATCCTGGATCTGTTTCCCGGAATCATCGGTTGAACCGGCGGAATGTCTTGATCCGTTTAATTTTGCTTCGATTTTGAGGGTAGCAATTGAACCCTCTAGACGCTTGTTAATCCCAACAAGCATACCCAACTTATCGTAAGTCATACTATTTTTTAATACATCCATGGATAAGTCAGTTATGTCCGGTTCGGGTTTCTTAGTCTCCGCTTGATCTTGTTGGTTTCGGTCTTTTTTTTCTTGCATTTGTTCAGCTTTGATTTGAGTAATTTGCGCATCAATATCCTGTATCGATGAATTTAAGGACTGAATACGTTCCTGCTTTAGTTCAAAGTTTAATTTATCATTAGTTTTCACTGCTTGAATCTCTTCATTTAATTTAGATTTTCTATCCAGTAAATTTTGGATCTCTTTATCTTTGAGAGAGGTTGTGGCTGGATTAGCTGAGGTTGACTTATGGGTCGAGTTCGATGAGATTGATGAGATAGAAGACATGAAATTCCCTCCTAATTAAATGAATTTTTTACCATCTGGAAGATATATCGACAAGAGTAAGGTGGAAAGTTAGTTATGGTTGTGATGGCACAATGAAATAAGTCGATTTATAGTACACACCAAAAAGTCCCGGCTCTGTGAGCCGGGACTTTTTGTACTTTTGCCTAAACGTAATAAGGATCTGACTTGAATAAAAGGATGATGAAGTCAACCAGCGTACCTACTCCTAATAATCCACCGGTGAAGAAGTACAGAATACCTGTGCCGATTTTTCCTTCATAGAATCTATGTACGCCGAAGACTCCCAAGAAGAAGCAGAGCAAGACAGCAATCCACTTGCTTTTTGGTCTTCCAAGACCTGCATTGTTATTGATATTTGTGTTCATATTAGAGTTGTTGATAACGATTTGGGGCTGAGAAGCAGCTCCTTTCAACTCTTCGACCTGTAGTCCACACTTGTTGCACACCACAGCTTGAACGTTAATTTTCTCTCCGCAGTGTAGACAAAACTTGGTTTGTCCTGAAGCATTGGGTTGTGCTTTTTCTAGATTTGAACTGGACATCTTGTACTCCCCCAGTAAATATAATATAGGTATTTCCACCTAGGAATATTCTATCATATTTTGTTGAAATAGAGGGAGAATTTATTAATTAATGTCATATATTGAATTTTACATATTCAACTTTAAACTTATTACCATTTTTATGTATTGCATTCCGGATCGGCAATTATCATACCAATAATTAGTGAACGTAGTCAAACTTTTTACGGTATTAATTGTTATAATGAAACACAAAGTGTTATGTTGTGTTATGATAGAGGTAGAGGTGACTCCTATGAACGATTTCGATAACTATCCCGATGAGCTGGGGAACTTCATCCGGCACTTCAGAAAAACACGTGGGCTGACCTTAAGAGGGCTGGAGGAGAAGAGCGGCATCAGCTATTCCCAGCTCAGCAAGATTGAACGGGGCGAGAGTATTCCGCTAAAAGATAATCTGGATAAGATTATTGAGGCGCTTGGAGCAGATCTCAAGAATCGGATGTATCATCTCGCAGATTATATGCCTGACCTTGAATATATCAAGACACTCAAGCAGGGATATAAGCAACCGCAGCATAATCAGTCGCAGGACTATATTTATGAGACAGCTTTTAACAAGCTGAAGGAATTTCGGGCGAAGGAAGGCAAAGAAACCTCTTATGTATCGTTTGATTCGAACGAGGTAATCGTTTATGAAACGGAATATGGGGCAGGAATGGTAATAGAAAAAATTGAGAAATATAATCTTAATGATGTACTGAACGATAAGTTTGAGGGCAGTCTGGACTCCTTGCGTAAGCAGCCGCGTAAAGGCAGGCAGGCCTACATGTTTGGAGAGTGGCTCAGGGAATGTATCTACGAGCTGAAGGAAGACGAGCAGGATCAGGTTATTCAAGATCTTAAGCAATTCACCCAGTTTAAAGTGCAGCAGGTTAACGGAGCTTTCAAATGACAGCTGCCTCCTCCGTTTTCAATAATGAATAATGTTGCCCTTTCTTGCAGCCATCTATTCATCTTGAACCATATAGCAAACAACTAAAAATGGTATGACAGAAAAGGGGAAATCCTAATGAGAGTTACTATGAAATTTACCAGCAAGGGTAAAGCCGCGATTGAGAATTTCAACAATGAAGAGCTACTTGAGATCTTTGCCCGATATATCAAAACATTGTCCAAGAAATACGACATTGAAGTTGATGTGCCTCTTGATGTGAACCAGAATATTGTTAGTGACGGAACGGTTATAGCCATGGCTCAGAATGTGAAGTGTGATGTAGATACATTTTTCAAGGAGCTGGGCCGGGATATTAAGGTTCCCCTGAAAAAAAGATTGGGCGGCAAGCTGGAGAATGTCTTCAAAACGGAGTTTGTCGAGTAGTTGTTTGTAACTGAATACAGCAAAGAAGCCAGCCCCACTGATAAAGTGAGCTGGCTTCTTTGCTGTTGGGTAGCTGTTCAAAGACATGTGGACTTAAAATATATGTAGGAATGCTGAAAATAGTAACGGTCATTCTTCGGAACGGTCAAAGTCACCCATGTTTCTCCCGGTCAGAACGGTTTCAATAATCTCGATGAAATCGGGCGAAGCTTTAGCCTCCACTGCCAATTCGTAGATGTTCAACAATTGTTCGTCAGACAATAGCTCCAGGGATGAGGGGCGCGGAGAAGGATGAAAATAATAATCCATTAGATTCCTCCATCGGTTATTTTGTAGATTGTGAAAATACTGCGAATCTATTTAAATGGTACCATTTGGAAGGTAACCCGTCTCCTGTCATTCGCCCTGTGAATTGGTCTTTACAATTGACGCGTCGTGTGGGATAATAATTGTTTTTTTAGCGATGTTCAAAAAACCATCTCGAAACCGAAGGTTGTCGGGATGGCTTTTTTGATGTGGCGTTATAATTCAGAGGGTTCTTTTCGTGATGCTAAAAGTCGTTTGAGCCTTGTTTCATTTGGTTCTGATACTGTGGCGAATTGTTCTCCCTCTTCAAACGTAACAATCTTACGTTCTGAATCGTAACTTTGAATATGATTAAGACTAACTACATTGCTGCGGTCAAGACGCTCGAAACCATTGCCCTTATAGGCAGCCAAAAGATCAGAAAGTGTGGTAGGGAGAACAAACTCGCCTTCTTTCGTATGGACGAATATTGTATTCTTATAGCTGGAGAAATACAATATATCTTCTTCCTGGATATCCCGGGAGGACCCGTCGTTTAACAAGACCCGCATGTTCTCCCCATCCTTGTCAATTACTTCCGCAATTCTTTGGGCGCTTCTGGACTGTGTAATCCAATTTTCATAACCGATGCAAAGAAACGGGCAGAAGCTTCAAGCGCTGCAGAAGCCTGTTTGGCCATCGATGCTTTCATCTCATAACCTCCTTTTCCAAGGGATTACTGTTAAGGACTGGACGATAAATGCCAATCCGATGACAGACGAACCAATTAGAAAATTCACACTTACAAGTCCAACAGAAATTAACTTTAATGCCGGAAACCAGCGAAGGGGAATCTGGGCGTTTTTATCCGGATTGGGTGCAAACACAAGCATTATTATTACGCTTACAACGTTAAGGATCCAAAGGGCTTGTCCTACAGGATTCATCAGCGGAGTGAGTGAGCATAACAAAGCCGTAGTAATATTGCAGGCCCAGGCTGTTTTTAAGTGAAAACCGCCAGAGCAGATGCGTAGCAAGGAAAAACTTATGTAAAAAACAATAGTTGCCAATACATTATTGAAGAACAAACCAATTACCATCGCAGCCAAGAACGTGAAAAGCGTATTCAGAATAATGTTCAATGCATATTGCATAACTTCAAGAGAAGAGGTTTCTTCTGGATTGGCACGTTTGATAGCGGCAGATATCTTTAGGGCAAGGCTGTTCAAAATTCTTCACCGCGGTTCTTTTTTATTGAGAAGTTGAGATAACCGAACAGCAGCACTACAAAAAATAAGGGGACAACAATAAAAAATCGGGAATAACTCTCAAAGAAATATATCATTAGCAATACCACGATTATAGAAGGGAAGCTTAGTGAAAATAGTATTTTTTCATGAATGCCAATAATGATTTTCTCATCGGGCTTGTCAGGAATAAAATCGAATCCCTTTCTTTTTTTGCCGATATAAAAACCAAAAGCGAAAGCCGACAGCGCAGAAATCAACTGCAAGAAGTATATCCCTATAGAAATCCCGAATAAGTGAAGGCTAAAAATAGGAGTGGAATTCAATAATAAATAAAAGGTGGATTGAAATAACATGTACAATAGGTATGACATGCCGGTCATAATTGCTGAATAAAAAACATGAATACGAAATAATAACCAGAAAAAGCAAAAAACAAGTACATATTGCGTTAAGACATCTAATTCTGCGAATCCATTATTGACCCGGATGAAATAGGAGAAGAAGGCCATGATCAATCCTGCGAATATGATTTCTTTGGGATAAAGATCGATCTTGAAAATCTTGAAACCAAGGTAAAATAAAGCGGAGCTTTCCAATACCGAAAAAACAATATACAGCAAAAATTCCAGCATGCTTACACTCCCGAAGATCAGGTTTACTCAACTTCTATTCTTGCAAATATTATACATAATGGACTAAAATACAACAACAGCATTTAACACTTACCGGTAAATATTTCTTCATAAGAGAGGGGTTAAATTATGAACCAGCGTCCTGAACCCAATGAGTATAGTGAATTCCCGGCCCGTTACATTGCATTGGTGCCTCCTGAAGGGGAACTTGCGGCTCTTCTGAGAGAACAATCTGATCGGATCTTTGAACTGCTGGAAGGGCTTAGCGAGGAGCAGGGGAACTACCGCTATGCAGAGGGGAAATGGAGCGTCAAGCAGCTGTTAGGTCATCTCACCGACAACGACCGCATTATGTCCTACCGTATGCTGGCTATTGCCAGAGGAGAAAAGGCTCCACTTCCAGGGTACGAGGAAAATGATTATGCGGCGGCAGGAGCATTTGACCGCTTCACGCTGAGTGACATGATTCAGCACTACAAGATAGTTCGTAAGTCTACCCTTGCCCTCTTTCAAAGCCTCCCTGAGGAAGCCTGGACCCGGATCGGAACCGCCAGCAATGCTCCTATTTCAGTCCGGGCCATCGCTTGTGTGATTATTGGGCATGAACTTCATCATCTGAATGTTCTGAAGGAGCGTTATTTGAAGTAAGGGTCATGGCAGAAATGGAAGGAACTTAAGAAAAGGAGGAAGCTGCAAGTGGGCTTATTCAAAGGCATACTGCATTTCTTCATTCCAAGTGAACGCACACTGGTATACACGACTTTTGATCAGGCTCAGTATTTCAGAGCCAAAGGCCGTCTGAGTGCAGCGGGTATCCCCCATCGTTCCAAAATCAACGGAGGTACTCAAGCTCCAGGTCAGCGTGCCTTTACTGGCGGCAACGCTTCTGTTCAGCATGATTTCTATGTGCGCAAGGAAGATGAGCACCGTGCAGCACAGGCGATACATTAATGGAAAGTTTCGCTATCCATAATAAAAGCACACACTATCTGCCATTGCCAGAGAATGTGTGCTTTTAATTGCATTTTTAGAGCGGTGGATTCTTGTGGCATTTACGGCATACCGGGTAATAGGCTTCATTGCCGCCGATCTGAATTTGCTTGCCGCTGTATACAGGCTTGCCGTTCTCGACGCGCAGGGCCATAGTGGCTTTGCGTTCACAGAACCAGCAGATCGTTTTCATTTCTTCGATTTTGTCTGCATAGATCAGCATATATTTGCTGCCTTCGAACAGATTGTTCTGGAAATCATTTTTAAGCCCGAAAGCCATGACCGGAATGTTCAGCTCGTCGACAATCCGCACCAGCTGGAGGATACAGTCCTTGGTCAGAAACTGGCATTCGTCGATCAGCACACAATGGGGTTTGGGTAAATTGCTGCTGACAATGTTGTATATATCCGTATTCTCATCTATAGGGATAGCTTGCTTGCGCAGACCGATGCGGGAAGAGATATACCCGACTTCGTCCCGGTCGTCAAGGGATGGAGTGAAGATAAGCACCGACTTGCCCTGCTCCTCGTAATTATGCGCAACCTTGAGAATCTCAATGGATTTGCCGCTGTTCATAGCTCCATACTTGAAAAACAACTGTGCCACGTCCATCTATCCTTTCGTTAATCAACCTAATGAATCATCATCTTAAAAATGCGACTTTATTAGAGTAGCATATTCTCAGTAAAGGAAGCCAGTGAAATCATTTCGGGTAATGGTTAAAGAATGTTATAATAATCGCGGTTATGTGTATTTATTCAGAAGAACGTTTACAGAAAGAAGGCTTACAGTTGACAGACAAAATGGAAGGTTACAAAGAGAAGATAGCTGCTCTGCAAGAAAAAGGGGAGCTGACATCGGAAACGTTAAGCTTGCTGACGGAGATGCTGGACGAGCTTGCGGAATTGAACCGAAGCAACAAGGCGTTGCGCCGGGTGATTCTTAAGGGACAATCCTCATCGATGTCCACCCGCCTGCGTGAAGCGCTCTACGAATAGACAAAATGGGGTAACGCTGATGAAGATCATTTTCGATTATCTTAACAAATACAGGGTAGCTGCCATCGCCGCACTTGTGATGATGGTGATCGAGCTGGCAGTGGAGCTGTCCCAGCCTTTGCTGATTGCCAAAATTATTGATGACGGAATCAGGGAACAGGACAACCGGATTGTCTGGTTATGGGGCGGTGTACTGGTGGTAAGCGCTGTGTTGGCGTTTATTGCGGGTGTGCTCAGCTCTTTTTTTGCGTCTCATGCCAGTCAGGGATTTGCCTTTGACCTGCGGGATAAGTTATATGAGAAGGTTCAGTCCTTCGCCTATGCTGTGTTCAGCCGTTTTCCCACGTCCTCACTGATCACGCGTCTTACGGCAGATGTGTCACAGCTACAGGATACGATCTTCATGGGACTCCGGTTCATGACCCGTGTACCACTCGTTGTCGTGGGCAGTGTGGTGATGGCGTTGGTCGTGCATGTGAGACTGGGGCTGCTCCTGGCGGTAACCCTTCCGGTACTCATTGTCTTCCTGGTGTGGGTGATGAAAAGAGCCTCGGCATTGTTCCGCGGTGTGCAGACCCGGCTGGACGGAGTCAACAGTGTAATTCAGGAGAACCTTACCGGCATCCGGCTGATTCGGGTGTTCGTGCGCATGGGTCATGAGACTAACCGTTTTGCTGCTTACAGCAGAGAACTGATGGAATCCACTGTAGCTGCGCTTCGGCTGACGGAGACCTCGGCCCCCCTTATTATGCTGATTGTGAATGCGGGTATTATGCTGGTGCTCTGGTTCGGACGTATTGAGATTTCGGCTGGTGACGCAACTCTGGGACAGACTGTGGCCGTAATTAATTATTCCCTGCGTACCATTGGAGCCTTGTCAGCGCTGTCCTGGATTATGGCAACCTTTTCCCGGGCTAAGGCTTCTTCACAGCGGATTCAGGAGGTTATGTCGGCTGATCACCTGGAAGGTAAGGATACTGTGGTGGAAACAACAAATAAGACCGAACCTATTCAGGGCAAAGTCGAGTTCCGGCATGTTAGCTTCCACTATCCGGAAAGTGACATTGCAGTACTGGAGGATATTTCGTTCACGGTGCAGCCGGGAGAACGGGTCGCGATTATGGGAGCAACCGGCTCCGGCAAATCTTCTCTGGTAGGTCTGATCCCCCGTCTGTACGATCAGGACAGTGGTGTCATCCTGATCGATGGAACGGCAAGCTCTGAGATGGATATCTCCAGACTGCGCGGAGCCATCGGTTATGTTCCCCAGGAGGTCCTGCTGTTTACCGGTTCGGTGCGGGAGAACATTATCTGGGGCAACCCGGATGCTACCGAGCAGGAGATTGAACAGGCTGCTGCAGCCGCGCAGATCCATGATACGGTAAAAGAATTGCCGAACGGGTATGAGACCATGCTCGGGCAGCGGGGCGTCAATCTCTCCGGCGGGCAGAAGCAGCGGTTGACCATTGCCAGAGCGCTGGTGAGAAAGCCGGCGGTTCTGATTCTGGATGACAGCACCAGCGCGCTGGATGCTGTTACTGAAGGCCGGCTGCTGACAGAGCTGAAGAACATGTCCTGTACAACTTTTCTCATCACGCAAAAGATCAGCTCGACCGTATCTGCTGACCTTATATTGCTGCTGGATGAAGGCAGATTAATTGCACAGGGAACACATGATGAGCTGATGTCGGATTCGGATCTGTACCGGAAAATCAATGAATCTCAAGACAGGGAGGGGGCGCAGCATGTTCAAAGCATTACTTGAGCCTTTTCGCCACCCGAAGCTGAATGTCGGACTTGGTGATGCGGCAAGTTTCGGATCGCCGGGAGGACGCAGACCCAAGGCGAAAGCCAAGAACTGGTCAGCCACGCTCCGGAGAATCTGGAGTTATCTAGCGAAACGCAAGGCCAAACTGGCACTTGTACTGGTTATGGTATTTCTAAGCTCCGGTCTTGCCCTGCTCGGACCTTATCTGATCAGCAGAGCGGTGGATCACTATCTAGAAGGTGACGGGGGCAGAACCTGGAGCATCTTCCTGGTCACACTTGCCGCAGTATATGTGCTGAATTCCTTGACCTCCTGGCTGCAGAACATCTGGATGATCGAGATTGCCCAGGAGACAGTACTCCGTATGCGTACCGATTTGTTCGCGCACCTGCACCGTTTGCCGATTCCATTCTTCAACCGCAGGCAGCAGGGTGAAATCATGAGCCGTCTGACCAATGATATTGAAAATATCAGCTCCACGCTGAACAGCTCGGCCATTCAGATTTTCTCAAGTGTGCTGACTTTACTGGGTACGGTGGGTGTGATGCTATGGCTAAGTCCGCTGTTAACATTACTGACCTTCATCGTTGTGCCGCTAATGATCCTCGGCATGCGCTGGATTACTCGGCGGACAGGTCCGCTGTTCAAGGAACGCCAGCGCAATATGGGCGAGCTTAACGGATATATTGAAGAGACGCTGTCCGGACAAAGAATCATCAAGGCTTTTTCGCAGGAGGAACGGGTGATTGCGGGTTTCCGTGAACGAAATACGCGGATCATGCTGTCAGGCTACTGGGCTCAGGCCATTTCAGGCTTCATTCCAAAGCTCATGAACGGCCTGAACAATCTGAGCTTTGCCATTGTGGCTGGTGTAGGCGGTCTGCTGGCCATCCGGGATTTGGTTACCGTAGGTGTCATAATCGCGTTCGTGGAATATACACGCCAATTCACGCGGCCGCTGAATGACCTTGCGAACCAGTGGAACACGCTGCTGTCGGCGATTGCTGGTGCGGAGCGGGTATTCGAGGTGCTGGATGAAGGCGCCGAAGCCAAGGATGAAGGGGCAGCGGTAAGGCTGGATCACGTGGAGGGGTCAGTGAAATTCTCCGGAGTGTCTTTCTCGTATGATGACGGCGCAGACACACTGCAGGATATCAGCTTTGAGGCCAAGCCTGGTGAGATGATTGCTCTAGTGGGACCAACCGGGGCAGGTAAGACAACGTTGATCGGCCTGCTGTCCCGCTTCTATGATCCAGATAAAGGGAGTATTACGCTGGATGGCAGGGACCTGTCATCTATCCGCCGTGAGAGTCTGCGAAGCCATATGGCCTTTGTACTTCAGGATTCTTTCTTGTTCAAGGGAACGATCCGGGACAATATCCGATACGGCAGGCTGGATGCCAGTGACGAGGAAGTGGAGGAAGCCGCGAAGCTGGCTAATGCGCATTCTTTTATTATGCGGATGAAAGGCGGTTACGAGCGGATGTTGTCCGTAGACGGCTCAGGTATCAGCCAGGGTCAAAAGCAGCTGCTGGCTATAGCCCGCGCAATTCTTGCCGATCCGTCCATGCTGGTGCTGGATGAAGCGACAAGCAGCATCGACACTGTAACGGAGATTAAGATTCAGGAAGGGCTGCAGGCGTTAATGAAAGGGCGGACCAGCTTCGTAATTGCCCACCGTCTGGGTACGATCCGTGCGGCTGACCGTATTCTGGTGCTTCAGGGTGGACGGCTGCTTCAGCAGGGGTCACATACCGATTTGCTCCAAGAGGGTGGACTATACAGCCAGCTGGTGCGGGGATCATCGGATTCGGCGACAGGCTAGAACCTAAAAAAAAGGCAGGCCCGACATTCATCGGAGCTGCCTTTGCTGTTTATATGGGAAGCTATTAAGATAGACTCAGCAGAGATTATTATCTCTTAACGGGAGGCATCCGGTGAAGAGGACTGCTGAGCCTTTTGCTTCTCCCTGAAACGGGGCCCCACGTAATTACGTTTCCGGTCACGGGTGAGAATCCAGCCCCCGAGAAAGCTCATTCCGGCCAGGAAGAGCAAGAGGCCGCCGCCGAAGTGCAGCCAGGCAAAAACAGGAGTGGCTTGATCGTCGCCATGCATGGAAATATAGTTGAATATATCATCTTTCATCATCAGGAAGCCTTTCATCGCGAGGAGGCCGGGAATAACCAGAATCAGGATGGCAATGAAGCGTGTAGTGAGCAGTTTCATGAGTTCCTCCTTTTCCATAATCCCATTCATTTCACCCATATGATAACGTTTCATTGGGTAAAAGTCCATGTATATATGACGTTTGTAAGCTTTGTTATGGGGATAAAAGAGAGTACAATGTAATAGGTTAATTTAGAATTTACGAGTGATGACTGGAGGATACATATATGACGATTTCATGTGATGTGGCCATTCTTGGCGGAGGTACCGGAGGTTATGTGGCGGCGATCCGCGCAGCCCAGCTGGGGAAATCCGTGGTTGTTATTGAAATGGACAAACTGGGTGGAACCTGTCTGCACCGCGGCTGCATCCCCAGCAAATCGCTGCTGCGCAGTGCCGAGGTATACGCTGAAATACAAGAGAGTGAGAGTTATGGCATCGAGACTACGGGAGTACAGCTTGTATTCCCGAAGGTGCAGGCCCGCAAGGAAGCTGTGGTCGAGCAGCTGCACCAGGGCGTACAGTTTCTGATGCGCAAAAATAAAATCCAGGTACTGAAGGGAAAAGGGCGCATTATCGGCCCTTCGATATTCTCTCCGCGCAGCGGAGCCGTCGCGGTGGAGCTGGAGGATGGCGAAATGGAGACTGTGGTGTCCGGCAATCTCATTATAGCAACCGGTTCGCGCCCCCGCGTGCTGCCTGGGCTGAAGCCGGACGGCAAGGTCATTCTGAGCAGTGAGGAAGCACTGACGCTGGAAGAACTGCCGGCCTCCATGATCATTGTCGGCGGCGGAGTCATCGGCGTGGAATGGGCTTCGATGCTGGCCGATTTTGGCGTACAGGTTACTGTAGTCGAAACGGCAGGCCAACTGCTGCCTTTAGAAGATGAGGAAGTTGCCCATGAACTGCTGCGGCTCTTGAAGAAACGCGGCGTTAAGGTGTTGACCGGGACAACTGTAGATGCTGAGACCTGTGTGGTATCGGAAGCAGGAGTTACCATTGAAGCCCGCAAGGGTGAACAGAGCCAGACTCTGACGGCAGAGAAGCTGCTGGTATCCGTAGGCAGAGTGGCGAATATTGAGAACATTGGTATGGAGAATACCGATATCCATTTTGATAAAGGTGTAATTGAAGTTAACGCCAACATGCAGACCAATGAACCACATATCTATGCGATCGGTGATTGCATCGGCGGTCTCCAGCTGGCCCATGCAGCGAGTCATGAGGGAATACGTGCAGTGAACCATCTGGCAGGGGAGACGCTTCATCCTTATCATCCGCATCTGGTTCCGCGCTGCGTCTACACGCGTCCTGAGGTGGCAAGTGTCGGTTATACGGAAAAAGAGGCTAAGGCGCTAGGAGCGGATGTGGTCACTGGGAAGTTCCCGTTTTCAGCCATTGGAAAAGCGATTGTCTACGGAATGAAAGACGGCTTTGTCAAAGTCGTGGCTGATCGCACCAGCGGAGATATTCTCGGTGTGCAGATGATCGGTCCCCATGTTACCGATCTGATTGGAGAAGCGGCGCTTGCGCAGCTGCTGGATGCTACGCCTTGGGAAATCGGGGAAGCGATTCATGCTCATCCGACGCTTTCCGAGATCATTGGGGAAGCGATGCTCGCAGTGGATGGAAGAGCAATCGGATTCTAGTGAACGATGAATGCCCCCACGGGAATGCCGGATGGAGCTGAAGGCGACTTTTGCGTCAAAACGGCTCCAAACCGGCTTTTCGTGGCTTTTCTTTTTGCAGGGAAAGGGATTATAATGAACTGGAGTACGATTTAGTACCTGGTTTTAAGATCAGGGCATAGATTGGCTTGCGTGTATGCTTCCCTGTGCGAATTTGGGATGAAGAGATCGTCAGGGCATATGCTTACAAAACTTTTAGGAGGTACCTCATATGGAATCCCAAGGTACTGTAGAGACCGTTAACAGACATAAGCCGCTTGGACTCAGTGATGGCCAGGTCATCGATATGTACAGATATATGCAGCTCGGGCGGAAATACGATGAACGCAGCCTGCTTCTTCAACGCGCCGGCAAGATCAACTTCCATGTCTCCGGCATTGGCCAGGAGGCGGCCCAGGTAGCAGCAGCTTTTGCACTAGACCGTGAAAACGATTATTTCCTGCCGTATTACCGCGATTATGCTTTTGTGCTGACTGTCGGTATGACTACGCGTGAGCTGATGTTGTCCGTATTTGCCAAAGCGGAAGACCCTAACAGTGGCGGGCGGCAGATGCCGGGCCATTTTGGAAGTAAACGCCTGCGGATTGTGACCGGGTCAAGTCCGGTGACAACACAGGTGCCGCATGCCGTTGGCTTTGCTCTGGCTGCCAAGATGCAGAAGAAGAAATTTGTATCTTTTGTCACCTTCGGGGAAGGCTCCAGCAACCAGGGGGATTTCCATGAAGCCTGCAATTTCGCCGGGGTGAATAAGCTGCCGGTCATTATTTTTTGCCAGAATAATCAGTATGCCATATCTATTCCAGCTCACAAGCAGCTTGGAGGCAAGGTTAGCGATCGTGCGCAGGGCTATGGCTTCCTGGGGATCCGGGTAGACGGTAATGATCCGCTTGAAGTATACCGAGTAGTGAAGGAAGCACGGGAACGTGCGCTTGCGGGTGAGGGACCAACGCTGATTGAAGCGATGATGTACCGCCTGTCGCCACATTCGACCTCTGACAATGATCTGGCTTACCGGACCAAGGAAGAAGTGGATGCCAACTGGAAAAAAGACGGCATTGCCGCCTTCCGTACCTATCTGACTGAACTTGGACTCTGGAGTGACGAGCAGGAACGTGATCTGGCCGCCGAATATAATCTGGAGCTCAAAGCAGCGATTGAATACGCTGATAATGCACCGTTTCCGAAACCGGAAGATACGCTGCTGCATGTATACAGTGAACCTGACCTCAAGGGAGGAGCCTAACCCATGGCGATTATGGAATATATTGATGCCATCCGGCTGGCAATGAAAGAAGAAATGGAGCGCGATGAATCGGTGTTCGTGCTCGGCGAGGATGTCGGCGTTAAGGGCGGGGTATTCACCACCACCAAAGGGCTGCAGGAGCAGTTCGGGGATGAACGCGTACTGGATACGCCACTGGCAGAATCCGCGATTGCCGGTGTGGCTATCGGTGCAGCAATGTACGGAATGAAGCCGATTGCCGAAATGCAGTATTCCGATTTCATGCTTCCGGCGACGAACCAGATCATCAGTGAAGCTGCCAAAATCCGCTACCGCTCCAATAATGACTGGAGCTGTCCGGTGGTTATACGTGCGCCGATTGGCGGAGGGATCTTCGGCGGGCTGTACCATTCACAGTGTCCGGAATCCATCTTCTTCGGGACGCCAGGGCTGAAGATCGTAGCCCCGTACTCGGCGTATGATGCCAAAGGGCTGCTAAAAGCAGCTGTGCGTGATCCTGATCCGGTCCTTTTCTTCGAGAACAAAAAGTGCTATAAGCTGATTAAGGAAGATGTGCCTGAAGGAGATTACACGGTTCCGATCGGTGAAGCCAACCTGCTGCGTGAAGGCAGCGATATTACCGTGATCGGGTACAGTCTGCCGCTGCATTTTGCCATGCAGGCTGCGGAAGAACTGGAGCGTGAGGAAGGCATTACCGCGCATATCCTTGATCTGCGAACCCTGCAGCCTCTGGACCGCGAAGCCATTATTGCCGCTGCCCGCCAGACTGGTAAGGTGCTGATTGTCCACGAGGACAACAAGACCGGAGGCATCGGCGGTGAAGTGGCGGCGATTATCGCTGAACACTGCCTGTTTGAGCTGGATGCCCCGATTTTCCGCCTCTGCGGGCCGGATGTGCCGGCGATGCCGATCAGCCCGCCGATGGAGAAGTTCTTCATGCTGAGCAAGGATAAAGTGAAAGCAGAAATGCTGCGTCTGGCACAGTACTAGGCTTCCATTCTAGGTAGCTGCAAGCAGATGCTTACAAAACTTAAGCTTAGGCTTCCGAAGTGAGTTTTGTACGAAGTAATATCTGTAAGCAATTGCTTACAAAACTTTAAGGAGTGACATTATGTCTGACAACACAAAGCTGACCGATGTGATTATGCCGCAGCTGGCGGAGTCGCTGGTGTCGGCGACGATCGGTAAATGGTTGAAGCAGCCTGGGGATCCCATCGAGCAGTACGAACCGCTCTGTGATCTGATTACGGATAAAGTCAATGCGGAGCTGCCTGCTACCGTGGATGGTACGCTGGTGGAGCTGCTTGCTGAAGAAGGACAGACCGTGAGCGTAGGCGAGGTAATTGCGCGCATAGCCGTAGCAGCGCCAGCCGCGTCAAGTGCGCCGGCGGCTCCTTCTGTGAGCGCTGCGCCGCAAGCACAAGCTGCGTCCCGTCCGGCCGCGCCCAAACAAGCTCCGGCAGCGAGCAGGTCATCTGTCCCTGCCGTTGCCATAGACGCATCCGCACCGATGCGCTCCCGGTATTCCCCGGCCGTGCAGACTCTCGCCGCAGAGCATGGCATTGATCTCACGGCTGTGCCGGGGACCGGCCTTGGCGGCCGCATTACGCGCAAGGACGTGCTCACGTTCCTTGATAACGGCGGTGCATCAGCTAACGGCTTACCGGCTGCAGCAGCTTCTGTGGGGCAGCATGCACCTGAAGGTGCACAACAGCTTGTGCCACAGGTTTATAACGACGACATGCAGGAAGCCCCGGAGCCGGTCCGCCATTCCGGGCTTCATCTTAGTGAAACACCGCGTATTCCTACAATTGAAGTAGAGGGCGGACGGGGCAGCAGTTCGGAGTATCTGATCGATGTAACCCCAATCCGCAATACGATTGCGACTAGAATGCGTCAGAGTGTCTCCGAGATTCCGCATGCGTGGACGATGATCGAAGTCGATGTAACCAATCTGGTGGTGCTGCGCAACAAGCTGAAGGATGAGTTCAAGCGCAAGGAAGGTATTAACCTGACTTATCTGGCTTTTCTAATGAAGGCTGTGGTTAGTGCCATTAAGGATTATCCGATCATGAACTCGGTCTGGGCGGTTGATAAAATTATCGTCAAACGCGACATCAACATCTCACTGGCTGTAGGTACCGAGGATTCGGTGATGACACCGGTCATCAAAAAGGCGGATCAGAAGAATGTTGCCGGGCTTGCCCGCGAAATCGACGAACTGGCCTTGAAGACCCGTGAAGGCAAGCTGCGCCTGGAGGATATGCAGGGCGGCACCTTTACCGTCAACAATACCGGATCATTCGGCTCTATTCTGTCTTATCCGATCATTAACTATCCGCAGGCAGCTATTCTCACCTTTGAATCTATCGTCAAAAAGCCTGTAGTGATCAACGATATGATTGCCGTGCGTTCGATGGCCAATATCTGTCTGTCGCTGGACCACCGGATTCTCGATGGTGTCATTTGCGGACGTTTCCTGCAGCGTGTCAAGGATAATGTGGAAGGTTATACACCAGACTCGAAGCTGTATTAACTAATGGTATTACCCAGTAACAGGAGACTGTAGTACAAAGGGGACCTGAGCGTATGAGCAGCAAGGATTTAAGCTTACTGGATGTTTCATATCTCCCGCTGATGGAATACGGGGCCGCCTGGAATCTGCAGAAAGAGGCTGTTCAGGCGATTGATGCCGGAACAGGGCCGGAGCGGCTCATTCTTTTGCAGCATCCGCCTACTTATACCATCGGCTCCCAGCACCATCCGGAACATCTTCTCCTCAGTGCCGAGCAGCTTAAGCAAAAAGGTATTTCGCTGTTTGAAATCGACCGGGGAGGAGATATTACATATCATGGTCCCGGCCAACTGGTCGGGTATCCTCTGCTGAAGCTTGGGGTGGATGGCAAGGTGGATTTGCACGGCTATCTGCGCCGTCTGGAGTCTGTAATTATTGATTATTTGGCTGATTACGGGATTGAAGGCAGCCGCAAACCGGAATATACCGGTGTGTGGGTTGGTGATGAGAAGATCTGTGCCATTGGGGTAAAGTTCAATAAGAGCAAATTCCGCAAAGGTTTTATCACCAGCCACGGTTTTGCTTTTAATATCACTGCAGGGATTGGAGAACAGGGATTTCAGGGCATTATTCCGTGCGGGATTGCCGAATACGGGGTCACTTCGCTGGAGGAATGTACAGGACGAACCTTTGAGCTAGAGGAAGTAGCCGGGGAACTGATTCCTTATTTCCTGAAGCATTTTCCTTATGAAACGTCTGGTGCTGTAATACAGCCGGAATCGCAACTGACTGAATAAGCTGAAGATTCACAAGTACACTTAAGTCAAATAGCGCCCGGATATCCGGACGCTATTATTAACGGGGCTAAGGCGGGACTTAACCAGCCAGGAAAGGCTCTAGAACGAAGAGCACAGTAGATGCGATCATGGCGATCAACATAACATAGATAACGATGCGGAACCATTTTTGACGTTGCATGAGTGACTCCTTTGAAATTAGTTTAAGTTAAAAGCATATGGAATGTTCAGCACAATACTACTATTGTAACGTATCCGTGAAAGAGAGGGAAGTCCGATGATCTCACAAGAACGCTTGATTCAGGAATTCATGGAGCTTGTCCGTGTAGATAGTGAAACAGGAAATGAACGGCAGATTGCCGATGTCCTCAAAGATAAATTCAGCGCCCTAGGCCTTACTGTCATTGAAGATGATTCCAAGGAACGTACAGGTCATGGAGCGGGCAATCTGTTCGTTACCTGGCCAGCTGTAGAGGGGGTTTCAGCACCGAAGATGCTGTTCACCTGCCATATGGATACCGTAGTTCCCGGTCAAAATATTCAGCCTACCCTGGGTGCAGACGGCTGGATTACCAGTGACGGCAGCACGATTCTTGGCTCGGATGACAAGGCTGGACTCGCTGCTCTCTTCGAAGCCATTCGCGTAATTCAGGAGGACAATCTGGCCCATGGACAGCTTCAGTTTGTTATTACTGCAGGTGAAGAATCAGGACTATTGGGTGCCCGGAATATGGACCCGAGCCATCTGGATGCCGATTTCGGCTTTGCGCTGGATTCCAACGGTGAAGTGGGAGCTATAGCTGTGGCTGCGCCGACCCAAGCTAAGGTGACGATGCAGATTTTTGGCAAATCCGCTCATGCCGGAGTGAATCCGGAGGATGGAATCAGCGCGATTCAAGTCGCCAGCAAAGCCATCTCCGCGATGAAGCTTGGACGCATCGACAATGAGACGACAGCGAATATCGGCAAGTTTGCCGGAGGCGGTCCGACGAATGTGGTCTGTGACCATGTGCAGCTGGATGCGGAAGCTCGCAGTATTGTACAGGAAAAAGTAGAGCGGCAGATTGCTTCCATGCGTGAAGCACTGGAGACAACGACCCGTGAATACGGTGCGGAAAGTGAGTTCCGCAGTGAAATCATTTATCCGGCGTTCAGCTTCAATGAGCATGATCCTGTGGTGAAGCTGGCGGAACGTGCGATTACCTCGCTTGGGCTGACCCCGAGATTGTTCGCGTCCGGCGGCGGCAGCGATGCCAATGTATTCAATGGGCTGAAGGTTCCAACGGTAAATCTGGCCGTAGGCTATGAGCATATTCATACCACCAAAGAACGGATCAAAGCCGCGGATATCGTTAAGGTAGCTGAACTCGTTGTGGCTATAGTCAAGGAAAGTGTACAGGGCTAATCCAGTCACGAGCGGCTAGGATTCAGCAGTAAATACATGAAGGAGCTGTCTCCGGTCCTCCCCGGGAACAGCTCCTTATGTTTACTCGCCTGGCCGAATACCAGGGAAGTATGCAAGAAAGATTAACCGGCTTTGTTCACATTGTTTTTCTGTCCTTCGGAATGCAGCATCAGGATATAAGCCAGAGGCATATCACGTCCATATTGCTTCATCCACCCGGCGATCACAGCCTTAATATGCTCGGGTCTGCCTACCATTGTGACGGCGGATGAGCTTGTACGGACAAGGATATCATTCATGCTTGCATTCCTTCTTTCCTCGTAAGTTTGCTATAATACACCCTATGCATATTGAAGCCAAAGGAGACCATTAACCTATGAAAAAAGATGAAATCAACCGCAATCCCGCCCTGGATGAAGAAACCTTGTCCACACAACCGATTTTTGAAGGTAAAATCATTACGCTTCAGGTGGATACCGTTAAGCTGCCTGATGGCAATACCGCCACACGTGAGGTTGTGAAGCATCCCGGTGCTGTAGCTGTGCTGGCACTGAACAAGGGCAAAATGCTTGTGGTTGAGCAGTACCGTCAGCCTATGCACCGCACCGAAGTGGAAATTCCTGCAGGCAAGCTGGATAAAGGCGAAGATCCCCTGGCTGCAGCCGGACGCGAGCTTCAGGAAGAAACGGGTTTTCACAGCGGAGAGCTAAAGCTGCTGAAGTCGTTCTATACTTCTCCCGGTTTTGCGGATGAGATCATCCACTTGTATGTCACCGACAATGCCCAGCCGGGAGATATGGCGCTGGATGAAGACGAGTTCCTGGAGGTTTCGGAGCTGACTCTGGAGGAAGCGTATCAATACATCGCGGACGGGCGCATTGCCGACGCCAAGACGATGATGGCTGTCTACGCTTGGCACTTATTTACACTTACAGGCCAATGGCATTAGAAGCTAAGCTACAGAGTTTTTATTGTGACCTTCATGTGCATATCGGGCGGACCTCTGAAGGGCAAGCTGTTAAAATCAGCGGCAGCAGCAGCCTTACATTTGCCAATATCGCCAAAGAGGCTGCGCAGCGCAAAGGCATGGAACTGATCGGCATTATTGACAGTCATGCGCCAGGCGTTCAGGCGGATATCCGCACACTGTTGGCTTCCGGCGAGATGAGCGAAGCGGATGGAGGCGGAATTGCCTACCAGGGGACGACGATTGTGCTGGGAACGGAAATCGAAATTCGTGAGCCCGGGCGAAAAGAGTGCCATGTCCTGGCCTTCCTGCCAGACCTTGCGGCGATGGAAGAATTCAGTAGCTGGATGAGCAAGCATATGCGTAACATCAATCTAAGCTCTCAGCGGCTATATGTGCCGGCCCGGGAGCTGCAGGATGAAATCTGCGGTCGGGGCGGGATACTCATTCCGGCACATATTTTCACCCCACATAAAGGACTGTACGGGTGTGCCGCTGAACGGATGGCTGAGCTGTTTGATCTGGACAGGATCGCTGCGATGGAGCTTGGGCTAAGCGCCGATTCCGAAATGGCGGGTTATATTTCCGAGCTTGACCCTTACACCTTCCTGACCAATTCTGATGCCCATTCACTTGGTAAAATCGGCCGCGAGTATAATGTGATTGAAATGGAAAGGCCCTCTTTCGCTGAGCTGCGGCTCGCGCTGGCACGTCAGGAAGGGCGCAGGGTCAGCGCTAACTATGGATTGAATCCGCGGCTTGGCAAGTACCACCGTACTTATTGTGCGGGCTGTGGCAGCATTGTGGATGAGGCATATGCGACCTCGGAGCGTTGTCCGTATTGCGGAAGCCAAAAATTGGTCCAGGGCGTACTAGACCGGATTCTGGCCATAGCTGACCGCAAGGAGCCTGTGATTCCTTTACATCGGCCGCCATACCATTATCAGGTGCCCTTGGAGTTTATTCCGGGGTTAGGCAAGCGCAAGCTGGAGCTATTGCTGCAGGCTTTTGGTACTGAGATGAGGATTCTGCATACTGCCGGTGAGGCGGAATTGGCCGCTGTAGCCGGAGCGGAATTGGCCGCGCAGATTGTGAAAGCCCGTTCCGGCACGCTGGAGCTGTCGTCCGGCGGCGGCGGGACTTACGGCAAGGTAGTGAAAAGCTAACGGCGAAGGCTGTCACAGCAGCAGTACACTAACTGCTGATGAGACAGCTTTATTGATTTCAACGTGTATATGCGGCTGAAAGTAGTTACTCAGCCTTCAAGGACAAGTCATAGAGCGGGACGTTTCCTCATATGGTGTAACATATGACCGGAAAGGAGAACGTCCCGATGCGTAGTCTACGGCTGATGATGAAGGAACAGACGCCTCTTTATATTTTTGTCGCGGTATTGTTTTTGGTTGGGGTCGTTTTCGGGGCTTTGATTGTGAGTGCACTTACGCTGGATCAGCAGCAGGAGCTTGGGGATTATCTGGGTAATTTCTTCGTCACCGTTGATCAACACGGGCTTCCTGCGGCTCCGGATTCTTACTGGGATATTGCCGCGCTGAATCTGAAATGGATCGGTCTGATCTGGATTCTCGGATTGTCTGTGATCGGACTGCCCGGCATACTGATCCTTGATTTTCTCAAAGGCGTACTGATCGGATTCACTGTTGGCTGCCTGGTCAGCGAATATTCCTGGCACGGAATGCTGTTCGCGCTGGTCTCGGTTGCGCCGCATAATCTCGTGCTGATTCCGGTGCTGCTGGTTGGCAGCGCGGCAGCGATTGCATTTTCCCTGCTGATGATCCGCAGCCGGGTGCTGGGCCAGCGGCGTTCTCCGGTAACCCGGCCATTCGCTATGTACACACTGCTCTCCCTCGGACTGGCAGTTCTGGTGCTGGGCGTGTCCGGCTTCGAAGCCTGGGTCACCCCATCAATGATGCGCTGGGTTACACCTATGCTGGTTCCCAAAGGATAACAGGGATTATCCTCTTCTTCGTCGGATCACTCTGTTCCAAAAGCGTTTGACTTCTCAAACCGACTCCCCCTATAATGGAAGAAGTGATTTGAAGCCCGGTGCGGTAATTTTCCAAGGGGGAGGCAGACAATGGAAGCCCGGATAGATAAGATTAAGCAACAACTACAATCCCAAGGATACAAGCTCACACCCCAACGGGAAGCGACTTTAAGAGTACTGCTGGAGAATGAGGAAGACCACTTAAGCGCAGAAGATGTGTTCATGCTGGTTAAAGAGAAGGCCCCTGAGATTGGTCTCGCCACTGTCTATCGTACCTTGGAGCTGCTAAGCGAGCTTCATGTCGTGGAGAAGATTAATTTTGGCGATGGCGTTGCCCGTTACGATCTTCGTACGGATACAGCGAAGCATCACCACCACCATCTGATCTGCGTGCAGTGTGGAACGATGGATGAGATCCGCGAAGATTGGCTCGGACCGCTGGAAGAGCGGCTGGAGAATGAATATAATTTTACCGTGCTTGATCATAGACTTGATTTTCACGGAATCTGCTACCGCTGCAAAGACAAGAACAACACGGACAGCAGCCCTTCCGAATAAGCTTATAGATGAAGTTTTACCACATAAGCTCTCACCGGTACGATGTACCGGAGGGGGCTTTTTAAATGATTTACAGAAGCTTCATACATAATAGAAGTCAGCGGCGCATACAGTGTAGGACGAGTCGGTGGGGCTAACTTGCTTCATATAACTTTTAGGAGGAGTCCTGATGATTGTCTCTGTACCCAAGACCATGCGCCGTTTGTATTTTATGACGCTGCTGGTAGCCATGAGCTGCCTTGCCTATTATGCTTTGAACTGGATCAGCAGTTGGATCAACCCTTATGAATATAATGAAATTCCCGAAGGCACGGCTGTCCGGGCATTTCAGGAGGTTCCGCATAGTCCCGAAGCGCTTGGCGCGGGGGAAAGATTGCGGTTTTATTACTGGTATGGGGAGTGAGCACTACTTCATAAGCAGGAAATAGCTGAGAGTCTGTCGAAAAAGACAAGGGTGGGACCGGACAGGGCCTGCCCTTATAAGCCTGCCGTAAGCCTTATGCCTAGAATGCTGCAGAATCGTGAAGAGCAGCCTGAGTTAGACAGGAGCGTGGATTGATGAAGTCACATTTGCAGCCGTTTATGCAGTATTTGTCCGAAGACAAAGGCTTGTCGCCAAGCACACTTGAGTCCTACGGACGGGATATTTTGCAGTTTATGGAGTTTGCGGAAGAACGGGGCCTAGCCTCGCCTGAAGAGATCAAAAGATCACATATTATGCTCTACCTCGCAGAACAACGGGGAGCAGGGCGTGCAGCCGCAACGGTGAACCGGAATACGGTGTCACTCCGGGCTTTTTTTCATTATTTACTGAAGAAGCGTATGATCGGGCAGGACCCGACGCTGGATATGGACAAAATCAAGCCAAGCAGCAAGCCGCCGATGATATTGAGTGTGGAAGAGATGGAGCGGTTGCTGGATGCACCTGGTGAAGATACCCCCCCTGGCAAACGCGATAAGGCGATGCTGGAGTTGCTCTATGCTACAGGAATCCGTGTGTCCGAGCTGATCTCGCTGAATGTAGAGGATGTTCATACAGAAATGAAGTATGTGCGCTGCACCGGTTCTTCCGGCAAGGAGCGGATCATTCCCATGGGGACGATGGCTGCTGAATGTGTAGCCCAGTACACTGGCGGCATGCGGGACAAGCTCCTGCGCGGCAATTCGGATGAGCCCGCCTTGTTCCTGAACAGTCTGGGAGGAAGGCTGACCCGTCAGGGATTCTGGAAAATCATTAAAAAATACGCCCGCGAGGCCCAAATAGAGCAGGACATTACACCGCATACCTTAAGGCATTCTTTTGCGGCACACCTGCTGGAGGGTGGGGCTGATCTGCGTTCCGTTCAGCAGATGCTTGGACATTCTGATATTTCGACCACACAGATTTATAGCGGGATTGCCCGCAAAAATATGAAGGAAGTCTATGAGAGCCATCATCCGCGGGCTAGATAACCAAGAAGTACCCTATCTGAAGATGTAACTACAAGAATTAAGGGACTGCCGGCAAAAGGTGCTTTTTGTGAGTAAGATCGCTATGATGGAATCATACTGAAAACTATGGCTCCACCTGGTGGAACTCTAATGAAAGATCAGCGTCCTGGAGAAATGCATACTACTAAAGGAGTGAAGACGGCAATGTCATCATTTAAACGAATCGGATTTATTGTACTGGATAGTGTAGGTATCGGTGAAGCGCCGGATGCCGAGAGTTTTGGAGATAAAGGGGCCCATACGCTGGGTCATATTTTGGAACGGGTGCCGGGTCTTAAGCTCCCTAACCTGCAGCAGCTCGGTCTTGCGAATATCGCATCTCTGCCGCCGCTGGAACCTGTAGCTGCCCCAACCGGGTATTACGGTAAAATGCAGGAGGTTTCGGTTGGCAAAGATACGATGACTGGCCACTGGGAGCTGATGGGACTCAAAATTGAGATTCCCTTCAATACTTACCCTGACGGATTCCCGGCTGAACTGATCGAGAAGTTTGAAGCCGCTACCGGCCGCAAGGTGATTGGTAACAAACCGGCTTCAGGCACCGAAATCCTGGTGGAGTACGGTGAGGAGCAGATGAAGACTGGCGCCTGGATTGTATATACATCCGCAGACAGTGTATTTCAGCTTGCCGCACATGAGGATATAATCCCGCTGGAAGAGCTATATAGTGCCTGTGCTATTGCCCGTGAGCTGACGATGGCTCCAGAATTCTCGGTAGGGCGCGTCATCGCCCGCCCGTATGTGGGCGAACCGGGGAATTTCGTACGCACGCCGAACCGTCACGACTACGCAGTGAAGCCACCGGAGCCAACTATTATGAACACGCTTCAGGATATCGGCAAAGACGTGATTGCTGTCGGTAAGATTAATGATATTTTTACGGGTGAAGGGGTTACGGCCTCCTATCCGACCAAAAGCAATGAGCATGGTATTGAAATTACGATTGCGGAGCTGCGCAAGCCATTTGACGGCTTTCTGTTCACGAATCTGGTAGACTTCGACTCCCTGTACGGCCACCGGCGTGATCCCGAGGGATATGGACATGCTCTGGAGGTATTTGACCAGGCTCTGCCGGAGCTGCTCTCCACGTTAACAGAAGACGACCTTCTGATCATCTCGGCAGATCACGGGAATGATCCGGTCCACAGCGGAACCGATCATACGCGTGAATATGTGCCGCTGCTGGTCTACAGCCCGCGGTTTAAGAATCCGGGCAGCCTGGGTATCCGCCAGACCTTTTCGGATGTGGCAGCGACGATTGCCGACAACTTTGGGGCGAAAGCACCTCAGTACGGGACAAGCTTTTTGGCGGAATTGAAATAATCCTCACACACTCTTTAGGAGGCAAAATAACATATGCACGCAGTAACCCAGAGTAATATTCAGGAAGCCGCGATCTATATCAAAGATAAATGTCCGGTTGCCCCGGAGATCGGTCTGATCCTCGGTTCCGGTCTTGGCGTGCTGGCGGATCTGATCACTGATGAAGTGGTCATTCCCTATCATGAAATTCCCCATTTTCCGGTGTCAACGGTGGAAGGGCATGAGGGTGAACTGCTGATCGGTATGATCGAAGGACGCCGTGTGGTCATGATGAAGGGCCGCTTTCACATGTATGAGGGCTACGGTCCCGAAACAACGGCCTTTCCTGTTCGTGTGATGAAGGAGCTGGGTGTTGCCAGCCTGCTGGTAACCAATGCTGCCGGAGGTGTGAACACGGGCTTCAAACCAGGAGATCTGATGCTGATCACCGATCATCTGAACCTGACCGGACGCAATCCGCTGACTGGTCCCAATGATAATGCGCTGGGTGTACGGTTCCCGGATATGTCTACAGCCTACAGCCCCCGTCTGATAGCAGTGGCTAGAGAAGCTGCTGCAGCACAGGGTTTTGAATTCAGGGAAGGCGTCTATGCCGGGCTGCTTGGACCGAATTATGAAACACCGGCTGAAATCGTGATGCTGCGCCGCCAGGGTGCGGATGCAGTCGGGATGTCTACCGTTTCGGAGACGATCGTTGCCCGTCATGCCGGCATAGAAGTGCTGGGCATTTCCTGCATTACCAACATGGCCGCAGGCATTCTGGATCAGCCGCTGAACCATGCGGAGGTTATGGAGACAGCGGACCGTGTGCGCGAGCACTTTTTGAAGCTGGTTCTGGCGTTTATTCCGAAGATGTAGGCTGAAACCTCAGTTGGACGGACCTTACACAATACACAATCGATAATGGGAGGACGTTACACATATGACACAACACGCAAATACTCCTTACGGCATGCAGGTCAAAGAAGCCGCTGAGTATATTCAATCCAAATTGGGTGCCTATGCTCCAAAGATAGGTCTGATTCTGGGTTCGGGCCTTGGCGATCTGGGCGATCAGATTGAGGATGCCGTGTACTTGCCTTACGAGGAGATCCCACACTTTCCGCGTTCGACGGTGGAAGGTCATGCCGGACGTTTCGTCATCGGAAAGCTGGAAGGCAAAGACGTTATAATTATGCAAGGCCGTTTCCACTACTACGAAGGTTATTCCATGCGGAAGGTTGTCCTGCCGGTATATGTAATGGCCAAGCTGGGTGTAGGTACTCTGGTGATTACCAATGCGGGCGGCGGAATGAACCGTTCATTCAAGGCCGGAGATCTGATGCTGATCAGTGACCATCTGAACATGACTGGCGACAACCCCCTGATCGGACCCAATGATCCCGAGCTGGGCGTGCGATTCCCGGATATGTCCCGTGCCTATGATCCCGAATATATAGCTCTGGCCAAAAAGCTGTCCGCTGAAGTCAAAGGTGTGGACGGCGAAGCACTGGTACTGCAGGAAGGTGTATATGCTGGAATCAGCGGTCCTACCTACGAAACACCGGCTGAGCTGAAAATGCTTGCTTACCTCGGTGGAGATGCCGTCGGGATGTCCACTGTGCCGGAAGTGATCGTTGCCAGCCACAGTAAGCTTCGGGTACTCGGCATTACTTGTATTACAGATATGGCCATTGGGGATGAGCTGGAGCCGCTGACCCATGAGCAGGTTGTGAAGGTAGCTAATCTGACGAAGCCGAAATTTATTGGACTGGTTCGGGCTTTTGTACGTGAGGTGCAGGTATAATGCGCGCAGTGGATCTGATTCAGAAGAAACGAGACGGTGGAGAATTGAGTCGTGAAGAAATCGCTTATCTGATCCAGGGTTACAGTAAAGGCGAGATTCCGGATTATCAAATCTCTGCTTGGGCGATGGCTGTCTACTTCCAGGGGATGAATGCTCGTGAAACCGGTGATCTCACCCTGGAAATGGCTATGTCGGGGGATCAGGTTGACCTTAGTCCGATTGCTGGCATTAAGGTAGACAAGCATTCCACAGGCGGGGTAGGCGATAAAACAACTGTGGTGCTTGCTCCTCTTGTAGCCTCCGCAGGAGTACCGGTAGCCAAAATGTCCGGCCGAGGTCTGGGGCATACCGGTGGCACACTGGACAAGCTGGAGTCGATCAGCGGCTTCTCTGTGGAAATGGACCGGGAACGGTTCTTCACCCAGGTTGGCGAGATCGGTGCGGCTGTCATCGGTCAGTCGGGTAATATCACCCCTGCGGACAAGAAACTGTATGCGCTGCGTGATGTGACTGCGACGGTGGAATCCATTCCGTTGATCGCGAGTTCCGTCATGAGTAAAAAGATCGCCGCCGGCGCGGATGCCATCGTGCTCGATGTCAAAACTGGCAGCGGGGCGTTCATGAAGACGCTTGATGATTCCATCGCCCTTGCCCAGGCTATGGTCGATATTGGAACGCATCTGGGGCGCAACACGGTAGCGGTCATCAGCGACATGGACCAGCCTCTGGGTTACGGCATCGGCAATGCACTTGAAATCAAAGAAGGTATTGAAACCCTGAAAGGGCATGGTCCTAAGGATCTGGAAGAGGTCTGCCTGATTCTTGGAAGCCAGATGCTTGTTCTTGGGGGAAAAGCGAAGGATGAGACCGAAGCACGTGCGATCCTGAAGTCCCATATTGAGGATGGTAGTGCACTGGCCAAGTTCAAGCAGATCGCCCTGGCCCAGGGCGGAGACGTTACCCAGGTGGAGTCGCCTGATACTCTGCCGTCAGCACGGACCTTCATCGAAGTGAAGGCAAAAACTACTGGCTACGTGGAGAGCATCCAAGCGGAGCAAATCGGCATCGCAGCCATGCTGCTTGGTGCCGGACGCGAAACAAAGGAATCGGTTATCGATCTGGCGGTAGGAATCCAGCTGTCCAAGAAAGTCGGCGATGCTGTAGCGGCAGGTGAAACGCTCGCCGTGCTGCATGTGAACGACGCCGGAGCGAGCAAGGTGCAGGAAGCGGAAGCCAAGGTGCTGGAAGCTTACCTGATTTCCGCCGCACCCGTTCCTCCACAGCCGCTGGTGTTCGCCTTGGTTACCAAGGATGGGGTAACCCGGTATTGATTAGAGTTGAATTGTAACCATAATAGCAGAATCCTATATGAGCGATTAAAGCCGTACGAATGAAAACTTCGTACGGCTTTTTTAAGCTGGATGTATGGAACGGGCTCCTCGAAAGGTGAAGCCCCCCCTAATCCGTTAACCATTGGAGATACTGCACATTATGCAACAATACTCGCTCTAACAATCTGAAATGGTGTGAATCTTGCACGCTGTACAACAATGTTTGTGCCGAGCTCACATAAATGGCGAAAATCTTGCAGTTTGTACAACAAAGGGCCACCTGAGAAGGCCAAAGTTATAAAAATCCTGCACTTCGTACAACAATTCGCACTATAGAACTCTTTCGTCCGTTTGCACCCGTAAGAATCTCAAGCTTCATACATCCGCCTGCGGGTCCAGGCACTCCTCAATAGCTCGCATCATCCGGTATGCCCCCTGGCTGTGATTACTGAGCGCAGACGCTGTAATACCGTTAGCAGGATAGTGTGCAGAATGGAAAGATACACCGGGGTCGTAGCCCATCACATGATATTTATAGATCTTATCCCCGCGTTTTGTAATCCACACCCCGTAGCCATAGAATTCCTCTTGGTCCTCATGAATATGAGGGGTAAGCAGCAGGGCGGTCAGCTCCGGGCTCAGCAGCTTATGCTGAAGCAGCCCTTCCCACAGCAGCAGCATATCAGATGCGGTCACGAATGCACCACCGTCCGCGCCTCCTTTTACAGGAATGGAGTAGATGTTGGTGGTATAGGTTCCATCTTCGTTCACGATGTAGCCAAGTGCCGTATTGGCGGGGAGATTATCCATAGAGAAATAACCGGAGTCCGCCATTTCGCAGACTGCAAAAATATGCTGTTCCACATAATCCGAGAATGCCATCCCGCTAATCTTTTCCACAAGTAATCCAAGCAGGATATACCCCGCGTTATTGTAATGGAATCTGGTGCCTGGCGCGAATTTCATGGGCAGTCCTTGGAACATGGGCAGGAAATCCTTGAGCTGTCTTAACTGATACATGGGCTGGGTCGACCATAGGGAGGCGAAATCATCCATCGTCTCTTCATCAAAATAATCTGGAATGCCTGAGCTATGGGTCAGCAGCTGATGAACGGTGATGTCACCGCTGAACTGGGGAAACTCCGCCTGGCCCAGGATATCCAGGACCCTGCTGTCCAGCGTAAGCTTTCCCGACTCCACTAGCTGACAGACGGCTATGGCTGTGAACAGCTTGGAGCCGGAGGCATTTCCAAATCGTGTGCCCAGACGGTTCAGTCTTTGTTCGGCTTTGTCGGCAAAGCCGTATGCACCAGCGGCCGCAGCAACTGCAGCGCTTTTGACGAGTACGGTACCCGAAAAGCCTGTAGCTTCAGCCTCGGATTGAATGGTGTTGCAAAGTCGTTCCTGTAGCATGATTTTGTCCTCCTGATCTATCATAGTTCTTGTCGGCCGGAAAGCTGACTTGTGTCTAACTATAGAGCTAGATTCAATTCCATATCTGATACGTAGTTCAAGATATCATGCTCTCTGCTGAAAAGGTAGGTAAATTCCTTGTAGAAACTATTTATTCGGCTACGTTGATGAAGACTAATCTGTTTTTTTAGATACAAATGGAATAATTTTCACCCTTTCTGACCAGACTGGAACACAGTACCTGTGATATGAAGGTTAATGTTCAGGAGGGGAACCACTGTGAGAAAAATGCGTTATGTACTGCTCGTGCTATGTGTTGCTGCTTCGGTTCTGGGATCAGCTTCAGGCGCGTATGCAGAGGAAGAAGCCAAAGCTAAAGACACCGGCAAGAATGCTGCTGCTGTGGATCTGGCACCCGGAGCGCGCTCTGCCATTCTGATGGACGCGAACACCGGCACTGTGATCTATGAAAAGAACAGTCATGACAAGCTTCCGCCGGCAAGCATTACCAAAATCATGACTATGCTGTTGACTGTCGAAGCCCTGGATGAAGGCAGATTGCAATTGACCGACAAGGTCCGGACTAGCGAATATGCCGCATCAATGGGCGGGTCGCAGATTTTTCTGGAGCCCGGCGAAGAAATGTCTGTAGATGAAATGCTTAAAGGCATAGCCATGGCCTCAGGCAATGACGCATCGGTGGCAATGGCCGAGAAATTGGCTGGTTCAGAGAGTGCTTTTGTTGATCAGATGAATCAAAAGGCCGAAGCGCTTGGCCTGAAGGACACGCATTTTGCCAACTGCAACGGTCTGCCGGCCGAGAACCACTATTCCTCTGCCCACGACATTGCCGTCATCAGTCAGGAACTTTTGAAGCACGACCGGATTATCAAATACACCGGCTCCTATCAGGATTATCTGCGCAAGGATTCGGCCAAGCCGTTCTGGCTGGTGAATACGAACAAGCTGGTACGCTTTTATACAGGGGCTGACGGTCTGAAAACAGGCTATACGTCTGAAGCTAAGTTCTGCCTCTCCGCGACAGCTGCCAGAGATGGACTGCGTGCTATTGCGGTGGTGATGGGTGAACCTAACACCAAAACGCGCAATAGCGAAGTATCGGGGATGTTCGATTACCTCTTTTCCCAGTATAAAATCCATACGATTCACAAAGATGGAGACGCCATCGGCACCGTAAAGATTGAGAAAGGCGTGAAGACTCAGCTTCCGCTGACTGCCAAAGAGACCTACAGTGTGCTTTTGAAGAAGGGAATCACCCAGGAGGGTATCCGTCATGAGCTGGTCGTGCCGGACAGTATTAAAGCCCCTGTCAAAGCAGGTCAAACGGTAGGCAAACTGGTTGTCTACCAAGGAACAACGATGATTAAGGAATATGAGCTGAAGGCGGACACGGATGTGCCGAAGGCAGGGTGGTGGAGACTGTTCAAACGGACTACGGGCTCCCTGTTCAGAGCTGATTAATTTCTTGCTTTTTGTAGATTGATCTCAGGCTTTCTGTTGATTCGTAGGGGTTTTCTTCTAGTTTTGTCGTGAGGCAGGATTATAGATTTCCCGCGTAGAAAACCTTGTCCTTGTAGGGGAAAGAAATGATGTACAGGACGTTTTCTCAAAGCAACGAAGAGGAGAGTGGCAAGTATGAATTCTCATGTGGAGATGGAGCATCACCGGGGTGTGCTGATTGTCCGGCTATCAGGAGAGCTGGATCATCACGCAGCCGAGTATGTACGTATGGATATGGATGAAGCGATTATGCGGGGTCAGGTAGAGCATTTGATTCTCAGTCTGAAGGAACTGCAGTTCATGGACAGCTCGGGCTTGGGCGTCATTCTCGGGCGGTATAAGCTCATCCGCAGCAAAGGCGGGAAAATGGTCGTCTGTGACGCCACCGCCCCTGTAAAAAGGCTGCTGGAAATGTCGGGCTTGTTCAAAATTATGCCCTTATATGACGACGAGAGCGCTGCACTCTCGGATTTGGAGGTTGCGTTATGACAAAGAGTGAATCAGCTAACTTCATGAGCGTCCAGTTCGCCGCACTGTCGGAGAACGAATCGTTCGCTCGCGTGGTGGTAGCGGCTTTTGTCTCCAGGCTCGATCCTACGATGGAGGAGCTGAATGACCTGAAGACGGTAGTCTCAGAGGCTGTTACCAACTGCATTATCCACGGGTATGATAGTGATCCTGAAGGCATTGTCAGTATCTCCGCCTCCATTGAGCATGAAACCGTGCATCTCACCATTGAGGATAAAGGCCGGGGAATTGAAGATCTGGAGCTGGCCCAGCAGCCGCTTTATACTTCCAAGCCGGAGCTGGAACGCTCGGGTATGGGCTTTACGATTATGGAGAATTTCATGGATGAATTTGAAGTTGCAAGTGAACCGGGGCGCGGTACCTCCATTTCAATGAAGAAAACCATCGTCTCGAAAAAAGCTTTATACAATTAGGGGTTGGAGCCATGGATGCAGAGTCAAAAAAAGCTCCGCCGACCTATTTGGACGATGCGGAGGTCAAACGTCTGATCGCACTCAGTCAAGCCGGAGATAATCTGGCTCGCGATACGCTGGTCAACTGTAATATACGCCTCGTCTGGTCGGTGGTGCAGCGGTTTATGAACCGCGGATATGAGCCTGACGATTTGTTCCAGATCGGCTGTATCGGACTGCTGAAGTCCGTTGATAAATTCGACCTCAGCTATGAGGTCAAATTCTCCACCTATGCCGTGCCGATGATTATCGGTGAGATCCAGCGTTTCCTCCGGGATGATGGAACCCTCAAGGTCAGCCGTTCCCTCAAGGAAATGGCCAACAGGGTCCGCAAAATGAAGGACGAAATGTCCAAAACGCTGGACCGTTTGCCGACCATAGGTGAAGTCGCAGAAGCACTGGGAGTGACACCCGAAGAAATCGTGTTCGCCCAGGAGGCCAACAAGCCGCCGACTTCGATCCATGAGACCGTGTTCGAGAATGATGGCGATCCGATCACACTGATCGATCAGATCGCTGACGAGACGCAGGAACGCTGGTTCGACAAGCTTGCACTGAACGAGGCCATCGGGGCCTTGACTGAGCGCGAGCGCCTGATCGTCTACCTGCGCTACTACCGCGACCAGACCCAATCTGAAGTCGCCAGCCGCCTCGGCATCTCGCAGGTCCAGGTGTCGAGGCTGGAGAAGAAGATTCTCGCGAATATCCGCGAGCAGATTGCACAGTAGGGCTGCGGTAAGATAGCAAGCAAGAGAATAGGCGGAAAATAAGGAAGTAGCAAGCGCTAGGGTTCGAGTGTGAGCAATGAATGTGACGGGTGAAATAAACGATTGGAAGCCGCCTCGGGAGGGGCGGTTTTTTGTGATGATATTAGGAGGTGTGCGGGCCTTTAGACTGCAAGCAGTCTGTTAAAACAAATAATATGTGGCGACACCTGCGTGTATTCATTAAACTGAATATAAGGATATTTATGGATGTTCCTTCCCGGCAGGATGGCGTACGCGGTGTCTTACGACTTGCTGAAGGATGTCCATTTAGCGGAGGATGCGGTTCAGGAGGCGTTGCATAAGCTGAGCGAGCCGATCTGGCTTCCGTGTTCCATCATTTGTATGAAAGGGGTGCTAATATGCTGCATATTGTGAATGGGGATGCGGTGGGTAACATGCTGAAGCAAGGAATTGTACAAGGGGAAGTACTGGTATGGAGAGAGATTTACTCTTCTGGTCCAATATTTGAAGACCTTACCGGGACGGAGGAACGTGTTAAGCGCTCCCTGGTGCTGGAGTCGACACTAGGTGTTCCGGCCAATACGTACATAGCAGCCTGTGAGGAACAGGAAAGCAAGCTGCGCGATTATACCCGGTATGACGAAGTTGTATTATGGTTTGAGCATGACCTGTTCGATCAGAGTATGCTTGCCTTTCTGCTGCATGCCTTCAAGAGGAATTCGCCAGGCCGAACCAAGCTCAGTCTGCTATGTATCGGGGAGTATCCGGGAATTGAACCGTTCCATGGTCTTGGACAGCTTACTCCGGCGCAGCTTGGAACGCTATCCGGGACCTGGCGGACGATCGGAAAGCGGGAAATTGAGCTTGGCAGTGAGCTTTGGCAGGCTTATGCTTCCTCTGATCCTACCCATTTAGCTGATCTGCTTGAAATGAAAAAGTCAGAGCTGACGGCGTCCGGCCTGCCTTTTGCTTATGAAGCCTTTATGGCCCATCTATCACGGCTGCCTTCCGTGGAGAATGGTCTGGGGATTGTGGAACAGACCACACTGGAAGCCATTGAAGCAGGGGCACATACGCCGCTGGAGTTATTCCGTCAGGTTACAGATATCCTGCATGTCCTTGGTATGGGGGATCTCGAATACTTCAAATATCTGAGTACGATGACCGCGGGCGATCATCCTCTTTTGCACATCGACGGGGCTCAGGGTTTTGTGGAGTTACGGCAGATTCCTGAGTTTCTGAGCCGGCACGTTACATTGACTGAGGATGGTAAGCAGATACGGAACGGAGCGGCGGATCGTGTCCTGGTGCAAGGAATCGATGAATGGTATGGTGGCCTGCATATGCGGGGGCATGAGGTGTCTTGGCGCTGGGACCGCTCTACCGGAAGGCCGGTGCGGAACAAAACTGGATTATAGAAGTATAATTAATGTTTGGTCTATAGATATCTATAGGCGGGTGTATATGACGCATAAGCCCCTAGTGGGTCTTTTTTACTTATTTATTAGATGGGCTGGATAAGGAAAATTATGGATGATATGATGGGGATACGCGATTCCAGTCTGCCAATGAAAAACGGCCTAGACCACCAAGTATATAAAAGGGTGCCTCTGTGTCTTTAGCATCAATGTAGGCAATATGATTATTTTTCGCCTATATTCAGCCGATGTAATAAATAACAGCCTATACCTAGACGAAACAGAGAAACCCTTTGGAGGAGAGAGCACCATGGCTAAGAAACAATTTATTTGCAATAAATGCGGATGTAAAGAATATGCCGTGGACCAGTTCCAGGCAACCGGCGGCAACTTTGCGAAGCTGTTTGATGTACAGAACAAAAAGTTCATCACCATCAGCTGCCGGGAATGCGGATATACGGAGCTGTATAAGGCTAATACGGGCAGCGGAATGAATATTTTAGATTTCTTAATGAACTAGTAGACTCCATTAAACCTCGGGCAATTCCGTAGAAGACAAAGGAAATGACGGACAAACGTTACAGGTTTGCCCGTCATTGTTGTGCTTTTATTCACAGCTTACCATCCCAGCTCCAGATCCCGGATTTCCTGTTCCCACAACGCCTGAAGTCTCTTCACATGTTCCTGTGGCATGGCCGCATCACTGGCTGCAATATTCTCGATCAGTTGGGCACTGCTGCGTACCCCCGGAATCACGGTCGTTACGGCCGGGTAGGCGAGGATGAAGCGCAGCGCGGCCATGGTCATTGTGGTGTCCTCATCTGTAATGAATCGGATCTGCTCCAGAAGTGCAGCGCGCTTGCGGATGATCTCCGGGGACCAGCGGTTTCTTACCCCTTCGAAGGTACTCTGGCTGTTATATTTGCCAGAGAGCCAGCCCGAGTCTAGCGGCACTTTGACGATGATGGCAATGTCTTTGTCCTGAGCAAGCTGGAAGGCTTCTGCCGTCTCCTGATAGAAGATATTGAACATCACCTCCATCACGCCAATATTCGAATGCTTTGCCGCCTCCTGCATATCCTTGGAGGAATCAACGGAGACACCGTAGGTGAGGATTTTGCCTTCTGTCTTCAGTTTCTCCAATTCCTCATAATGCCCGTATTTCCCGTTAAGAACGTCGAACTGAGGATTGTGGATCAGTACTGAATCGACGTAGTCGGTCTGCAGCTGCTTCAGACTGCCCTCCACGGATGCTCTGATATTCCCGGCGCCAAAGTCTGTACTTCCATCTGCCTGATGCCCGAACTTGGTGTTGATGACAGCTTCACTGCGTCTGCCGGACAAGGCAGCCCCTAACAGCTTTTCACTAGCACCCCGTCCATAATTGGGAGCGGTGTCAAAAAAGTTCATTCCCCTCTCCAGCGCCTCATGCACCAGCCGGATGGCGGCCGCATCCTCCATGGCTTCCCAATCCTGCGTATTTCCCAGCTGCCAAGCGCCAAAGCCGATTTCGGATACCCTTTTCCCCGTGCTGCCGTACCTTCTTGTATGCAATCGAATCCGCTCCTTGTCTATTATTATGGAATACCCTGTAAAGCGAGTTCTAATTCCTGTTTATGACTCGTATTGTAGACCTGCAAGCCGCAAGTTGCAATCCGGGAAGCCCAGCATTCCGGTTAAGACGATATACCTCTTGCATACAGAATGGAAGGAAGAGTAATATTTTACATAGTATGATAATCTTATGGTCCATCAATGACCCGGGGGGCAGAAGGAAGCTATGTCCTATTCACAAGTCACGAAAAATGCACTGGCCCGCTCACTCAAAAAACTGATGCTCACGAAGCCGCTCCACAAAATCACCATTCAGCAGCTTACCGCCGATTGTGGGGTGACCCGGCATACGTTCTACAATCATTTTCAGGATATTTATGAGCTGCTCGGCTGGGTCTACCAGACGGAAATTATCGAAGATCTTGAGCCGTACCGCAATTGCTCCGGTTGGAAGCAGGGATTCCTGAGCGTCTTGTATTATACACAGAGCAATAAAACCATTTGCCTGAACACCTTCCATTCCCTCGGGCGCGAACATTTGGAGGGTTTTTTGTACGGGGTGATCTATGGGGTGATGATCCAGGTGGTGGAGGAGCTGGACATGCAGGAGCCGGAACAGGTGTCTATGCAGGCTAAGAAAGAGATCTCTGATTTCTATTCCCTGGCGGTTCTGGAGCAGGTAATCCATTGGCTCAAAGCAGGAGCGAACACCGACCCCGTGCAGATCGTGGACAAAGTTGCCCGGATTATGGACGGCAGCATCTCACGGGGGCTGGCTAACTATCAAACCCGGCCTGTTCAATGACACAATCTCCCGCAAATGTGTAAACCCTGTACAGACACGGCGAGCTGTCCATAGAATTCTTAGATTCGGCTGGGTATAGTGAAGGCAGTTCTAGAGCCACTTATCCAATTCGATGAAAGGAAGAGGACCAATGGGAACCTATCAACGAATTAACCCGCTAGTACAGGAAGGAATTGCTTCGAAAAAAGCTTATCTCGTAGGAGGGGGGATCGGTTCGCTGTCAGCGGCTGCTTTCCTGATCCGTGACGGGCATATGCCCGGACGGAATATTCATATTCTGGAGCAGTCTGCAGTCTATGGCGGCTCGATGGACGGGGCAGGGAATGCCAAGGACGGCTACAGTGCCCGGGGCGGACGCGAGATTGAGGAGCATTTTGAATGCTTTATGGAGCTGTTCGGCTTCATTCCATCGTTGACCAACCCTGACCGGACGGTGCTGGATGAGTTCCGCGAGCTGAATCTGGCTGAACCGATCGAATCTCATTGCCGGCTGGTAGAGCATGCAGGGCAAAAGGCGGATTTTTCCACGCTGGGATTATCTACGGCTCATGCGCTTCAGCTCGGTAAGCTGGCGATGGTGACGGAAGAGAAGCTGGGCGCGGTGACGATTGAGCAGTTTTTTGACCCGAGCTTCCTGGACACGAACTTCTGGTATTTCTGGCGGTCGATGTTCGCGTTCGAGAATTGGCACAGTGTGGTGGAGGTCAAGCGTTATATGGAGCGCTTCATGCATCTGATCTCCGGGATGAATCAATTGAAAGGAATTCTGCATACGGAGTACAATCAATTCGATTCGCTGATTCTGCCGCTGATGAAGTGGCTGGAGGGCGAAGGTGTTCATTTTGACAAGGGGCATCAGGTTACTGATCTGGATGTGGATTTCTCTGGCGGGGAAAAGACGATTACCGGGATTCATGTCCTGGTGAACGGAACGCCAAAGACTATTTCTACTTCACGCAGCGATCTGGTAATGGTTACAAACGGCTCAATGACGGAGAATTCGACCCTTGGCGACATGGACCATCCTGCAGTGCTCAACCGTTCGGTTACGGAGCGCGGATGCTGGAGCTTATGGGAAAAGCTTGCCGCCAAATCCCCCGATTTCGGCCATCCGGAAGTCTTCTGCGGAGACATCGACAAGACGAAATGGCTCTCTTTTACGATGACGTTTACGGGTGATGAGATTGTCTTCCCTTATCTGCTGGAGTTGACCGGTGACCAGCCGGGGATGGGCGGTGTTGTGACGATCAAGGATTCCAATTGGATGATGTCCTGGACCGCACCGAAGCAGCCGCATTTCATGAATCAACCAGAGAATGTGAAGGTACTCTGGGCGTATGGCCTGTTCCCGGATGCCGAAGGCAACTATATTAAGAAGAAGATGAGCGATTGTACCGGACGCGAGCTGCTGGAGGAGCTGTGCTACCATATCGGCCTGAAGGACCGGATTCCGGAAATTCTGGAGCATACGACCAACGTCATTCCCTGTATGATGCCGTATATCACTTCCCAGTTTATGCCGCGTGTGGCGGGCGACCGTCCGCAGGTTGTTCCGCAGGGCAGTACGAATCTGGCCTTCCTTGGCCAATTTGCCGAAGTGCCTGACGATTGTGTCTTTACCGTGGAGTATTCCGTGAGATCGGCGATGATGGCCGTATACAGCCTGCTGGCGCTGGAAAAAGAAGTGATTCCTGTGCATCCCAGCAAGTATGACGTACGTGTTCTGCTGACCGCTGTGCGGACCTGTCTTGGGAATAAGCCGCTGCCGCTCGATCAGACGCTGGGCCAGCTTTTGTCGGGAACGGTGATTTCGAAGCTGCTGTAGGAGTAGCATATGATTACATGGAAGGGTACCCCATGGCCAGAGCTGGCAAGGGGTGCCTTTTTTTTGTACCATTTTTTAAATGGGCCTTTTTGAAATACTGCTAAATTAATATAAATAAGGAAGAGTAACTACGTATGGATATTGAATAAATTAATGTCATAGCTTAACATCTACGATAAGTCCATTCAGGCAATTGGTGAGTTGGAACTGGAGAGTCTGTGTACATATTCTTTCATTTGCGGGGTGGAGGCATGACGACAGAAAGATTGACAGGTCAGAATTATTTTCTTCCGACCTTAGAAGGTGTTGTAATGGATGACACTTTGAGATTGGAATAAGTGATGTGGCTATGAAGACAAGAAATATAATCAGAGTTGCCTTTGCTGCTATGTTGCTATTATTAGATTTAGGTATTGCCCTGAAGTACACTGGACTTGAACGAAGAGTGCTGCTGATTGAATTAACGGGCGATATTGTGGTTTCTTATCTGCTATTGGTAGAGTACACGTTAGTTGTGAAAAGTAAATGGACTCTGCAGGGTACCTTTTGGAAGAGAATGTTTATATATGTATTTACCCTTTTCGCCTATCTTTTTCTCTTAATAACTTCAAACAATACCTATCAGTTAAGTGTAGACGCATTTGTAAAAGGTTACTCTACCGAAGAAGTTACTGTTGTTGAACGACTCTCCGAATATAGGGGGAGTGATAAAGTAAAGGTCGAAATTGACGGGGAGCAGCATACTTATACATTGCCGCCAAGCTATACGGAGGTCCGTCCTAAACAGTCTTATCAAGTTCACATTTTTCACAAATCCAAGCTATTGGTCGCTGTTAAGCCGATTTCTAATTGACCCATACTGGGCTCACTGTAAACTCACCAGTGTATGGATAGGCTGATTTAAGATTTTACAAATCATTAACCCCCTGCAAGCTGCCAAAGGCTGCGGGGGATTTGCTTTTTAAAAGTGCAATTCATATTTGTCCATTGCCAAAATACGGCTCCTTCCTATACAATGTTATAGTGATAATGATTATCAATTTCACAATAAATAGATGTCAGTGATAAAGAGATACGAATACACCTTCGGAGGGAATTAGATGAGCCAAGAGCTGGAATTATACGATGTGACGATTATTGGCGGGGGTCCTGCCGGTATGTATACAGCATTCTATAGCGGAATGCGCGACCTCAAGACGAAGCTGATTGAAGCCAAGGAAGAGCTGGGCGGAAGAATGCTCATTTACCCGGAGAAAATGATCTGGGATGTGGGCGGCGTGACGCCAATACTTTGCCGCAAATTGATAGATCAGCTGGCCGAACAGGCCCGGACCTTTGACCCAACCATCGTACTCGGCCAGCAGATTATTGCTCAGGAGCGGCAGGAGGACGGTACATATATTTTGACATCAGCAACTGGCGAACGGCACTGGACGCGGACTATCATTCTGACCATAGGCTACGGTATCCTGCAGATGGCGAAGCTGGAGATTGAGGGGGCCGACCGCTACGAAGTGACGAATCTTCATTATACGGTACAGGAGCTGGAACCCTTCCGCGGCAAGCGGGTGCTGATCTCGGGCGGTGGCGATTCGGCGGTAGACTGGGCCAATGAGCTGGAGTCTGTTGCCGGCAGTGTGACCATTGTTCACCGGCGTGAGCAGTTCGGCGGCCATGAGAAGAATATTGCCCGTATGAAAGCCTCATCGGTTCGAGTACTCGTTCCCCATGCAGTCAGCCAACTGCACAGTAGTAATGGGGAAGAGATAGACCAGGTAACGATCAGCCATATCGAGTCCGGCGAATGTGAGCAGCTTGAAGTGGATGCAGTGATTGTTAATCATGGTCTGAAAAGCGACTTTGGCCCGCTGAAGGATTGGGGTATTGATATGGGTGATTGGTGTGCCAATGTCAGTGGACGGCTGGAAACGAACCTGCCTGGCGTATTTGCCGCCGGAGATTTCGTGGATTACAGCAGTAAGGTCCGGCTGATTGCCGGAACATTCACCGATGCGGTTCTAGCGCTGAACAGCGCGAAGCTGTATATGGACCCTGAAGCCCCCAAGGCGGCTTTCGTCTCCTCTCATAACGAACGCTTCAAGGAGAAGAACAAGGCGCTTGGCATAGTAGATGAACACTAGCAAATCAGGGTATCACTGAAGGAATATAAATAAAGGCTTCCGGTACGCATGAATGATCGTGCCGGGAGCCTTTTTGTGTGCGCGGATTCTTGCATTTGGTCCACCTGTACATGCGGGCGGCTATTCCAGATGCTGCATAAAAAAAGGGTAGCGGGCGAATAGTATGGGCAGGAGGTGCTGATGATGGCTACTCAAGCAACCGAACAGAAACAACCGCAAACGGCGGATGGGAGCAGTCAAAGCTCCCCGCTTAAAGAGAATCTTGACGACAATGTGAAGCTGATCCGAGATAGCTTGGGGAACAGCCTGGATCTGATTATTCGATATTTCCAGACGGTTAATGCCGGTCCCCGGGTTGCTGCCGTTTATATAGATGGCCTTACTGATAAAGAAATTGTGAATGAGTTCCTCTCCCACGCCATGTCCTTCCAGACTGTACACGAGGAAGACCAGAAGTTGTCAACGGGCCAGGACGTTTATAAATATATGAAAGAAAATGCGCTGAATCCCGGTAAAGGAGAGTCAGTCACCACGATGAGCGGCCTTTTCGAGGCCCTTTTGTCGGGAAATACGATTGTATTGATTGAGGACATGGCAGAAGCAATAAGCGGTAACACCAGCGGAGGCGAGGTTCGGCCTGTTTCTGAAGCGGGTACGCAGGTATCGATCCGGGGGTCCAAGGAGAGCTTCACGGAAACGATAGGGGTTAACATTTCTCTGGTCCGGCGTAAAATAAAAAATCCCAATCTGTGGGTGGAGCCGATGACACTGGGTGCTGTGACACAGACTAGTGTGGCCCTCATGTATATCCATGGAATAGTGAACGAAGATAATTTGCAGAAACTAAGAGAAAAACTGCAAGAGATTCGGGTGGATTCTGTATTGGAGTCGGGATATATTGAGCAGCTAATTGAGGAGAAAGGGTACTCCCCATTTCCAACTCTATTCAATACTGAACGGCCTGACAGTGTGGCCGGAAATATACTGGATGGAAGAATTGCTGTTTTTGTAGACGGAACTCCTTTTGTGCTGGTTGCACCTACAACGTTTTTTATGTTTTTTCATACTGTGGAGGATTACTATCAGCGTTTTGATATATCCACAATGATTCGTCTGCTGCGTTTCATGTGCCTGTTGATATCGATGTTCGGCCCCGCGATCTTTGTTGCTGCACTCAACTTTCATCAGGAGATGATTCCGACCCCGCTGCTCATTAATCTGGCCTCACAGCGGGAAGGCGTACCTTTTCCGGCCTTTGTGGAGGCGTTGATGATGGAGGTTACCTTTGAAATTATCCGTGAAGCAGGAATTCGGTTACCATCCCAGATCGGGCAGACTGTATCTATTATTGGAGGTTTGGTTCTCGGGCAGGCGGCCGTCCAGGCGGGAATTGTGTCGCCGGCCATGGTTATCGTCGTTTCATTAACAGGGATCTGCAGTTTCACCACACCAGCCTTTAACATGGCGCTCTCTGTAAGACTGCTGCGCTTTGCCATTGTATTTGTTGCGGCCTTTATGGGCCTTTATGGAATAGCTATTCTGGCTCTGATCCTGATTGCACATTTATGTAGCCTGCGTTCGCTGGGAGTGCCATACATGTCTCCTATGGCTCCTTTTTCCTCTAGTGATCAGAAGGATACCTTCATTCGTTCACCGATCCATTTTATGAAGATCCGGCCTCGACTGGAGAAAAGTATTAGCACTGTGCGCAAAAAAACAGATAAGGGCAAAAGGGCGAACTCCAATGAAAGTTAAGCTGAAAGTCTGCCTGATTGTATATATTGGGCTGGCTCTGAGTCTGACAGGCTGCTGGAACAGCAGGGAGTTGAACGAACTGGCCATAGTCAGCGGCATCGGAATAGACCAGGGAACGAAGCCGGGTGAATACAGCGTTACATTCCAGGTTATCAACCCATCGGCTACAGCTACAAGCCAGGGAGCTAACAGCGGGGCGTCTGCAATAACCATTTATACGTCAACCGACCACACTGTGTTCGGTGCACTGCGCAGAACCTCGAAGCGGGCGAGCCGCCAGCTGTTTTTTGCCCACACCCAATTGTTAGTCTTGGGGGAGTCCATCGCAAAAAGCGGTATCGACGGTGTATTGGACATCTTTGAAAGATCTCATGAGCTTAGGCTTAACACGGCAGTTATGATCTCTAGGGATACAGACGCTGCTTCCATTCTTAAGGTATTCACACCGCAGGAAAGCATTCCCTCCATCGGTCTCGTTAAAAAGATTCAGAATACTTCCAGTGTATGGGGGGAGAACCCGAAAATTAATGTTTTTGAGTTGATTAACAAAATGACAGGCGTGGGAGGCTTCACAATCAGCGGGCTTCGCATGATTGGCAATGTAGAAGCCGGCAAGAAGAAATCAAACCTGGACCAATCGGAAGCAGAGACCATTCTCACAATGGGAGGCCAGGCTGTGTTCAACAAAGGAAAATTGGTGAAATGGATCGACGGTCCTGAAGCCAGAGGAACAGACTGGATTCTGGATAAAATCCTCGAGACGAATGTGGACATCGATTCAGGAGAACAACAAAAGGCAGTTGCTGTCAATGTACTCCTATCCAAAACCAAGGTCACAGTAGAATTACGGGAAGGAATTCCTATTTTCCATGTGAATGTCAGTGAGGAAGGGAATATTAATGAAACAAAAGTCAGTGTAGATCTGGGTAACCCTAAGGAGATCATCAAGCTGGAAGAGGCTATGGAGAAGCAGACGAAGAAAGAGATCGAGCAGGCATTCCATGGCGCGCAGCAAGCAGGTGTTGATTATTTGAATTTTGGGAATGAATTAAAACGCACGAACCCCGCCGCCTGGAAATCTGTGGAGAACGAATGGAACCAGGTCTTTACCAAAGGGACACTTGATCTCAAGATTGAAGCGTATATTCGTGGTACCGGAATGCGGCTCGCTCCATTCATGTCTTCTGAAGAGAAATGATGACCTAATGAAAAGATAGGTGATGCTGCCATATGAGAAAAGAAGTCATCGGACCCAGTCAATTATTTGCCATGATTGTGCTGTTTGAGCTGGGGACTGCCCTGGTTGTTCCGATAGGTCTGGAAAGCGGCCATGCGGTATGGTTGTCCATATTGATGGCCTTGCCTGGAGGAGTGCTGCTGTATCTAGTCTACAACGATCTGTATCGTCAATTTCCGGGACTGATCATAAGCGGCTATACACAGAAAATATTGGGTAAGTACATTGGTTGGCCGCTGAGTCTGTTGTTCATTCCAGTGCTGATGTTCAACGGCTCCCGGAATTTGCGTGAAGCAGGGGATATCTTAATCTCGTCAACCTATGACCGGACTCCGATCCTTGTTCTCAATGCAATTATGGTGATTGCAGTAATGTATATCCTGACGAAGGGGATTGAGGTATTCGCCAGGACTGCGGAAATTTATTTCTGGATCATCATGATCATGGGAGTAATCTGTAATTTCGTGGTCATTGCTGCCGGGCTGGTGGACTTTAAACATCTATTTCCGCTTCATGCCAAAGATTGGTGGGATGCCCTGAGTTCCGCCTATCCCAGTATCTGGATTTTCCCGTTTGGTGAACTGGTATGCATTACAACGATACTGCCCCATTTCAACAAACCCCGGAAGGCCAAAAAAGCAGGCGTCATGGCAGTAATCCTAAGCGGACTGCTGCTCTGCTTCACCCATGCCATTGAAATTGCTGTGCTTGGAGAAAATATATACCGCAGAGCGGCATTCCCCATCTTTACAACGATCACGCTGGTGAACGTGGCGAATTTTATCCAGCGTCTGGATGCGTTAGTTATTTTGACTCTAATTATTGGTGTTTTCTTCAAAATGTCGATCTATTGTTACGCCGCGACAGTCATCACTGCGGATCTGTTCAAGGTTCAAGATTACCGGAAACTAGTAGTGCCTGTTGGTGTCATTGTGTTGTTCAGCTCATTTATGAGTGCTGAGAACTACTCTAGCCACTTGAATGAAGGGAGAGTGTTTCTGAAATACATTCTGCCGGTCCTCTGTGCGGTTATTCCTATTCTGCTGTTCCTTGTCCATCATGTGCGCAAACGGTTCGGCTGGTACCGGTAGCCTTATTGACCGGTTTTCTTTTTCCTTTTGTAGGCATCCATGCCTTGCTGAATAAACGGGAGGAAAAAGAATAAAATGATGACCACTAATTCCTCGAAGGTAGTAGTGATGAAGATGGAGTTAAGGAAGTTGAACGACATGGATAATGGGGTTCCGGTTAACCAATCCACGGATATGGCAATGCTCAACCCCAGTAAGGCAAGAACGGCGTAAATAAACAGAATTTTCATGAAAATTGTCCCCTTCATTCTTCATTGTCAGGGTCTTGCAGACCCGTCAAGCTAAAGGTATTATCCCCCTCTGATGAGGCTGGTAACCAAGATTTTACCCCAACTCTCCGAGAGATCCGGATGGTACACTATTGACGGGCATCCGGGGAATGGCTAGAGTTTATAATGATCCTAAAGCGGGGTATTAGTGTTTAGAAGGGGGCGTGGCATTCATGACGACCTGGAATCTGCAGGGCACGGTCAACCATCTGCTGATCTGCGGGGGCAGCAGCTGCCGGAAGAATAAAGGAGAAGAAGTGGCTGAAGCGATTGAGGACGAGATTGACAAGCAGGGAGCGGCAAGCCAAATACATACCACTGTGACCGAGTGCAACGGAAGATGCTCGGATGCCTGTATTGTGATCTCATATCCAGAGGGAGTCTGGTACAGGGAGATGACGCCTAAGGCAGGCAAAAAACTGGTGCGTAAGCTGCTCCAACGGGAACAGCTGGAGGACCATATCCTCTATACCTACGATGGCGGACTTCAAGCACATACAGAGAAGGGCACCAAAGGTAAGAAGAAAAAGTAAAAATCACACTGAATAAGATCAAAATACCGTCAAATCGCTGACGGTATTTTTTTTATAATGAGAACAGAGACAAGGGAGTGACCTATAACAAACCATTGAGGTGTGATGACATGGGGCAAAATATTGAGACTTTAACACAAAAGCCGCCGGCCGTGAAGAAGCATAAGGGCTGGTCGCTGCAAAAAGGGGAGACGTTATCCGGTCTGCTCTTTGTAAGCCCGATGCTGATCGGGGTAACGGTTCTGGTGCTGATACCGATCATTGCTACGCTGGTGCTCGGCTTTGCCGACTGGAATTTTGTACAGGGTTTTGACGGCATCCGCTGGGTGGGGCTGCGGAACTTCAGCAATTTGCTGCAGGATGACATGTTCATCCGCTCAGTGCGCAATAACTTTATCTTTCTGCTGACAGTGCCTATATATTTGCTGGTATCTATGGTGCTGGCGATATTGATTGACCGCTATGTGTATATGAAGGGTTATTTTAAAATCGCCTATTTCGTACCTTATGTGTCCATGACCGTTGCGGTAGCGATTGTATGGCAGGTGCTGTTCCAGCCTTCCTATGGACCGATTAATGAAATGCTGAAGGCTATCGGTATAGCCGATCCGCCAAAGTGGATTGCTGATCCGCATTTTGCCCTGATCTCCATCATGATGATCTCGGTCTGGATCTCCATCGGCTTCAACATGATTATCTACATCGCCGGGTTGCAGTCCATCCCGAAGGATCTCTATGAGGCGGCTGATATTGACGGGGCCAACGCCTGGACCAAATTCAGACGGATTACCTTTCCACTGTTGTCACCGACTACTTTCTTCCTGCTTGTAACCGGCATTATTGCTACGTTTAAGGTGTTTGATGTAATCGCAGTGCTGACCCAGGGCGGTCCGATTGGCTCCACAACAATGATGGTCTGGTACTTGTATGATACGGCCTTTGTTAATCTTAAGGTTGGCTACGCCTCGGCGATTGCTGTTGTGCTGTTCCTGTTCGTCATGCTGATTACATTCGGGCAGTGGCTGGCGGAGAAGAAATGGGTCAATTACTAGACAGAGAAGTGAGGGAAAAGCATATGGATAAACGTCCAGGTGTCGATTGGCTGAAAATCATAGTTACGGTGGTTATGTTTGCCGGAAGTGTGTTGTTCCTGTTACCTTTTGTATGGATGCTGGTAACCTCTTTCAAGGTAGAGTCGGAAGTATTCGCCTACCCCATCCAGTGGCTTCCGAAGGAATGGAATGCGATTGAAAATTACAAAGCGGTCTGGTTTGGCGACTACCCGTTCACCTTATACTATTGGAATTCGATCAAGGTTGCGGTGATCACTACAGCAGCATCCTGTCTAATCTCGGCCATGGCAGCCTACGGGTTCTCCAAAATTAAATTCCGGGCCAGCAATTTCCTGTTTATGATTGTACTGGTTACGTATATGATTCCAGGGCAGGCGATTCTGATTCCACAGTTTATTATTTACCGCAACATCGGACTGTTCGATAGCCATCTGGGTCTGGTGCTGCTCGGGACCTTCAGTGTGCTGGGTACATTTATGCTACGGCAGTTTTTCATGGGTTTGCACCAGGAGTTCATTGAATCGGCCAAAATCGACGGTGCCGGGCATCCGCGTATTTTCTGGTCGATCGCTATGCCGCTGGTGAAGCCTGCGGTAGCCACCTATGCGATTCTCCGGTTCATCTGGACCTGGAACGATTATCAGAATCCGCTGATCTTCATCCGGAGCGATAAATGGCTGACCCTGCCGATTGCGATCCAGAAGTTCACTTCCATGAGCGGTGAGTTCTACTCCCTAATTATGGCGGCGGCCGTATCGGCTATCCTGCCACTGATTATCATCTTTATTCTGGGTCAAAAGAATGTGATCGAGGGCATCGCTCTTGGCGGAGTGAAAGGTTAAAGATTCAATATAAATAGAAGTAAAAATAATTCAATAAAAGTAAATATTGTTTCATGTGCCAAATGTAAGCGTATTCTATAATTCATTTGTGAGTCACTGATTTATTCCAGGGAGGGTTCAATAATGGGTAAAAGAAAAGGTTGGTCCGCGGCTGTTGCGGGAGTTCTGATGTTAAGCCTGCTGGCAGGCTGCGGCGGCAATACCGGCAATAATAGTGCGAATAGCGGGGCGAACGGGGAAGCGGGTAAGGCAACAAATGGGGCAGCTTCTGGAAGTGCGGAGAAGACCAACCTGCGGCTCTACACGTATGGGACAGAGGAAGCGTACAACTGGAAGCATACTCTGGAAGCCTATGAAGCGGCAAATCCGGGTGTAACCATTGAACTGGTGCAGTTGAGTGAAAAGGGGGACACACAGGAAGCCTTCAAAAAGCTGGATCTGGAGGCAGCCTCCTCCGCGCAGATGGATATCCTGATGTTCAGTGATGCAGCCGGGTATGCCCAGCGCATCGCGCTGGGTATGGCTGAACCGCTGGATGATTATATCGCCAAGGACGGTTTCAAGGTGGAAGAGGATTACAAAGTCGATACCCATCTGGATGGCAAGGTCTATGCCCTGCCTGGCAAATTCAATCCATGGTATGTGCTGTTGAACAAGGATAATCTGGATGAAGCGGGGCTTACTGTTCCGACCGACTGGACCTGGGATGATTTTGCCGACTATGCCCAGAAACTGACGAAGGGCGAAGGGGCCCAGAAGCGCTATGGCACATACTTCCATGGTCCGCAGGCAGGCGGCTGGATGGAATTCCTGAAGCTGAAGATGGAGAACCAGCCGCAGAACTCCGAGTTCCTGAAGGCAGACGGAACCTCCAATCTGGATGATCCGAACTTCAAGGCAACGCTTGCGCTGAGACTGCGAATGGAAAAGGAAGACAAGTCTGCTGTCCCTTATTCGGACATGATCTCCCAGAAGCTGGCTTACCGCACCCAGTTCTTCAACCAGTCAGCCAGCATGATTCTGATTGGAAGCTGGATGAACACAGAAATCGGCGGTACTGAGAAGGTGCCTTTGAACTTTAATGTAGCCGTAGCCCCATTCCCTAAGAACAATGCTGGTGATGAAAATGGCCTGACACCGGTAACTACGGACTATGTGTCTGTTGCCGCCAAATCCAAAAATAAGGAAGCTGCCTATAAATTTGTCCGCTGGTATACAACAGAAGGCCAGCTTGTCCAAGGCAAGAACATTCCAGCCTGGAGCAAAGTAACGAGTGATCAGGTGGAGGGGATTATCGATACCATCCTGGCCGGCACCAAGAACCCGGAGAAGGTCGACAAGAAGTCTCTGGTGGACACGCTTGTGGCTTCCAAAGCATCCGCTATCATTCCACCGGCTACCTACCAGGCTGAGGTCTACAAAGCTATTAATGAGGAGTATGAGAAGATGATCCTTGGTGAACAGGATGTGGATACCACCATCAAGAATTCCCAGGATCGGGTGAATAAAATAATTGCGGCCAATAAAAAATAATTTGCTATAATCATTTCATAGAATGTATACAAGCAAGATAAGTAGATATCTCCAGCAGAAACGGAAGTCCTTTCTTACCAGAGGGCCAAGCCGTTTCTGCTTGTTTCAGGGCAACTAATTCAAGGGGGACACAGCCATGTTCAGCAGACTCAGGGAGCTCGCCCCCACTTCGATCCGGCACAAGCTGATGATCGCTTCCATTGCCTGTATTCTGGTTCCGGCCGCGCTCACGCTGCTTATCTACAATTCATTAACCCAGGAGGCGGTCAAGCGTCAGGCTATTGCCAATGCGGAGGATTCCTTACAGCTGGTGAACGGCTCGGTGACGAACAGCCTGAAGGGGATGCTGACCATTGCTAATTATGTCCAGACCAATCCCGGATTGAAAGCGTACTTCAAGCTTGCAGCCACCAATAATGTAAGCGGTAACGAATATCAGCGGTTTATGGACCAGAACCGGGTGCTCGAGCAGCTTGATACCCTTACTGTGGTTGGGCAGAACAGTTATGTAACGATTCTGTTGACTAACGATAAATATTATATGAATTATTCTGTTAGCGATTACAACCCGCTGGAGCTGAAGAAGAAGCCCTGGTTCCGCAAGATGACAGAGCTGAAGGGGCTCGAGTCCTACTGGGCTGGTGTAGAGCCAACGGAATTAGCCTATGACAAGTTTGATCATCCGTATCAGGTGACGGTGGCCCGTACACTGCGCCTGGACAGCACCGAAATCTATGGTTATGCGGTTGTGACCATTATGGAGGATCAGCTCCATGATATATTTGGGAATTTGTCGGCTGGACAGAAGGTGGTCTTGCTCGATGGAGAGGACCATATTGTCTCCGGGGGAGACCCGGAGGGCATCGGTAAACTGTTTCCGTATGCGGATGCCGTGAATTCTTTGCAGGCTTCTGAAGTTGCTGACATTGCCGGGGAGCGTTATCTTGTCGTTCAGCAGGAGCTGTCCTTCAACGGTTGGAGGCTGGTACTAATGCAGCCTTACAAGGAGAGCATCGTGGATATCAGTTCCATTTTCAATCGCGTATTTGTAATCCAGCTTATCTCCTTCTTCGTCTTCCTGCTGCTGTTGATAACACTTGTCCGCGCCTTTACGAAACCGCTGGTACGGCTCGGCAAAGTAACCACTGCAGTGCAGCGCGGCAATCTGCTGGTGCGCTCCGGAGTCAGGGGCAATGATGAAATCGGACGGCTTGGGCTGATGTTCGACCAAATGCTGGACCGGGTTCAAGAAATGATCGCAGAGGTGTCGGATACCCAGGCGCGCAAACGAAAAGCGGAACTGAAGATGCTCCAGGCCCAGATCAACCCTCATTTTCTGTTCAATGTGCTGAACTCAATCCGCATGAAAGTCATGAAGCGCGGTGATCCGGACAGCGCCAAAATGATCGGCTCCCTGTCGATGCTGTTGCGGATGACAATTAGCCGTGAGGAGGACGAGATTTTTCTGCATGAGGAAATAGATCTCGTCTCGCATTATGTCAGCCTGATGAATCTGCGCCAGAAGGAAGAAGCCAAGGTGCAGTTGGATATTGACCCCAGGGTATTTCTGATTAAGGTACCGCGCTTTTTCCTTCAGCCGCTGGTTGAGAACGCCCTCATTCATGGACTCAGCCAGCAGCCAGGGGTGATCAGCATCCGTGCGGCTGTGGAAGAGCGCTGTGTGGTTCTGTCAGTCAGTGATAACGGCCGCGGGATGAATGAAGCCCGTCTAGAGAGTATAAGAGGACAGATGCAGTCTGAAACGGCGAAGAACGCTGGCGAAGAAGAGTCCAAAGGCTCTTTCTCCGGGATGGGTATGCATAATGTGGTGGAACGGATGCGGATGCTGTTCGGTGAGGATTTTGCCATCGATGTCCATAGTGAAGTCGGCTGCGGTACCACGATAGAGATGCATATTCCGCACAGGGAGGAGATACGGGATGTATAAAGTGATGCTCGTGGATGATGATTATCCGGTGATTGAACTGTTGTCCGAAAGTATCTGCTGGGGGGAGCTTGGCTTCCACCTGATGGGTACGCATGAGAATGGAGAGAGTGCATGGGAGCATGCACAGCAGGAGATGCCGGATATTCTGATTACGGATATCGGCATGCCGCGGATGAATGGACTGGAATTGTCCGCACGTATCAAGGAGCTGAGACCGGGAGTGCGGATCGCTATTTTATCCTGCCATAATGAATTTCAATATGCTCAGCAGGCGATGCGCCTCAATGTGCAGGACTATTTGCTGAAGGATGCACTGGACCCGGAGGATCTGGTACAGCTGTTGTGCAGGTTCAAGGAATCTATGGATGAAGAGAACCGTGCCGGCTGGGAGGCTTCCCGCATCCGGCAGTTGTTCGGCGAAACAAGGGAGCTGCGCAAGGAACGGAGCATCAAGAATTTCATCCATCAGCCGTTGCTGTCGCCGGAGAAATGGCTGGATGAGGCTGCCGAATACGGACTGTTCCGGCAGGGGGAGTTCTGCCTGCCTGTCATTGCCTACCTGGAAGATTACCGGCATGTGAAATACCGCTTCTCCTCAGATCAGACGCTGCACTTTGCTGTGAGCAATGTGATGAATGAAGTGCTGGACGATATGAAGCCGCGCGGACTATATATTGGCTACAATGTGAAGTCATCGTTCCTGTTATTCTCCTACAGGCCTGGTCTGCAGAGTAATATTTATGCGGATGCCGCCACCGGGTTAGAGGTAGTCCAATCCACCCTGGCGAAGGTGCTGAAGGTTCGCATGTCCTTCATTATCGGTGCAGGCACCGGAACACCGGAAGGTCTTAAGCAGCAGCTGAATGAGCTGCTGAATGGCGAAGAGCAGCGGTTCTATCTGATGCCAGGAGATATCGTCAAGCGTAAGACAGCACACAGTTCCTCTGCTGTAAGCAATCTGTTTGCACATTATGATCTGGCTGCTGCTGAGCTGCGGGAGGTGCTGCTTGGCCGAAATGCCGGGCAGGCGCGTACCGTGTCCGGGAAGTGGATCTCACTGATTCGTGAGGAACAGTACCCGCCGGAGACGGTCAAGGACTGGACGCTGAAGCTGCTGCTTGACCTGAAGCTGAAGCTGCATTCCCTCCAGTTCATCCGTCCGGCGTATTCGGCCGATACCCTGCACAAAGAGATTGTAGATATTGATTCGCTGCCAGCGCTTCAAGAATGGCTGGATCATCATCTGGAGTCCATCGTTGCGGGGAAAGGGACGGGAGCCGGGGGCAGTAAAAGGACCGAGGTCACCGAGGCCTGCCGGTATGTTTCCCTCCGACTGGGAAGCCGGATCAGCCTGGATGAGGTAGCGGACCATCTTCATTTGAACGCCAGCTATTTCAGCAGGCTGTTCAAGAAGGAAACAGGGACTACTTTTATCGAATATGTGACTAAATTAAAGATGGAAAGAGCCAAAGAGCTGCTTGATGGGACCCATTCGACGGTAGGAGAGATCTGTGAACAGCTCGGGTATGACAATCAGAGCTATTTTATAAAGACTTTTAAGGTGCATGCAGGAGTTACACCCGTAGAATACCGCGGGTAGCCCGTGCACCGCAGAGAGAGGCGACATCAGATGCAAAGATCCGAATTGCTTGCGGTGGTACAGAATATGGAGCCAGCCGATATCCGGCTATATGTTCAGAGTGGGGATTCAGCCAGATTCTGGTCGGTGGTAAGAAATTCACCGCTATATGCGGAGGAGGTCGCGGAAATTCGGGCGGAAGGGGATAGGCTCAAAGGGAATGCTGCTCCTGAGCTTACTTATGATTTGTTTACTGTTTTTGCCCGCACCGGGTCCAGACTGGAGTATGAACGGCCCTATTTTGAGCGGAGAAGAATGCTGAACACGTCAGTGCTGCTGTCTCTGCTGGAACCGGAGCAGGACACGCATATCCTTGCGGTCTGTGAAATGGTATGGGGCATCTGCAATGAGTATACATGGTGTCTGCCGGCCCATACCGGCAATAGGGTTATTCCGGATACGATTGATTTGTTCTCGGCAGAAACCGGATTTGCGCTTAGTGAGATCCTTTGCCTGCTTGGGGATAGGCTGCCCTTATTACTGCAGACAAGGATCATGGAAGAGGTTCAAAGGCGATTGTTCGGACCTTATCTGAACTCAGGGCCTTATCACTGGGAGACGGCAACGCATAACTGGGCGGCAGTCTGCGCGGGGTCGGTTGGTGCGGCTGCCATGCTGTTGCTGAAGGACCCGGAGAAGCTTACGGACATTCTGTTCAAGGTACAAGGGACGATGGAATATTATTTGCAGGGCTTTGGCGAAGACGGTGCCTGTCTGGAAGGGTTGGGCTACTGGAATTATGGTTTTGGCTATTTTGTATATTACGCTGATTTGCTTCGCAGCAGAAGCCGGGGAGAACTGGATTGGTTCCGGCTGGACAAGGTGAAGAGCATCGCTGCCTTCCAGCAGAAATGTTATCTTGGCGGCAGCGTTGTGGCCAATTTCTCCGATTCGCAACAGAGAACCAGCGTATTCCTGGGACTCAGCCACTATCTGAGTACCGTCTATCCTGAAGTAGAGCCGCCTCCTGTTGCGATAAGGGCTCCATATACAGAAGACCACTGCAGCCGCTGGGCGCCGGCGCTTCGGAACCTGATCTGGCGCAATCCGGCGGAGAGCCGAAGCGAGTGGCCCAGCAGCAGCAGCTATTTACCGGATGCGGAATGGCTGGTAGTCCGGAAGATTATGCCAGACGGGGTATTCGGCTTTGCCGCCAAAGGCGGGAATAATGACGAGCCGCACAATCATAATGATCTTGGCCATTTTATTCTGCTGGGGGATGAAACGGTGTATCTCTCAGATCTCGGCAGCGGTGAGTATACGGCAGGATATTTTGGTACGGAGCGGTATACCTATGATTGCAACGGTTCCCAGGGTCATAGCGTGCCTATTATTGACGGGCAGCATCAATTACCGGGAGCCGGTGCCTTTGCCAGAGTGCTGGAAGCTGATGCTGGTGAGGATGTGAGTGTACTGAAGCTGGACTTAACTCGTGCTTACGGGTACGTACCGCTGGAGCGGTTGACGCGTTCGTTCAGATGGCAGACGGAAGTCAATCTTCCAACCCTTTCGATGACTGACGATTTCCAATTTGCTGAAGCACCTTCGGCATTGATTGAACGGCTTGTGACTCTCTGTAAGCCTGTGCTGGAGGAGGGCAGTGTCCTGCTGCGGGGTACGGGTGAAAAAGGTCTGCGTATCCAATATAATGCCGGTGCGCTGAGACCGGAGATTTCGGTGCATGTCTACAGCGACCATTTTGGCAAGGACAGGACCTGGTATGGAATGGATTTTCACGCTTCCGGGAATCCGGGCAGGCAGGTCAGCTATGAATTCGAGTTTCAGTTCATTAAAGACATGATCATTTCCAAATGAATGAATGGCGGTGGCAAAAGATGACAGAGGAAACAAAGCTGGAGTGGGCAGGAGAAGCATGGCATAAGGCGCTGGAGAAAACACGGAAGAACAGCTTACGGATCGGCGCCGGCTTCCCGCATGCGAGTCAAGGCGGACAATATGTGCTGGAGCAGCCATACTGGTGGACGGCAGGCTTCTGGCCGGGCCAGCTGTGGCTTTTGTATAACGACAGCAAGGAGGAGCCTTTGCGGGCGCTGGCCGAGCAATGCGAAGATCAGCTGGACCAAGTGCTGAATGAGTATGTCCGACTGGACCATGATCTAGGCTTCATGTGGACTTTGACCAGCGTAGCTTCATACAAGCTCCTCGGCAATGAAGTGTCCAGGATCAGAGCACTGAAGGCGGCCAATTTCCTTGCGGCCCGCTTCAATCTGAAGGGCAGCTATATCCGTGCCTGGAATCCCTGGTACGAAGGGGAAGACAACAGGGGGTATGCGATTATCGACTGCGCTATGAATATGCCACTGCTCTTCTGGGCATCGGAGGCCACCGGAGACCCGCGCTACCGGCATATCGCTGAAGCGCATATGGATACGGTGGTGAAGTATTTCATCCGTCCGGATGGTTCCGTCTATCACATAGTCCGTTTCGATCCGGAGAGCGGGGAGTTCATCGAAGGCATCGGCGGCCAGGGTTATGCGCCGGAATCTGCATGGTCCAGGGGAATGGCCTGGGCAATATACGGACTTACGCTTGCTTACCATCACACCGGCAAAACAGAGTACCTTCACACCGCCCAGAAGGTGGCTCATTTCTTCCTGGCGCGTCTGCCGGAGGATGATGTCCCGCATTGGGATTTCCGCGCTCCCGGCGAAGCACGGAACTTCCGGGATTCATCCGCTGGAGCCTGTGCCGCAAGCGGTCTGCTCCTTCTCGCAGATAAGGTTGGCGAAGCCGATGCCCCTGTATACCGGGAGCCTGCGGTCCGGATATTGGAATCGTTATACCGCAATTACGGCACCTGGGACAATGATGCGGAAGAGGGCCTAATTCTCCATGGCACCAGCAACTATCCTGCTGGCACGAATATTGACGTACCTTTGATATACGGCGACTTCTTCTATGTCGAAGGGCTGGCACGGTTGACGGGCAAAGGACCCTTCTACTGGGAATAAAAGAAACAGTTAGGGAGTGGTAATGATGAGCAGCCAACTGGAGCGGACAAAAACCAATCCGCTGGAGCAGATAAAAGCGAATCCGCTGATCACCAAAGCGGACCTGCAGGAAGTCTTCCTGCAGCTTGCCTATCCGCTGAAGCCGCACTACAGCGAAGGGCGTGCACGAGTGAGGCTGGGCGTAACCGGAGTCCATTACGGTCCGGATATAGCCGAAATGGAGGGCTTTTCCCGCGTGCTGTGGGGATTCGTGCCTTTTCTCGCCGGAGGCGGGGATGATGACATGTGGGCAATGATCCTGGACGGCATCAGGAACGGCACTGACCCGGAGCATAAGGAATATTGGGGTGAGGTCGCTGATTACGACCAGCGTCTAGTAGAAATGGCGGCATTCGGCTACGCACTGTCGCTGATCCCGGAGCGGATCTGGGTACCGCTGAATAGCCAGGAACGTGCTAATCTGTACGCCTGGCTGAATCAGATGAACTCCCATCCCTGCTACGATTGCAATTGGCTCTTCTTCAACGTGCTGGTGAACCTCGGCTTCCGCACAGCAGGACTGCCTTATGATGAGCAGCAGCTCGAGAATAATCTGCTCCGGATTGATGACTTCTATCTCTCGGATGGCTGGTACAGCGATGGTATCGGCGGACATAGTGATTACTATATTCCATTTGCTATCCACTTCTACGGCCTTTTGTACGCCAAGCTGATGAGTGATGAAGATCCCGAGCGTTCCCGTGTGTTCAAAGAACGGGCCGGGAAGTTTGCTGCTGAATTCATCCATTGGTTTGCTGAAGACGGTTCAGCTCTTCCTTATGGAAGAAGTCTGGCGTACCGCTTCGCGCAATCCGCTTTCTGGGGTGCGCTGGCTTTTGCAGAAGTAGAGGTGCTGTCCTACGGGGTAATCAAGGGAATCATTCTGCGCAACATGCGCTGGTGGCTGAAGCAGGATATTCTCAATGAAGAAGGCGTGCTGACCATCGGATATGCCTACCCTAACCTGGTGATGGCCGAGAATTATAATTCACCGGGCTCGCCTTACTGGTCCTTAAAGTTTTTCATGCCGCTTGCGCTGGCGGACAACCACCCCTTCTGGCTGGCTGAGGAGCTGCCGCTTCCTGAGCTGAAGGCACTGTCTGTTCAGCAGCCTGCGCATTTGGTTATTTGCCGCCGGCCTGAGACAGACCATGTGGCGGCCTTCAACAGCGGTCATCTCTCGACCAATGAGCATACACACACTTCCGCCAAATATGAGAAATTTGTATACTCTACCGCTTTTGGATTCAGCGTGCCCCGCTCGGAATGGGGAATTGCCCAGGGTGCGTTCGATTCCATGCTGGCGCTTAGTGAAGCAGGAGATAATCTGTACCGGGTGCGCCGGCAAAATATTGAGACACGGATTGAAGACAATATCCTCTATTCCCGCTGGAAGCCTTGGGCCAATGTCGAAGTGCAAACCTGGGTAGTTGCCGGTCTTCCGTGGCATATCCGCATTCACCGGGTGCAGACGGGGCGGGCATTGGACGCAGCCGAGGGCGGTTTTGCGGTAGCCCTGGAACCGGCATTCCAAGAGTTCATCTCCGCGGACAGAAAAGCGGCGACTGCTGTGAGCAGCCAGGGCACAAGCGGAGTAATGGGGCTTAGGGGCTACAGCGGAGCTGTGATGATCCGGCCGCATACGAATACGAATGTTCTACGGCCGCGGACTGCCCTCCCCACGCTGCTGGCGGGTCTTACTCCGGGCACCCACTGGCTCATATCAGCTTATTATGGGGAGCCGGGAGGAGCGGCAGCAATTTCCACGGACCCTCTGCAGCTTCTCGGTGTACATCTGGCTGAATCCGAGATCAGAATGATCTCCCATTCCGGCCGGAGTCTCGTGATCCCACTGGATTAACCATTACAAATACGAAACGGCCTGCTGCCAGAATAAAATGGCGGCGGGCTGTTTATTTTTGCGGAGGGGAGGTCTATGATGAAATGAATGAAAAGGAAAATCAAGGGGGAAGGTTAATGTTTGAGAGCTTTGAGATCGGAGACGAAGTGCTGCAGAGTGAAGCGTTCAAACAGGAGGAGGTACGGTATAATCTAATCCACCGGATTACCGAATATCCTGAAGCAATCCGACTGACCACGGCAGACCGCAAGCTGATATTCACACAATCCCCAGCACATAACCCCTGGCTATGGGTGTCCGAAGCGCTTGAGATAGAGGAGCAGGAGCGTCTTGTGCAGCAGCTGGCAGAACGGGTGCAGGCTTATGAGTTTCCTGGAATATCTGCGCATCCGGAGACGGCGAAGGCCTTTGCGGAGGCTTATTGCGGCAGAAAGGGCAAGCTGTATCATACAAATATGATGCTTGAGGCTTATGAATGCCCGGAGGTGCTGAAGCCCGCTCAGGTCAATGGACACCTGGAGAAGGCTAAGGCTGTACATATTCCAGTCATTGCTGAATTTTTGACCGGATTCATGAAGGATGCCTTTGGCGAGATGCTGAACGCGGAGGACTTTTTGACGATAGCTGCTGAAGATGCCGCTTCAGGTGACTTGTACCTGTGGATGGTAGATCAGGCTCCCGTATCGATGGCCAAAATCACGCACCGCTCGGCAAGACATGGACGGATTAATGATGTGTACACTCCTGCAGGTCACCGAAAACAAGGGTATGCAAGCGCACTGGTTGCAGCCCTTTGTGATCAACTCTTGACGGCAGGTTTAACCCCGGTTCTTTATGCGGACGGCAAAAATCCCGACTCCAATAAAGTCTACCAGTCGATCGGGTTCCTGCATGCCGGCCAAATTGCTGACCTCAAGTTTGACGGATAGGAAATTTGACTTGCTGCCCACGTGTTGACTATGCTATTACAAAGTGTAAAAAATCACACATACATCTAACCAATGGTTTTAAGGGGGGCGCACGGGAGTGATGGAGAGGATTCAGGTATGGCCAGAAAAGTTCAAGAAGTTTTTTCTGAATAACCGTTTTGTAGTAACTCTGCTGATCTTGCTGCTGATCGGGGTAAATATATTGATATTCGCCAAAATCCCGTTTATTTTCAAGCCGATTTCAGTCTTGCTGCATACAGTGGCGGCACCGCTGTTGTTATCAGGAATTGCTTACTATCTGCTGAATCCGCTGGTGGACCGGATGGAGCGGCGGAGCAAGATCAGACGCCCCTATGGTATCGTTATTCTGTATCTGCTCATTGCCGGAATTATAACGCTGATTCTGCTTACGGTAATCCCGATGATCCGCAGCCAGCTGGTTGAGCTCATTGATAATTTCCCTAAATACAGTGATCAGATCCAACAGGAATTCATCGACCTGACCGGCAGTAAGCTGTTTGGACAGATTCAGGAGAATGTGGGGACGGATGTCAATGACATTACAAGCAAAGTAACAACTTGGGGTACTTCTTTCCTGAACAATGCGGTGAATGGTGTTGGCAACTTTGTAGGAGCGCTGACGGAGATTGTGCTTGCACTGGTAACCACCCCCTTTATTTTGTTTTATCTGCTGCGCGACGGTAAAAGGCTGCCGGATTATTTGATGAGATTTATTCCAACAGCACTGCAGCCGCAGACACGCATGGTCATGTCAGAGATGAATAGCCAGGTGGCTTCCTATATCCGGGGGCAGATTATTGTCAGCTGCTGCATCGGCGCCCTGCTTTACATCGGATATTTGATTATCGGGCTTAAATATTCGCTGGTTCTGGCGATTGCCGCTGCCTGTACAGCAGTTGTACCTTATCTTGGTCCGGCAATTGCTATTACTCCGGCCCTGATCGTGGCGCTCGTGACCTCTCCGTTCATGCTGCTGAAAATGTTGATCGTATGGACGGCTGTTCAGCTGATTGAAGGCAAGTTCATCTCCCCGCAGATCATGGGTAAGTCGCTGAAGATTCATCCGATTACGATTATTTTTGTGATTATATTTGCCGGTAAAATGTTCGGAGTGCTCGGAATCATTCTGGCCGTACCGGGATATGCCGTACTGAAAGTGGTCGCTACCCATGTCTTCCAGTGGTTCCGTTTCCGCTCCGGACTCTATAAACAGATTGAAGAAAACAAGGAATAACGGGAAGAGGTAGATCAATATATGACAGCATCACTGGTTACTACATTATACGGAAAACTTCAGGGAGCCGAGGAGGAGGGCGTGAAGGTATGGCGCGGGATTCCTTTTGCTGCGCCTCCCGTCGGGAAGCTGCGCTTCCGTGCCCCGCAGCCGCCACAGCCATGGGATAATGTGCGGCAGGCCCTTTCCTTCAGTCCAGTTAGCCATCAGCCTGTAAGTACCAGCGGCACACGATTCGGTGGATTGACTCCTGAATATTCGGAAGACTGTCTATATCTGAATGTCTGGTCTCCTGCTGAAGAAGGGGAGAGCTTGCCGGTGATGGTCTGGATTCATGGAGGAACCTTTGTAACCGGATCCGGCAGTCAGCCGATGTTCGACGGTGCCCGGATGGCCCGCAATGGCAAGGTCGTCCTGGTCACTGTGAATTACCGTCTAGGACCGTTCGGATTTGTACATATGTCCCCATTTGGCAATGGATTAGCTTCAAATGCGGGTCTGCTGGACCAGGTTGCAGCCCTGGAATGGGTGCAAGGCAATATTAACGCTTTCGGCGGTGATCCGCAGCGCGTTACTATTTTCGGGGAATCGGCGGGCAGCATGAGCATCGCTGCATTACTGGCAATGCCTGCGGCGAAAGGCCTGTTCGCGGGGGTTATTATGGAGAGCGGAGCCGCGCAGACCCTCCAGCCGCAGCAGGGTCAAGAGATTGCAGCAGCGCTGCTCGCTGAACTGGGACTTGCGCCAGGCAGCGACCTGTCAGTGCTGGATACCCTTCCGGCGGAGCAGATTCTGGGAGCGGCTGCGCGCATGACCTACAAGCTGTCCGGTGAAACGCTCAGCATGTTTTTCCAGCCGGTCATCGAGCCTTCCACGGTACCTGCAGATCCTACTGAAGCTATAGCAGCCGGGGCGGCACAAGGAATTCCACTGCTGATCGGCACCAATCTACATGAGGGGAATCTGTTCTTCCGGGAGGAACGTCCCGGTGAGAGCTTCGAGCAGTCCCTGAAAGCCTTGGAAATGCTGATGGGTATTGACGATCTGGCGGAGCTTGCCGGCGATTATCCGAAGTCCTGGGAAGGGCAGGCGGAGTTCCTGACAGACCTCTTTTTCTGGGGCAGCTCGATTGCCTTTGCGGAGAGCCAGTCAGCGGCAGCACCGGTATGGATGTACCGTTTTGACTGGACAGTTCAGGGTCACCCGCTGCTGGAGAAGGCTGTTCATGGAGCTGAAATTCTGTATGTCTTCGGTAACCTGCATCTGTTGAAGCAATATGGCTTAACGGTTACTCCAGCTATGGAGAAGCTGTCCGAACTCATGCAGAAGACCTGGACGGCATTCGCGCACCGGGGGAATCCGTCGATTCCCGGCCTGGAATGGCCGGAATATAGTGCGGACTCACGCGCGACTGTTATTTTTGACGGGGAGACACGGGTGGTACTAGACCCGGATGCCGAGAAACGCCAGCGGTTATTTTCCGCACAGGCTAATTGGCCGAAGGTCTATTCTGCAGGAACACAATGAGTAAGAGTTACAAATACTAAGTTCCTGGTTATTTACGGCTGTGAAAAATAAAGAGCAGGGCGTCCATTTGCTGGCGGCCCCGCTCTTTTTTCATGCCATGATAACTCTCCAGTTACTTCAATGAGGTATACCCTGTCTTCTCCACCAGTTCCTGTCCCTCTGCCGACTGTATCCAGTCCAGAAACGGTTTAACATTAGGATTCACACTGCCGGCAGTTACGGCATAGAATTCTGAGGTCATCGGATACATTCCATTGCGGATGCTTTCTTGATCAGGCTGGACACCATCAATGGCAAGGAGTTTGATCTGATCGTTTTTGTTCATCTTGGTCGTATAGAACAGAAAGCTGAAGCCAAGCGCATTTTTGAAGTTGCGGTAGTCTGAGGTTTGGCTGATGATCCCGCTCATCAGATCCATTACATCTTCCTGCGGCGGAGTCATCAGGGGGCGGTCATCCATGATCTTCTCAAGCATCGTCTGGCTTCCGCTACCCTCATCCCGCTGAAAGGCACGAATCCGGTTATTTTTGCCGCCAACCTCTTTCCAGTTCTTGAGTTGGCCGGCATAAATGTCCTTAATCTGTTCTGTAGTTAGAGAGGACACCGGATTCCGCTTGTTGACAAAAAAGACAAACGCTTCGCGTCCGATCGGCGTAAGCTTCAGCTCTTTGCCCGCCCGTTTGGCCTCTTTCTGCTGGGCGAGTGAAGGGGCTGCAGCAAAAATAATGTCGCTGTCGCCGGCAATCAGCCGTTTATAAGCAAAGGCAGTGGAGGAGCACAGGAGGATATTATCATCATTAATTTCGTAAGGGTCGTAATGATCTTCCGGATACACCGCCTGTACAAAAGCGGAATATAGCGGAAATAGAGCCGTTGCCCCATCCAGACGCGGAAGTTGGGTCGTGATGTGGTAGGTTGCGGGCTTATCCAGGGCGGCAGCCTTAGTATTGACCTCGAAAGGTTCGTACTGATTGAGGATCACCTCATGGTCATCGACCACAGCCAAGCTGTTCACATAAGCTTTGTTCAGCTCATAACCGGCAGTGGACAGCAGGCACAATCCGGCGAAGACCGCAAGAGACAGGTTCCGGGCCCGGCTGGACAGCAACCCGAAAATAGACATCACCGAATAAACAGCCAGGCCGCAGCCAACCACTACTACAAGCGGTGCGTAAAAGGCCAGCCCAAGGATTAAAGCAGCAAAGAAATAGCCGATGAATCCGGCAAATGCTATGACACTCAGGGCCAGTACAGAGTAGAGCAGATTTAGAGCAAAAGGTCTTTTCACAGCGGCCTCTCTTTCCCCAGAAAAAATATGGATAAAATAAACACATTTATATTATATATGATTCAGCTATTCATTTCTTCCAAATTATGAGAGTGTGGTGGGGCTTCAGGAATGCTGTGCTAATGAAAAAAATGTGAATATTTTCATAAAGGGCTGGACGAAACGGGCAAACGGCGTTATCCTGAGATTGTGAAAAATATAACGGAATACAAGATTCTCGGGGTAAGGTGAAATTCCTGACCGGCGGTGTTGTTCAAAGCGAACTAAGCCCGCGACTTCTCTACTCTGTAATGGAGGAAAGAACTGATCTGGTGACAATCCAGAGCCGACGGTAAAGTCCGGATGGGAGAGGATCATAAGACAAAGAAGACAGGTTTATTTCTACTTGTGTCTTTGCCCTAAACAACCCCCGAATGACGTCTTTTCAGACGTTGTTGGGGGTTTTGGTCTCTTATCGAGGGTTTGTATCGACAAGGAGAATGTATGATGAGTCAAGCTACTGCTTCATCTTCGGGAGTCCGCACAGCACCACTGCGGAGCGGATTCTGGCTGGTTGTTATGGGCGCTGCACTTTGGGGCGTCGATCCGCTGTTCCGCATTATTCTGCTCAAATCATTGACCTCTTCACAGATTGTGCTGCTGGAGCATGTCGTGCTCTTTTTAGCGGCCTCACCTGTGCTGTGGCGCCACCGTGCTGAGCTTAAGTCGGTCCGGCTGCGTCAGGCCGCAGCGCTGCTTATTGTATCCTGGGGCGGGTCAGCCGTGGCTACGATACTCTTCACCAAGGCCTTGTCTACAGGCGATCTTAATGCGGTCCTCCTGCTGCAAAAGCTGCAGCCGCTGTTCGCCATCGGTCTGGCTGCTGTTATTCTCAAGGAACGCCTGCCGAGAAACTTTGGGCCACTGATCCTCGTCGCACTGGTCGGCACCTATCTGCTGACCTTCGGCTGGACGATTCCGTTTGGCCATGTGAACAGCTTCATTGGTGTCAGCAGTCTAATGGCGCTGGGAGCGGCCGCCTTATGGGGCGGTTCAACGGTTATGGGACGATATCTGCTGGGCTCGATGAAATACGAAACGGTCACATCCTTACGCTTCATCCTGGCGTTACCTTTGCTGTTCGTCATTACAAGTATGGAGGGAGCTCCTTGGCAGATTCATGGCGGGCTGGGGACATCTACGGCGATTGCGGTTAATCTGCTGCTGCAGGCGCTTCTGCCAGGACTGCTTAGTATGCTGCTCTATTACAAAGGCCTGAACACCACCAAAGCCTCCTTTGCTACACTTGCCGAGCTTAGCTTTCCAATGACCGGTATCCTGATTAACTGGATTGTCTATCACCAGCTTGTTACATTACCGCAGATTGTCGGTTTTGCGCTGATCTGGACGGCATTGTTCTTCATCTCGAACCAGCAGAGCCGGCAGGCAGTACCGGCAAGCCTTGAGCTGTCCACAGCAAAACGCACCGCCTGAGGGGAGTGACCCCAGGGCACTGATGAACAAAGAGATGCCTTCTGGCCATTTGGCCGGGAGGCATCTCTTTTATGGAACCAACAGAGATTGCAGATCTGCTGAGATGATTAGACAGCTTGCTGGCGATTAGCAATCAGTAGTCCATATTAGGAGTCAGCACAATAGAGCTATAACCTAACTGCTTCAACTGTTCGCGGGTCAAATACAATCTGCCCCCGGTGATGAAGCTGTTCGAGGGTGTAAGCGCCAGACTGGCACTGCTGCTAGTTAGCTCATACCGGTAATCCGCTGCCTTATAGGATGACTTTTGCGGCTGCAGCCGGAGATCCCAGCCGAGAGCAGTAGCCAGTGGCTTAACGGGTAGCCAGGTTACCCCCTGTTTGGCAAATGCTGCGGAGACCCCGACACTTGTACCATTCACATTAACGAAGTACTCATTCTCCTGTACAACCGGCACCTGGACTACAGGCAGCTCATTCACAGTCATTTCTTGCGGAAGCTTCGATACCGGCGGAGGAGAGGTGTACGGGAATAAAGTCTTCATTTCATTATTGCCGTTCAGCAGTCTTGAGGTACCTGTCTTTAAGTCATAGACCCATGGCAGACGCTGAGGCTCATTCTTGACGTAGAGCAGAATGTCTTTTGCAAGGTTCCAGTTGTACAATGTGCCTTTCAGCAGTTCTTTGCGTTCACCCGTGCCTGGATCATAGGTCCTGATCACATTCTGCTTCACAGCTTCAAGATATCCGTTCTCCAGCAGGGTATGTCCATTCAGCCAGAAGGCGTCAAACCTTCTTTCGGTGGAATTGTAGATCGTGACGGCTCCTGTTTGCATATTTTTGAGATAATAGTCACGAATCTTGGCAACGTGACCGCTATAAGGCTTAACCCCCGGGACGAAGAGATAACGGGAGCGTTCAAGATATCCCCATTTGCCGTCAGGAGAAACCGTGTAGGGGGTTTTGCGGATAATGGTTTCTTTTTTCACATCGTAGACATAGCTTTGCTCCGGATCATCATAACCGGACAGCCTGAGTTGCCCGCTGCCATCCTGAATAAAAGAATGGAAAGGCTCCTGCCATTTGGCATAGCTCCCATCCGCCTGTCTGACAATAACTGCAGAATCGAAATGATCACCATTTAACTGGCTGACAGAGTACAGCTCGATTCCCTTCGCTTCATCCTGATAAGTCTCATAGACTTGGATCTTGTCGGCAGCGTGAGCTGTAAGCGGTAGTGATAGAGCCAGAAGCATAGCAGCAGTAGTTCCTAGGCGGATAGTCATTTGTAGAGTTCTTTTCATTGCGGCTTCATCCCCTTTTGTTAATATCTGTTAATATAGACGGCATGAACTGGGGGAAAGTTTCGCAAAGGCTGTGATTACATGCGTATTCCAGTGATTACCTTTGCGTCCTTGAAGAAACTTTGTACAATAAGAGCTACTGACTCTGGCACGGGGTGTGAAACGGATGTACAAATATAATTTGTTTAGCAAAATCGTAGGGATCATGGTCATTATGCTCATCCCGATCACCCTTCTGTATTTCTTCTCCAACAAAACGACTACCGATGTGCTGCGCAGTGAGCTGAACACCTCGAATAATACCCAGCTCCGCTTTTTTCAGAACCAGGTGGAGACCCAGATGGAGCTACTCTCTTCTTGGCCGATCCTGCTCATTCATGATCCTGATATTTTGACGCTGAAGGATATGGCTCCGGAACAAGATAACTTGAATCTTAAGGCAATCCAGCTGGTAAAGCGCATACAGACCAAAATCAGCATTCAGGAAAGCTCCTCCAATTGGAACAGTAGGCTGTCGCTTTATTCTCCGGCTGTTCACCGGATGGTAACAGAGAATGATGCGCTGCCGTATCGTGATGAAGAGCTTAGGGAAGAGGTCAAATCCGGGTGGCAGGTGAAGAAAATCAAGGATCAGGGCGAAGAACGTTTTCTGTTTTCCTGGTTTTCCTATACACCATCTATGCCGCAGTTCTCTCCAAGCAGCGCAGCGACGATTATGAAGGTAGAGTTCAACAGCCGGAATATCGAGGATATGCTGGATCAATTCAAGAGCGATGGCAGAAGAGACCCATTCTATTATAAACAAGGTACAGGACTGATTTTTAACCGCAGTGCTGACCGGGTTGTTGCAGAGCAGCTGGTGAAACAGCTGAAACAGACAGAGCTGACTGGAAGCGGGAACCGGACACTAAAGATTGGGCAGAAGTCCTACAGTGTCAATATCGCCTATTCTCCAAAAATGGGCTGGACCCTGATCGATTATATGCCGCTGTCAGAGATTCTGCAGCCCATACATACCTCCAACCGGCTGTTTTATTTCTCAGTCAGCGCCTTGCTGCTAATGAGCTGTCTTACGGCTTATTTATTGTATGTGCAGGTGCAGGTGCCTGTCAGACAGCTGGTAGGCGGATTTCAGCGGCTGAAGCAGGGGGATTATTCGGTACGGGTGGGGATCAGGGGCAGGAACGAATTCAGTTTCCTCTCGATCCGGTTCAACAGCATGGTGGAGCAAATGCAGGAATTGATTGAAAAGGTGCTGATGGAAAAGATTCATGTCCGCGAAGCCCGGCTGAAGCAGTTGCAGTCACAGATCAATCCGCATTTTTTCTACAATTGTTTCTCCTTCATTACAAGTATGGCGAAGCTGGACAATATGAAAGCGGTGGTTGGCATGTCCCACCATTTGTCCCGTTATTACAGGTACACCACCCGGCAGGAGCGGGAGATGGTCCCGCTGCCCGAAGAGGTGGAATTCGTGACGCATTATCTGGAGATTCAGAATATGAGAATGAGCCGGCTGAACTATACCATCAGTATTCCGCCGCAAATGCGAAGAATGGTCATTCCACCGCTTATCCTTCAGCCCTTGGTGGAGAATGCGGTGCTGCATGGCATAGAGCCCGTGGCACGGGCAGGCCAGATACGGATTACCGGTGCTTCCCACGGCAGAAGGATGACGTTGAAGGTTGAAGATGACGGGGAGGGTATGACCCCGGAACAGATCGCCATGCTGGAGCAAAGGCTGAACCGGGCAATGGACGACGAAATGGGCTGCGGGCTCTGGAATATCCATCAGCGGATGCATCTGCGCTTTGGCGATGAGGCCGGTATCGCCTTTGCACCTTCACCGCTGGGGGGGCTGCAGGCTACACTCTACTGGCTTCTGCCCGCAGATCAGCCTGAGAATGCGTATAGGGAGGGACAAGAATGATTGAACTGTTGCTGGTGGATGATGAATCCTATGTAACCGAAAGTCTGGCCCGGACCATCCCTTGGAATGTGCTTGGAGTGCAGGAGGTGCACCAGGCTGCTTCGGCAATGGAAGCGCTGGAGATTCTGGAGCGGCAATCGATTGATATTATGGTTACGGATATTTCCATGCCGGGGATGGACGGGCTGCAGCTGATTGAGGCGGCGACCGCCAGATGGACGAATCTGCGCTGCCTTCTTCTAACCGGGTTTTCCGACTTTGGCTATGCCAAGAAAGCGATTCAGCTTCAAGCCATTGACTATATCCTTAAACCGGTAAGCGATGAGGAGTTCATACAGAGTGTCTCCAGTGCCATAGAATCCTTGAGGGATGAATGGGAGGCTCATGATAAATACCATCAGCTGCTGTATACCCGTAAAGGGGATTTCAGTGTACTCCGCGGCAAGTTGATGCACGATCTGCTGCTAGGGAAGCAGATGTCTGAACAGGCACTTGTCCAGAAGCTGAGGGCCTATGAACTCGGCATTGAGCCAGGTGCGGAGTCTGCGCTGCTGCTTGTTCAGCTTGGAAGGCACTATTTGACAATGGACCCGGATTCCATCTCTCTGATGGAATATGCTATCGGGAACATTGCCGAAGAGATCTTTCACAGCCATTTCGGTGTATGGTTCTGCAAAGCCCCCCATGATTGCCTGGTGCTGCTGGTGCAGCCTAATAAAGAAGCCCAGCGGGAATTTTTATGGACAGACCCTTATGAATCCAAACGTCGTGAATGGTTAGAAGAGGCGATTAGGCGTTTTCAGGGAGCAGTCAGCAGTTATCTGAAGGGAGAAATCTCACTGACCGTTACGGAGTGGTTTGTTTTTCCGGACGGTATGACGGCCTCGTACCGTAGCGGACTCGGATCCATGGTGTTATCAACGCCTGCTGAGTCCGGTACAGTTGTGTTTCTTGAGGAACAGCATGCGGCGGAGCCGATGGCTTACAAGTCGCTGGACAGCTTATACCGTCCGCCCACCTTGATTCATTTACTGGAATCGAAGCAATGGGAAGCTGTCCGCGGCAAGCTTGAGGAAGTGTTCCGCGACATGGAGCAGACGCCTTTTACCAGGGAACATTTGTATGAGTTATTCCTGTCCATTACCAACGCATATATGTACATTGCCCACAAGAGCGGCCAGAGCATGCTTCAGATGAACCAGCTTGTCTTTGATCCGCTTCTGGCCCAGGATCTGAGCTCATCCGGCAGCAGGCTTCGGGGATGGGCGTTTGAACTGCTGGACAGATTGCAGGCAGAACTGTCGGAGAGCGATCAATACGCGAAAAGCTATATCATCAAACAGGTGCATTCGCTGGTAGGAAGTCCATCGGGTCATGAATTGTCCGTTAAGACGATAGCTGACCAAGTCTATCTCCATCCGGTATATTTATCCAAAATCTATAAAGCCGAGACTGGAGAAGCCCTTGGGGATTATATCATCCGCATGCGGATGGAGCGTGCCCTGTATCTGCTCAAGCATACGAACAAGAAGGTCTATGAGATTACGACGGAGCTGGGTTATCAGAACCCGCAGTATTTCAGTAAAATGTTCAAAAAACATTACGGGATGACACCCAATGAATTCCGTGAAGGATAAAGTGGATCAGCTGGATCAAGGAGAGGGGATAAGGATGAAGGCTGGCAGAAAAACCAGGTTGCTTCTAGGGTTTGTCAGTGTCATGCTGGCAGTCAGTCTCGCAGGCTGTAAGGACAAGGATACCGGAGATATCCCGCAGAACCCTAATTCAGTTCCCATCTCCCCTGCGGCAGCTGTGAATGAGAATGCCTACAAGGACAAATATGACCCTGAAGTGACGATCACAACCGCCTGGGGTGTAGACCCGGAGCTGAAATTCAAGAACGGTGAATCCATTGAGCACAATGTAGCTACCCGCTGGGCCAAGGAGATGTTCGGCATTAATATCCAGACCCTCTGGTCCATCACTGACACCAATGGGGCGTTCGGGACCAAGCTTCGGCTTGCTTTGTCTTCGGGCCAAGAAATGCCCGATATTGTGACTATAGGTACGGCAGATACCGCGATTGCCCAAGATCTGATTGATTCCGGGCTGTATGCCGAGGTGGGAGAACTCTTCGATACCTATGCCTCCGATACGTGGAAGGAAGCGATGGCCCAGGACCCGGCTGTGTGGAATCCCTACAGCCGCGGAGACCGGAAAATGGGTCTGCCTGTTCTTGATTACGCCTATAATCATGACTATATTATGTGGTACCGCCAGGATTGGCTGGATAAGCTGCACCTGCAGGTACCCACAACCATGGATGAGCTTGAGAAGGTAATGGAGGCGTTCAAAAACCACAATCCGGATGGCTTAGCTCCGGATCAGGTTACTCCGCTGAGCATCGGTTTCAAGTCTACGATGAACACATGGATGGGCGACCCCTCCTGGATCTTCGGTGCTTATGGCGCTCTACCGCAGCAATGGAATATCGGCCCAGGCGGCAAGCTGGAGTACGGTTCGGTGAACCCGGCGATCGCGCAGGGGCTGGCGAAGTTGAAGGAGTGGCACAGCAAGGGCTATATTCCTCAGGAGGCTGCGCTCTGGGATGAGAACAAGACTGCGGAGCCTGCTGTTGCAGGCACCGCAGGGATTATTCCAGGCCCTTACTGGATGAGCGGCTGGCCTTTGCAGGATACGCTGCAGAATGCGCCAGATGCGGTTTGGACGCCAGGGGTTATTCCCGCAGGACCGGATGGAACGGTCATGCGCCATGGGACCCATTTCTCCAATGGTGTTACACTGATCAGCAAAACCATGAAGCACCCGGAAGCTTTTTTTACTTATGAAAATTATCTGTTCGACAACTTTGCGGCCCCGCAGCCGGGAAGCGGGCTTGAATACGGGTTGTTCGCAGGCTATGACTATGAGCTAAGCGCCAGCGGCAAGATGCTGCCCAGTGACAAGATTTCTGGAGGCTATGTGAACAGCATCCGTTATCTGCTGGTACGCGACGGAGCCCGTGTCCCTTACGCCCAGCTCCAGGCGATGCTCAATCTTGCCGATGGCAAGAGTCCATCTACCCGGCTGGAGAAGGATATCTCGGTCAACTATGGCAAAAGCACCCCGGCTGCAGCCAGATTGCTTTTACTGCAGAAGGACAAATCTTATAAGGACATGTTCACCGGACCCGCAACTGAGACCATGAAATCCAGACTCGACTATCTGAACAGCCTGGAGAATGAGACATTTAGTGCGATTATATACGGAGAACAGCCGCTTGCCGCTTTTGATGAATTTGTGGCCTCCTGGAAAGCGGGCGGCGGTGCACAGATTACCCGAGAAGTTAATGAATGGTATGCCAGTGTCAATTCTGAAGAAGATGACGAGGGTACCGTACGTTGAAGCTAGGCAAGGGACGTTACGTTTCCCGCTCCCTTCCCAATAAAAAATATAACGGCTGTGCGGTCTTGTGAAAGACCGCGCAGCCGTTTTTACTTCTTGGATTTTAGAGGAACCTAGTTTAGAAATGCATCCAGTGCCACTGTAGGTTTGCCGTAGGAATCAAATGCGCCTTTCGTATAGTTGTACCAGGTGCCGTAACATTCAGGCTCCCAATAGAAGACGCCGATGCCTTTGCCTCCGCTAACGGATTTGGTGTTGCTGATAATATTCTTTTGTGCGCTTTTGGAAATCAAAATTATGTACACACAAGAGTAAAAATAAACCTTTTCTCCCATACTACCCTTAATCTTGCTCGAAGCCGCATCACATCAGATCCTTCAGGAGGTGTCCGCGCATGACTGCCCATCCGGCTCCAGCGATTTATATACAGCTCAAAAACCGGGTGACGGTTCCTAAAGGCAAGGCAGTTCTGCTGCGGGATGTGGCCTACCTGATAACCGATCCGGAGTGGAGAGAACCGCTATATTCGCTGTTGCTGCTGGATCCTGTGCAAAGTGACGGGAATCTGATTCTGGTTGACCTGCTGACGGTGATTCCGAAGATCCATAACCTTTTGCCAGGTGCGGATATTCAACCGATTGGCGAGGGCCGGACACTGGTGCAGATTAAAGGGCCTGCCGAATCGCGCAAACCGTCCATTGCTTTGTTTGTCCTGGTCTGGCTACTGCTGTTCTTCGGCTCGGCGCTGACGATTATGAATTTCCATGCCGATGTCAGCATGCTGGAGGTTCAGGTCAGAATTGTCGAGATGCTGACAGGCCGCCGGGATGAACATCCGTATGTGTTTCAGATTGCCTATTCGCTGGGCATCGGGTTTGGCATGGTGATTTTTTTCAATCATCTTTTTAAGAAAAAATGGAATGAGGAGCCGACTCCGCTCGAAGTGGAGATGTTCCTCTATCAGAAAAATATCGACCATTATGTAGTTAACGAAGAGTACAGCAAATTACAACGCCGTGGAGATGAAACCTCCGGGCATTCGGGGGAAGGAACATGACCGCACAGCTGACGCTGGCGCTGAATCTGCTGCTAGGCATTGCCGGAGGTATTGCTGTGGGCGGCGGGGTGATCGCTCTTTTCATTGTGCTGGATATGGTGCCGAGGTTAGCCCAACTCACCTCCTCCTACGATAAAGTGCATTGGTATGAAGGGGCGATGGTTGGAGGGGCGCTGCTGGGTACCATGTCTGATTTCTGGAACTGGCGGATTGCCGCCGGTCCATTGGTAGAGCTTGCGGTTGGCCTGTTTGACGGAATATTTGTCGGGATGCTGGCTGCGGCCCTGACTGAGGTACTAAATGTGCTGCCAATACTGGCCAAACGTCTGCACATGACTCATCTGCTCTTCGGACTGCTCATGGCTATGGTCTGCGGCAAGGTTGCAGGTTCTTTGTTCGATTGGTTTGTGTACCGACAGTAAAAGGAGGTTATAGTGTGGTTAAGTATGTTCACAGCGGATATTACATGAAAGAACCACAGGACAAGGGACAGGAGGATGAGAAGGACCGCGTGGACGCAGCGGAGACGGATACCGAAGCGTCCGCAGAGCTTGGCACAACGGCTGGAGACTCCCCGCAAGCGGATGCGGAAGATGCAGACTTGGCATCTGATAAACCGGAATTAACCGCTACTAATGACAAGGAAGACGGAGATATTGCTGCTCCTGAAGACTGCATGCCTCTGGATGCAGGGACAGCGGATGAATCCCAACTGGAATCGGGAACTGGCGAAGACGCTGGAATTGGCGAAACTGTTGATAATGCTGATACCACCGAAACCGCAGGTTCCGACCTGGATGTCCATGAAAAGAATGATTCCGGAGCGGAAGCAAACAATGAAGACTCTGCTGATGTTGCTTCTAAGGAAGGGGAAGAGACGGGGAACCAGGACACCGAAGCCTCTAGCGAGCTTGGTACAGATGATTCGTCCGCTAACAATTCATCTGACTCAGCTGATGATCTTGAGCCTTCGGATGGGGCAGACATACCGGATCAAGAGGGAACGGCAAATGACGCTGCTGCTAAGGGCTCACTCAAGGACAGTGAACAGGACATTGAGGCAGCGGAGGAGTTAGGCTCACAGGAGCCGGAGAACAGTAAAAAGGGCTTTTTTGCCCGGTTGTTCGGAGATGAAGAGGAGACAGAGGAGACAGAGGACGATGATTCAGACACCGAGCCGGCTGAGGCTGCTGGTGACAAACCGTCTGAGAAACAGCCGTCCGGGAAGGTGCAGGCAAGCCCATCCGACAAAACTGTAAAAAGTGCAGGCAAGAATAATAAGGGCAAGCCAGAGGACAAGAAAAGCAATGATCCCCGGCAGGAGAAACGGGATGCTGAGTTATCCGATTCCCTCGAGCAGTCCGTCATATATTGGCAGGGGGATGATAAAATCCCGCATAAGCTGGAGGATACCAAAAACACCCTTACCGAAGTAATGGGATTGGGTTCATCTTTTGATGTGGTGTTCCGGGAGATGACCTTCGGCGGCCGTAAGGCGGCAATGCTGTGCATCAGCGGTTTCGCTAAGGATGTGATCATCGATGAAATCCTTAAGCGCTTGACGTATCTTGTTCCAGAGAATATTTCCACGGATGTCCTGGCCAGCTTTATGACAGAGTACATTCCTCACGTGCAGGTGGAGAAGGGGGAATTATTAAGCGAGAGCATCAACAAGGTCCTTTCGGGAATGAGCGTTATTTTTCTGGAGGGCGAGACCGAAGTTATCATCATGGATACCCGTTCTTATCCCTCGCGCAGTCCCGATGAGCCATCTATTGAACGGGTGGTGCGCGGAGCGAGGGACGGATTCACAGAGACGCTGCTGAGCAACGTCGCTCTGGTCAGAAGACGGATCCGGGATCCGGGTCTGAAGTATGAGATGCACCAGGTGGGCCGACGCACACGAACGGATGTCTGTGTTGCTTATATTGACGATATCGTTGACAAGACCCAGGTGAAGGCAGTTACCGATAAAATTAAAAGTGTGAATATGGACGGCATCCCGCTTGCTGACAAACAGCTGGAAGAGGCTATCGTCGACGCGGGATGGAATCCGTATCCGATGGTTCGTTATTCCGAGCGTCCGGATGTGGTTGCCTCCCATCTGCTGGAAGGCCGGGTGGTGGTTTTTGTTGACACTTCACCGAGCGTGATGGTTTTGCCGACCACGTTTTTTGATCTATGCCAGCATGCTGAGGAGAACCGGCAGACACCATTTATGGGGACATACCTGCGCTGGGTTCGCTTCATTGGGATCTTTGCCTCACTGTTCCTATTGCCGCTCTGGATGCTGCTTGTCCTTCACCCTGAGCTGAAACCTGCAATGCTCGAATTCATCGGGCCGCAGAAAACTGCCAAAATCCCGCTGCTGGCCCAGTTCCTCATTGTTGAGCTCGGTGTTGATCTGCTGCGGATGGCAGCTGTGCATACCCCGACTCCACTCGGTTCGGCCATGGGTCTGATCGCAGCTATCCTGGTGGGAGACATTGCGGTTCAAACGGGGCTATTCGTTAATGAGGTTGTGCTGTATATGGCTGTCGCATCCATTGGTATGTTTGCTACGCCCAGTTATGAGCTGGGGCTGGCCAACCGGATCGTCAGGCTTGTGCTGCTGTTAGCCGTCGCGGCGTTCCAGGTGCCGGGCTTTATGATCGGCTCTACCCTCCTGATCGTTCTGCTGACTATGAACCGTTCCTACAATTCTTCATATATGTGGCCGTTTATACCGTTTAATGCAAAGGCGATGGGTGCTATTCTTCTGCGCCAGCCTGTTCTCAGCTCCAAAACAAGGCCATCCTTCAACAAAACCAGAGATAATACCCGAATGGCTTCGGTCCAGAAGAAAAAAGACAAGTCGTAGGAAAATACAAATCAACTGCAAATTAGTCCATTCAATGGCGTTCCCTCTGTCTGCTATACTGAATACACTAAATAGATAGGGTGGAACATGACTTTCCACAGAAATTGGAGGACTGCGCAAATGTTTTTACACGGTACGAGCCGAATTAATGATGCCAATCATCTGGAGATTGGCGGATGTGATGTGACGGAATTGAAGGCGGAGTATGGTACCCCGCTATATATAATGGACGAGCAATTGGTCCGGCGCCGGTGCCGCGAATACATGGAGGCTTTTACTGCATCCGGGCTCGGATTTCAGGTTGCTTATGCCAGCAAAGCCTTTTCGGTTATGGCTATGTGCCGCTTGGCTGACGAAGAAGGATTGTCTCTGGATGTTGTGTCGGACGGGGAGCTGTATACCGCGCTTCAGGCCGGGTTCCCGGCAGAGCGCATTCATTTCCATGGCAACAACAAAACACCGGATGAGATCGAAATGGCTATTGATGCCGGAATCGGCTGCTTCGTAGTCGACAATCTGGTAGAACTCAGCTTGCTTCAGGCGATTGCTCTGCGCAAGGAAGTCACCGTTAATATTCTGCTGCGGGTGACTCCAGGTGTGGAGGCGCATGCCCATCACGCCTATGCTTCGACGGGCCAGACAGATTCAAAGTTTGGTTTTGACATTGGCAATGGCTCTGCACTGGAAGCGGTAAGCCGGGCTTCACAACAAGAGAATCTCCAGCTGCTGGGCGTTCATTCCCATATCGGTTCTCAGATTTTTGAAACGGAAGGCTTTGAGCTTGCGGTTGAGCGGATTGCCGACTTCACCCGCAAAGTTAAAGAAGATCTCGGCGTATCATTCCCGGTTGTCAATCTTGGCGGCGGCTTCGGAATCCGTTATGTTGAAGGCGATACACCGCTGAAGGTGTCTGAATATGTGGCTGCCATCACAGGTGCGGTGAAGACGTATTTTTCCGGAATCGGCGAATCGCTGCCGCAGATCTGGGTAGAGCCAGGACGCAGCATTGTGGGCGATGCCGGAACTACACTTTATACTGTGGGCACGAACAAAGAGATTCCAGGCGTGCGCAAATATGTTGCCGTTGACGGCGGTATGACTGATAATCCGCGTCCGGCATTGTATGAATCCAAATATGAGGCGCTGCTGGCTAACCGTGCTGCAGAACCGAATGAAGAGACAGTCTCCATTGCCGGCAAATGCTGCGAAAGCGGAGATATGCTGATCTGGGATGTGGAGCTGCCGAAGGTGGAGAGCGGGGATTTGCTCGCTGTAGCCTGCACAGGTGCATACAACTACTCCATGGCCAGCAACTATAACCGGATTCGCCGTCCAGCGGTCGTATTCGTGCAGAACGGTCAGAGCGATCTTGTGGTGCGGCGGGAGTCCCATCAGGACATTATTGCCAACGATGTGATCCCGGCTCGTATTGCGAAGCAGACGGTGACGAAGTAAGAATATCTGCGGACACCGCAGCGAAGTAGCATGCAGCAGGCGGAAATCCTTTTCCGTCTGCTTTGCTTTGTGCGTGATTTCATAGTAAACTAATAAGCGTGTTCAACATCTGTGATTTCGAAAGGGGTATTTACATATGGCAAAGCAAGCGAAAATTACACTTGAAAATGGCGGTGTCGTGCTGATCGATCTGTTTGAGAACGATGCACCCAACACAGTGGCCAACTTTGAAAAACTGGCTAAAGACGGCTTCTACAACGGTCTGGTCTTCCACCGTGTCATTCCAGGATTCGTTGCTCAGGGCGGTTGCCCGAATGGTACAGGCTCCGGCGGTCCAGGCTATACCATCAACTGTGAGATCAACCCGAACAAGCATGAACGCGGTTCGCTCGCTATGGCACATGCCGGCAAAAACACTGGCGGTAGCCAGTTCTACATCGCCTATGCTCCACAGCCTCACCTGGACGGCGTACACACCGTATTCGGTAAAGTCGTAGAAGGTATGGACAAGGTAGATGCTTTCCAGGGACGCGACAAAATGACTTCGGTAGAAATTATCGAAGCTTAATTTTTCCTGATTTTGTACAATTCCAACTAAGGCAGACCCCCGAACAGGGGGTCTGCCTTTTTGCTGTCTAACGAATCTATTATTCTAGCGTCCCATACGGTCATGACGTGAGTTGAATCGCTGCGGCAGCCAGAAGAATATCAGATACATCAGCAGAAAGACAACAAAGGCAAAGGCCTCTTCAACAAGCAAATAGTACGGGTAGGCTCCAAAGTAGTCCAATACCGAAAACGTGCCCGGCTTGTGAACGAGGAACATATAATTGGCGCCCAAGGCTCGATCTGCGGCATAGACCAGGGCAGCGACGATATTAAGGCAGAGCATGGTGAAAAGGAGTGATTTCCAGGTTGGCTTGTAACCTTCGATCCAGGTCATGTACAGCGAAGCCAGAACGATTCCGCCGTGCGCCACAAAGAATAATAAGAAGCGGAAATGGGGAAAAGGATACACCAGATTAGGTGTCAGCAGTGCAATGAATGCACCCCCCGTTCCGGCGAAATATAGAAAAGAATAGAGCAGACGGCTGCGGGTAAGCAGCATAACGATGGACAGGAGTAATGTGATTCCACACAGCTCCAGTGGCAGGGAGGAGTCCTTTTTCCATATCTCTTGAGTGATGTACCATAGTTGGAGACCGCCTTCCGAGAATAGCAGCACGGCTACAAGCAGCAGGCGGATGAATGCCCTTAGTCCCGGGTTAGAACGGATGGTCTGGCGAAGGCCGAAGAGCAGCACACAGAAACATGCGACTAAAGATACAGCTATCCAATGTGATGCTGAGAACATCATGAAATCGATGGCATGCTTACGGTTCCAAAAAGCGTGATCGTTCATGGGTTTCCCCCTTGGAAGTCGAGAATAATTTGACAAAAAATAAAAATCCGGAATTTTAACAATTTCTGATTCTAATGATCTACTCTAAGGTGATATAAGTATATATCGCAGACTCTGGCCAGAAAAGGAAAATATATAGAAAATCCACATAAGTTGACGCATGGATGATCCGGAATACATAACTGGCTTTCAAGCGGAGTATGTCTATAACTGGGCGGTTCGGCGGCAATCTTGGGCAGGGGCGCGGCAATAGGATCAGAAATCCGACAAAACACTGGGGAACGGGGGCTTTTGAGTATGGTGAAAAAAAGAGTAAGTGTGGCCTTGGTTATCCTCGTGCTGTTAGTGCAGTATGCATACGGCATAGGATTTACTACGCAGGTAACGGCTGCAGGAATTGAGAATGACCGTGATATTATTACAAGCGTGTCAATGGCGGTGTACGGGCCAGATGGCCAGACAGTGACAGATAATGTGTATGAGGTGGATTCCAAGGTCACTCTGGACTATACATGGGCGCTTCCTAATGGACACGGATACGTTGCAGGAGACACGTTTGCTTTTCAGCTTCCGGCACAATTCCAGCTGTTTAACGACATTAGCGGTTCGCTGGTTTCGGATGATGGAGAGGTAGGCACCTTCACGGTCAGCCAGTCCACACATCAGGTACTCATGAGCTTCAACAACTACATCCAGACGCATGACAATATTCAAGGTACTCTTAGCATCCATACTCAATTTGACAAACAGGTCATTTCAGGCAGTACGACCCAAGATATTATATTCCCTGTCAACGGGGGTTCCCAGACGGTTACGGTGAATTTCAAGCCGTCCGTGGGTTCAACGATTGAGAAAAAAGGTACCCCGGACGGCTTCAATGCGAGACATATTGATTGGACTGTCGATGTCAACAAGAAGCTGGAGGCGGTAACCGGTGCGGTTATTACGGATCCGGTTCCCGAAGGCTTGTCCATGGACAGCACCGTTTCGCTAGCTGTATATCAACTGGGCATTCAACTGGATGGCACAGTCACTGTAGGTGCACTGATTGACAGTAGCAAATATTCTTATGATATTGCGGACGGGACGCTTACAGTGCGCTTCACCGATCCTGTAATCACCGGAGCATACCGGATTGCCTATTCGACGGCTGTGGTCAGCGACGTGCTGAGCAGTTTTACGAATACGGCTACTTTTACAGGAGAGGGACGTGCGCCGGTAAGCTCATCCGCTACCGTAACCATTGAGCGTGGCGGAAGTCTGAACAAGATGGCAACGAACTATGAATGGGGTAAGCAGATCATCACCTGGGCCATCGAGTACAACTATAACAATAGAACGATCCCGCAAGGCAGCGGGGTGCTTACAGACTACTTCAACGACTCACAGAGGCTGATTACAGATTCGCTGGTCGTCTATCCGGTGACATTGGACTCCACAGGTACAGCTATCAAAGGGACAGCTCTTCTGCAGAACGTTGACTATACCGTAACCGGATTAATCGGTGTGGAGAAAAACGGCTTCAAGCTGGAGTTCCTGAATGGAATTTCTTCAGCCTACCGGATTGAATACAAAACCCAGTCCTTAGGCCGTGTAATGAAGGACACCACTATCTCCAATACTGTCTCAGACAGCACTTATAGTGTGGATGCGACACAAAAGATCCGTTCGGCCATCATCTACAAAACACTGTCAGGAGTAGATTACAAGAATCATACTACCGAGTGGAAAATCACCGTGAACGGTGACAATCTGCCTATGAGAAACGTAGTGGTGACCGATACCTTCCCGCAGGGAGGACAAAAGTTCATTCCGGGAACTCTGGTCGTAAGGAATGCAAGCGGCACAGTCTTGAATGAGTCCGAATACCAGTGGGGACTGAATAAACCGGATGAGCCGAAATCCGGATTCAAGGTCAAGTTTACGAAGGCACTCTCCGTAACCCATACCATCACTTACCGGACAGAGTTCAACAACGACTGGCTTACTGGTAATACCGATAATTTTGTGAACAACGCCCGGGTTGACTGGAAAGACATTGAAGGCCCGCCGCTTTGGACGGAAGCCCAGGGACTGTTTATTCCCCGTGCCGAGGTGAAGAACAATGGTTTCAAAGCAGGAACTTATGATGCTGCAGCAAAAGAAATTACTTGGACCGTAGGCATCAACTATAACAGTAAGTCTATTTCGCAACCGATTGTATCTGATATTCTTGGCTCCGGACAGACTTTGGTCCCTGGCTCGCTTAAAGTCTACAACATGAATATCAATACCTCAGGCGAACCTTCCAAAGGCGCTGAATTCAGCAAGGATGCTTATACTTTCAGTGTTGGCAGCGGTAATGAGCTTAACATTAGATTTAAGGAAGGCATAAGCTCTGCGTATTACCTTGAATTCAAGACGAGTCTGGAAGGGCAGCTAATCGATTCCACTGTGCCCAATACAGCGAAGCTGCTGGATGGAATCAAGAAAGTATCCAAAGATTTAATGGCTACAGTGAACATCCCTTTTGGAGGGGAATATGTATTCAAAGATGGTATGCAGAATGGCGACAAGCTGAACTGGACTATTGATGTCAACCGCTCACAGTCATATGTGAAGAATGCGGTGTTGACGGATATTCCGAGCCCGAACCAAATCCTGCTTCCGGATTCTTTCCATCTTTATCCTGCTATAGCGGCAGTTAATGGAGAGCTTAGCAAGGGCGGTCCAGCATTAGTGGAAAACGCAGATTATACCTTGAACATCAGCGCAGATGCTGACGGTAAGCAGAGGTTCATCCTCAGCTTCCTCCATGATATTCATTCCGCATTTATATTGGATTATCAATCGCTGATCGTTGCGAATTCCGGCGATAAGCTGATCAATACCGTCAATCTCAGCGGTAATAATGTGAAAGTGGTCAGCCAGGACACTACCAAAGAGATTATTGTGGGTGTTTCCAGCGGCTCGGGAACAGGCAGCGGTGTACGCGGAACCCTGACTGTTCAGAAGCTGGATGCAGCAGACAGCGGGCTTAAACTAGCCGGGGCAACATTCGATCTGTATCGTTTGAATGGCAATGAACGACTGCTTGTTAATACCCGAACCACAGACGCAGATGGACGTGCGGTATTCAACAATATCTGGCTTGGAAGCTATCTATTGATTGAAACGGCAGCTCCTTCCGGATATGCGCTGGATTCCCGTGAGTATCCGGTCACTATTGGCTCTTCAGCTAATATCAGCTTGATGGTGCTTAATACAAAGCTGGCGCCATCCACAGCTACGCCGACACCGGCATCGACACCGACATCGACGCCGGTAACGGAGCCAACGCCATCTACTGTACCAGGCGGGTCACCGGCACCGACCATATCGCCTGCACCAATACCGACGGCAATTCCTACTGGAGCACCAACTCCAGCAGTTGTTCCGGGAGTACCTGCAACAACCATACCTGCGGCTTCAAGTGTGCCAGGGGTCATCATCGATGAACCGCAAATACCTGCAGGTGCGGTAGTTACTCCAGGTACAACACCGTCATTATCACCATCGTCTTCTTCGTCACCGGCAGCAGTCATATTGCCTGATGATGACATTCCGCTTGGCGGTGTGGAGGTCGACGAGGATGATGTTCCGAAGGGAACGGTTGCCGAAGCGTCAGCCGGCAAACTGCCGCAGACGGGAGAGAACAGTCCTTTGCCTATCTACATGGCGGGTCTGGGTCTAATCCTTGCCGGCTTTATCCTAAGCATGGTATTCAGAAGACGTAAAGAGTAAGGATTACCAAGCATTGTGGTAAATGCACGCGGCAGAGTTGTTGCCGCGTGTATTTTTTTTATAGCCAAATACAAAGTTCTTTAGAAATGCTATAATAACTTCAAACACAAAGCATAGGAGGAAGTTCAAATGTGGTCGGAATTTAAAAAGTTTGCCTTGAAGGGAAATGTACTCGATCTTGCAATAGCGGTGGTGATTGGTGCAGCGTTTGGCAAAATTGTATCCTCGCTGGTTGCCGATATTATTATGCCGCTGATAGGTATGATCACCGGTGGAATCGATTTGAGCGGACTCCAGTTCACCTATGGAAAGGCAGTAGTGAGTTATGGTGTGTTCCTGCAGACGGTCGTTGACTTTTTTATCATCGCCTTCTCCATCTTCATGGTGATCAAGCTGGCTGGCCGCTTCAAGCGTAAGGAAACGGTAAAAGTTGAGGTAGTGGAAGAACCTGCCCCCGGTCCAGAGGTAGTTCTGTTAACGGAGATTCGTGATTTATTACGTGCGGATCATCAGGTGCAAAAAGATAATTGAGTTACTTAAATAAAGTTAATTTCATAAACGCACTTGCATTTCCTGTGTCAAAGTGATAATTTTGTTGTAGGTAAACTTAAAAATAATTAAATATTATCAATCCTTCAGGGCAGGGTGTAATTCCCTACCGGCGGTGATGCTTCTGCAATTAGCTGAACAAGCTGATGGCGCTGCTAAGTCCGCTACCCGCTTCGTATGTATCATATGGACGGTGGACCTGGTGCAATTCCAGGACCGACAGTATAGTCTGGATGGAAGAAGGAGAGATTGACGTTCTGTGCTTATATAGACAGGCGTACTGCAGTGTTATCGAATAATATGTGCGAACTTTCACAATTGTTTTTTTGACTGTGAAACGCGCAGTTTTATTCGAACTGCCAGTAAACTCTCGTATAACCCGTCTGAACTCCACCTGGAGATTGAGGCGGGTTTTCTATTGTAACAGAATGTTTCGAACAGAATCAGGAAAGATACAGCTAGAGGATCGGAGGCAGGACATGGATGCAATGAACGATGAATTCTATATGTCGCTCGCCCTGGATATGGCGGAAAGAGCGCAAGGACAGACAGGTATTAATCCTGTAGTTGGCTGTGTAGTTGTAAAAGACGGTGCTATGATCGGGCTGGGCACCCATCTGCAGCGCGGGACTGGTCATGCTGAAGTGCATGCGCTGAATATGGCGGCAGGCCAGGCACAAGGCAGTACGGCCTATGTAACCCTTGAGCCCTGCAGCCACTATGGCAAGACCCCGCCCTGCAGCCAAAGGCTGATTGATGAAGGTGTAGCCCGTGTGGTCGTGGCTTGTGAGGACCCTAATCCCCAGGTTGCCGGCCAGGGCATTGCCATGCTCCGCGAGCAGGGGATTGAGGTAGAAGTAGGGCTGCTCCGCAGCCGCGCACAGCGTCTTAATGAGAAGTTCATCAAATATATTTTGACGAAGCAGCCGTTTGTCACACTTAAGAGCGCCAGCACGCTCGACGGGAAGCTCGCGACCCGGACAGGGGACAGCAAATGGATATCCAATGGCCAGTCCCGGGAGATCGTACATACGCTGCGGCACCGTCACCAGGGTATTATGGTCGGGGTCAACACGGTGATCGCCGATAACCCTTCCTTAACGACCCGAATGGAAGTGCCGGGACTGAACCCTGTCCGTATCGTGATTGACTCGGCGCTGCGGATTCCACTGGATTCCGCAGTCGTAAGCGATGGTCAGGCACCTACCATTGTCGTGACTACAGAATCCGCTGATCCGGTAAAGCAGGCGCTGCTTAAGGACGCTGGTGTGCAGATCGTTATCAGCGGCAACGGGCCGCGAGTGGATCTGAAGGCGGCGATGAGCGCGCTAGGCGAATTAGAGATCGGTTCGATCCTGCTCGAGGGTGGTGGAACGCTCAATGGCGCCATGCTGGAGAGTGGGCTGGTGGACCGAGTGATTCTTTTCTTCGCTCCGAAGATTGTCGGCGGCGGTGCTGCTGCACCTGGAACCTTTGACTTTCCGGGTGTCGAGCTGATGAAGAATGCGATCACACTCGAAGGATTGGAAGTCGAAGTGCTCGGGGATAATGTGTGTATCAGCGGGACGCCTATCCGCTAAAGCAAGTTTCAGGAGGGGATCACATGTTCACAGGCTTGATTGAGGAGGTCGGCGTCCTGCGCGGGGTAACCAGTGGCGGCGAAATGATGGTGCTGAATATCGGCGCTTCTCTCATTATGGATGATTTGAAAATAGGAGACAGTGTATCCGTCAATGGGGTTTGCCTTACGGCGACCTCCCTCGGAGATCATTCTTTTACCGTAGATGTTATGCCCCAGACTTACCGTAACAGCACGCTTAAGGAGCTGCGAAGCGGCAGCAGGATGAATCTGGAACGTGCCATGGCTGCAGGTGGGCGTTTCGGAGGGCATATCGTTCAGGGCCACGTGGATGGAACCGGTGAGATTCGTTCGGTCAAACGGGATCAGAATGCGGTTGTGTTCGAAATAGCGCCGGAGCGTAAATCGCTTTTCAAATTTATTATTCCCAAAGGATCTATCACGATTGATGGCATCAGCCTGACGGTGGTGGACACCTCGGCTTCCATGTTTACCGTTTCAATTATTCCACATACGCTCGGCGAAACGGTCCTGGCTCACAAACGGAACGGGGACCGGGTCAACATCGAATGCGATGTGCTCGGCAAATATGTGGATCATCTACTGAATTATAGATCACTTTCAGGAGATGGGGAAGAGGAGAACAGCTCCCGGATCAGCCACGATTTTCTAGCGGCGAACGGGTTTGTATAAATTATGAACAGGCTTACGGTTAGCCCGCAAGGGTAGACGTAAAGCTGTCAGGAGGACAAAATGATGAGCCAGCAAGCGAAGAATGACAGCGTCCTGGACCCGATTGAGGACGCGATATACGATTTGATGCGCGGCAAGGTCATTATCGTGGTTGATGATGAGGACCGGGAGAATGAAGGGGACTTCATCGCACTAGCCGAACGATCTACACCGGAAGTGATCAACTTCATGATTACCGAGGGACGCGGACTGGTCTGCGTGCCGATTACAGCAGAACGGGCGGAGGAGCTGGATCTACAGCCGATGGTGGCAAATAACACCGATAACCATGGCACTGCCTTCACCGTCTCCGTCGATCACAAGGATACCACCACAGGCATCTCTGCCGCAGAAAGATCATTAACCATTCAGGCCCTGATGGATCCGAATGCCAAACCTTCCGATTTTCGCAGACCGGGCCATATGTTCCCGCTGATTGCGAAGAAAGGCGGTGTGCTGCGGCGTTCCGGCCATACGGAAGCTGCAGTGGATTTGGCCCGCATGTGCGGTGCTTATCCGGCCAGCGTCATCTGCGAAGTCGTGAAGGAAGACGGGACGATGGCCCGTCTGCCGGATCTGGTGGAGATTGCGAAGAAGCATGATCTCAAGCTGATCAGTATAAAGGACCTGATTCATTACCGCAATGAGAAGGAGCAGCTGGTGAACCGTGAGGTGTCGGTCAATCTGCCGACAGACTTCGGCGTTTTCCAGACGATCGCGTACACGAATGAAGTAGATGACAAAGAGCATGTTGCTTTGGTCAAAGGTGATATTTCCGGTGAGGAGCCCGTGCTGGTACGTGTACATTCCGAATGCCTGACCGGAGATGTGTTCCATTCCCACCGCTGTGACTGCGGACCGCAGTTCGAAGCGGCGCTTCGCCAGATTGAAGCCGCAGGCCGCGGTGTTCTGCTCTATATGCGCCAGGAGGGACGGGGCATTGGTCTAATTAACAAGCTTCGCGCCTACAAACTTCAAGAGGAAGGTCTGGATACTGTAGATGCCAACCTGAAGCTGGGCTTCCCGGCCGATCTCCGTGATTACGGGATTGGAGCACAGATCCTGAAGGATCTTGGAGTGCGCCAGATCAGGCTGATGACCAACAATCCCCGCAAGATCAAAGGGCTGGAAGGCTACGGTCTAGAGGTTGTGGAACGTGTGCCGATTCAAATGCCGGAGAACAAGGACAACACCAACTATCTCCATACGAAGCAGGCCAAGCTGGGCCACCTGCTGACTTTTGATAACATTGAACAAAATGAGGATTCCAAGCTGTAACATCCATAACTTACTAACTTACTAATGAAGGGTAGATGAATACAATGCCGAATTATTTAGAAGGACATTTAGTATCCGAGGGACTGAAATACGGGGTCGTTGTAGGCCGTTTTAACGAGTTCATTACAAGCAAATTGCTGTCTGGCGCACTCGATGCATTCAAGCGACATGGTGTAGGGGATGATGAAGTGGATGTAGCCTGGGTTCCGGGAGTATTTGAAATTCCCCTGATCGCCCAAAAAATGGCCGAAAGCGGCAAATATGATGCGGTTATTACCCTTGGAACCGTCATTCGCGGATCTACGACACATTATGATTATGTGTGCAATGAGGTAGCTAAAGGAGTAGCGGCGATCAATCTCAAAACAGGTATCCCAACTATCTTCGGTGTGGTTACAACCGAGAATATTGAGCAGGCGATCGAGCGCTCCGGAACCAAAGCCGGCAACAAAGGCTGGGATGCCGCGACCGCTGCAATTGAAATGGCGAACCTGAACAAACTTTTCAAAATATAAACCTTCTATTTCTGCTTGAGTAAAGGAGCCTCTTGACGAATCGGCTTAAATCGTGCTTATTTATATGTATAAGAAGAAAGCATGAACCATAAGAACTTTCTACTTGTGTAGCGCCCGGGCGGCGCTGCACTTTACTTTTTTTTGGCGGGAGGAAACCGCGTGACTGTACTGTACAAGCTGGAGACGTTCGAAGGTCCGCTCGATCTGCTCTTACACTTAATTGACAAAGCGGAAATCGACATCCAGGACATTCCGGTCAGCGAGATCACCGAGCAGTACATGGAATATCTGCGGAGCATGCAGGAGCTTGAACTGGATATTACGAGCGAATTTTTGGTGATGGCTGCAACCCTCTTGTCGATCAAGAGCAAACTGCTACTGCCGAAGCCGCCGGTGATCGAAATTGAAGATTTCGAATATTACGAGGATGACGGCTACGATCCGCGGGCAGAGCTGGTTCAGCGGCTGATTGAATACCGCAAATTCAAGAGCATTGCTGTCCAGCTGCTGGATATGGAGAGTGAACGAAGTCTGATTTTTACCAAGGAGCCGGAGGACCTGGGTCCATTCGTGCCGGCCCAAATCGACAATACGATCAAGGGTCTGCATACTGCGGATCTTATCGCTGCCTTTCGGAAAGCGCTTAGTAAGGCAGCCAGAAGATCCTCTTATCAGCGCATTACCCGGGATGAAATTTCGGTGAAGGACAGAATACGGGATGTGTCTGAAGCCCTCCAGCGCAAGGGGGCAGGCGGCAGAATGCGGTTTTCTGCATTGCTGCATGATGAAATGGCCAGGCATGAGATCGTGGTCACCTTTCTCGCTATTCTGGAGCTGATGAAGATGAAGGCGATATTCTGCTATCAGGAGAAATTATTTGATGACATCGTAATGGAGTGGAGAGGAGGAGAAGCATTTAGTGGAATACAAAACGCTGAAATCGATTATTGAAGGCCTGCTGTTCTTGTCCGGCGATGAAGGGCTGTCTGTGCGTCAGATCGCTGAGATCACCGAGCAGCGGCCGGATGTTGCCGGCAAAGCGCTGGAGGAATTGAAAGAGGATTATATTTCACAGGAACGTGGTCTGCAGGTGGTGCAGATTGCCGGCAATTACCGGCTGGCAACACTGCCTGACCATGCTCCGTATTTTGAGCGGCTTGCCTATTCGCCCTCACGTTCATCGCTGTCACAGGCAGCGCTTGAGACGCTGGCCATTGTCGCCTACCGTCAGCCGATTACCCGCGTAGAGATTGAAGAGATCCGTGGTGTGAAGTCAGAGCGGGCCATCCATACGCTGAACAACAAGGATTTGATCCATGAGGTGGGTCGTGCAGAGGCAGTGGGCCGTCCCATTCTTTACGGAACAACCAAATCGTTCCTCGAGAGCTTTGGCCTCGCGGACCTGAAGGAACTGCCGGAGCCTTCAAGTTTCGATGGTTCCTCCGACGATCTGGAAGAGGAGACGCAGCTCCTGTTCAGCAAGCTGGATAGCCAGATGAGTTTTGAGGATACGGAACAGGCATAATGCAACAATACTTTTATGAATTAGCATAGCCCTAATATCCCCCGATATAATGCGGAATCACCGCATGAAGGAGGTTATGGGGCTTTTTTGTCGGAGTATGGAATTTATTCCAGGTCAAATAGCCATACTAAACCAAAGGCTCCTAATATAGGGTTGCATGGAGGTTACTTTCGTGACGTTATGGCTGGCAATATCCCTCGCGCTGCTGCTGCTTGTGATTGTACTGCTGCTTCTAATATTGACTTCATACATACATTTTCATTTCCGGCTGTGCAGGCTGGGAACAGATGACCGGATAGAGTTGGACATTAAAGCCGTCTTTGGCTTGGTCAAATTTCACTATGAATTGCCTGCGCTAGTGTTTCAGGGGATGGAGAAGGGTATCAAAGTCAAGCTGGAAGAGAGCGGCATCGCACCGGTCCGTACAGATAAAGACGAAGAAGAGCAAATTGACAAAGAACTGGTTACCGAATGGCTGCAGAATATCCGTAAGGCGCTTAAGGCGACACATGGTCTGAAGAAATGGCTGAGACATACGATGTCCCATCTCCAGATCACGAAGTTTGACTGGTCCACTGATTTCTCACTGGGGGATGCGGCTGGGACGGCGACGGCAGTGGGTGCACTTTGGGGGCTGAAGTGGACGATTGCAGGCTGGTTGTCCAGTCAGGTCCGGCTGAAAAAGGCCCCAAAGCTGTTTGTTGCTCCGGTTTTCCGGGATGAGCTGTGCTTCTCCACCGAAGCAGTATGTGTCGGAAAGCTGTCTGCAGGCTATGCTTTTTTTGCAGGGATAGTGCTTTTGCGGCGCATATCCAAAGTGGAAGGCGGTCTGCACCGCTGGAGGGAACTGTTAAGCCGCAAAACTCAAAGTCCCATGGGGAAATCCGAATAGCGGACAATAAAAAAGACAGTGGCGCTGTAGTTACTTGCGTCCTGTCTTTTAATGTTATATTGCGGTTTATATAAGCGCCGGGGACTTGGACTTGAGGAAGAAGACCTGTGGATTGTTAGCAGCATCCTCTGTTCTGTACATCATTAATTCAAAAGCTTCCCCGTTAAGCTCCATGGGAATTTGTTCCCGTCCGTCCAGATAGGCAACGGTTCCCAGGGCCATTAGGCCTTCTGCACTTGTCCCTACTAACAGTCCGCCTAGTTCTCTGACTTGTTCCTTGTGGCTGCCGTTATTCATCTTCTCTTCCAGAGTACAGGTTAGCGTAATGATCTCTGCCAGATTGCTTTTTCCGGTCCGGCCAACTTCAATATGCTTAACAAAGACTTTGGAATTCGCATTCTCCAGGGACAGAGCAGGACCTTTGTTTATAGAATAATGGTACCAAAAATGATGTTCTCCCCATATTTCGCGGCTGCTTGCCCTTTCTCCGATAAAAACCTGCTCAAAGTAGGTAGGGCGGTTCGGTTTGTCTGCTTTGAACCAGATCGAGCGGAGCGTATCAATCCATTCTTCCTTGGAACAGCCGGCGCGGATATGATGATAATCCTCAGCGTATTTGCGGGCAAGGCGCATAGGTGCCGTAACGGCTGCATATTCAAGGAACTCATTGATTTCTCTCATGTTTCCGGATGAGGCCGAATCACTTTGCTTAACATTCTGTTCATAACTATTATGAAGCTGCATGAACAGATCGTAGGACAACCGTTTGCCGCTTGGAATGACGACCTCCTTGAAGATTTTGATCTGATCTCCGTCACTCCACTCCTTTCCTTTATCCGCATACTGCTCCGGCATAGGATTCATATCTACGACCACATACCCCTTGTGCGGATCCTTTTGCCCATCACTTAAGCCTTTTACCAGAGGCATCACGCCGCTGCCTTCCATATCCGCTTGCCAAATTTTTGTGAAAATCATCACTCAGCCTCCATGGACAGATTTTTCTGCTTAGGCATCATTTTGGCCTCTGCGGCGGATTTTATGTGAGGCGAATTGGCGAAGGCTAGATCTGGACAGATCACCAGAAGCTTTTTGATTGCCGCCGTATTTTAATTATCACCTGCTGTACATATCATGCCCGGTATATGAGCAAACTGTTACAAGAGTAGGCATTTCCCTTATCTTTTCAGAACGCAGAGGAGGAGTACTTAGATGTCAGATCACCCGATTCAAGGTCTCATGCAGACCGCTATGGAAAATATTAAAGGCATGGTGGATGTCAATACGATTGTTGGCGATCCGGTAGAAACACCTGATGGCAGCGTGATTCTGCCTATTAGTAAAGTAGCCTTCGGCTTTGCAGCAGGCGGCAGTGATTTCCGCGTGGAAGATGATGCTCCGAGTGTGAATGGTACAGGGTCCGGTGTCAAAATGCTTCCGTTCGGCGGCGGTAGCGGCGGCGGGGTATCGATTCGCCCGATTGCTTTTCTCGTAGTCGGCAGGGAAGGTGTGCACATTGTGCCACTGGATAATCAAACCCATTTGTTTGAAAAAATTATCGATGCCACCCCGGGGCTCATTGACAAAATTCAAACCATGTTCCAGAATGGCTCACAAAATGGTACTCCTGTAGGTGCAGAAGTGGTAGGAAACCCGGTGGTCAAAAAAGAAGTGATCAAGCACGAGACGGTCACTTCGGATCCTTCGACACACTAGTTGTACAGGTTCATTATGACAACGGAATAGCAGCCAAGGGGATATCGCTTAGACGGCGGTGTCCCTTTTTGTTGATGATAAAGAAGGACATACCTGTCCCTTGCCCTGCATACACTTGTACTATACAAGCGAACTGATAAGAAGTCGGAGGATGAACATGAATACACCAAATCTTAAATCGCCGCTGATCATTTTAATATGTGCTCTGCTGCTCTGTATAGCTCCACAGCCTATCATTCAAGCCGAGAATAGCACCATCTCCACCCATGCCAGAGCTGCAGCGCTGATTGATGTAGAATCGGGCAGGATGCTGTACAGCAGCCGTGGGGACGAGCCTATGCTGATTGCAAGCCTGACCAAGATCATGACTGCTCTTGTGGCCATAGAACATGGGGATCTGCTCTCCAAGGTCAAGGTGGGCAGGAATGCCTTCGCCAAAGAGGGCTCCTCTCTGTATTTGAAACAAGGAGAAGAAATGACTTTGGAGGATATGCTGTACGGGCTGATGCTGCGCTCGGGAAATGATGCGGCAACAGCAATCGCGGAGCATGTTGGAGGAACGGAAGAGGGCTTCGTCTATCTGATGAATGCCAAAGCGGAAGAGCTGGGGCTTCGGAATACCCATTTTGCCAATCCCCATGGACTGGATGCGGAAGGCCATTATTCCAGCGCGAATGATCTGGCTGTACTCACAGCCTATGCGATGCATAATCCGGTATTTAAGAAGATTGTCAAAACCCAGGAGAAAACGGCTGATAATCCGTATGAGAAATGGGACTACAAATGGCATAACAAGAATAAAATGCTGCGCTTGTATGAGGGGGCAGACGGGGTGAAGACGGGATATACCAAAAAAGCACTCCGCTGCCTCGTTAGCTCCGCTACCCGGGGGGGCCAGCAACTGGTCGCTGTTACGCTGAATGACGGGGATGATTGGAATGATCATGCGGCGCTGCTGGATTTCGGGTTCAACCATTATCCGCTCAAGCGGCTCGTTGAACGGGGGGAAGGAATTAGCGGGTATGGTTACGTGACAGGCCGGTCATTTTCGTACCCTCTAGGCCAGGGCGAGGAAGCGCGGCTTGTTACCCGGCTTGTACTTAATCCGGAGATGAAGGCGTCTGAGCCGAAAGAGACGCGAAGCAACACTGGCTTTGGACTCAAAGGAATTCTGGTACTGCAGCTTGGCGGCAAGGAGATAGGCCGTGTTCCAGTCTATCCGCCGGATCAGCTGCCGCCAGAGCAATCCCCCTATTATAAAAAATACGGATCGGCAGGAGCAGCAGCGTATCCGGTGCATCATTGGCTGCAGGCATTCGGCAGCGCACTGCGGGCTCTTTTTCAAATGGGTGAGACAGGGAAGTGAACCGAAGGCGGCATAGAATGGGGAGGGAATCACATGATTAATGGAATTTGGCTGGGGATGATCCTCATCGGCTTTGTATTTGCGGCTGTGAACGGCCGCATGGACGCTTTCACGGCTGCTGTCTTTGACGGAGCAAAAAACGGGGTCACTGTCAGTTTTGGCCTAATCAGTGTCCTTGTGTTCTGGATGGGGATCATGCGGGTTGCCGAAGATGCGGGCCTGCTCAAAAAAATTGCCAGAGTACTGGGCCCGCTTGTTTCTTATCTGTTCCCTGATGTGCCGAAGGGTCACCCCGCCATCGGCTACATCCTATCTAATATGAGTGCCAATCTGCTCGGTCTCGGCAATGCAGCGACACCTATGGGGATCAAGGCGATGCAGGAGCTGCAGACCCTGAATCCGGACAAGGAGACTGCGACTCCGGCGATGTGTACACTGCTCGCGCTGAACACCGCCAGCATTACCCTGATCCCGGCAACGCTGATTGCCATCCGGCTGAACTATGGATCGGCAGATCCTGCGGCTATCGTCGGCACCACACTGGCGGCAACTGCGGTAGCGACGTTGGCGGCTATTGCTGCAGACAGGTTGTGCCGCCGTCTGGCACTCCTCCGCAGGCCACCCGGGCCGCCGCCTACCGTAGGGCCAGTTCATTCAGCGCTGCCGCATACTTCCCTGAAAGGGTGAGCCTGCCTTGTTCCAGCTAATCAGCCTTATCTCGGCCTGGGCGATTCCGGTCATGATTACCTTTATTCCACTATACGCATTCACACGTAAGGTTCCAGTCTATGAATCCTTTGTCGAAGGGGCTAAAGACGGCTTCGGCACCGCTATTGCAATCATTCCGCATCTTGTCGGCATGCTTGTTGCCATTAGTGTTTTTCGTGCATCGGGTGCCTTGGACTTCCTCATGAGCTTCATCGCTCCTGCTCTTGACGGTCTGGGTGTGCCTGCGGAAGTATTGCCGCTCGGCTTATTGCGTCCGCTTACGGGTACCGGCTCACTTGCGTATACCACGGATCTTATTAGTGTTCACGGTCCCGATTCTCTAATCGGTATGATTGCCTCTACGATACAGGGAAGCACTGATACTACTCTGTATGTGCTGACCGTGTACTTCGGCGCCGTAGGCATCCGCAACGGGCGTTACGCCCTCAAGGTTGGGCTTTTTTCCGATATCGTCGGCTTTGTTGCCGCAATTGCCGTGTGTCTGCTGGTGTTTGGGTGATATCCGCTGCTGGATATCCGTGGAGGATCGCTGGCGGACATCATGCCATGCTCCATGAGCAGCATTATCTTGCGAACGGTAGAGGATACAGCTTGCTACGCACCGGAATGCTCTTATTTGCGCACTACCCTCCCCCTTAAGTGCAGGTGAGGGCTGTTTGGCTTTTATCTTTGAATGTGTCTAGCTGCTTCGACGGAGTAACGGAGAGGAAGTTTGGAACTTTAGGAGCGTCAGCGGCCGGAAGTCCAAACGTACCTTGGAGTTACAATTAGTCAACTGGTCAAAGTTTTTAGTCCACAGCCTCACCCCGCTCCCCCTTGTGTCATATGCTAATGCACCAATACAGGAGGGAGCTGACAGAAAAAGATGGAGTACAAAGGCTTTATTCTGCATCATTCCCGCTGTCCGTCGATTAATGGCAAGGGCTTTGACTTTTGGGTAGGAGCAGATGGTTCGATTTATGCCGCACCGCTGCTCACCGACCCGGAGTATATTCATGTTTGCCTTGAGGGTAACTACGGTGAGGAGAACATGCTGCCGCCTGTGCTTAAGCGTGAAGTTCAGCTGTTTGCGGCCGGCAAGCTCATCTTGGAGTTAGCTTCGCGTTATCAAATTGACCCGCTGATGGTGGAAACCCACACAAAAACCTGTCCGGGAGCATTTTTTCCTTGGAATGAACTTGTGATTTATCCCGCTGATGGTTATCATTAACCTGAGGTGACTAGTCGAAAATGGAAAGATTACAGAAAATATTGGCGCAGGCAGGTGTAGCGTCGAGACGCAAGTGTGAAGAAATGATTTTGGCCGGAAAAGTGGAAGTCAACGGGGAACTCGTAACTACGCTTGGCACGAAGGTGGACCCCGCAACAGATATAATTAAGGTCGCAGGTAGACTGATCCGGGGCGAGAACAAAATCTATATTATGTTCAACAAGCCTAAAGGTGTGATTACAAGCGCTTCCGACGACAAGGGACGCAAAGTGGTAACGGATTACCTGAAAGGCATCAAAGAGCGTGTATACCCTGTAGGCCGTCTGGATTATGATACAGAAGGGCTGCTGCTGCTGACGAATGACGGAGAGTTTGCCAACCTGCTCACCCATCCGAAGCACCATGTACCCAAAACTTATCTGGCCACGGTCAAAGGGGTGCCGCATGGAAGCGCGCTGGACAAGCTGAAAGCCGGCATCAAGCTGGAAGATGGTATGACTGCACCGGCAGAGGTAGAATACAAGGATATCGATGAAGCGAACAAAGAAACCGTCATCAGCATTACGATTCATGAAGGCCGCAACCGTCAGGTGCGCCGCATGTTCGAAGCGGTGTCCCATCCTGTCATCCGGCTGAAGCGGATCTCCTTCGGGGATATCCTGCTGCAGAATCTCAAGCGAGGCTCATACCGCCATTTGACCAAGGATGAGATCAATCATCTTCAGCAAATTGCCAAAGCAGGGATGCTAAAAGCGAACCCAACCCGCAAAGACACATAAAGTTCACAATTGCCCCTCCTAAAACTGTGACAATATTCGTTATAATGTTCATAGGATGTTCACACCTAACAACTAAAATAATGAGTTGCGTCACAGAAAGGGGCTTGGCGTGTGGGCAAAGCGAGAAAGCCGGTTCAAATTATCATTCTGTTTGTAATCATCCTGCTTGGAGGTTATGCAATCGGTTCCTCGGTATTTGGAGGAGACGGCAAGCCCAAGGAAGGCGGAAAAGCTCCGTCTTTTGAACTGCTGGGGCTTGATGGCCTGACTCATACGCTTAGCGAATACAAGGGCAAGTCCGTGGTGCTTAATTTCTGGGGTTCCTGGTGTGCCCCATGTGTCAAAGAGATGCCTGCACTGCAGGCGCAATGGCAGAAGTGGAAGGATCAGGGCGTAGTGGTTGTAGGCGTAAATGTCGGTGAGGATCAGATGACAGTCGAGAATTTTGTAAAGCTTGTCAATATCAATTTTCCCGTGGTCATGGACAGCAGCCGCGATGCTGTCCGCAGCTATGGTGTGTCACCGCTTCCAACCACCTTCTTCATTAATACCAAGGGCAGGGTGGACAGCATTCACATCGGACAGCTGGATCTTGGCACACTTGACGATCAGATCAGGAAGCTGGTGGAGCCGTGAAGGAACAGCGAACCCCACTGATCACCAACACCAAATGTGAATGCGGCCATCAGAATCCGGTAGGTACGGTCCTTTGCGAGGCCTGTGGCAAGCCGGTCGACGGAGAGGAACAGCTCTCCGCAGGCAATCTGGAAATGCGGTATGACGGTGTGGCCCGGCGTTCACAGCGGGTGAATCCCGGAGTGATCGACCTGGTGTGGAATTTTTTCTCCTCGGTCAAGATCGCCATTTATCTGATAGTTCTGACTTTGCTGGGTTCTATGCTGGGAACGATATTTCCCCAGGAGAGCACTTTTCTCAATATTGATGCATCAACCTATTATCAAGAAACGTACGGAACAGCCGGGGAGATTTACTATAAACTCGGCCTTTCGCACACCTATGAATCCTGGTGGTTCGTGTCTCTGCTAGTGCTCATTGGCGCCTCACTGGTTATCTGCAGCCTCGACCGTGTGCTTCCTCTATACAAGGCATTAACGCGGCAAAAGATCCGCAAGCACCGGCAGTTTCTTACCCGTCAAAAGGTGGTGCTTGTGACTGAGCTGCAGGAAGAGCCTGAAGTCTGGGTCGGAAGTCTGGTGAAGCCGCTCCAGAAGAAGGGCTACCGTGTCCGGACAGAGGGAGGCGCACTGCTCGCCGAGAAACACCGTTTTAGCCGCTGGGGGCCTTATGTCATACATATTGGCCTGATTATTTTTTTACTGGCTGTATTGGCCAGAGGTCTCCCGGGGCTGAATATGGATCAGCATTTGGCATTTCAGCAAGGTGATGCAGTAAGAATTCCAGACACTACCTATTATCTCAAGAACGAGAAGTTTACTGTAGAGTTCTATACAGAGGAAGAAATGCCCAAGGAATTCCGCGGGACCAAAGTTCTCCCGAAACTTTACGAGACTAAGGCTATTCTCTACGAATGCACTGCAGACTGTACAGACCCCTCCAAGGAGCCTAATCTGACCGAGGTGGCCAGACATGATATCCGGGTGAATTCTCCGCTTAGCTACAAAGGATTGAAAGCGTATCAGTTTGACTATGATCTAACCCCGGTACTGCGTTCGGTGCAGCCGGAACTTATAAATTCTAAGAATGGTGAGGTCTATGGCAAGTTCAAGCTGGACATGAAAAATCCGCAGCGGACATTTCAGCTTGGCCCCTATACGCTGGAACTTAAAGAGAAATATATGGACTTCGGTTTGAATGATGAAGGACAGCCAGTGTCCAAATCCCCCAATCCGAATGCTCCAGCCTTCCTGTTCCTGATTACAGGACCGGATCTGCCGGCCGGAGGGCAGCAGTATTTCTATTTTCCAAAACAGGTGGACAAGGAAAAGTTCCAGATGAATGCCATTAATGACAAGCTTGGCGGCAACGGGCGGTTCCTTGAGCTTGAAGTAGGGAGCATGGGAGATGTGGATTTCTCGGAATCAACAGCTTACCTGAACCTGCGCGTAGACCGGGCTATGCCTTTTGTCTGGATTGGTGCGGGCATTGTTATGCTTGGATTGGTGCTTGGCTTCTACTGGCAGCATCGGCGAATATGGCTGGCTATCGATCATGGTGAGCTGGTACTCGGAGGTCATACGAACAAGAACTGGTTCGGCTTCCGCCGCGAGATCGTGTCGATTCTGGCGAAAGCGGATCTGATCGTGGATGAAAAATCTCTGGATAACGGGGGAGGCATGACATGAGCTTGCTCGACTTCAGCAGTGACGTCTTTATTGCCGCATTTTTTCTATACAGCGGGTCATTCATGTTATACACTATTGCGATTATGGGCCGGAAATGGTCCGGCAGGAAACCGGAGGAGCACACTGCCCGTTGGGGAAGGATTGCTTTTATCGTATCCTCTTTGGGCCTGGTTTGTCATCTTGCCTATTTCTTCACCCGCTGGGCCGGGTCTGGGCATATTCCGGTCAGCAACATGTACGAATTCATGACATTCTTATCCATGATGGTCATGATAGCTTTTACTGTAATTTTCTCTATTTACCGCAAAATTATTCTCGGAGTCTTCGCGGTACCGATCTCGATCATAGTTATGGCATATGCGGCAGTATTTCCCCAAGAGGTTCAGCCGCTCATCCCTTCGCTTAAATCGATTTATCTCAATATTCATGTCACGCTGGCCGCATTGGGCGAATCCTTTTTTGCCGTAGGTTTTGCCGCCGGGCTGATGTATCTTCTTCGTACTGTTAATTTTGCCGGCAAGGAGAAGGCTGACCGCAAGCAGCAGCGTCTGGTCGAATTTACTCTGTTCTCAATCATTGTTATAATTGGGTTTCTTGGATCGGTTTTTGCTTTTCGGGGTGCAGGATACGAAACGGTTTTCGTTCGTTCTAACGTTACGATTGACAGCCCCGGGCAGGGAGATAGTACAATAGAGAAAGTGAGTTATAAAATGCCACCCATCGTGGCACCTTACCATAGCGAAATTGAGAGCTTCCAGCCCTTTCTTGGAATGAAAGAGCCGCTTTTTGAAGCGCCATCTTGGATGAATGGTGTCAATGCCGGACGTAAATTCAACACAGTTCTCTGGTCGCTGATTTCCGGTTTGATTGTATATGGAATTCTGCGTCTGGCTGCCCGCAAACCGCTGGGCAGAGCGATTCATCCGGTTCTGGATGGAATTGATGAGAATGACCTCGATGAAATTACGTACAGGGCAATTGCCATCGGCTTCCCGATCTTTACACTGGGGGCTTTGATTTTTGCAATGATATGGGCACAAGTGGCCTGGGGCCGGTTTTGGGGATGGGACCCCAAGGAAGTCTGGGCACTGGTCACTTGGCTGTTCTACAGCGCCTACCTGCATTTGCGGCTCGCCCGCGGATGGCAGGGACGCAAATCTGCATGGCTCGCCGTACTCGGCTTTTTGGTCGTAATGTTTACCCTGGTTGGAGTGAATCTGGTGATTGCCGGACTTCATTCCTATGCCGGAACAGACTGAATCTACAATCTGCCGAAGAGGCACTTATACCTAAGGGTAACGTTGTACTGTAATTGATGAAGGGGTTGTTGTGAAATGGCAGAGCATTTGAACAGAATACTGGTGGTGGATGACGAAGAGCGCATTCGCCGCCTGCTCAAGATGTATCTTGAAAAAGAAGGTTACGAGATTGATGAAGCTGAAGACGGAGAGATCGCACTTCGCAAAGCAACGGCTAATGATTATGGCCTGATTCTGCTGGACGTGATGCTGCCGGGAATCGATGGCATTGAAGTACTGACTAGGCTAAGAGGGGTCAAATCGACCCCCGTTTTGATGCTAACAGCCAAAGGTGAGGAGATCAACCGGGTGCAGGGCTTCGAGATGGGCGCGGACGATTATGTCGTCAAACCGTTTAGTCCCCGTGAAGTGATCTACCGGGTAAAAGCGATTATGCGCCGCTCTTCTGCGACAGCCTTTTTGTCCAAAGAGAGTAATTCCAGCAACAATATTGTATTTCCCCATCTCATCATTGAACATGATGCACACCGTGTAACCGCCGGGGGCCAGGAAGTAAGCCTTACTCCGAAAGAGTATGAGCTGCTTCATTATTTGGCTATTTCACCGGACAAGGTGTTCTCGCGTGAAGAGTTGCTGAAGGATGTGTGGAATTACGAATTCTTCGGGGATTTACGTACAGTGGATACACATGTCAAAAGACTTCGTGAGAAGCTCAATAAAGTATCACCGGAATCGGCAGCGATGATTACCACAGTATGGGGAGTAGGCTACAAGTTAGAGGTACCAAAATAAGTGAAATTCTGGAGAAGTCTTGTCGGGAAGCTGTGGATCACGATTATCTGTCTGGTTGCTGTCGTGCTTATCACACTGGGGTTGTTTCTGCTGCCCTATATCGACAGCAACTTCGCCAATTCCGGGGCGATCAAACGCTTATTCACTTATGTCTGTATGATAGGATTTTCCTTAACGACTTTTTTTGCTTTGTTCCTGTTCACCAAGATCACACAGCCGATGCAGCAGGTCATTGAAGCGGCGAATAACATCCGCCGGGGTGAATATGGGACGAGACTCACACTGGTGACCAGTGATGAAATCGGCCAGTTGGCCACCTCCTTCAATCATATGGCAGAAGAGCTGGAAGAAAATATTCGCAGTCTGAATCATGAGAAGGGTCATCTGTCCAGTGTTCTGCGCAGCATGAGCGATGCGGTCCTAACCTTTGATGTTGAAGGGAAGATCATTTTAACTAATCCTCATGGTCAGGCGCTGCTGGAGACGTGGAGCGACCTTAGCTGGGAATTGGAGAGTGACTCTGAGCTCTATCCCCAGGATGTGGCTGACAGCGAGGTGCCACCTCCCTTGCGGCCCTTATTCTTTAGTACACTCAGCCAGGGAGGGGATCAACGCTCCCAGGTGCATGTACGTCATGGAGTGTGGTCTGTTCATATGGCTCCGCTATACTCGGATGATACCATTCGCGGTGCAGTGGCTGTATTGCGGGATGTGACCGAAGAGGTGAAGCTTGAGAAGATGCGCCGGGACTTTGTAGCGAATGTCTCGCACGAGATCAGAACACCCTTGTCCATGATGCAGGGTTACAGCGAAGCTTTGCTGGATGGCATGGCTTCTTCACCTGAAGAGAGCAGCGAGCTGGTTCAAGTTATTCATGATGAATCACTGCGGATGGGTCGACTGGTGAAGGATCTGCTGGATCTTGCCCGTATGGAAGCAGGACACACGGATATGATGAAGGTGCCTGTGAATATGGAGGTGCTTCTGGAACGGGTCTATCGCAAATTTTCTGTCCGGGCCAAGGAGCGGGGAATTCAACTCGAATTGAACTTCGGGAGCGATATGCCCCTGCTCAAAGCGGCGGACGAAGACAAGCTGGAGCAGGTGCTGACCAATCTGCTTGACAATGCGTTTCGGCATACGCCTGCAGACAAGCACATCAAGATTCTGACCGGCTCTATTGTTCTTGAAGGCCGCCGTTATCTGGAAATTGTTATACGCGATGAAGGGGCTGGTATTGCTCCGGAGGACCTTCCATATATTTTTGAGCGTTTCTACAAAGCGGACAAAGCCCGCGTGCGGGGAGAATCTGGGGGAACCGGGCTTGGACTCGCGATTGTCAAGAATATTGTCGAGTCGCATCACGGGACCATCACAGCTTCTAGCAAGCTGGGAGAAGGAACTGAGTTCATTCTCAGGCTCCCTGTCGAAAAACTGTAAACCCAAGACAATGTATGACAGCGCCTCTGACCGCAGAGGTGCTTTTTGTTGAAATCACCACATTAATCTTGTTCATCGTGGAACATACCACTATGCTTACGAAGCCAGTTTTAGGAGGCATATATTGATGATTTTATCCTTAGACCAAGGAACTACAAGCTCACGTGCGATCCTCTTTGATTACGAAGCAGGAATGATCTCACAGGGGCAGTATGAGATAAGCCAGTCTTTTCCCCGGCCCGGCTGGGTGGAGCATGATCCGAATCAAATCTGGGAAACACAGCTGGCGGCAGCCAAAGAGGCTATAAGAGGCAGTGGGAGGCCCGCTGATGAAATATCGGCTATTGGGATTACCAACCAGAGGGAGACCGCTCTGATCTGGGAGAAAGCCAGTGGGAAGCCTATTTATCCGGCTATCGTCTGGCAAGACCGCCGTACAGCCGAGCAGTGCGAGGAATTGAAGCGGCGCGGACTTACAGATGTGATTGCTGCCAAGACCGGTCTTGTAGTGGACGCGTACTTCTCAGCAACCAAGCTGGCCTGGATTCTGGATCATGTTCCTGGGGCGCGTGAGCGTGCGGAGAGAGGTGAACTGCTGGGAGGAACAATTGATTCCTGGCTGATCTGGAAGCTTACAGGAGGAGCTGTGCATGCAACAGATGTGACGAATGCCTCCCGCACCATGCTCTATAACCTGCATGAGCGGACATGGGATGAACAATTGATTACGGAGCTTAGGATACCGCGTTCGATACTGCCTGAAGTCAGAATGTCTGGGGGGGAATTCGGAGCAGCCAGCAGTAAATGGTTTGGAGCTCAGATTCCGATACGTTCTGTGCTTGGGGATCAGCAGGCTGCTTTATTCGGGCATACCTGTCTTGAAGCAGGCAGTGCCAAGAATACTTATGGTACCGGCTGTTTTATCCTCATGAATACCGGGACCGAGGCTGTAGTCTCCAGCCATGGACTGCTGACAACAGTGGCCTGGGGCATGGGAGATGAATTGTATTATGCACTAGAAGGTAGTGTGTTCGTAGCCGGAGCGGCGGTACAATGGCTGCATGAAGGGCTGGGACTGATTGAAGGTCCTGCTGACTCAGAGGGAAAAGCCGGTGAAGTAGAGGATAGTGAAGGCGTTGTAGTAGTTCCTGCCTTTACAGGACTTGGAGCACCTTACTGGGACATGTATGCCCGCGGGGCGGTCTTCGGTCTGACGCGGGGCACTACGGCAGGCCATCTGGTCCGGGCCACCCTGGAGTCTCTTGCATTTCAGACAAGAGATGTAATCGGTGCAATGGAAAAGGATGCAGGTATGCCGCTCACAGGACTTATGGTTGATGGCGGCGCAGTGCGCAATGATCTGCTCATGCAATTTCAAGCGGACATTCTCGGTAGTGAGGTTACACGTACCATGTATGCAGAGACTACAGCACTTGGAGCAGCACTGCTGGCCGGTCTGACTTCAGGAATTTGGAGCAGGGAACAGCTTGAGAGCTTCAATAAGGCTGAGAAGGTATTCTCCCCTTCCATGGAGTCAGCAGAACGAGAACTCCGCTACCATGCCTGGCAGGATGCTGTATCGCGAACGATGGGCTGGGAGAAGCACGAAGGGCACCGTTAATGCAGATAGGAAAGCTCACTGAGCTGAGGTACTGAATTTATATGTGAACTTATAGCAAATGGCCCGCAAGCAGAGAATCTGCTTACGGGCCATTTTTGGTATCCACACGAATGAGGGCTTAGTATTCCATTACAAAAGCTACGTTCTGCCAGCCTGCGCCAACGGTCCAGAAGAGGACTTTGTCACCGCGTTCTATCATTCCAGTAGTCACTGCTTTGTGCAGAGCTACAAAAGGACTGCTTGTCGAAGTATAGCCGAATTCATCGCCAATGTAGACCGCTACATCGTTGTCGATGCCTGTTTTGTCGGATACGGCGCGAATATTAGGGAGGGACAGCTGTGAGAAGCAGGCAGCTTTGATGGACTCGGGAGCAATCTCATTATTGCTTAGCAATGTATTGATTGATTCAGAGGCAGCATCCACACAAATGGAGTCGTCGAAAGGTATGAACTTCACATTGAACTCTCCGGCACCTACACCACCACGTCCGAGGTTAGCTAAACCTTCTGCAGGAAACATCGAGTTGCCATAGACACAAGTGTCAGTCTGGTAAATAGAATCGATGAAGCCTACGGAGTTCTCATCCCGCTCCAGTATAACGGCAGCAGCAGCATCACCAAAGTTGGCATAGTAGACAGGATCGTTTTTATCCGCATGCGGAGCAACGTGGTCTGAACCGATTACCAGTGCACGTCGGATTCTTGGGTTGGCCATCATTTGACGGCTTACCTGTTCTACCGAGGCGGTCATACCCGCACAGTTGGCATTGCTATCGATGCAGATCGCGTGGGATGCGCCACCGATTAAACGGTGAATCATGAGTGAGTTCGTCGGGAAGATGTATTCAGGAGTCTGACTGGCATATGCAATCAGGTCGATGTCAGCCCCGGTAAGCCCGGTCTTGTCCAGAACGTTGCTTGCTGCTTCGAAAGCCATGGTCAGAGAATTCTCTTCATTGCTGTCGATGCTATAGCGGTTTTCACGGCCAAGTGCTGTCAGGAGTCCACGGATATCAATACCTTTTTCGTCAAAATGCTGTATGAAAAAGTCGTTGCCAATCTTTTTGCTTGGATGATAGATATCAATATCCTTAATTCGTATCCCGGCCATGGTAATCCTCCTAAAAGTTTATGAGCGCTTCTTCCCGTCTCCAACTTCGTACTAGACTTGCTTGTCAGCCCTCGTTCGAGTTGCTGGCGATGAACAATATTTATGATTAAACAGTTGAAGTGATCTCCAAGTTTTCAAGTCCAGCCTTGCGGCCCAGACGCGCGAGCTGCATTTTTAGAATGGGGTTGTTTTCAAGAGTCAGGTTTACTTTTTCAAAACCATCCGATTTGAACATAATGAAGCAGCCTTCAAGCAAAGGCACAACATCAGGAGAAGTAACATTCAGCTTTCTGCAGTCAATTTGCAGCGCGTATTCTGAAGGCGTAATAGGGTTAATGGTCTGCTGGTAAGCTTGAATCGATTTGAGACCGTCCTCATTGGAGAAGGTTCCTTCTAATTCAATATTAATGACTTTGTTTACAGAATCGGTTTTCAAAATAAATTTACCCATTTGCTCATCTCTCCCAAAAAATAAATGTGTATAACAGAATAAATCCCGAAACCTATAATCCCACGCCTTATTTCGACATGAATACTTAATTTTGGGACATTTTCCCTCTAATAGAATCATATTTTTAACATATTTGCAAGAAAAAAGTCGAACTTTGTATAAAATTGTTTACAAAGCAATTATTGGATTTCTTCAAGGGTTGCAAGCAGCACATTAAAAGCTGAAATGACTCTTGGAGCACCGATTACCGGCACCAAATGCAGTAAGATGCCTTTGATCTGATCCACAGTCATTCCGACGCTGAGCGCCATCACATAATGGACTCCAAGCTGCTCGAATTGGCCCATAGTAATCAAAGACGATATGACGGCGATTTCCTTCCAGTCAGAACCAATCGTTGTGCGTTGAAAAATGTCGCCGTAGGCGTTGCCCATGATGTACTCGGCCAGTTCGGGAAAATGCTCCTTAATAGGCGCAAGCGCCTTGGCACCATAGTCCCCGGATAGGTTGGAAAAATGTTTAAGTCCACTGTTAATGTTGTTTTCCACGGACAAGCCTCCTGCATTCTGATGAGCGTCAAGGATCTATCATGAGAGAAATGATTCTTGACGTCGCTGTAATTTTAATTGAGATTCAACACACGATGAGCTGTTGGAGGCACTTCATCACGGTCGGTCAGCAATTCAATGACCGCTACACGGTTCGATGCGACTGCGGCTTGGATTGCATCGTTGAATTGTTCTGCAGTCTCGCATTTGTAGCCTGTGGCTCCAAGGGATTCAGCGAATTTCACGGCATCCATAGGTACTTCGAAGATCGTACCATCGATTCTGCCTGTTGTCTTTTGCATACCTTTAAGCGCCATATCCAGCTGCATGTTGTTCACCACGATGAAGATTACCGGAATATTCTTGCACACTGCGGTGTTGATTTCCGTACCGAGCATCATGAAGCAGCCATCCCCGGTAATGCATACGATCGTTTCTTCAGGGGCTGCCACCTTAGCACCAATCGCCATGCCAATAGAGTTGCCCATGCAGGCAAAATAAGCATCAAAGACAAAGCTGCCTGGTTTTTTCACGTTGTACCATTTCACGGCGTTAAAGCCATGGCTGCCGTCATCCACAAACACAGTGTTGTTGTAAGGTATCAAATCGCTTAAGGTGCTCATAACTGAGGCGAGAGACAGTTTGGAGAGAACAGGCAGCTCTTCCACATAATGAACATCGGCTTCTGTTACGTGTTTTTTTATAGCAGCAGTATCTAAAATTTGAAGATAATAAGCTAAATTGTCCCGCAAATCTCCGCCGATTGAGAGGGTCTCTGAAGTTAGGATTTTCCCTACAAAGGTAGGATCTACATCAAATTGGATCAGTGTTTTCGGGTGGTTTTCAGCCTTTAGATTGCATATGGTCATATCACTCAGTCGTGAACCAAGCACAATATACAGATCACTGCGGTTCAATAGATCATCACCATGCTTGCATCCGCCAACACCAATCGGTCCATGATACAACGGGTGGTCCCAAGGAATTGCGCCTTTGCCACCTGGTGAAGTAACGACAGGGATGTTAAAGGTTTCTGCCAGCTGAATGAGCTCTTGGTGTGCAAGAGAACGGTTAACCCCTTTGCCTGCAATAATCAGCGGATGACTGGAAGCATTGATTGCTGAAATTACACGTTCAAAATTAGCGGTATTAACAAGATGTTCGCGCTCAGGGATCACTATCCGGCATTCTTCCAACATTTCTGTTTGAACATCAAACGGGATGCACAAATGGACCGGTCCGCGCTGTCCGCCCAAGGCAATGGAAACGGCGTGATTAAAAAGGGTGCCGAAATGATCGCCGCGTTCCACCAGCTTACTGAAGAGTGTAGCGGGTCTGAACATGTCCGCCAGATCGGCCAGATAGGAAGAAGAATCCTGGCACTGGGGGATTCCCAGTTCCTTGATAGATTGATGTCCTGTAATGAACAGCACTGGCAGATTATTCGCCTTAGCATGTGCTGCTGCTGTAAGAAGATTAGTTCCTCCTGGACCTGAGGTCCCAAAAGCCACACCTAATCTGCCAGTTTTAAGAGCATAGCCTGCTGCTTCGAACCCGGAGCTCGCTTCATGCCTGCCGGGAATAAATTCAATCCCATAGTCAACCATTTTCAGAACTACAGGACAAATAGACTTGCCGATTATGCCAAAAGAATGTGTTACACCAAGGTTTTTTAGTGCCTCAGCCATATAATCTGCGACTGTTTTCAGAGAATCCACCCACCCAATGTTTTATATTTAGTAAAATAGAAAACCTGTACTCAAGAGAGTACAGGCCGGCTGCATTGAATAACCATTAAGAACGAGGTTTCCCAAACGTTCGGTTGTTCAGCAACCTGGCTGTCATGGTCCCATAAAAATGAGACTGTAGATCCATGGCTTTGCGTCATTCCCTTTCGGAGAATTTTGCCGATATGTGGTAATAAAAAATGTATAATTTTACTTTACAATATATTTCTGACTCCTCTTTTGTCAATATATTTGTCCCGAAAAACTCAGTTTTTGACGAAATTTACAATCCATGTGAATTGTAAAATGTGGTGCAAGAGAGAGCAGGTAATCGGAAATTATCCTAAAATAAAATTTAAGAAAATCTTAAAAATACAAATTGTGAAGGAAAATCAGAATTAAATGAGTGTAGGTTTATAGAACTAATTAATTATCGGGATAAGGCTTTATGGACTGAAATGATTAGGTGGAGTCTCATTGTTAATAGTTTAATAAGACTTAAGAACGAGATGTCGTTTGGATCCAACTCTTTATAGATTTGAAGCTTTCACTAAAACCTGTGTAAGGAAGTGCAAAACCATTACCGGTTCGAACTGCTGTCAAAAAACTGATTTTTATGAAATCAACATCGAGCATTTTGTGAACAAAAAAATACCGCTTCATTAGAAGCGGCACAAGTGGAAAGGAATTAGAATTTGAAAATATGGATCGTTTTCTGGAGTTGGAATACAGCTTGGGTCATTTTTTCGGTTTCTTCGGCAACGGATTGCAGCGCATTAATTTGTTCGTTCATTGCTGCCGACACCTCCTGGGTTCCTGCCGCAGTTTCTTCAGTAATCGCAGAAATATTTTCGATTGCTCCGGAAATTTTCAGGGCACTTTCCAGCATCAGGTCGCTCTCGGAGGAAAAAGAAGCTATTTGTTCGGTTATGTACTGGACGCTTTGGACAATCTGGGCAAAAATATTAGCCGTTTCAAGGATCATTTCATTTTGCACTTGTACGACTTCCTCATTGATAGCAATATTCTCGATCGCTTGTTTGATATCGCTCTCAATGCTGCGTACCAGACTGAATACTTCTTTGGTAGAGGCTGTGGATTCTTCGGCAAGCTTTCGTACTTCTTGGGCCACCACAGCGAAGCCTCGGCCATGTTCACCGGCGCGTGCAGCTTCGATCGATGCATTGAGTGAAAGCAGGTTGGTCTGCTCGGCGATTTCTGTAATGGTTTTGGTGATCATCGTGATCCCCTGGGCATTATGTGATAGGGCTTCGATCGTGTCGGCGACTTTCTGGGTAGCTTGTATATTTTTACGCATGCCTTCTGCTTGAGTATCAACAGATAGGCGGCCTTTCTCCACTAATTCCAGCGTATGTACGGAACGTCTATTCATTTCTTTAGTAGAGCTAGTATAATTCGAAACCTTGGTTTCGATGTCCTTGATAGATTCAGTCATTTCGGCAATGTCTACGGAGATTTCATTGGCGCCAAGAGCCAGCTCGTTGGAAGAGGAGGAGACCTGGGCCATTACAATCTTCAGATTTTGATTCTTGTCTTCAATCCCGCGGCTGGCATCCATAACCTGACGGGTAATCTGCGAGGCTTCGGTAAGGATTTTTTTTAGCTTGTCGATCATTGTATTAAAGGAACGGCTGACCTCACCCATGGAACCGTTCTCATCTGCCCGGGTTGTAAAATCCCCTTTGGCAATCGTATGAGTTACGTTGGAAATGTCGTCGAAAGAGGATGTAAGCGTTCTCTCAATAAAGCGTGCGAGAGGGAGAGTCAGTCCAGCCAAGACCACTACCATGATAATGCCGATAAGCATCTTGCCCATTGCTATAAACATGATTAATACAGGGACAGCGAATAAAGCGGCAACCAGGTAACAACCGGCAATAATTCTCTGTTTTAACGGAAGCTTGTTCATCCATTCCATCATAAAAAGTTCCCCCTAAAATAATGTTGGTTATTGTAATATTATAGGCGTTTTCATGGGGGAGGTCTATTGTAAGAACTGACATAAAAATGCTCTTATAGGTCTTTCGGGCATTAATATTGAAAGCGTTGCTTCATATAATGTAATCGTTTTTACAAATAGACAAGTTTGTTATCACTGGTTCTTCCGGCTCACAGGCAACGACCGAAATAGAAAAACGCTCCTTGGAACAGCAGGCGTATGCAAGCGTTCCAAAGAGCGCCTATTCAGAGACTTTTTACAGTAAAATGATTTCTTCCGCAGTATTGATTTCTGGCAGTCCTGCCAGCTTCACCAGAACGGCCTGAGGAACAGCCTTATCGACGGTAAGCAGCATGATCGCTGCACCACCAACGATTTTACGTCCTACCTGCATGGAGGCGATATTGACGTCATTTTCCCCAAGCAATGTACCGACAGCACCGATGATACCCGGTTTATCGTTATGTGAAATCACAATCTGATGGCCTTCTGGAGCGATATCGACCGGGAACTTGTTAACCTGTACAATTCGTTCCCCATAACCCTGTAACAGTGTTCCTGCCACCAGACGCTCTTCATCAGGATCGGCTTTCAGTGTAACGGTGATGAGGTTGGTGAAACCCTTCGTCTTGGATGCCTGTGTTGCAACAACATTCACGTCATGGGTTTTAGCCAGATGCATCGAATTAACGATGTTCACATCCGTTCCAAAGTGACGGGAAAGTACCCCTTTGACTATATAGCGGGTTAGGGGCTGTGTATCTACATCAGACAAATCACCGGCATACTCCACTTGGATTTCGCGGATCGCGCCATCGGTAAGCTGAGTGGCGAAGCTGCCCAGCTTTTCACCAAGTGTGAAGTAAGGCTGAAGTTTGTTCATCACGCTAGGAGCGACCGGAGGGATGTTCACAGCGTTGATGAATGGCTCATTGCGCAGAATATGCAGCACCTGCTCTGATACGTCGATAGCAACGTTCTCCTGGGCTTCTACGGTGGAAGCACCGAGGTGAGGTGTTACGATGATTTTGGGATGGGAAAGGAACGGATGATCAGCCTGCGGCGGCTCCTTCTCGAATACGTCAAAGGCTGCACCAGCTACAATGCCGCTGTCAATGGCTTCAACCAGCGCCACTTCATCAATAACACCACCGCGGGCACAGTTGATGATGCGCATGCCTTTTTTCATAACTTCGAATTGCGGACCGGAGATCATGTGGCGGGTCTCCGGGGTAAGCGGAGTATGAACAGTGATGAAATCCGCACCGCGTACGATATCATCTACCGAAGCCAGCTTCACTTCCAGCTTTTCCGCGCGGTCAGCGGTCAGGAACGGGTCATAGGCAAGGATATTCATACCGAAGGCTTTGGCACGTTTAGCCACTTCACTGCCGATCCGGCCCATACCAAGTACACCAAGGGTTTTGCCGCGTAGTTCTACACCCAGGAAAGTTTTCTTGTCCCATACACCGGAAATGGTCTTGGCGTATGCCTGAGGAATGTGGCGGGCCAGTGCCATCATCATGGCAAAAGCATGCTCACAAGTTGTGATTGTATTGCCGTCAGGAGCGTTGATAACAACGACACCGCGCTGTGTAGCTGCCTCGAGCTTGATATTATCAACACCAACACCGGCACGGCCAATGACTTTCAAGTTGGTACCCGCTGCAATAATCTTCTCTGTTACAGTTGTTTGGCTGCGTACGAGCAGGCCGTCATACTCGCCAATGATGGCGATAAGCTCGTCTTCGCTAAGACCCGTCTTTTTGTCAACAGTCACATCACTTGCGTCCATTAATTGCTGAATGCCCAAATCGCTGATCGGATCCGATACTAGTACTTTAAACATGGTTTCTTGTCCTCCTTAAATTTGGAAAGCTATATATGCCCAAGGATGCCCTGAAGAGGCAGTCCACAGTACCAGAAGCCAAAAACAACTAGTGAAAAATATGTCGGAATAACGGAGGAACGCGCTGTCGCACAAAAGAAAGAGAGTGCAGCAGACCGGAGAATCCGGAATCTGGGCTTTGTTAACCCCTGAACTGGAAAATAAATAACAAAAAAACTCCCAACCCCATACTACTGCCGTAGTAAGGGACGAGAGTTGTCGTGGTACCACCCTAATTCACTGCAACGTTTGAAGAAGCAGCCTCATTGGCCCGCAAAGGCCACACTGGTAACGGAGATGATCCGATTGTGCCTACTGTATAGGTTCGACACAATATCTCAGGAGTGCTAAAGAATTCTGTTTGTCACCGGTTTGCACCATCCACCGGCTCTCTGAAGACTTGCAGAATCTTTGTTCCATCATCGGTTTTTCTAGATTAATTTTTCATAATGTAACATGGTGATGCCAAATGTGTCAATAGTCTATTGAGGAAGAGCCGCCTTGAAGTGACTCTCATTTTTCGTTATGATGCAATAGCTGGTTCTACTCATAAAAAAACGGAAGCTGCGGCATGGTTTCCTTGCCATAATATTGTTCACGCCACTTCATGAAATCCTGCTCCTGCACGGCTCCTGTGGAAATCAACAGGGTGACGGCAGATTGAACATTCTTGAGATTTAGCGAGCTGGCCGTCCCTGAATAGATCATATCGTCTATTTTGGCTGTAATATCCTGTGGATCGAATCCCGCATAGATGGATCGATTAAGCATAATGTCAGCGATCGAAGCGTTCTTAAGCAAGAGAGGCATTTTTTTCCATTGGATAAAAGAAAGAGTCTTCAGCTCACCGGCTTCCGATGGGATTTTGCTGTTATCTTTGGAGCCCCACTTAAGCATGGAGTCATAGAAGTTCTTTTGTGCCAGCAATCCGAATTTGACAGCACTTGCCGTGAAATTGTCACTCTTCAGCACTTTGGCTGTTTCAGTCCCTGATGCGCCTGCATTGACTTTGCTGGCAGCCTGTGAGAACAAGGTGAGGCTCTTCAGTATATTCAACTGGGATTCGTAGAGCATAGGCGACCCGGTGAAGATTGAATCCTGCGTAACCTTGTCATACTGCTTGTCTGCCAGAATACTGAGATTCTTAAGGGTTGCCGCATTCTCGCGGGCATCTGTGCTGCGGGCCAGGCTGTCCAGTTCGCTGTTCCAATTGCGCTTGAATTCCCGATAGGGCAAAAATACGTTATGATAGAACGTAACAAGATCCTGCTGCTGGTAGGAGCCGGAATATTCCTCTGCGGAATTTTTAGTATCGGGTTGTTCGTATTTGGCTTCTGTTTTGTCTGCCCCGACCTTCACTCCCGTAAAAAAAGCGGCGAATGCGGAAATCAGAAAAAATAGAAAACCCAGTGTGTATAACATTTGAGTGCGGGAGGTACGGCTTTTCATAATTATGCTCCTTCGTCTAGGGGAATTATCTTATGTAAAAACAATAGAGAACAGGCAGGTTACAATGAAAAAATTCAAATTTGGTGACATCAAGATTAAAAAAGCCGATCCTCAGCAGTTAACCGATAAGCTTCTTTTACTGAACTTATATATCACGCAGGGCCTTACTTTAATTATCGGTCTGATATGGATATTATTACAGAAAAGAAGCCCTATTCACATATTAAATTTTCCGGAAAACGCACAATTTGTGTTTTGGGGACTTGGACTTGCCATAATTATGCTGGTGGTGGACTTTCTGCTTACCCATATTGTTCCCGCAGACAGCATGGATGATGGCGGAATTAACGAACTGCTCTTTGGAAAAAGACCCTTGTGGCATATTATTGTCATCGCAGCTATTGTATCGGTTTGTGAGGAGCTGCTATTCCGCGGAGCGGTTCAGCATTCTTTTGGGCTTTATTGGACCAGCATTTTATTTGCCGTGATTCATGTGCGTTATTTGCGGCATTGGATCCCAACAGGATGGGTGTTCCTCAGCAGCTATGGTCTGGGATATATATACATTCATACAGGCACACTTTGGGCACCCATTCTATGCCACTTTATCATCGATGTGTTCTCGGGTCTTGTGATCCGTTACCGGAGGGAGTCATGAGTGAAGAACTTAGCCGGGTGAAGTCCCGCAAAAAAACGAATAGAGACGAACAATCTGTTTCAGTGAGAAAAAGAACAAAATCGCAGCACCCATCAACCGCACCATTGGTTGCTGATTCTCCTGTAGCAGCAGCCGGAACCTTGTCGAGAAAAAAACGCCATTCCTCGGTACAGCCTATAAAACAGGTGAAACGGGAAGAAAGTCTGGTGGATGAAGAAAATTCAACGCCTTCACGTGCAGAGAGCTACCCTTCAGAACGTCTCCGGTTAAGTAAGATGTTCATAAACTCATTGATTGTAATTTTTTTACTTTTGCTTATTTTCCTTTTGTATTGGGGTCTTATTGGGGCTCCAGATTTGAATACACTATGGTAACCTCCTGGTTACTGGGTATTTTGTCGGGCTTTGTGCTGCTGTCTGCAGTGGTACTGGCTATGATGTTTGTGGAAGCATTCAGAAGCCGGATTATTGCCGAGGAAATATTTCTTGAAGCATTACCTGAGGCTTTTGAAGGCTTCCGCATTCTTTTTATTTCGGATATTCACCGGAGGCGCCTGCCGTTAAAACTCCTAAGTCCTTTGAGAGGGAGAGTGGATGCGGTCTTCCTTGGAGGGGACCTGACGGAAAAGAGCGGGTCCATTAACCGTCTCTACGATAATATGAAGCTGGTGACGGGACTGGCACCGGTATATGCGGTGCACGGTAATCATGATTACAGGGCGAATATTTCTCTTGTAGACAACATCATACGTGGGAGCGGGGCTGTTTTGCTGCAGGATGAGAATGTCATCATGGAGAATGATGGGAGCAGACTGCTTCTGACTGGTGTTGATTATCCGCAGAAGGGGGGTAAAAAAGCGTATCAGCCTTTACCACCACCTCAAGGACCAGAGTCTTCACTCTGCCGAATTATCCTAGTACATGATCCACTGTGGCTCTCGGTGCAATCGGAGATTCCAGCGGATCTGGTGCTGGCCGGTCACACGCACGGGGGACAGGTGGTTTTACCTTTTATGGGCCACCGCCATGTTGACCCCTTTTACAGGCAATATAACGCTGGGCATTATGTGCTTCCGAGAAAAGAAGGCTCTAAAACCAAGGTCAAAATCTTGATCAGCCGGGGATTTGGAACTGCACATCTGCCACTTCGCTGGGGGAGTCCATCTGAAATGCATGTGATCACACTTCTTAGAGGAAATGATCAGGGTGTCAGCGGCTAAAGAATAGAAAAAAGGTATCTCCTGCGAATTCAGCAAGGGATACCTTTTTAAATGCGGCCAAATACTTCTGATGTTATTAATTAATACAGCTTAACGCATTTTTAGTTCAATGCTGCTCGGATCTACGAAGCTGTAACCCTTGCCTTCAAGTGTTGTCAATAGAGTGTCCAGTGCTTCTACCGTCCAAGGAAGTTCATGCATTAGAATATTACTGCCGGAGTGGAGCTGGCCTGTAACGTTCGAGATCAGCTTCGCTGTTTTGCCGCTATCTTTCTCTTTCATCTCCCAATCCAGTGAACCTACAGACCAGGTCATATAGAGCATGCCGTTCTCGGCAGCAATTTTCTTGCCAACATCACCGCCCGCTCCATGCGGGGGACGGAAAAACGCCGGGGTATCGCCAGTAACTTCTTTAACAATGGCCTGTACGTCCTCAATTTGCTTCTTGACTTCAGTGTAGGATTTATCCTTCAATACGATATGATCCCAGCTGTGATTGCCGATAATACCGCCCCGGCTATGAATGAGCTTGAGGAGTTCAGGATGTTCTTTCACCCGGTAACCATTCACAAAGAAGATGGCTTTGGCATGGTGCTTGTCGAGTGTATCCATCAAAGGGTTAATCATTTTTGCGTCCTTTGGGCCATCATCGAAGGTGAGCAGGATTACTTTTTTGGCAGTGCCTTCCGCATTGGGGATAATGTCATAATTTTTGTTCATATGATAGAGCAGCGGAATCTCTGCAGCGGCATTGTTAACGGGTTCTTTACTGGTTCCAGTTTCATTATCCGCTTGTGATAGCGGAGTGGAGCTTGCTGCTGGAGCCTCTGAAGGTATCGCTTCAGGAGTCGCGCTTGATTCAGGGCTGGTGCTTGCCTGTGGCGATGATTCCGGTGCTGCCTGTAATGTAGCCGCTGGAGGCTGCTCTGTCGTAACTGGCCCTGCATTTTCATTAGCTCCGCTACTGCATGCGGACAGCAGAAGAACGGACAGCAGTAGCGCTGAGGTTGCTTTACCCACTTATTTCATCTCGCTTTCTTGTTGTTAAGTTGTATGAGCCGGATTCTTTCCGCGAACACTAAGCATGATTTTACCATACAAGGAGGTTAGAGATATGAATACTTCGTCATTTTTTAGCGGAGTGCTGCTGGGTGCTACAATAAGTATGATGATGTCCAAAAAACGCGGAGCCATGATGTCCAATTTGCTTCAGCCGGACGGTCTGATGAACGGGGCTGGCGAAAAGGCAAAGGACAAAATCATGAACATGGCTATGACTGGTTTTGGCAGTACGGCAGCTGGAAATGCTGCTGCTGGCGGCAATAAGGATACCAGCACGCATGCCTCCGCTGGCAATAACGAACACAAGGTGGAGTCGACGGTTAAATCCAGAGAAGCCAATCTTAAAATGCTGAAGGATTTCATCCGCAGCAACCCTGATGTGAAGCATGAAGTAGAGCAGATTCTCAAGGATACACATACCGCCATACCGGGATTGTAAACGCAAAATATTACTGCAGAATCATTTTGGGGACTAGCGTCCGCAAAATGATTCTTTTTTTCAAGAATATCTCTTTAGATTTGGGAAGAAATAATTTTTTATTTACGTGCATTTGCTGTGTCAAAATGATAACATACATACATAGTAACCATTTTTGGCTCATTACTCGGGACTCATCATACATTATAATAAATGAGCTTGCAAAAGGAGGATCCTGTCATGAGAATAGAGCGATTAAGTCAAGATAAGATACGGATTTTCCTCACTTTTGACGACCTGAGCGAGCGGGGCATCCAGAAGGAAGATATGTGGCAGGAAGTTCCCAAGGTGCATGACTTGTTTACGGAAATGATGGATCAAGCGTACAGTGAACTTGGTTTTGACGCTACCGGTCCGCTTGCCGTGGAAGTATTCGCATTGCCCGCACAAGGTATGGTCGTTATAGTGACTAGGGGGAAATATGATCACCATCAGTACGGTGTATCCGGTGAAGAAGAATTACCCGAAGAGATTTATGAAATGGAAGTTACTCTAGAACAAAGCGACTCCATTGTATATGCATTCCGCGATTTTGAGGCTTTGGTTGAAGCGGCTCATGTGCTCCTCGGCAATATTACTTCTCAAGGAAAACTGTATTCTTATAATGATATATGGTATCTCTACTTTGATCCGAAGGAATTTGAAGAAACTGCATTATCTGGTCTAGTGGGTGTACTCTCCGAGTTCGGGGACTCATCGCCTGTAACTGAAGCCGTTTTGTCTGAATACGGGAAGACGGTTATGCAAGAAAATGCAATAGAATTAATCTGCACTCATTTTAAACGCCAGCAATGACGATAGAAGGGGAACAAAGTTATCTTTGATCCCTTTCTTGCTATTACTTATGGAATTCTGAATATGAGGGACATGAAGTCTGAGAGCGCAGGGAGGGTAATCGGTGCTTTTGTTATCGGTCATTTCGTCAGCAGTAGCACCGGGACTTGCGCTGCTGACTTTTTTCTATCTTAAGGACAAGTATGATCAGGAGCCGCTTCTTATAGTCCTGAAGGTGTTTTTGCTAGGACTGTTGATTGTTTTTCCTATTATGATTATCCAAAGAGGCCTTGTGCTTGGACTGGATGGCGGGCCATACGTTGATTCCTTTCTGATCTCCTCCGGTGTGGAAGAAGGCCTGAAGTGGTTTGTGCTGTACCATATGATCTACAATCATACCGAATTTGACGAGCCTTATGATGGAATACTATATGCCGTAGCGATTTCGCTCGGTTTCGCAACTTTGGAGAATGTAATGTATGCCTGGTACAGCCACGCTTCAATCGGATCTATGTTTATGCGGGCGCTGCTTCCGGTATCGGGTCATGCCATGTTCGGGGTTATTATGGGCTACCATATGGGCAGGGCCAAGTTCTCGGGGGGCGTCAAAACAAAGGGGATATTGATCATGTCCCTGCTGCTGCCTTGGCTGTGGCACGGTATTTATGACTTTATCCTTACGACCATGACCAATACCTGGATCTGGTTTATCGTCCCGTTGATGGCTGTATTATGGTATGGGGGCATGGGAAAGGTGGCACGGGCCAACAACCGTTCTCCGTTCCGGTTCCTGAAGCGTGAAGAAGAGATTAACCTCTAGTAGAGATGGACACACTTATACCTGAAAGGTAGTTCCGTAAGCAAGGAATTCCAGGAAGGAGCGAGGTGTCTTTTTTGCGTGTAAAGGTTAGGATTGTTTGCAAACATTGCGGTGAAAGCTACATTTTAAGAGGGAACAAAGAGCATGGGGTGATTCAGACCGGATTCAAACAGTGTCTGTGCAACAGCAGCAGCGGCTTTGAAATTGAAGAGCGGGCTTAACATGTTTTTTGGTAGGGTTCCCTTTTTTGATTTGCAGATCATTTGGGTGCATAAGACTTCTCAGTTATTGTCAAACTAACGGCAATAAGCTATTGAAGGGAGTCTTGCGGTCCTATGTACAAAAGATTAAGTGCCTTAATGTTCCCGATTACCACGCTGCTGCTGATTGGTGCGTTAGTGTGGGGGTACCAGGAGAACCAGGAGAAGAACTCGATTCTCATCAAAGCGGAGAACCAATATCAGCGCGCTTTTCATGACCTTTCTTATCACATGGAGCAGCTTCATGGTGAGCTTGGGAATACACTGGCAGTCAACAATACGTCGAGTGGTATGCACCGCAAGGGGCTTGTGAATGTCTGGAGGCTGACCAGTGAAGCGCAGAATGAGATCAATCAGCTGCCTCTTACCCTGCTGCCGTTCAGTGAGACGGAGGAGTTCTTGTCCAAAATCTCCAACTTCTCTTATAAAGCGGCCGTGCGTGATTTTACCAAAAAGCCTCTTACAGACAATGAAATGGGTAATCTAAAGGCACTCTATAAGAACTCGGGTGAAATCTCCAAGGATCTTCAGGAGGTTCAAAATAAGGTAATCACAAACAGGCTGCGCTGGATGGATGTGGAATCTGCGCTGGCAACAGAGGAGAAAGCGGAAGACAACACGATTATCGATGGGTTCAAAACCGTGGACAAACGGGTAGCCGCTTATCCTGAGCTGGATTACGGTCCTTCTGTGGCCAGTATTTATAATAAACGCTCTGTGAAGAAGCTAAGCGGTAAGCCGGTTACCGTAGAAGATGTGAAGCGCAAAGCGATCAAATTTGCGGATATCACCGGGAATCCGAGTGTTGAGATCAAGGAAAACGGCAAAGGAACCGAATGGGCGTCGTATACCGCAGTAGTAACCAGCAAAGATCATAAAGAGCCGATCAGTATGGATTTTACCGTAAATGGCGGGTTGCTCATCTCCTACAATGACAATCGGAACGTAGGTCCGGCTAAGGTTTCGATGAATCAGTCTGTTGCCAAAGCGGGAGAATTCCTGAAGAAAAAAGGATATCCGGATATGACCGCTGTTAGCGCGGACCGATACGATAATCTGGGTAATTTGACCTTCGTCACCAGCCGTAACGGCGTTCTGCTCTATCCTGAAAAGATGACGCTTCGCGTTGGATTAGATACTGGAGAACCCACAGGATTTCAGGCGAGTGATTACGTCCGTGAGCGTCAGAAGAAGAGAGTGATACCCAAACCGACTCTGACTTTGGCTGCTGCCCAAAAAATGCTGAATCCGGAATATAAGGTTCTATATAGCAGGTTAGCCTGGATAGAGAATGAGGATGCCGAAGAGGTGCTCACCTATGAGTTTGGAGGCAGAATCAACGGCTCACAGTACCGGATTTACTTAAACGCTGAAGACGGTCACGAGGAGGCAGTCGAAGAGGCCAGGACATCTTCAGGCGCACAGGATAAATAACATATTTACGCTTAAAAGCAATAACCAAACTGAAAGGTGCAGTTCCCGTGTGGAACGCACCTTTTTGTTATTTCAAAATCAGAATAATATTTCTCACCGAGCATTAAATCTCCATGCTATAATCTATTTTAGAATAAATACTAATCATGTGGCGGTGACAGGTTTGTATCCCAAAATTAACGAATATCTATACATACAGGTTGCTTCAAGTGATGCTGCAGAAGCAGAAGTGGAATATAGATCGAGAATTGCAGAGCTTGAAGATGAGGCTTTTTTGATCGAAATCCCGATGCAGGAAAGTAACGGTAAGTTGAAAAAACTGTTTATAGGGGATGAGCTGTCCGTGCATTTTCTGACGGAAGGCGGTATCAAAAATTACTTTAATACCCATGTGGTAGGCTTCAAGGAAGATGTGATCCGCATGGTACGAATACAGAAGCCGGATAAAGACTCTATCTTCAAGGTCCAGCGCCGAAGCTTCTTCCGCGTGAACGCAGAGCTTGAGCTTGCGGTGAAAGACTCACTGGGCAGCCGTTACCTGGTGCGTACTGAAGATATCGGCGGGGGAGGAACGTCCTTTCTTAGCGATTCCAAGGTGCAGCCTGAAGTGGGGGGCAAGCTATTCTGCTGGCTATTGGTTCCATACCGGAACGGCAGCACAGAGCATGTGAACTTTGAAGGTGAGATTGTCCGGGTTAAGACTTTGGATACGGGGCGAAAGCTCGTGATGGTGAAGTTCGCAGCGATTACCGATTCGGAACGGCAAAAAATTATACGTTTCTGTTTTGAACGCCAGTTTGATTTCCGCAACCGGTGAGCAGAGCAAAAAAAGGCATAAAATAACGCTTTTTTCTATACAAATACCTCTGTGTCATTTTGCACTGAGGGTTAACCTGTGGTATAATTTTATAAGTCGCAGGCAATGCCTGCTTTTTTCTTGATAAAATCAGCAAGCTTGTATTTTCTTGACTGAAAGAGTGTTTGAGGAGGAATGCCCCGTTGGATAGGCAGGGTACACATACTTACGACAGAATTAACGTCGCCATCGACGGACCTGCCGGGGCAGGCAAGAGCACTGTTGCCCGTTTGGTAGCCCAGAAGCTGTCTTACATTTATGTCGATACTGGAGCAATGTACCGTGCGATTACCTGGTATATGATCCGTGAAGGCATTCCGGCTGAAGATGATCATCTAGTGGACCAAAAGGTCCGCGATATGGTGATCGAATTGATCCCGGAACAGGACGTGCAGAAGGTGCTGATTAATGGGGAAAACGTGACTCCGCATATTCGCAGTCTTCAGGTTAGCGGCCAAGTATCGCAGTATTCGAAAATCGAGGGTGTAAGATCCAGACTGAGCCATTTGCAGCGCCAGATGGCGCTCCGCAAGGGAGTTGTGATGGACGGCCGAGATATCGGTACGACTGTACTACCGGATGCCGAAGTGAAGATTTTCATGACGGCAAGTGTGGAAGAGCGGGCTCTCCGCCGCTACAAGGAACTGAAAGATGCGGAAACAGTGACGCTCCAGCAGCTTGAACACGATATTGCCGCGCGGGACCGTCTGGATGAAGGACGGGAGATTTCACCGCTGCGCCGTGCAGAGGATGCAATTCTTCTGGATACGACGCATATGGATATCCAACAAGTTGTGGAAGCCATTGTATCCCACTGCAGATCATATGTGGACGGGGAGAGAAATCATTTATGATTTATGTCATTTGCCGTGGATTGCTTCGCTTGATTTATGCCGTTTTCTTTCCGCTTAGGATAATAGGAAAAGAGAATGTGCCGGAGGAAGGCGGAGTTCTGCTGTGCGCCAATCATATCAGCTTACTGGATCCGATGACTATTGGGATCAAGCTGAATCGTCAGGTTAAGTATATGGCCAAAGCGGAGCTATTTAAGGTTCCTGTATTAGGCTGGCTCATCAATAAATTGGGCGCTTTTCCTGTCAAACGTGGCGGCGTGAGCAAAGAATCCATCAAAACGGCCCTTAATACGCTTCGCAGCGGTAATGTTATGGGTATCTTTCCGGAAGGGACACGAAACTCTGACTCCGGTGTGGCCAAAAAAGGCGCAGCGAGTTTTGCGCTTCGCAGCGGTGCAGCAGTTGTTCCTGCCGCTATTGTCGGTTCTTACAAGCCTTTTCGCCGGATCACTGTCATTTATGGGGCTCCCATAGATCTCAGTTCATTCGCCGGAGCAGGCAGTGAATCTCTTGAAGAAGTCACTGATGTCATTATGGGACGGATACATGAGATGTCAAAGACCGGCCAGCCTACTGTGAATTAATGTATGGCAGGCGTATGGATGTTCCACTGATTATAATATCGGCATAACCGCTAATTTTTGGAACATACTAACGTGAAAGTGTAAGTGATATCATGCAATGCTTGTTTTGAACTCTGCTATACGCGGGTTTAAATAAATGGGGTTTTGAATCGAGGAGGGTAATCACATGTCTGAAGAAACTAAAAATCAGGAAACTGCGGCTAATGTAGAAAACAATGGAGCCGTAGAAGCAACTGAAACTGTGGAAACCGCAGCAGCAGAGAACAACGGTGCTACAGAAGAAGTTGCCAGCAATGAAGAAGAAGTGACTAGCCAAGAAGGTTTGGAGATCATTTCTTTGAAAAAAGGCGATACCGTGAAAGGAACAATCGTCAAAATCGAAGATAACCAAGCTTATGTAAGCATTGGATATAAATACGACGGCGTTATTCCTATTCGCGAATTGTCTTCCGTACAACTGGACAACGCTGCAGCAGCGGTTGAAGTTGGACAAGAAGTGGAATGCAAGGTAGTCAGCATCAACGACAACAAGGAGAGCCTGGTGCTTTCCAAACGTGCAGTAGACAGCGAAAAATCATGGGAAGATCTCGAAAAGTATTTTGCTTCCCAAGAATCGTTCGAAGTAACTGTTGCTGACGTTGTAAAGGGTGGTCTCGTGGCTGATGTTGGCGCACGCGGATTTATTCCAGCTTCCATGGTTGAACGTCACTTTGTAGAAGATTTCAGTGACTACAAAGGCCGCACACTGCGTGTGAAAGTGAAAGAACTGGACCGTGAGAACAGCAAAGTTATTCTTTCTGCCAAAGAAGTTCTTGAAGAAGAATTCGAAGCCAACAAACAGAAGATTATGTCCGAGCTGTCTGAAGGACAAATTATCGAAGGTACCGTGCAACGTCTGACTCAATTCGGCGCGTTTGTTGATGTGGGCGGCGTTGATGGTCTGGTTCACGTATCCGAGATTGCTTGGAACCACGTTGAGAAACCTTCTGATGTTGTATCCGAAGGCGAAAAAGTTAAAGTTAAAGTACTTAAGGTTGATCCTGAAAAAGGAAAAATTAGCCTCAGCATCAAAGCAGCTGCTCCAGGTCCTTGGGATTCTGCAGCAGGCAAAATCAACATTGGCGACGTAGTAACAGGTGAAGTTAAGCGCCTTGTGAACTTCGGTGCATTTGTTGAACTTCTTCCAGGTGTAGAAGGTCTTGTACACATCTCTCAGATTTCCCACAAGCACATCGGTACTCCGCATGAAGTGCTAAAAGAAGGACAGGAAGTACAGGTTAAAGTTCTGGACTTCAACCCTTCTGAGAAGCGTGTAAGCCTCAGCATCAAGGAAACCGAAGAAGCCCCAGCACAGGTGGCTAGACCAGAACGCAGCAACAACAGAGACAGAGCGCCTAAAGAAGTGCTGAACAACCCTAACGTGTCGCTCAGCAATGAAGGCCTCAGCTTCACATTGGCTGAACGTTTCGGTGACAAGCTGGATAAATTCAAGGGCAATAACTAATCCCTTCGTATTTACACATATATGGGTAAAGTAATCGGCGAACCCTCGATACGGGGGTTCGCCGATTATGTTTTACAGACCGCTCAAATGGAAAGATTAGTGGTAACTATGTTAGCCAATTAGAGCGTTTTTTGCTATGATGAGTAGCGTAAGGATGACAGGAGGAATGAATATGGCAAGACCCGTTGTGGCCATTGTTGGGAGGCCTAACGTCGGTAAATCGACGATATTTAACAGGCTAATTGGTGATAGACTGGCCATTGTAGAAGATAAACCGGGAATCACACGTGACCGGATCTATGGCGTTTCTGATTGGAACGGCAAATCCTTCAGCGTAATTGATACTGGAGGTATTGAAATTGACGGTGAGGATGCCATTCTGAAGTCCATCCGCGTTCAGGCGGAGCTGGCGATCGAAGAAGCAGATGTCATCGTCTTTATGTGCGAGGCAAAAACCGGATTAACCAATTCGGATGAAGAGGTTGCGCAAATTCTTTTCCGATCCGGTAAGCCGATTGTCCTGGCCATTAATAAAGTTGACAACATGAAACGTACAGAGGATATTTATGAATTCTACAGCCTTGGAATTGGTGATCCCATCGGGATATCAGGTAGCCATGGTACAGGTATCGGCGATCTGCTCGATGTGGTTGTTGAACGTCTGCCAGAGAAAACCGATGAGGAATATGATGATGATGTCATCCGTGTTGCACTAATTGGGCGTCCGAATGTTGGCAAATCCTCCTTGGTCAACGCTATTTTAGGAGAAGAACGGGTAATTGTCAGTGATGTTGCCGGTACCACGCGCGACGCCATTGATACACCTTTTGAGCGGGACGGCCAGCGTTATGTGCTGATCGATACTGCAGGCATGCGCAAACGCGGCAAGGTCTATGAAAACACGGAGAAATACAGTGTTATGCGGGCCATGAAGGCTATTGAGCGCGCTGACGTTGTGCTTGTGGTTATCAACGGTGAAGAAGGTATTATCGACCAGGACAAGCATATTGCAGGTTATGCTCATGATGCAGGCAAGGCTTCGATTTTTGTAGTCAACAAGTGGGATGCTGTCGAGAAGGACGATAAGACGATGCAGAACTTTGAGACGAATATTCGGGATCACTTCCTGTTTATGAGCTATGCGCCTGTTGTCTTTTTGTCTGCGCTTACCAAACAGCGCCTCCAGAAGCTGCTTCCGGTGGTTCAGCACGTAGCCCAGCAGCATGCGCTGCGGATTACGACACATCTTGTCAATGATGTGGTGTCCGATGCAGTCGCCATCAATCCTCCGCCAACGGATAAAGGCCGCCGCCTGCGCATCAACTATGTGACCCAGGTGGCTGTGAAGCCGCCAACGATAGTGGTGTTTGTGAATGATCCTTCGCTGATGCACTTCTCCTATGAACGTTATCTGGAGAATAAAATCCGCGCAGCATTCAATTTTGAGGGCACACCGATCCGTCTCTTTACACGGCGCAAATCCGAGAACGAAGGTTAGGGGAGAAGACAGTGGCGTTTGAACTTCTGGTTATCGTAGTAAGCTATTTGCTTGGTTCCGTCAGCTTCAGTGTGTTATTGGTCCGCCTGCTCAAAGGTGTGGATATCCGGCAATACGGCAGCGGAAATGCAGGTGCGACCAATACACTGCGTGTGATGGGGAAAGGGCCGGCAATTCTTGTGCTGGTACTGGATGTAATGAAAGGAATTGCTGCTGTCTGGCTCGGAACCTGGGCTGGCGGCTGGGGGACGTGGGTTGCTGTGGCTTGTGGGATCGCAGCCATAATCGGTCACAACTGGCCCCTCTATTTTCATTTTCGCGGAGGCAAAGGCATTGCAACTACTATTGGCGTTATGGCTACGCTTTGTTTTTGGCCAGCAGTGATCGCCGGGATAGTTGCCATTGTAGCGATTGTGATCACCAAATACGTATCTCTTGGCTCGCTTCTATTCGTAGCGCTGACCCCGGTGATCCTTCTTTTTAGTGATTTTACAACACCTGAGTTGTGGGGTAGTCTTATTATTGCCCTCTTTGCTTTCTGGCGGCACCGGAGTAATATCGTGAAGATTAGCCAGGGGCGGGAGAATAAAATTGGCTCGAAGGTCAAGGAGGGGAACCGGGTTGTCTGATAAAGTAACCGTGCTGGTCGCGGGCAGTTGGGGAACTGCGCTGGCATCTGTGCTGGCGGCTAACCACTCGGAAGTTTATCTGTGGACACGGAGACCTGAACAAGCTGACGAGATCAATCATTCGCATACGAACCAGCATTATCTTCCCGACATTTCACTGCCTACGAACATTATTGCTACTACAGATATGGAAACTGCCGTTAAGGGTTCCAAGGCGGTTGTTATTGTTGCGCCTTCCTCGGGGATGCGACAGGTTGCCCGTGCGCTGAGACCTTTCTGGAAGGAAGACATGCTCTGCATTCATGCTACCAAGGGCTTCGAGACGGAAACTATGAAGCGGATGTCCACGGTAATCTCTGAGGAGCTTAGCTGTAATGAAGGGGAGATCGTAGTTCTCTCAGGACCTAGTCACGCCGAAGAGGTTGTTCGTCTGTGTCCGACTACAGTAGTTGTGGCTTCGCCGGATGAGAACCGCGCAGCTGCTGCGCAGGAGCTTTTCATCAATAATGATTTCAGGGTGTATACGAACAGGGACCAGGTTGGCGTAGAATTGGCTGGAGCGTTGAAGAATATTATCGCACTCGGCGCTGGTTTATCAGACGGTCTGGGCTTCGGAGACAATGCCAAGGCCGCGCTGCTTACCCGTGGGCTGGCAGAAATCTCGCGTGTTGGCGTAGAACTTGGAGCTAATCCCCTGACTTTCTCCGGCCTGGCAGGGCTCGGTGATCTGGTGGTAACAGCAACCAGCAAGCATAGCCGCAACTGGCGGGCGGGATCCATGCTCGGCCAGGGCAAACCTTTGGCTGAAGTGCTTGAATCCATGGGTATGGTGGTCGAAGGTATACGCACAACGGAAGCAGCCTATGCGATTTCGCTTAAGCTAAAAGTGCAAATGCCAATTACGGATCAGATATACCACGTATTGTTCCAAGGGAAGTCTCCACGCAGCGCGGTAGAAGCCTTGATGGGAAGGGACCGCAAGACGGAAATGGAAGCCATCTCACAGGAAACATGGGAACAGTGGCATTCCTGAAGATGTTCGACGTTCACCTTTTGCCGGAAATACTCATATGTTGTAATGGGGATTGACGGAGGAGGGATGAAGAATGAGCAGAGATTTTTCCAAGGATGCTTTGAACGCCATTAACAAAAAGGCGGGAAAGAACATCACGGAAGGCGCCGTGAAGAAGCTGGCCAGTACGGTCAAGCCGGGAACTACGCAGAATGAAGCCCAGCTCCGCCAGTTGATCAAGCAGGTGTCATCAATGGCCAAGGTGCCAGTTAGTGAAGCTACTGTGCAGGAGATTATCAATGCTGTCAAAAAAGGCGGCGCGAATTCAGGCACAATGGAGTCTTTAATGAAAATGATGCTAAAAAAATAGCTTGGGCTTCATGTAAAAGAGCAGAAGATCCGGAATCCCTCAGATTCTGTGGATCTCTGCTCTTTTTTTTGTATGAAATCAGGAGGATATCATTCAGAAATGGACAGTGTTTCATGCTATAATATTCGCAATCCAAATTAGCAGAATGGGGGTAGCAATTGATATGGACCCGATGACAAAGATGTGGTTGTCACTTGCCGCAGTTCTAATTATGGGATTATCCGTGTTTTTGATTACTTTTGCCCGCAGCAAGACCAAAGGGCTGTTAAGGGGTGTTTTGTCTGTAGTTGCCTTCGTCATTATGATTATTGGCTTGCTGGGTGGAGCCGCTTCGATTATGTAAGCATTTACATTTAATTGAAGCTTCAGGGCTGCTTGTCTGTTCCAATGAAATCAAATCTATTCCATAAAGTTAAGGAAGGAAGCTGCAGCATGAAACGCCAAAAGGGATGGACCGTCACGTTTCAGCCGGAGGGGCGAAAAGCCGTTGTCACGCAAGGAACCTCTCTGCTGGAGGCATCACGCAAAGCAGGAGTTTCTATCACTACCCGTTGCGGCGGAAAAGCCGGCTGTCTGATGTGCAAAGTGAAGGTAACTGAAGAATATATCGCAGGGTTGAGACCAGCTGGTGATGCCGAACGGCGAAAACTGGGCGGTCTGCTGGATGAAGGGGTCCGACTGGCCTGTCAGGCGGCCGTATGGGGTGATGTTACTGTGCTTACTCCTGAGGACCCGCTCAAAGCTGCCGTGAGGCGTAAGCTCGAAGCAGCCCGCCGCGGGGAAGAGGATGAGCTCTGGTAGTCCTGTTAGCGACGACTTTAAGAAAGGCGGGGTGCGGGTATGATGCGCTATATGAAGCGGAACAACAAGCAAAAATTACACAGTAGAAGCGTTCTATTGGTGGTATTCATCCTTTTGGCAGGCCCGATTGCCGGCTGTATGTATCCTGAGAAGGAAAAGGCGGGAGGAAGCTACCGTGAGAGCGTACAGCGGGTACAGGCAGCAGTGGATGATTACCAGCAGCAAGAAGGATTGCTGCCTATTCTAAATGCTGATGAGGCTACACCCAGATATGAGAAATTCTTAGTTGATCTGGACAAGCTGCAACAAACGGGATATCTGGATGAAATTCCAGCAGCAGCCTTTGAAAAAGGGGGCAGCTCTTATTTTCTTATTTTGGATGAAGAGCACGATCCAGCGGTAAAACTGATGGACCTGATAACGGTACAAAAGGTGAATGATGTACAGCGCCAGATAAACCGGTATAAGTCTGCGCATAGCGGCAATCTCCCGGCAGATCAGGAGATATATCCGGGTTTGTTCACGATTGCTGCCCGGAAAGCGGGTACGGATTCGATCACACTGAATAGCATTTATTCAGGCCGGCTGTTGCCATTCATCATGGATAAAAGCGGCACTGTTTATGTGGATTACAGCATCGATATTCAGACGGCGATACAGAAAAATTCTACCACTCCTATAAAAAATACAGATCTGCGTCTCCAATTGGAGCAGGCCTCTTATTATGTGCCTGTCAAATCCCTGCCTTATTTCTGGGTGAATGGCCAGCCTGTTCCCCAGCCCCCTCTACTTTAATGCTACAAACAAGGCTTCTTCACAAAAGAAAGGTTCTATCTCCCAGATTCACCTCATAGGCTAGCTGAGAAGGCTTCCGGGCGTCATGACGTTCTGCAGGCGCAGTGGCTGATTTTACGAAATTCCGATAAAAATTGCGCGGGTAGCGGGTCATAAATCCGTTCTGGATACATATGATGATACTAGTCCAAATGCATGTCCGAGCATTCGGAGTTAAGCGTGGGGCAATGCAGGTTCCGCCCTTTAGTCAGCAGCTAGGCTCCCTGGCGGACAATGTCAGTCCGGTAGGTGTCCTGCAAAGGTCAGATTGCCGGCGGAACGCGAAGTCGATGCTCTTCAGGCATTTTTTCTTCGGAGTAATATGAGGAGGGGATCTCTTTTGGAAAAAGTGGATATTTTCAAGGACATTGCCGAGCGTACCGGCGGAGACATTTATCTTGGCGTCGTCGGCGCGGTTCGCACGGGGAAATCAACATTCATCAAACGTTTTATGGAAACGATCGTCTTGCCGAACATTACGAATGAGGCGGATCGGGTTAGAGCGGTGGATGAGCTTCCGCAAAGCGCGGCAGGTAAAACAATCATGACAACAGAGCCTAAATTTGTGCCTAACAATGCGGTGCAGATTAAGGTGGCGGAAGGGCTGGAGGTCAATGTCCGGCTGGTAGATTGTGTAGGGTATGCTGTTGAAGGAGCCAAAGGATATGAGGATGAAAACGGTCCCCGAATGATATCCACACCTTGGTTTGAGGAGCCGATTCCTTTTCAGGAAGCAGCGGAAATAGGTACACGCAAAGTCATTCAGGAGCATTCCACGCTGGGTGTAGTAGTGACTACAGATGGTACTATAGCTGAAATTCCGCGCCACTCCTATGTGGATTCTGAAGAGCGTGTAATCGCTGAGCTGAAGGAGGTCGGCAAACCGTTTGTACTTGTGATCAACTCGACCCGACCGCGCAGTGAAGAGGCTCAGCAGCTCCGCAGTGAGCTGGCTGCCAAATATGATATCCCGGTCATGACACTCAGTGCAGCGAATATGACCGAAGACGACGTAACTGGCGTCCTCCGTGAAGTTCTTTATGAATTCCCGGTTCACGAGGTGAATGTGAATCTTCCGAGCTGGGTGATGGTACTTGGCGAGAATCACTGGCTGCGCAGCAGTTACGAGAATTCCGTCCGTGACACGGTGAAGGATATCCGTCGGTTGCGTGATGTCGACCGGCTCGTATCACAATTCACGGAATATGACTTCATTGACCGGGCCGGACTCAGCGGTATGAATATGGGTCAAGGTGTGGCAGAGATCGACTTATACGCGCCTGAGGAGCTCTATGATCAGGTTCTGATGGAGATAGTGGGTGTAGAAATCCGCGGTAAGGACCATCTGCTGCAGCTGATGCAGGATTTCTCGCATGCCAAACGGGAATATGACCGCTTCTCAGAGGCACTGGAAATGGTGAAGACGACGGGTTACGGGATAGCTGCCCCATCACTCGCCGAAATGGCGCTCGATGAGCCGGAGTTGATCCGTCAAGGCTCGCGCTTTGGAGTAAGGCTGAAAGCTACTGCCCCGTCTATTCATATGATTCGGGTGGATGTTGAATCTGAATTCTCCCCAATTATTGGCACGGAGAAGCAGAGTGAAGAACTGGTACGGTATCTGATGCAGGATTTTGAGAATGATCCGATTAAGATATGGGAATCCGATATTTTTGGCCGCTCGCTGCACTCCATCGTGCGTGAAGGTATTCAAGGGAAAATCGCTATGATGCCGGATAACGCCCGCTATAAGTTGCAGGAAACATTGGGACGGATCATCAATGAGGGTTCAGGCGGCCTCATCGCTATCATTCTCTAAAAAAATCATAGAGTGCAAGAGAACAGAGCGGGAGCGATCCTGCTCTGTTTTTTGTGCAAATGATTACTTGAACCCATTATTTAGAGGGCAAAAATGCTACTTTCTTCTCCTTTTTTGACTAACGCCTTGAAATTCTGGGTGGGCTGTATTACTATAAGTTTGTTGCGCTTCTAGGAATAGAAGTGCTGATATCTAGTAATAACGGGATTATCACGTATAATTTGCGTTGAAACGGAAACAGTGTATGATACCGGAAATTTGCCCAGGGAGGTGAGAATACATGAACAAATCAGATTTGATCAACGTAGTTACAGAAGCAACTGAACTTCCCAAGAAAGATGCTACTAAAGCGGTAGACGCCGTTTTCGAAGCTATCACTGGAGCTCTGCAAAGCGGAGATAAAGTACAGCTGGTTGGATTCGGAAACTTTGAAGTGCGCGAACGTTCCGCACGTAAAGGCCGTAACCCGCAGACTGGTGAAGAAATCGAAATTCCTTCGAGCAAGGTACCGGCATTCAAACCGGGTAAAGCTCTTAAAGACGGAATCAAATAGAGATTTCTACATATCTATCCCATAGTCTTTCTGAGTAATAACGATGCCGCCCTCCAAGGCGGCATTTGTTGTTGAGAGGGTATGATATGCCCGCAAATTACTTATAGGAGGGTTCTACATGACCGAGAAGAATAATGGCGTTAATCCCGCCCCGGCAGGCAGCGACTATATTGTAATCAAAGCCAAAGAGAACGGCGTACAGGTTATTGGGCTCACCCGAGGACTGGACACACGCTTTCATCATACGGAAAAGCTGGACAAGGGTGAAGTGCTCATCGCACAATTTACCGATCATACCTCAGCCATGAAAATCCGCGGCAAGGCCGAAGTATGGAGCAAACACGGACAATTGGAAAGTGAAAGCTGAAAAGCAGGCATAGCCTGCTTTTTTTCAAAATATATCTAAAGATAGCCATGTCTCAATTTCCGAATATTCGTTCCAAGAGGCGGCAACCATGAATGATAAGGGGGCTTGTCATGAACAGGAGCTGGCTAATTGGAACAGCAGTCACAGTCCTTATATCTGCGGCTACCGTGCTTCTTCTTCCGCAGTTAGCTACGTTTGAGCCTTCCTTGCATCGTAAGTATGGAGCAGTAGAGGTCTTCAGCGATGAAGGTGTTGTTCTGGGGAACAATAACCTTGTAGATCTGCTGGAGGAGCTTCCTTTAACCCTCTCCATTGACCGGGTGGGGTTGAAAGGGAAGGTTCTCTCTCTGGATCTGAAGGTGACCGGCAATGGCCCTGAGCCGCAGGTGATTTATCAGAATATGGCCTTAGCTATTTCTTTTGCCTTTCAGGAGACCGTAAATGTAGATCAGCTGCTGCTCCGGATTGTTGCTGAGGACAACTGGCTGGATAGCCGCCGTCTGCTGCTAGCAGGTGATATCCGGCGCGGTGAATGGTCCCCCGTACTGCAGGAAGCTCTCCAGAGCGCCGCAAGCCGTCCACTTCCGGAATCCCTTAAGAATGGACTGCGTATCAGTGAGAGCGAGCTCTGGAAGAAGCATTTCATATATCCCCAGTCTGGGTAAAATAAACTAGGTGAGCTCACAGTGCGTGACCAAAAAACATGTGATATAATAGACAAGATTGTGAACAAAGATTGTCATAACGTCAATGGCTCCGGAGGCTGAAATGAAACCGTACCGCATACCCCAACTGGCTAAACCTTATACAGACTACGACATGATTCAGCGGCATACGGATTTGCCGCCGTTTTCAGACGGGCGTGGTCATTTGTTATATATTTTTTTGAGTCACGGTTCCTCTGCCGATCTGAAAGGCATAGAGCTGTTCACATTAGTAACCGGGCTGGTTCAGCTTGGGCTTGATACCCATGAATCGATCGACCGAACGCAGGATGAGCCTGACAGAGATCTCATGCGGTCCCGGCAGCTTAAGGTATTGGCCGGGGATTATTTTAGCAGCTGGTTCTATCACCTGTTGGCTAAGCATGAACAGATTGAAATGGTGGGCATTTTAAGCACCGCCATTGCGGATGTTAATGTAATGAAGGCTAATCTGTACTGCAAGATGAAATCCATGATTTTTTCAGCAGAACAATATTTGCGGCACACGGTACAGCTCAATATGAGGCTGTTCCTTTCTTTTACACCCATGATTGAGGAACCGCTTAAAGAGTTATGGGAGATGCTCCTTGCCGAAGTCAGCCAGTATGAGACCCTTCTTCTGGAGTTGCGTCGTGGAAATGATGCGGGAAATGCAATGGATGGCTATTCCTACTGGAAGATATTAGAATCCGCTGCAGAGGATGAACGGCGCCGGCTTTTGGAGAGAGAGATTGATCTTAAAGATTGGAAAAAGCTAAAGATGAAATACAAATGCGACTCGTTGCTGACGGACAAGCTACATGGGTCCATTCAGTCCATTCAGGGACTACTGCAGGGGGTAAAGGACGAAAGCTTGTTCAGTGAGTTGAATACTGCGCTTGACCGCCTTCTCCTGCATATGAAAATTTCCGGACAAGCTGCCGTGGAGGGTTAGGGAATGACAATAGAGAAAACGACCACACTCAGTGATCAAGGCACCAAACCCAAGGAGCAGTTTGTACATTCCGTTTTTGAGAGCATTGCTGGTAAATATGATTTGATGAACGACATTTTGAGTTTCCGCAGACATAAAGCTTGGCGTAAGTTCACCATGCGGAAGATGGGAATGAAGCCTGGAGACTCTGCAGTTGATCTGTGTTGCGGTACCTGTGACTGGAGTATCGCGCTTGCGGAAGCCAGCGGGAACGGTAGTGTTATGGGGCTGGATTTCAGTGCAGGAATGCTGGAAGTGGGCCGTCGCAAAGTAGAAGCAAGAAATCTTCAGAACCAGATTTCTCTGGTACAGGGCAATGCCATGGAGCTTCCCTTCGGCGATAACTCGTTCGATTACGCAACGATTGGCTTTGGACTCCGCAATGTCCCTGACCCGGTTCAGGTATTGAACGAAATGAAACGCGTAGTGAAGCCGGGAGGCATGGTCGTATGCCTCGAATTATCCAAACCGATGAAACAGCCATTCAAAGGCATTTATTATTTTTATTTCCAGCGGGTCCTTCCGCTGCTAGGCAAACTTTTCGCTAAACGATATGAACAATACAAATGGCTTCCTGAATCTCTCGCCTTGTTCCCGGACAGAAAGCAACTGGAAGTGATCTTCCGTGATACCGGACTGCACAATGTGGAATCCTTCCCCTTGACCGGAGGCATCGCTGCACTACATATTGGGCTCAAGGAGAATTGTAATGCTTAAGAAAATCGGCATCTTTTTACAAATGATCAAATTTGAACATACCGTTTTTGCTTTACCCTTCGCCTTCATGGGCGCTTTACTTGGTTCGGTAGTGATGTTCGGGGCTTTGCCATCATGGGGCCAAATCGGCTGGATTGTCATCGCCATGTTCGGTGCGCGCAGCGCAGCAATGGGGCTCAACCGGCTGATTGACCGGATCAGTGATTCCAAAAATCCCCGCACAGCAGGAAGAGCTATTCCTGCCGGACTGCTCAAGGTTGGCGAGGTGACTCTTTTTATCGCATTCTCATTCTTTTTACTGTTCTGGGCCGCATTCAAACTGAACCCGTTGTCAGCCAAGCTGCTGCCGATCGCTGTGTTTCTTTTGGTGTTTTACTCATTCACGAAACGCTTCACCTGGGCCTGCCATTTGATACTCGGACTGACGATCGCTCTGGCTCCTCTTGGCGGCTGGGTTGCCGTTACGGGTACGGTGGATTGGACTTCGATGGTATTCTATTTCACGATTGTATTCTGGACAGCAGGATTTGATATCATTTACTCCTGTCAGGATGTTGAGTTTGATAAGAACGAAGGACTGTACTCCATTCCTGTTCGCTTTGGCGTAGCCAAGGCATTGACCATTGCCAAGGTGTTCCATATTTTAACTGGCGTCGGTTTCGTGTCGCTTTTGTTTATTACCGACCTAAGCTGGTGGTATGTGGCAGGGATGCTGATTGCCTATATTATTCTTTTTTATGAGCATCATATTGTGTCTCCAAGCGACCTTAGCCGGTTGCAGACAGCATTCTTTACCATGAATGGTGTGCTGAGCATCGTGGTGTTCTCCTTTACTCTGATCGACTTGGTGGTGCAGTTCTACAAATGAATGACCTTCAAGCGAAAAATTTTGTCGTGGGCATAACGGGAGCAAGCGGCGCTATTTATGGTGTCCGGCTGACTGAAGTCCTGCTCTCGCTGGGGCACTCGGTCCATCTGGTGGTTAGTAACGCAGGCTGGCGTGTATTTAAGGAAGAGCTCGGCTATACCGCCTCAGACCGGGAAGGGTTTCTGAACGAACAGTTCGGAGACTGTCCCGGTTCTCTGCATTATCACCCGATTGCTGATATCGGTGCTTCCATTGCCAGTGGCTCCTTCCGTACCGAAGCTATGATTATCATGCCATGTTCTATGGGGACGCTGTCTGCTGTAGCCCAGGGTAGCTCTGATAATTTGATGACCCGGGCTGCAGATGTCATGCTGAAGGAAGGACGCCCGCTGGTGCTTGTACCTCGGGAAACCCCTCTGCATGCGATACATCTGGAGAATATGCTGAAACTTTCCCGTTTAGGGGTAAAGATGATTCCGGCTATGCCCGCATTTTATTTTGGCCCAACCACCTTAGATGATCTGATTAACTTTATGGTGGGCAAGGTGCTCGACAGCTTGAACATTGAGCACAATTTATTTCGCAGATGGGGGGAGGAAGGATGATCCATCCGGAACCTACCGTTATCGGTAAAATCAGCTATACTAACTCATGGCCGGTATTTCACAATTTCGATCCGTCTTCCTTAAGCTTTCCCGCTGAGATGGTGAGCGAGGTGCCGACTATTCTTAATCAGGGTATGACTAGCGGAAGCATTCAGGTGGGAGCACTTTCTTCTTTTGCCTATGCTGCCGCAAGCGAACGTCTGCTGCTGCTGCCGGATCTGTCAGTTAGTTCTGAGGGGCCGGTACAATCTATTCTGTTATTTTCGCGGATGCCGATTGCACAGATTGCTAATGGGACAATTGCTGTAACCAATACCTCCGCTACATCAGTCAATTTGCTAAAAATTCTGCTTCAGAAAGCGATGGGTGGCAATCCGGAATATATAAGTACTGCTCCCGACCTGGACGAGATGATGACACAGGCAGATGCCTGTCTGCTCATTGGCGACAATGCAATCAGAGCTTCTTGGCAGGATCAGGGATATATCGTTACGGATCTTGGCGAGCTATGGAAGGAATGGACCGGACTCGGTATGACCTTTGCGGTATGGGCAGTAAACCGGGAGGCAGCCAGAAACAGACCGGATGCGATTGCTGAAATCGCAGATGCTTTTGTGGAGAGCAAGAAACTCGGCCAGAGAAACCTGGCACCCATTATCCGCGAGGCTCGCACAGTTATCGGGGGGACGGCAGCCTATTGGGACGGGTACTTCCGTAATTTGAGTTATGACTTTGGGGAAAGGCAACAGGACGGTCTGAACCTCTATTTCCGCTATGCTTACGAGCTGGGTTTGCTGCCGCAGGAAGTGAAGATGGAGATTTGGAGCCATAATCTGCTGACACGGGTGAAAGAATGAAACGAATGCAAATTTTTGGACTGCTGAACAAAGATATGGATCAGATTGAAAAAGAACTATACCGCAGCGTGCAGGGGGATGATGATCTGCTGACAGAGACGTCCCTGCATCTGCTGAAGGCAGGCGGTAAACGCCTGCGTCCTGTCTTTGTTCTAATGGGCGGCAAATTCGGGCAATATGATCTTGAGAAGTTGAAGCGGGTTGCCATTCCTCTGGAGCTAATCCACAGTGCTTCCCTCGTTCATGATGATGTAATTGATGATGCAGAACTGCGGCGCGGGGAATTGACAGTCAAAGCTAAATGGGGCAACAAAATCGCCATGTACACCGGGGACTATATTTATGCGAAAGCGCTGACTATGACTTCGGAGTTGAGCAATCCGAGAATACACCAGATTCTTTCCAAAGCGATGGTGGAAATGTCTATCGGAGAGATGGAGCAGATCCGTGACTTCTTCAACAGCGAGCAGAGCATACGCCATTATCTCCGGCGCATCCGCCGGAAGACAGCTTTGCTGATTGCGATCAGCTGCCAATTAGGAGCCTTGGCTGCTGATGCAGATCCGGATACGGCCAAACTGCTCTATGATTACGGTTATAACGTAGGTATGGCGTTCCAGATCCGTGACGATCTGCTCGATCTTTCCGGTACTGAAAAGCAAATCGGTAAGCCGCCTGGCAGCGATATGCGGCAGGGCAATATTACTCTGCCAGTGATCTACAGTCTGGAAGACCAAAGGCTGCGTGGTGAGCTGCTTACGGAACTGGCCTCTATCCGCGAAGGGCACAGCGGCGTGGGACGCGCCATTGATCTGATTCTGTCGGGCGATGGTATAGCCAGAGCCGAAGAACTGGCATCCCGCTATATTTCCAAGGCCCTGGCGGCACTGGATCAGCTGCCAAGAAACCGGACAAAACGCAACTTGAAGGATATTGCTTTTTTTGTAACAGGTAGAGCATACTAATTCTAATAATAAAAATTTTTAACATTCACAGATGGTGCGGTTTCTGATACTATCAAAAAAACAGCTATTCATTCGGAATAACAGAAAATGGAGAGTGACTCTATGGAGCAAACGTATCTGATGATTAAGCCGGATGGTGTACAGCGCGGGCTGATTGGGCGAATTATTACCCGATTCGAGGATAAAGGATTTAAACTGCTGGCTGGCAAGCTGATCACCGTTACAGAAGAGCAGGCGAAGAGGCATTATGCGGAACATGATGGAAAAGACTTTTTCCCCGAATTGGTCCGCTTTATCACCTCCGGGCCGGTATTCGCCATGGTATGGGAAGGCGATGATGTAGTAGCGCTATCCCGTATGATGATTGGTAAAACCAAGGTTGGTGAAGCTTTGCCAGGCACAATCCGTGGGGATTTTGCCAGTCATACGCCCCTTAACCTGATCCATGGTTCGGATTCACCGGATAGCGCAAAACGGGAAATTGCCAACTTCTTTGCTCCGGATGAACTGGCAGATTACACTAAAGACATCGCAGCCTGGATGTAGTTTCAGGCGGGAGGCAGGGGAAATGAATGGCTGAACGAGAAGAAACATCAACTGCGGAAGACCGGGATTACACCGGATTTATTCATAATGTCAAACAGAGCACCGGAATTGATCTCGCGCAGTATAAAGAAGCGCAGATGAAACGGCGTCTGACTACGCTCCGGACAAAGAACGGATTTTCATCCTTCAATGATTTCTTTGCAGCAATGATGAAGGATAAAGCTCTATTCTATGAATTTCTGGACCGTATGACAATCAATGTCTCGGAATTCTGGCGCAATCCGAACCGCTGGGAGGTTCTACGGGATACCATACTGCCTGAGCTGCAGCGATCGGGCCGCAGACTCAAGCTATGGAGTGCTGCCTGTTCGACCGGTGAAGAGCCGTACACGCTGGCCATGATTCTCTCGGACAAAAACATTTTGGCCCAGACAGGCATTCTGGCGACGGACATTGATGACGGTGCCTTGGCCAAAGCAAAGCAGGGCATTTATCTGGAACGTTCGCTGAAGGATGTGCCGAAGGATGTGGCCGGCCGCTATTTTACACCGGAAGGTCCGGTGTTCAAGGTCAGTGAAGGTCTTAAGAAAAATATTGACTTCCGCAAGCAGAATCTCCTGCTGGACAAGTTTGATGAAGGCTTTGATCTGATTATCTGCCGCAATGTTATGATTTATTTTACAGAAGAAGCCAAAAGCAAGCTATACCACAAGTTCTCAGCAAGCCTGCGACCCGGCGGATATTTGTTTGTGGGCAGTACGGAACAGATTTTTACACCGGCACAATACGGATTCGAGTCGACAGAGACGTTCTTTTACCGCAAGAAATAAAGCCGCTGTAGCAGCTAGGACAAGCATTCATTGTGAATGTATACTTTCGCATGTTTTAAGTGATACTTGGTAGTAGAAATGATTACGTGTGCCAAGCGAAAGGTCGTTCATTCCAATGGATAAAAGCAAGGTCATTGACGCCTACAGACGCGGCTTCCTGACCGTCCGTGAATGCGGACAAATTCTTGGTGTCGAAGAGCGGCAGCTGCAAAGTCTGCTCTTGCTCGAAGAAAGCAAGTCGGCCTGCCTGCCTTCCAGCCGGAAAATCGGCAGCTGAAGCCGGGTGGCCGGGTACAATGCAGCGCCGTCTTTACTCGCAAGAGTGGAGGCGGCGCTGTTCTTTTTCGTGCTGGTGGAGGTTGCGCCGGGTATATCCCTTTCTTGTCAAAGCGGATTCCCTATACTATAATGAGCAAAGACATTTAACATTTTAGCGGTTTACAGTTTAAAAGTGTGAAGGGGGAACGCAGCATGAGTTTACGCTATTTAACAGCGGGGGAAACGCACGGCCCCCAGCTAACAGCCATTATTGAAGGACTGCCCAGCAATTTGACACTTAATTTTGAAGAGCTCAATTTTCAAATGCAGCGGCGGCAAAAAGGGTATGGACGTGGACGCCGGATGCAGATTGAGAAAGATACTGCAGAAATTGTCGGCGGTGTTCGCCATGGCAATACAACAGGCGCCCCTGTGGCTCTGGTGGTTGAGAATAAGGATTGGACTCACTGGAAGAATATTATGAATATCGAGCCTATACCTGGCAGCGATGAAGAGAAGCGCCGCGTCAACCGTCCGCGTCCTGGACATGCGGACTTGAATGGCGGATTGAAGTATAATCAGACAGACCTGCGGAATGTTCTGGAGCGCTCCAGTGCCCGTGAAACGGCAGCTAGAGTGGCTGTCGGGGCTGTAGCCCGGCAATTGCTGGCAACGTTCGGAGTGAAGATCGCAGGACAGGTCATCCGTATCGGCGAAATTGAGGCACCTGCGAATAATCTTCCGATCGATGAGTTGATTGAGCAGACCGAAGCTTCTTCGGTGAGAGTAGTGGATAAAGAGACCGAGCAGAAGATGGAAGCCTACATAGATAAGATCAAGGAGGAAGGCGACTCCATTGGTGGTATTGTAGAATGTATCGTCGAGGGTTTGCCTATCGGTCTGGGCAGCTATGTGCAGTATGACCGTAAACTCGACAGTGCCATTGCGGGAGCCGTGATGTCCATCAACGCCTTCAAAGGTGTTGAAATCGGCATCGGCTTTGAAGCGGGCAAGCTGCGGGGTTCCCAGGTTCATGATGAGATCATGTATGAAGCTTCCAGAGGATACTACCGGGCGAGTAATCGTCTGGGCGGCTTTGAAGGCGGAATGACTAACGGAATGCCGGTTGTGGTACGCGGAGTAATGAAGCCTATTCCGACGCTGTACAAACCGCTGCAAAGTGTGGATATTGATACGAAAGAGCCATTTACTGCCCAGGTAGAACGTTCGGACGCATGTGCGGTACCGGCTGCATGTGTAGTTCTGGAGAATGTGGTGGCCTGGGAAATCGCCAAGGCGTTTCTGGATAAGTTTGGCGGCGATTCCATTGAGGAGATCAGAGCCAACTATAACAATTACCTGGCACAACTGGAGAGCTACTGATGGTGCGCAGCATAAAGGTAGACTTAGGCGAACGCTCCTATCCGATCTATATTGGCAGTGGACTCTTGCATGACATCGGTCAGCAATGTGTACTGGCTGGATTTCCGGTCCGTAGCCCGCTGCTCGTTGTCAGCGACAGTGAAGTGGCTCCACGCTACCTCCCTGTCGTGGAAGCTGCTCTGCAAGAACATGGGTATTCTGTAGTCAGTCACGTTATTGAAGCCGGTGAAGCGTCCAAATCTCTGGCTGTGTATGAGGAAGTCATTACTACGGCAATTCAGGCCGGTCTGGACCGCAGTTCGGCGGTTCTAGCATTGGGCGGTGGTGTGGTTGGAGATCTGGCAGGCTTTGTAGCCGCATCCTATATGCGTGGAATAGGATTCGTTCAGATTCCAACAACTATATTGGCCCACGACAGCAGTGTGGGGGGGAAAGTAGCTGTTAATCATCCCCTGGCGAAGAATATGATTGGTGCCTTTTATCAGCCGACGATGGTAGTGTATGATTTGGATACCCTGCGCACGCTTCCGCCGCGCCAGGTCTCTTCCGGATTAGCCGAAGTGGTGAAACATGGTTTGATTCTGGACCGTGAGTTTGCTTACTGGTGCCGTGAGCATGCTTCCGAGCTGCTCGCTTTGGATGCAGAGGCGCTGGGTTACGCTCTGGAACGCGGGTGTGCGATCAAGGCTCAAGTTGTTGGGAATGACGAGCGCGAGCATGGGCAAAGAGCGATTCTGAACCTCGGACATACGATTGGTCACGCCATAGAGGCGGTGGGTGGATATGGAGTATTCCTGCACGGTGAAGCAATCGCGATCGGGATGGCCGGGTCTGCACTTCTGGCTGCGAAGCTTGGCCGGGATCAGGATATTTATGAAGATACCATCTCAATGCTGTCGTCGCTTGGGCTGCCGGTAAGACTGCCGGCAGAGTACAGCGAAGACGAATTAATGGATGCGATGATGCATGACAAGAAGTTCAAAGAAGGCAAGATGACCTTTATCGTGCCGGATTCCATCGGTGCTGTAAGCATCGTAAATGATGTTCAGCAGAGTGCGGTGCGTGAGGTTATCTCACAACTTAAGAAGGAGGGAAGCCCATGGTGAACCGGGGGATTCGCGGTGCAACGACCGTAACGATTAATGAAGAAACCGAGATTTTGCGTGAAACAGTTGTACTGCTGCGCGAGATTGTTGCGCGTAATGATGTCATTGCGGAAGATATCTGCAGTGTATGGATTACCGTAACCGGTGATCTGGATGCGACCTTTCCAGCAAGGGCTATTCGCGAAATTGAAGGCTGGGACCTGGTACCTTTGATGTGTTCCGTAGAAATACCCGTCAAAGGAGGCCTGCCCATGTGCATCCGGCTGATGGTGCAGGTGAACACGGACAAGTCACAACGGGATATCCGCCATGTCTATCTGAATGAAGCCCAGAGATTGCGTCCGGATCTCTCCTAGAAGAACTAACTAATTCACTGTACGGGGTTGCCATGAACCAAAGTCATCATGTATAGTGTAGATAGCCGAGTGAAGCAGAGTTTAGTTTAGATGAGATGAGTATAGTTGAGCAGAGTGCAGGATTTTAGTTGAGTACAGGCATATCGTTTGTTTGCAGTTTTCTTTTTGGATACCGGCTGGTGCTGATTTTTGCACTATAGCTGTATTCATTAATGGGAGAAGTGCATCCAGTGAGATGGTTCTATGCCGGTCCTTTGCGCTTATTCATATACTTACTTACACAAACCTCTACTTCGGTAGAGGTTTTTCTGTATTTCGGACAATATAATCCAACATCCCAAGGAGGTATCCCAGATGACGAATCCAAGAGTAGAAGAAGTGTTGTCTCTGTCACGGGAGTATAATCTGATTCCTGTAGTGAAAAGGCTGCTCGCCGATATGGAGACGCCCATCCGGTTGTTCTCGCGTTTTGCACAGCAGGACCGGGCATTTTTACTGGAGAGTGTAGAGGGCGGAATCCAGTGGGCGCGGTATTCTTTTATCGGCAGCAACCCCTTCCTGATGATCTCCGGGAAAAAAGGCGTGATTCACGTCGAGGTCGGCGGGGAAAAGAGACGGGTGCTCGGCAAGCCCATTGAGGAGCTGAAAGCCCTGCTTCGCTCCTACCGCAGTCCCAAGCTGGAAGGGATGCCTCCTTTTACGGGCGGTGCCATTGGATTCTTTGGTTATGATCTGCTGCAGTATTATGAAAAGCTGTCCCCTCATGCAGTGGACGATTTGAATATGGATGACATCCGGTTCATGTTCTGTGACCGTATCATTGTATTCGATCATGTGAAACAGCAGATTCTGCTGGTGGGAAATCTGCATATCAAGGACGGCGATACCGATTCAGATATCCGTGCCGGGTATGAGGAGCTGAGTAACCGATTAGAGGATATGGCGGAAGAGCTGCAGAAGGAAGGTCCCAAAGAGAACGTCAATCGCCGCAGCATTCCCCAGGACATTGAGCTTGGTGAAATTCATTCCAACCTCACCAAAGAACAATATATCAGTAATGTCGAGCAGGCGAAGGAATACATTCGGGCCGGGGATATTTTTCAGGTAGTGCTGTCCCAACGTATGCATATTGAAACAGAAGTATCACCGCTGCATGTCTACCGGATGCTGCGTATGCTGAACCCTTCGCCTTATATGTATTATCTGAAAATGGACGAGGAAATTATCGTAGGCACTTCGCCTGAGGCTTTGGTCAAGGTTGATGGAAACCGTGTCGAGACCCGTCCAATTGCCGGAACACGACCGCGCGGGGAGAACGAAGCAGAGGACCGGGCTCTCGCCGCTGAACTGCTGGAGGATGAGAAAGAGCGGGCGGAGCATCTGATGCTGGTAGATCTGGGCCGCAATGACCTCGGCAGGGTTTCAAAATTCGGCACGGTCAAATGTGATTCCTTCATGGAAATTGAGAAATACTCGCATGTGATGCACATGGTCTCCAATGTCTCAGGCACCCTTGATGAAGGGAAGGATTTCTTTGATGCTTTCCTCTCTTGTCTGCCGGCAGGAACGGTATCCGGTGCTCCCAAGCTGCGGGCTATGGAAATTATCGCTGAGCTTGAACAGGAAGCGCGAGGCGCATATGCCGGAGCTATAGGGTATCTTGGATTTTCCGGCAATATGGACTCTTGTATCACGATTCGCACTATTATTTTCCGTAAAGGACGTGCTTATGTACAGGCCGGAGCGGGGATTGTATGGGATTCGGTGCCGGAGAAGGAATATGAAGAGACGGTTAATAAAGCTAAAGCGATGCTGAAGGCTATCCGGATGGCAGAAGCCATGTTCCCGGTAGAGGTCAAAGAAAAGCAGGTAATCAATCAGGATTACATGTATGAATATACGCCTTGATCAGGGATGTCCATATTAGATAATGATTAGGAGGAGAACGTAATGGATGCAAGCCAATTGATACAAACAGGAATAGCCGGTCTGATCGAGGGGCAGGATCTGAACCGCCAGCAGGCTCGTGAAATTATGGGTACAATTATGGAAGGATTGGCTTCACCGGCGCAGATAGGCTCACTGCTGACCGCGCTGCGGATCAAAGGGGAAACAGTGGAAGAGATCACCGGATTCGCAGAAGCGATGCGCGGATTCAGCACACATGTGGTTACTGAACGCTCACAGCTGCTTGACACATGCGGAACCGGAGGCTCCGGCATCCATAAGTTCAATATCTCCACGGCCTCGGCGATTATCTCTTCCGCAGCTTCCGTCAGAGTAGCCAAACACGGCAACCGTTCCGCATCGGGCAGAGCGGGCAGCGCTGATGTGCTTGAGGCACTTGGAGTTAATATTCATTTAAATGCAGAGCAAGCCGTGCAATGTCTGGAAAGTATCGGCATCTGCTTCCTGTTTGCCCAAATTTATCACCCTTCGATGAAACATGCGGCAGCCCCCCGCAAAGAGCTCGGGTTCCGCACGGTGTTCAATATGCTGGGACCGCTCACGAATCCGGCAGGTGCAGACCGTCAGCTGATGGGTATCTACGACAGGGATAAGACAGAGATTGTGGCGAATGTCCTGAAGGAGCTGGGTTCCAAACGGGCGATGATTGTGAGCAGTCTGGACGGTCTGGATGAGATCAGTATCTCGGCGCCTACACAGGTGTCGGAACTGAAGAATGGTATAGTAACCACTTATGAGATCACTCCACAGGAACTGGGATTAAGCACACATCCCCTCGAGGATGTGCTTGGCGGTGATGCAGCTGAGAATGCTGCTATAATAAGAGGAGTACTGCAGGGCGGACTGAATCCATACCGTGATATTGTTCTTGCCAATGCCGGTGCCTGTATTTATGTGGCAGGACTTGCCGATACGTTAAAAGAGGGTGTAGACAAAGCAAGAAGTGTAGTGGATTCCGGTGCTGCACTCCTCAAGCTGGAGCAGCTTAAAGTGATGACGAAGGAGCTTGATTATGTATCTTGAACGGATTGTTGCCACCAAAGTCAATGAAGTAGAAGCTTTAAGCAAGTCATTCTCTGTGGATGAGGCTAAACAATTGATTGCGGCTATGCCACCAACAAAAGGGTTCCGCAATGCGCTTACGAAGTCACGAAACAGATCAATGGGTCTGATTGCCGAGGTAAAGAAGGCCTCGCCATCTAAAGGACTGATCCGGGCAGATTTCGATCCGGTAGCCATAGCCAAGGGCTATGAAGCAGGGGGTGCGGATTGTTTATCTGTGCTTACGGATAAAGACTATTTTCAGGGCAGTGATGCTTATCTGCAGCAGGTTAGAGAAGCGGTAAATCTTCCGCTACTGCGCAAGGATTTCATTATCGATGAACGTCAGATCTATGAAGCGCGTCTCCTTGGGGCCGATGCTGTATTGCTGATAGCAGCAATTCTAACCTCCGAACAGCTGATCTCCTACATCGATACAGCTGCTGAGCTGGGACTTGATATTCTGATCGAGGTGCATGACCGGAATGAGCTGGAGATCGTTCTAGCTACTGAGAAGATTGGACATCCGGGGGTCCTGCTCGGCATCAACAACCGTAATCTGCGTACTTTCGAAACGGCACTAACTACTACAGCGGAACTTGCTGCACTTCTTCCAGCCTCAGTGCCTGTAATCAGCGAGAGCGGAATAGCCGGTCCTGCAGATATCGATTATCTAAAGACTACGGGTGCAATCGGCGTTCTGGTAGGAGAGTATCTGATGCGCCAGCCGGATGTGGAACAGGCAGTAAATGAACTGCTTGGTGCGTTGCCGGAAGGGAAGGAACGTGCCACACATGGCTGAGACGGTAGTAAAAATCTGTGGACTTCAGGACGTTGAAGTGCTAAAATCTATGAAGCGATTACCTCTGGATTATATAGGATTTGTGTTTGCCGAGAGCCGCCGCAAGGTCAGTCCTGAACAGGCGGCAGAGCTTACTTCTGAGCTTGCGGGATGGGAGAACGGAAAGCCTCCGCTTACGGCGGGAGTGTTTGTAAATCCTTCGCTGGATGAGCTTGACGCGGTACTCTCCATTGTGCCGCTGAGTGTTATCCAGCTGCATGGCCAGGAGAGTGCGGACTATTGCCGGGCCGTCAAGGCAGCTTTTCCGCAGGTGCTGGTATGGAAGGCTCTTTCAGTAGCCGCTAATGAAGCTCAGTCTCCCGGGAACGGTCCTCAGGCTTTGCAGCAATATGCCGGTGCCATAGATGCCCTGCTGCTGGATACATATGACCCGGCCGGCAGCGGCGGGCTGGGGCGGACTTTTGAGTGGGATAGAATTCCTGCGTATCAACAGGCTGCTTCTGAATATGGTTTGCCTTTATTAGTAGCCGGCGGACTGCATCCGGATAATGTGCGTGAACTGCTGGATGGATATGCTCCATATGGTGTAGATGTTTCAAGCGGAGTAGAAACCGATGGAATGAAGGACATCGTTAAAATAACAGCTTTTGTGGAAAGGGTGAAGCAATCATGATACAAGTACCGGACAAGAACGGACGTTTTGGTTCTTTTGGAGGCCGCTTCGTTCCTGAAACGTTGATGAATGCATTGATAGAGCTGGAGGAAGCCTACAACAGGTTTTCCGCAGATCCGGCTTTTCAGAAGGAAGTAGATTATCTGCTCAAACAATACTCCGGACGGGAGACCCCGCTGTATTATGCGGAGCGCCTTAGCAAGCATCTTGGAGAGGCGAAAATATATTTGAAACGTGAAGACCTTAATCACACCGGAGCACACAAGATCAACAATGCAATCGGCCAGGGCATTCTTGCCAAAATGATGGGTAAAACCAAAGTAATCGCCGAGACCGGTGCTGGCCAGCATGGAGTAGCAACGGCTACAGTAGCTGCGCTGCTGGGGATGGAATGCAAGGTGTTCATGGGTGAAGAGGACACGCGCCGACAGGCGCTGAACGTATTCCGCATGAAGCTGCTGGGTGCAGAGGTTATTCCGGTGACCTCCGGTTCACGGACACTTAAGGACGCCGGGAATGAAGCTCTTCGCTACTGGGTGAGCAACGTCGAGGACACCTTCTACGTGCTGGGTTCAGCTGTAGGCCCTCATCCATACCCGATGATGGTCCGTAATTTTCAGCGGATTATCGGTGATGAGACGCGGCGTCAGATTCTGGAAGCCGAAGGAAGGCTGCCGGATCTGCTGGTAGCTGCAGTAGGCGGCGGCAGCAATGCGATCGGTATGTTCTATCCGTTCATGGAGGATGAGCAGGTGGGGATGATTGGGGTTGAAGCTGCAGGCAAAGGCGTGGACACTCCCTTCCATGCGGCAACCATGAGTAAAGGCACACATGGGGTCTTCCAGGGTTCACTCAGCTATCTGCTGCAGGATGAGCATGGACAGGTTCAGGAGGCACATTCGATCTCGGCCGGACTGGACTATCCGGGAGTAGGCCCTGAGCATTCCTATCTCAAGGATGTTCACCGGGCACAATATGTACCGGTTACGGATGATGAAGCCCTGGAGGCCCTGAAGCTGCTGTGTGTTACCGAAGGTATCATTCCGGCTCTTGAATCCGCTCACGCGATCGCTCATGTAATGAAGCTTGGACCGACGCTCACCAAGGACGATATCGTGGTAATCTGTTTGTCAGGGCGAGGCGACAAAGACGTGGAGTCGATCATGGCTTATACGGAAGGAGCGGGTAAGTAATGACAACCGAAACTACGAACCGGATGGATGTGACCTTCCGCAAGTTGAAGGAGGAGGGCCGGTCGGCGCTTATTCCTTTCCTGACTGTAGGCGATCCGGATCTGGAGACGACGCTCGAGATCATCGCTGAGCTGGAAGCAGCAGGCGCTGATATTCTTGAGCTTGGCGTGCCGTATTCCGATCCGCTTGCAGACGGTCCAGTGATCCAGCGGGCTTCTTCCAGGGCGCTTCGAGGCAATATACATCTTCGCACGTGCATGGAAACCGCATTGAAAGCACGTCAGGCAGGCAGCAAGCTGCCTTTTATCCTATTCACATATTATAATCCGGTTATGCAAATGGGACTGGACAGCTTTTTCTCTCTGCTGGATTCCCATGAGATTAGTGGCTTGATTATTCCTGATCTTCCGGTTGAAGAGTCAGAGGAAATGCGTGAACGGAGCCGTGCTGCCGGAGTGAATCTTATTCCGCTTGTAGCACCCACCTCAAGCGAACGTATAGCCCGGATTGTCTCAGGGGCCAGTGGTTTCGTCTACTGCGTGTCCTCACTTGGAGTGACAGGCGAACGTTCTACTTTCCATACAGGAGTGGATGAGTTCATAGCATCTGTCCGTCAGGTTACAGACCTTCCTGTGGCTGTAGGTTTTGGCATATCTACCGGGGAGCAGGTTGCACGGTTTGCCCGCATCTGCGATGGAGTGGTTGTAGGCAGTGCGATTGTCCGCAAGGTAGAGGATGTCATTCCTCTTCTGGATAATCCGGCTACCCGCAGTGAAGGCTTGTTGCAAATTCGTGAATTTGTGGCACAATTGAGACCATAACGTCTGCTGGCAGACCTGATACAATTGTAATATTTATGGAGAGCGAGGACCTTTCATGAATCCGAAACCGAATATCGTTAACCTCCCTGTCTACAAGCCAGGGAAGCCTATTGAGGAAGTGAAGAAGGAGCTTGGCTTAAGCGATGTCATTAAGCTGGCCTCTAACGAAAACCCGTATGGTTCTTCACCAAGTGCAAGATCTGCTATTATGGCGGAGCTTAACAATCTGTATCTTTATCCTGATGGCTCGGCGGCTGAATTAACAGCTGCATTAGCTGAGCATCTTGGAGTGCAGAGCGATAATATCATATTTGGCTGCGGCTCCGATGAGATTATCGCTTTGCTGGCCCGTGCATTTTTTCTGCCGGGAGACGAGACGATTATGGCAGATCAGACCTTTTCCGTATACAAAAGCAATGCCGATATTGAAGGTGCAGTCTCCATTGAAGTCCCTCTGGTCAACGGCACACATGATTTGGGCGCCATGCTGGCCCGCATTACAGACCGTACCAAAATCATTTGGGTCTGCAATCCCAATAACCCGACAGGAACGATCGTATCGGAGGAAGCATTGGTCACTTTCCTGAATGCCGTGCCGTCTGGAGTGATGGTTGTCCTGGATGAGGCTTATTTTGAATATGTGACCGATCTTTCATACTCTAATGGAATCAAGCTGCTTGAATACTATCCGAACTTGGTTGTGCTGCGCACATTCTCCAAGATCTATGGGCTGGCTGCCCTGCGCATCGGCTATGGAGTGGCAAGCCCCCAGATTATTTCTTTGATTAACAAGGTACGGGAACCATTTAATACTTCGCGTCTGGCGCAGGCTGGAGCACTGGCTGCCCTGGCAGATCAGGAGTATGTGCAGGAGTGCCGCCGTCTTAACAGTGCAGGTATCGTGCAGCTTCAGGCGGAGTTCAAACGGCTGGGCCTTGTAGCCTTCCCGGCTCACGGGAATTTCATTATGGTAGATGTACGGAAACCGGCAGTTGATGTTTTTGATGCATTGCTGCGGCAGGGGATCATTGTCAGAGCAGGACACAAGCTGTACCCTACCTATATTCGTGTAACTGTCGGTTCGGCAGAGCAGAATAAGGCGTTTATTACTGCGCTGGAGCAGGCGCTCCGGGAACAGGGAGTACAGGTTTAAGGATCAACTGACAAGACGAATCTACAGAAGGCAGGTAGTTCAAAGAACATGACGACAAAAATAGCAATTTTCGGTGTCGGTCTGATCGGAGGCTCACTGGCCCTTTGCTTCAAAGGCAAGGAGGGCCTGACCGTTATGGGCCATGCCCACCGTCCTGAATCGGCAAAAAAGTACCTTAGCAGGGGTGTGGTCGATCAGGCCACACTTTCTCTTGAGGAGGCAGCGCTAGACGCTGATTTTATTTTTTTATGCGTACCTGTAGGCATGCTGGAGGATTACTTGCAGCGCCTCAGCAAGCTTCCGCTGAAGCCAGGCTGCATTATTACGGATGTTGGCAGCACCAAGGCCACTATTGCCGCCTGTGCAGTTTCACTGAACCTGCCTGGGGTTCATTTTATTGGTGGGCATCCAATGGCCGGGTCAGAACGCTCTGGTGTGGAGGCTGCATCTTCACTGTTGTTCGAGAACGCCTATTATGTCCTGACACCACCGCCGGGAGTGCCGGAGGAAGCGTATCAGGCCCTTGAAGCTTTGCTTCTACATACCAAAGCACAGATTGTCCGGCTTAATCCGGAGCGCCATGACGAGATTGTGGGGGCTATCAGCCACTTGCCGCATATTATTGCAGTTGCGCTGGTGAATCAGATCCGTACCTATGACGATACAGATTCCCTGTACAGCACTTTGGCTGCGGGGGGCTTCCGTGACATCACGAGAATTGCGTCCAGCGATCCGATTATCTGGCGTGATATTCTGTTGAACAACCGCCTAGTCATGCTTCGTCTGCTGAGGGACTGGAATGATGAGGTTTCATCATTCGTTCAATTGCTGGAGAACGCGGATGGGGAGGGCATTGAAGAGGCTTTCCTTGAAGCGGGCGGCTTCCGCAACCAATTGCCCGAGCGGCGTAAAGGAATGATCACTCCATTGTTCGATCTGCATATCGATGTTCCCGATCACCCGGGGATTATTGGACGGATCGCTACTGAACTCGGTGATCAGGGTATCAACCTTAGCAACGTACAGATTATTGAGAGCCGGGAGGATGTTCCGGGTATAATGCGCCTGTCCTTCCGTCAGGAGAATGATATGGAGCGGGCGAAGATTCTGCTGCAGCATCACGATTATACGGTATACGTATAGATGGAGAAGTTCCCCTTTGAGATTATATTCCGTACCCTCTGTTTCCATGGGGTAAAGGAGTGAAGCTTGAAGGGGATTTTTTTGTTTTATTATGCAGATCATCTCGAATAACACGAAATAGACAATAGGACTTGATAGGTGTTTTAGATGGGGGCTGGATATGAAAATAGACAAAAAAAGACCGCTTACATAATAAGCGGTTACAGTTCACAATTTCTTGGAACCGTCTAGTATTTGGATAGGAGTGGAGAGAAACCATACTGTACTTTTATTATATGTATCCGTTTACATTTTGTCAATACTTTATTCAAAGATAATAAATTTATCTTCAGCGACAGCTTACTGGGTCAGATAAAGAGTATAAAAGTATAACCAAATGGGGAATGGCCCTCTATTCTATGTCAACAACATCCCCCCGCTTAATTCGACGTTTGCATAACCTGGAATGGAGGTAATTCTGCCGCTAAAAGTCTATTAATGTCATCCTGCGAGATTGTATGTTATACTAGGGAAAGTATGTTTATAGATTTCCAGTCCACAGCAGACGACCCGGTATTTGGCTACCAGGAAATTTATGTATGTACATTTTTATTTCTGTATCCACTTACATTATGCCTTATTTATTGGGTACATGAATATACATAGGAAGTATTGCGTGCAACAGAGCGAAATTATAGTATTACCGCAACTTTTTGAACCTCGGCCGGTATAAGATTATGGACCGGACGGGACTACACGTGCAAGGGCGAGGAGGGCCGAACTCACCATGACGGATTCCCAGTTGATCCAGCTAATCAAGCAAGGAAACACAGAGATATATTCAGAATTAATGCGGCGCTATCAACGGAAAATATTGGCTTTTGTATACCATATGCTTAAGAATTCCCACATGGAGCTTCTTGCTGAGGATCTATGCTCGGAAACCTTTTATAAGGCGTTCCGGAGTCTGCATTCCTTCCGTGAAGTGGACGCGTCGTTCTCCACATGGCTGTACACCATTGCCCGGAATACTGTGCTAAGTGAGCTTCGCAAGAACCGTGCCGGTAACGTGTCTCTGGAGGAGAGCGGATATACTCCGGTCGCCCCGATTGAGGTGGCTCCAGAACAGGCTGCACTCCGTAAAGAACGGATGAATCTGGTTCGGGAAGCGATTAATAATCTTCCGGAGAAACAGCGCTCAGCGCTGATCCTGCGGGAATATGATCAAATGGACTACCAGGAAATAGCTGTAATACTGGATCAGAGTGTCAGCTCCGTGAAATCATTATTGTTCCGTGCCCGGAGCAGTGTGAAGCTTCAACTCGAATCCTATTTTTATGAGCCTGAAACAGAAGAGCAGGCTGAGAGGGTGTAAGGCCTATGAATTGCAGGGAAGCGCAGGATTCCATTCCGCTGTTGTGGGACGCTCCCCCCACGGACCCAAGGCGGATCAAGCTTGAAAGGCATATTGCCAATTGCTCCTACTGTTCAACGGAATGGGCGTTGTGGCAGGAGAGCAGTCTGCTTATGCGAGAAACACAGATAGAAGTCAGCGAAGAACGTGCGGAGACTGTGAATCTCCGGGTGATGGAGCGGATTTATCTGGAAAGTCCCTGGCTGTTGCCGGGGGATGGTAAATCTGCGGGGAATTCTGCCGTTTTCCGCCATAGGCTAATTCTTTGGATTGCATGTTTCCTGGCTGTTTTCATATCCAGCTTTCTGTATTTCACAATGTTCAGAACACCTGCCAATACTACAGTGGCACAGAGCGGAATTGTGGAGACCGGTGTGGCTGGTTTGTCTTTGGATTGGTCCTCCTCCTATCCTGCCTCTGAATCGGGTGGAGGAATCATTGAACCGCTCGTGGTGAGCATGGGGCCAACCCACCCGCAATATTGGATGATGCTCTCCATGCTTGGTATTGGCCTGTCGATTTTTTTACTGTACCGGTTGAACCGTTACCGCAGACAATAAAAAGTTCACTTTACCCTAAGGTAAAGCGGGCTTTTTTTTGGTTTGCCAGTCTGTAGATAATGTTAATGGCATCAGTATTCCTTCAAAAAGAAGACATTTGTTTTCATTCGTGTTACATTATTAAGCAAACATAAATGGAAGGCAGGGTGATAGGTGATGCTGATCGGCTTAATACGCCATGGGCTGACGGACTGGAATGCGGAAGGCAGAATTCAAGGGCAAAGCGACATTCCACTTAACGACGAAGGCCGGAGGCAGGCTGAGATGCTGGGAGACCGGCTTTTGCAGGAAACTTATCGCTGGGATTACTGCATCACCAGCAGTCTTTCCCGAGCAGCAGAGACAGGCAGAATTATCGCTGCTAAGCTGGGAATCCCACTGCTTGAACCGGATGAGCGCATCCGTGAACGCGCCTATGGCCAGGTTGAGGGAATGACTGCAGTACAGCGTGAAGAGAAATGGGGCAAGGACTGGAATCAGTTGTCTCTGGGACAAGAGACGGATGAGCAGCTTCAGGCGCGTGCTCTGGCTTTTATGGAGGAGATTGCAGCGCGTTATCCTAAGAAGAATATCCTCGTTATATCGCATGGAGGTTTTTTGGCCCAGCTCTACATTGCCTTATATAAAGACAAATATTCCGAACGTCTGGGTAATCTCTCTCTAACCATTCTGGAGAAGAATGAGAAGGAATGGAATCCACTGCTGTACAATTGTACACGTCATATTCTTCAAAATCAGCATTAACCCGACCCTTCGGGTTATTTTTTTTGTGCAAAAAGGAATAAAAAGGGCTGTATTTCCCATAATGGTAGTAAAACAGTGAGGCGATAAACGATGAATCTGGCGGATATGCTTAACTATGCGGACATTGGTCAGCTTACCGCCATTGCGGGACGCTATCAATGTGATTGCAAACGGAATTCCAAACATGATTTGATTCAGAGTATATTGATCCGACTGGGAAGCCGCGAATTTATGGAGTCTCATATTCGGGAGTGTGCTCCTGAGGAACTGCGGTTTCTGAATACCCTGTTGTTTGACGAGCGTAGCCAATTCAGTCTTGAGGATTTGCTGGCGGCAGCAAGGCAGGCTTCCTTCGATTCCGTACCAGGTAAAAAAGACGGGCACCGCGAGATGGTTGCCAGATTCAAAAATGCCGGCTGGCTGTTCAGGGGTGCATCCCAGCAAAACAGGTATTTGTTCCGGGTTCCGCAGGATCTGAAAATGCGTTTCCGTGAACGGATGGGTGAATTTATCAGGGAACAAATTACACCGATTCACGAGCCAGCCATCTACCGTGGCGAAGGAGAGATGCTGGCAGAGGATTTGCTTCTCTTTATGCGCTACGTTAGAGAGAATGAGCCGGAGCTGAACCAAGAGGGTGCGATGCATAAAAGGTACCAACAGGGTGTGATGAACGCTATTCAGATTCCTGAGCCTCTACTGGGTAAAGGGGGCTGGAAATTCGGCTATGGCAGAGCCTGTGAGCATTATCCTCCCCGGCTTGCCCTGATGGTTGATTACACACGACACCGCCGCTGGACTTCTGAAGAAGGTTATCGGCTTAGGCTTACACAGGAGGGAGAAATGCTGCTGGAGCAAGGGAAAGCTGAAAAGCTGATGCAGATATACTCCTTTTGGTTAAAACTGTATAAGGGCGCTATTCCAAATCTGCCATCACTCATATACTGGATTAGTGTAAGTGCGGGGAAATGGGTCACTGTTGCTTCACTAATAGAAGGTCTTGGCTGGTTAATCAAACCCTTTTATTATGATGATGCTGCTTCCATTATGGAGCAGCGCATCCTGCGGATGATGCTGCATTTGGGCATGATTCGGCTGGGCGAGACACCTGAGGGACCGGCTATAATAATGACGCGATGGGGGCTGGAGGCGGCGGTGCCGAAGCAATTGTTGTAGGCTTGCATACTGCAGCTGTATTCTTGGGGAACAGACTGATGCATTTTCGAGAAGTGCTAGGGGGAGAAGAATGCGGATAGCTTACGGGAATTACATACCACAGCTGGACGGATCTGTATACGTGGCGGAAGGTGCAAAGCTTGTTGGTGATGTTAGGATAGGACAGGAGTCGAGTGTCTGGTTCAACACTATATTACGCGGGGATCTGGCCCCGGTTATTATAGGGAGCCGCTGCAATATCCAGGATGGAACTGTGGGGCATGTGGCTGAGGGATTGCCATTGGTACTGGGTGATGACATATCGGTAGGCCACTCTGCGATTATTCATGGATGCAAAATAGGCAACGGCACATTAATCGGAATGGGTGCAATTGTTTTGAACGGTGCAGAGATTGGTGAATATGCTTTAATAGGAGCCGGATCTCTTGTAACCGAAAACAAAATTATTCCACCCTATACTCTCTCCCTAGGTTCACCTGCCAAAGTAGTCCGTGAATTAACCGAGCTGGATCTGCAGCGGATGGCCCGCACAAGCGAGAGTTATGTACTAAAAGCAAAAGAATATGGAAGGATCTAAACAGCGGAGGTGTATCGAATGGACAAAATGAAGGCTACCTATGAAGTGATGCTAGGACTTGCGGCAGAAATGGTGTGGGATGAAGCGCTTAGAAAGCGTCGTACCGACATCTTGTACCGGGAGATCGACACGGCGCTGGCTGCCGGTGATAAGACGGCGTTCCGCAATCTGACTGAGGAACTGAAAAGTCTGGCCTGAGAAAAATACAGGAAATGCGCCTGGCGCATTTCTTTTTTTTTGTTACAATGACATTCATAAGAAATAATACGAACCTGAGAGAAGGAGTGGGCTGTAATGAAATTCAGTGACTTCACTGCGGATAGCTGGTTAGACAACCGGAGATTTTTTGATACCTGCATCATCCCCTTTACTGGTCTTAAGGGTACGGAAAGCCCGCATGAAGTGGTGGAAGCACTTGAGAGACTGAGAGACTTTCTGGATCTGGCTGAAAAACCATATCAGGGGCGTGTCGTGACTTACCCGGCTATACAGTACAATGGAGCAGAAAGTTTCGCTCTCATAAATGAGATTTGCCGTAAAGTCAAATCCAGTGGATTCCAGTATGTGATCGTACTCAGCGCAGATATATCGCTTGCTGAACCGGACATTGATGAAAGCGATTTAGTTCTTTCCCTGCCTGTTATTCAGCGGTCTCAGAGTAAGACAACCGGAAGCTATATCAGAGATGAAATCTCGGGTTTATGGCATAAATGAAACAGGAGTAAATGTGACAGAAAATCAACAATTTACATGAGAACTCCGTAATACATCCGTCACAATTTAGACAATATTCTTGACGGCTTTTAGAGGCTGGGCTATGATTAGATTGAACTTGTGTCATGTGATAATTATCATTGAAAACGTATTATTTACAGAAATTAGATTTATCATCTACAGTTCAGGTGCCTTCTCAAATGTGAAAAGGGGGTTACACGCCGTATGAGCAGCCATAATGAGGAGCATGAATCATTTCTGCAAGGACCTCCCACCCGGAAAGAGATGTCTCGGAGGCAGTTTTTAACGTATACGCTTGGAGGGGCAACCGCTTTTATGGGTGCAGGTGCGATTCTGCCAATGATTCGTTTCGCAGTGGATCCGGTATTACATAAAAAAGGTGCGGGTGAATTTATTAAAGTTGCCGAAGCAGCCAAAATCACCGATGTTCCTCAGGAGTTTACCTTCGAATTGCCCCAGCAGGATGGATGGTATGCCAGCACAGCTACGCTGACTGCGTGGATCCGGAAAGACGAGAACGGAGATATTTATGCGCTTTCACCCGTCTGCAAGCATCTGGGATGTACAGTCGGCTGGAATAATGACAAGGCATATCCAGATGAATATCACTGCCCCTGCCACGGAGCTAGATATACGAAGCTGGGTAAAAACCTTGCCGTTGCCCCTAAGCCCCTTGACCAGTACAAGACTAAAATTGATGGGGATTGGGTCTACCTGGGCGAGATAGTTCCCAATACCGAGGTTAAAAAGGAGGCGTAGATCTGATGTTTAAGAATGTCTACAACTGGATTGATGAACGTCTGGATATTACGCCGATCTGGAGAGATGTTGCCGATCATGAGGTTCCTGAACACGTGAACCCGGCTCATCATTTCTCGGCCTTTGTGTATTGCTTTGGCGGACTCACTTTTTTCATTACGGTCATTCAGATTTTATCAGGTATGTTTCTCACCATGTATTATGTGCCGGATATTATTAACGCATATGCCAGTGTGGAATATCTGCAGACCAAAGTAGCTTTTGGTCAAATTGTACGCGGCATGCATCACTGGGGTGCGAGCCTGGTCATTGTCATGATGTTCCTGCATACGATGCGTGTATTTTTTACAGGTTCCTATAAAGCGCCCCGTGAGATGAACTGGGTAGTGGGAATGCTGATTTTTTTCGTGATGCTGGGCCTCGGTCTTACCGGGTATCTGCTGCCTTGGGACAATAAAGCCTATTTCGCTACCAAGGTTACACTTGAGATTGCCAATTCCGTACCGGTTATGGGGCCGGTGCTGAAGGAGCTGATGCAGGGCGGCACCATCGTCGGTGCAGAAACGCTGACCCGTTTTTTTGCCCTCCATGTATTCTTCCTCCCGGCGGTCCTGCTTATTCTGCTCGTCGGACACTTTATAATGATCCGCAGACAGGGTATTTCTGGTCCGCTATGAGCCCTGACCACAGCTAAAGGAGGAAATGCAATGGCTCACGGAGACAACTCCAAAGAAAAGATTGTTTATGTGGGAGATTCCCGGGTGCGCAGAGGCAACGGCTTCATCACGCCACCGGATTACACGGCATACCCTGGCAAGTCGGAAGCATTTATTCCTAACTTTCTTCTTAAGGAATGGATGGTTGGCGTTGTGGTGCTGGTGGGTATTCTGGTCCTGACGATCTCTGAACCGGCTCCCTTAGGATTTCCTGCAAATGCCAGTGCTACAGTTATACCGATTCCAGACTGGTATTTTCTGTTTTTGTATCAGTATCTGAAATTGCCCTATGCTTCGGGCGATTATATCGTTCTGGGAACGCTTGGTGTTACAGGAGTAGCCTTTGGTTCGCTGCTGCTGGCTCCTTTTCTGGATACGGGCCGGGAGCGCCGCTTCTACCGCCGGCCGATCGCCTCTTCGCTGATGTTTCTTTCCCTGGCTGCGATCATCTATTTGACCAACACAGCCTGGACGGAATACAAGCATGAAATGGCTGAAACCGGCCAGATCCCCGAGGATGTGCAGCGTGAAGAAAAGGCGGCAGAGAACAAGGCGAAAGGCTTGCCGACCACCAGTGCCGTCCAGACAAAAGAAATTGCAATCGTGGACAAGGACGATCCAGCTATGGCTTTATACAAAAAGGCCACCTGTGTAGCCTGTCATGCAGTGGATATGAAGGGGGGCGGAGGGCCGCCGTCACTGAGAGGTGTAGGGGACACTCATGATAAGGAAGCGATCCTCGCCATTATTAAAAATGGCAAGGGCCAGATGCCTCCAATGTATGATACTGCAATGTCTGCAGGTCTCAGCGAGCAGGATATTGACAGTCTCGCAGGCTGGCTTGCCAAACAAAAAAGCGAACAGTAAAATAATGATAACGCACAAACCTGATCGTAACTGCGGTCGGGTTTTTGTATGCTTTCATTCCAAGCTGCCACAATCGGGAGGTTAAAATTGTATATGCCGGTACACTGGTTTGATAGGTTGTTTAGACACCGGGGCGTCATGTGGTTGCTCTTCATTGTGAATGTTCTTGGTACGGTTTACGGATACATATGGTATGGTAATCAATTGGAATACACAGCGGAAAATTATCCTTCATGGCTGCTTCCATTCGTTCCGGACAGTCCGACGGCAAGCCTGTTCTTTACGCTTGCTTTGCTGTTGCTGCTTTTTCCACCCAAAGGGATCAAAGGGACACTCATCCGTGAGCTTATAGAGGCTCTTGCTGTTGTAACCTCAGTGAAATATGGGATTTGGGCAGTCAGTATTATTTTTGCTGGAGGTTATCAGGGAGATTCAATAAGCTGGAAGGATTGGATGCTGGTTATTTCGCATACCGGCATGGCGGTGGAGGCGCTGATCTACGCCCGCTTCTTCTCCTTCCGCAGAATGCTGCCGATAGCGCTGCTGTGGGCTTTTGCCAATGATATGGTGGATTATTCGGAAGGTGTGTTTCCGTGGCTTCCGAATGTGCTCGAAGATAACGTGACCGAAGTTCAATATTACACCATCGCTTTGACCTTCCTGAGCACCGCCTTAGCCTGGTTATTCGGAGGCAGATCCAGAAGGACTATACAGCCGGACAGGCCTAGGCTCTGAGGCTGGAACCATGTTCTAACTCTTGTCCTCCTGCCATATATTTAGAGGCAGGAGGGATGTCTCATGCCGTTCAGGACATATGTGGTGCTGACAGGATTGATGATATGCTGGCTGCTGGCTGGCATGAATACCGGGACCGTTAGTGCAGAAGCTGGTATGCGGGAGCCAAACAGCAGGCTCTCTGTTCAGACAGGAGATGCTGTAAGCAGTTATGCACCGGCGCTCACCGCAAGGAACGCTGCCCAGCGCCTGGATGAAGCGGCCGAGGCTCTATATGGTTATGTGCTGGAAGGAAATGTGGTGAAGGCCAGACAGCAGAGTGAGAAAGTATCGCAGATTTTTGTGTCGTCTTCGTTCGAGGGCCTGACTACAGTGGAAGGGATCAATGCGTTGTCTGATGTCATTATTGACTTAAAGGCCACACTTGCCGCAGCGCAGATTGATCCGCAGAAATGGGAGGCGGCGGCAGCAAAGCTCCGGTTGGCTGCGAACAGTCTTAATCATCCGCGACAGCCGATGTGGCTGCAATATTATAAGCTGATCCGAGAGGATCTTAATGATATGGAAAAGAGTGCGGCTGCTAATGATCTCAAAAGCTGGCAGACCGCTCTGGAACGTCTCCAGAGCAGATACGATAATATCCGTCCCGCAATTATTATTTCCCGGTCTCCGGAAACGGTCAATGCATTTGATACCTGGCTGTCCTACGCGGCCGGGATTCCGTCTTCCTCACAGCCAGTAGGGCGTGCACGGCTGCTGGAGATTATCTCCTACGGGCAGGATGCTGCCAGGGTACTGTTTGGCAAAGAAAGGGATGAACCTGCTCTATCGCTCCCGCTCACCCCGCCAGGTTACGGGGCATGGGGCCTGCTTGCCGGCGGATTCATCGTTGCTGCACTTGTCTACGCAGCATTTCGCAAATACCGGGGGGAGAATGAGGAATGGAAGCCGGTATAGAGCGGTAGTAGAGTCGATGTTACAAAGTCATTGTCATAGTATTTACGGAAGAAGCCGAATCGTTATGCCATCAAAAAAAGACTGCTATGCTTGCAAAGTAACTTGCAAGTATAGCAGTCTTCTTCTCGTGAGCTAGAGTCACTTTGCCGTATTAGGTCTGCCGGAAACCCTCACCGTGGACGTCGTGGACATCACTTATAATGACAAAGGCCTTAGCATCGACGGATTTGACCAATTGACTGAGGCGGCGGATTTCCTGACGGGAGACTACACAATAGACCATGTATTTGGCCTGCTTGGAGTATGCACCGATAGCGGGAATCAGTGTGACTCCACGATCCATTTCCGCTGTAATCAGATCGGCAATCTGCGGGGCGTCGTCACTGATGATCGTGAAAGCTTTGGCTGCATAAGCACCCTCCTGGATGAAATCAATCACCCGTGAAGAGATGAAGACTGCTACCAGGGTGTAAAGAATTTTTTCACGGGGAATATAGAGCAGGGAAGCGCCGATAATGATTACATCGACAGCCAGGATAATCTGCCCCATACTCCATCCGAACTTACGTCCGAGGATTCTTGCCACAATATCGACTCCACCTGTGGTGCCTCCGAACCGGAATACGATACCGAGTCCAAGGCCGAGTGTAACCCCAGCATATAATGAAGCAAGAATAAAGTCATGTTCTGTGCTGAAGGTGATAATCCAGCCGGCATCAATCATACGCTCAAACAGCCAGAGGAAAAACGACAATGCGCCGATTCCCACACCTGTGTAGGCGATTTGCCGTCCGCCAAGGACCTTCCAGCCCAGTAAAAAGAGCGGCAGGTTAAGCAGTAATGTGGTTAAAAAAATGGGGATGTTAAAAGCATAGTTGAGCAGGATGGTAATCCCGGTTACCCCGCCCTCCATTAATTGGTTGGGTACGATAAAGTACAGCAGCCCAAATGCATATACGGCCGCACCCAGCATGATTGGTGCTGCCGTTTTGACAATAGTGGAAGCTACTTTGGATGTTGAAGTCATGTGATCCCTCGCATGGCCCAATTATGGGCATAATGTATTGGTAAGCTTCTTAATAAAGGGTTGCATTTCATGTTATTATGGCATTCACCGGTTGTCCGGGGCCTTGGGATATATGTAATCGCCAAAAAAGATTTGTCTTCAAAACGTCTTTACGATAACATAGGGGCAAACAGAAGGCAAGAACATACAGGGGGCGAAGAAACATTTTATGGATAAAAGTCTTGGTGACATACAGCGAGAGGTTGACGCTTATATCTCTCAATTTAAAGAAGGTTACTTCAGCCCGCTGTCCATGCTGGCCCGGATGTCGGAGGAGGTGGGCGAACTCGCCCGTGAAGTTAACCATCAGTTTGGCGAGAAACCCAAAAAAGCAGATGAAGCTGATAACTCAATCGAGCTTGAGCTGGGAGATATTTTGTTTATTACGGTTTGCTTCGCCAATTCACTGGGAATTGACCTCACCGAGGCCCACAATAAAGTGATGCACAAGTTCAATACCCGTGATGCCGGACGGTGGACACTTAAAAACACCGATTAGGCTTCTATATCATATGCTGTACCAAACGAACGGGATTTAGCCGTGAGGATGGTGGGCAAATGGATCATAACGATTATGTAAAAGCGGCTTACCGCTCTATACTCCGCAGTGATTTTGCTGAGGCAATCACTTTGTTTGAATCGGCAATTGCGGCCAGTCCGGACGATGCCGAAGTCAGATACCGCTGCTCCATTACTTACGCCCGCAGCGGCATGCTAGAAAAAGCGCTGGAGCATGCAGAGGCGGCGGTGAAGCTGGATAGAGACAAATCGGAGTATGGGCTTCACCTGCAGCATTTGCAGGCCCTGCAACTTGTAAGAGAGGCCAAAAGGCTTCTGGAGGATGAACATACAGGGACTATTAATCCCTATCGTCCGATTACCTTATTGAAGGAAGCAATAGTCCTGGATCCCTTATATGGGGATGCATATGTATGGCTCGCTATCGCACACAGCCGGATGAATGAGCATGTGCAGGCGATTGCCGCACTCAAAGAAGTAATGGCATTGCATCCCGATGATCTCGGGTTGCTGCAGCTCATGAAAGACCTTCAAAAATCATTGCAAAAATACTTGGGATAATTAGAACGAGACATAGCGAGGAGGAATAAGGGTGAGTGACAAGATCAGAGTTATCGTCTCCGGAGCAGGAGGCAGAATGGGCAAAGAGGTTGTTAAGCTGGTGCTGCAGGATGAGGAGCTGGAGCTTGCAGCAGCTGTAGACCGTTCGGCAAGCGGCAGCGATGCCGGCCGTATAGCAGGGCTGGAGGAGAGCGGAGTAAAGATTGTGGCTGATCTGGAAGCTGCCCTTGCAGAGAGCGGCGGAGAGGTTCTCGTAGATTTCACTACCCCGCAGTCGGCTTATACTAATACTGCACTTGCGATCAAATATGGGGTGCGTCCGGTAATCGGTACTACCGGATTCACTCCAGAGCAGATTTCCGAGCTGGACAAGCAATGCCAGGATCGGGGAATTGGGGGACTTATTGCGCCCAATTTCTCGATTGGAGCGATTCTTTTGATGAAATTTGCAGCTCAGGCGGCCAAATACTTTCCGCATCTGGAAATTATCGAAACCCATGGAGACCAGAAGCTGGATGCTCCTTCGGGGACTGCCATTAAGACAGCAGAGCTGATTTCGGAAGTGCGGCAGGAGCTCCGTCAGGGGAATCCTGAGGAAGAGGAAGTGATCGAAGGCGCACGCGGGGGCTATTATAACGGCTTTCGAATTCACAGTCTGAGACTTCCTGGCGTATTTGCGCAGGAAGAAGTGGTCTTTGGCGGGTATGGGCAATCGCTTAAAATCCGGCATGACTCCTATGAGCGGGCAGGTTATATGCCCGGAGTCAAAATGGGGATACAGAAGGTGATGGGCTACACCGGATTAATTTATGGATTTGAGCATTTTATTGAATAGACGGGGGATATCATCATGTTAAAAATCGCATTTATCGCGCATGACCGTAAGAAAGATGAAATGGTTAATTTTGTGACTGCTTATGAGCATGTATTTGTAGGACATGAGTTGTTTTCTACAGGAACTACCGGTCAACGGATTATGGAAGTAACGAACTTGTCCATTCACCGCTATATGTCTGGTCCCCTTGGCGGTGATCAGCAGATTGGTTCTATGGTGGCTACGGATGAGTTAGATCTGATTATTTTTCTACGGGATCCGCTGATGGCGCAGCCGCATGAACCGGATATTACGGCTCTGCTTCGCCTCTGTGATGTATATGGTATTCCGGTGGCAACCAATATCGCAACAGCCGAGATTCTGGTCAAAGCGATTGACCGCGGCGATTTCGCATGGCGTGAGCTTGTACATAAATACAAGCCGGGTGTGGATGAATGAAGCTCGATATTCTTGTGTTCGGTGCACATGCTGACGATGCGGAGATCGGCATGGCGGGAACTATCGCCAAACATACTGCCGCGGGGCTCCAAGTTGGTTTATGCGATTTGACAGAAGCGGAAATGTCCTCGAACGGAACTGTAGAACGCCGCAAAATCGAGGCACAACAAGCTGCTGATCTACTCGGGGTTTCGGTGCGCACGAATCTGGGTCTTCCTGACCGCGGGCTGTACCTGACAGAGAATCATCTGGCGGCAGTGACGCGGGAAATCCGCAGATTCGCACCAGATATTGTATTTGCACCTTATTGGGAAGACCGGCATCCGGATCATATTGCCTGCAGCAAGCTGGTGGAAGAAGCGGTATTTAATGCCAAGCTTCGGAAATATATGCCGGACGAGCCTTCAGTGCCTGCGCCCCAGCTGTATTTCTATTTCATTAATGATTTGGGGCGGACGGATCTTATTGTGGATGTGACTGAGCATTACAGCCTTAAGGAGCAGGCGCTGTCCTGCTACCGGTCCCAGTTTGAGAAGATCCCAGGAGAAGACGTCGTCTCTACTCCCTTAACTGAAGGATATATAGAACGTGTTCGTTCCAGGGATATGCTGCTTGGACAACGGAGACTGATTCCGTATGCGGAGGGATTCGCCAGTAAAGTGCCGTATGCTGTTGATATGTTCAATTCACCCGTCAGACAGCGGCCCAATCAATAACCTTTCTAATTTGGTCAAAAACCACTATAATAAATTCATATCATTACACAAAGTAATAAACATAAGTAGGATGAAGGAGACGGAGCGATGGACCGTTTAAAAATAGGCATCACCTGTTATCCGTCTCTTGGCGGTTCGGGTGTTGTGGCAACAGAACTGGGCAAACTTTTGGCTGAAAAGGGTCATGAGGTCCATTTTATAACACATAGTATCCCTTTCCGGCTTGGAACGTTTCAGAAGAATATCTTTTATCATGAGGTTGAGGTTAATGATTATTATGTTTTCCGTTACCCCCCTTATGATCTGGCGCTTGCGACAAAGATGGCACAGGTGGCTAAAATGGTGGGACTGGATCTGTTCCATGTCCATTATGCCGTACCTCATGCGGTCTGCGCCTATCTGGCTAAGCAAATGCTGGGCAATGATATCAAAGTAGTAACTACCCTGCATGGTACGGACATTACGGTGCTGGGACAGGATGAATCGCTGAAGGACTTGATTCGGCTCGGGATTAATGAGAGTGATGCGGTGACAGCCGTTTCGCAGGACCTTATCAAAGAGACCCGCAAGGTACTCGATATTACCCGTGATATTGATCTTACGTATAATTTTGTTGACAAGCGTGTGTATTATCCGCGGGATGTGACGGATCTGCGGGAGGATTTTGCCGCACCTGATGAAAAAATTCTGATGCATATCAGCAACTTCCGGCCGGTCAAACGGGTATCGGATGTGGTGGATATTTTCGCCAAAGTGAATCAGGAGCTGCCGTCTCGTCTGCTTCTGGTTGGAGAAGGACCGGAGCTGCCCAAAATCCAGGCTAAAATCTCTGAAATGGGGCTGGATGACAAGGTTCGTTTTCTTGGCAAGCAGGATGAGATCGCACAGGTAATATCCTTGGCTGATCTGCTTCTGCTGCCTTCGGAGAAGGAGAGCTTTGGTCTGGTTGCACTGGAGGCAATGGCTTGCGGCGTACCGACTATCGGTTCGGAGGCCGGAGGCATTCCTGAGCTGATCCAGCATGGAAAGACTGGGTTTCTTGCACCCATCGGAGATACGACCTCAATGGCGAAGTATGCTGTTAAGCTATTGTCCGATCCCGGCTTGGAAGAGCAGTTCAAACATGCGTGTCTCGAACGGGCCTGCCATGGTTTCAGCAGAGATGTGATCACCAATCAATACGAAAATATCTATTACCGGGTATTGGGGCGCAAAGTGCGCGGATTGGATCCGATCCAGAGTTAGGGAGTGTTTGCGGTATGAATTGGACAATGGCGCCTTCCGGAATGGCTGAGGCGGCGAATGTAGTGTTGACCCGCCTGCTTGAGCAAGGCCATGAGGCATATTTCGTTGGCGGATGTATCCGTGATGAGCTTCTTGGACGGCCGGTGCACGATATGGATCTGACCACCTCGGCTCTGCCTGAAGAGGTTATGAGTCTTTTTCCGCGCTGTATCCCGACTGGACTTGCACATGGAACTATTACTGTTCTTCAGGATGGCTGGAGCTTTGAGGTGACGACGTACCGGACGGAGAGCGGTTATGCCGACCACCGCCGTCCGGAACACGTCTTATTTGTAAAAGATGTGAAGGAAGACCTACGCCGGCGTGATTTTACGATCAATGCGATGTGCTGCGGTCTGGACGGAGTAATGGTAGATCCTTATGGAGGAGCAGAAGATTCAAAGAAACACCTGATCCGCTGTGTAGGTGACGCTGAGGAACGCTTCGATGAAGATGCGCTGCGCATGCTCCGCTGCGTCCGCTTTGCTTCAGTGCTTGATTTCCGGGTCGCCAAGAATACTTGGCGCGGACTTCTGCGCCAGCGGAACAAGCTGGCGCATATTGCCGTAGAACGCGTTCGCGCGGAGCTTGAACGCATTGTCCTCGGCCCGCACCCACTGCGCGGCCTCGGGCTGCTTACGCGCAGCGGGCTGCTGCCGCGCGGCAAAGCGCCGTTCCCCTGGACCGGCAGTGACATGGCGGCAGCCGCCGCCCTGACAGCCGGGATCGGGGATCTGCAGGACGCCCACCTGCGGTGGGCGCTCCTGCTGCATGCCCTGAAGCGGTCGGCCTCAGAGGCCGACGAGCTGCTACGGGCATGGACGTTCCCGGGGGCGACGCGCACCGCCGTCGCCAGGGTGCTGCGCGTCCGCGAAGCGTGGGACGCAGCGCTTGCAGAGGTGCCGCCTGGGGAACCCGGCGGCACGGAGGCCTTGCGGCGGCGCTGGATCGCCGCCGTGCTGGCCCACGGCCAGTCAGCCGCCGAAGGATGGCTGACGCTGCTTGCGGCGCTGCCGGAGGCCGCCGTAAGCGCCTTCGCCGCGCAGCGGCCTACCGCGCCGGATGCAGGCGCCCCCGCCGCGCAGCGGCCTAACGCGCTGGATGCAGGCGCCCCTGCCGCGCAGCGGCCTACCGCGCCGGGCATTCCCATTCTGCGGTCATGGACTGCAGGGATGCCGCTCCATACATTGGCCGAGCTGGCGGTGACGGGCAAAGAGCTGGCAGCAGTACTGCAGAAGCGGCCGGGTCCATGGCTGGGAGAGCTATTGCAGCAGCTGTTAATGGCTGCTGCGGTAGGGGACATTCCCAATGACAATCGATATTTGCTTCTGGAAGCAACAAAAAGGATGGATAGTAATGAACAGTAATGACAAGCCCCTGCTATCCGGGGGTGGACGGGAAAGTTTTGTATCCAGTTGGCTGAAACGTGTGCAGCTACGGGAAGAGGTGGTTTCTACTCAGGAAGAAGCCAAGAAGCTTGCCGAGAACGGTGCTCCCGAAGGTACATCTGTACGGGCTGAAGCGCAGACCGGGGGCAGGGGGCGTATGGGCCGGAAATGGCATTCCCCCAGTGGCAAAGGCATTTGGATCAGCATAGTGCTGCGACCAGACCTTCCATTGTCACTAACTCCTCAGCTTACCCTGCTCTCCGGAGTTGCCGTCTGCAGAGCCATCCGTGAGGTTACTGGCGTACAGGCGGGGATTAAGTGGCCCAATGACCTGCTAGCGGGCGGACGCAAAATCTGCGGCATCCTGCTGGAGTCCTCCCTTCGGGAAGGCGGTCTTCATTACTGCATTGCCGGTATAGGCATTGCCGTTAATTTGACGGAAGAGGATTATCCTCCGGAACTGAAGGACATCGGCACCTCTTTGTTGATCGAAGGCGGCGGCATCCCTGTTGACCGTACAGCGCTTACTGAGGCCGTTCTGACTGAACTGGAGTACTTATATATTCTTTACAGAGAACAGGGATTCAAGCCGATCAGAGAGCTGTGGGAGTCCATGTCCGTCACACTGGGACGCCAGGTCTTTTATAATACTCCGGAAGGACGCTGTCAGGCCACTGCAGTGGGGCTTGATGACAACGGCGGGTTGCTGCTTAAGGACCGAACGGGTGCCGTGTCGAGCGTGCTGTCGGGAGAGATAGAAATGATCTAAGATGACAAGGTCCCATTCCTTGTCATCTTTTTTTGAAGAGATCAATGTATTGGATTGGCGCCTTATACTCCCTTTTCTTTTTGTGAAATGGTTCGCTTCTTTTTTCAAAGGACAGCAAACTTGTTTCTTCTTGGTTTACTTGCCTGCAGATTTTGATATAATAAGGACAGAGACGGTATCGAATATCGGGCTGTACTCTGGAAGAAACCTTTTATATCAGGGGATTTGCTGTTAGATTCACCTTCATAACTGTATTTCACGGTTACGTTGGATTCTGCTCTGAGCCGTAAGGACCGAGACAGAAGGGACGATCGCGAGTGACTCTTTTTTGCCCATCGGACCTTTTTAGCGGACTTTTGCTAAAAGGTTTTTTTGTTTGCGCGTTTACGCGTAATTATCTGCGAAAAGGGGAATGGGAGCCCATGGCTGACAAACATGCGCTAAATATTGTAAAAATGAAAAAAATGAAAACGGATGGTGTGCCGCTGAGCATGCTGACCGCTTATGATTATCCTTCGGCCCTGCTGGCTGAGGAAGCGGGTATTGACCTTATACTGGTAGGCGATTCTTTGGGGAATGTAGTTCTTGGATATGACACCACCTTGCCGGTGACTATAGAAGATATGGTGTACCATACCCGCTCGGTCACCCGGGGGGCTCAGAATACTTTTATCGTGGCTGATATGCCGTTTATGACCTATCATGGCAGCATCGACGAAACCCTGCGCAGCGTGCGAAGACTGATGCAGGAAGGACGGGCACAAGCCGTCAAAATGGAAGGCGGACTGGAAATTTGTGATACGGTATCGGCGGTAGTGGCTGCCGGAGTTCCGGTACTTGGCCATATCGGCCTTACCCCGCAGTCGGTGAATATGATCGGCGGTTACCGTATTCAGGGCAAGGATGCCAAGGACGCCCAGCGGCTGATGGATGAAGCGAAGGCGCTTGAAGCTGCCGGTGTGTTCGGGATTGTACTTGAGCTGGTAACGGAAGAAGTGGCTGAAGCCATCTCCAAAGCCGTCAGCGTTCCGACCATTGGAATTGGTGCAGGCCGTTATTGTGATGGACAGGTGCTGGTTTTCCATGACTTGCTACGGTACGCATCTCCATACAGGGAGAAACGGTTTGTCAAAACCTATGCCGATGTAGGCACTCTGATTCGTGAGGGAATCAGCAGTTATGTCCAGGAAGTGAAGAACCGTGCCTTCCCGGCAGAGAGTCATGTGTTTAATGCAGAAGAGCATGTGCTGGATTCTTTATACGGCGCGGCCGCAAAAGGAGAGAAATAAGATGAGAGTAGTCAGAACGGTACAACAATTGCGCGAAGCACTGGATTACCTGCGGATGGGAGGACATACGCCAATCGGCTTTGTACCGACGATGGGCTATCTCCATGAAGGACATGCCAGTCTGATTCGCAAAGCGGGAGAAATGACCAACACTGTTGTGATGAGTATTTTTGTCAATCCTCTGCAATTTGGACCAAATGAAGATTTCTCCTCTTATCCGCGCGACGAACACCGTGATCTTGAGCTTGCAGAACGCGAGGGTGCCGATATCGTATTTATTCCTTCAGTGGAAGAAATGTACCCTCAGCCTATCCGTACCAAGGTGACAGTGGACTCACTGACAACTCAGCTGTGTGGGGCTTCCCGCCCTGGACATTTTGACGGTGTAACTACAGTAGTAAGCAAGCTATTCAACATGGTGCAACCGGATTATGCTTTTTTCGGACTGAAAGATGCCCAGCAGGTTGCCGTTTTGCGCCGGATGGTATCTGACCTTAATATGAATGTGGAAATTGTCGCCTGTCCGATCGTCCGCGAAGGGGATGGATTGGCGCTAAGTTCAAGAAATGTCTACCTTAGCAGTGAGGAGCGCCAACAGGCTCTGGTTCTTTCCCGCTCGCTCCGAGAAACCCGTAAGGCGCTGGAAGAAGGAACCGTGAGAACGGTGGAGGAAGCACGGACGCTGCTGGTCTCGATTATTTCTTCTTCGCCGCTTGCGGTCATCGATTATGTGGAAATTCTCTCCTTTCCGGGCCTTGAATCTTTGGAGGACGGGGCACTGCTTAGCCATGCTGAGGGAGAGGTTATTATGGCACTCGCCGTGAAGTTCGGCAGAACCAGGCTGATCGACAATAATGTATTTATTCCTAAGGAGGTACTCGCTCTTGTTTAGACATATGATGAAATCCAAAATCCACCGTGCCACTGTAACGGAAGCTAATCTGAATTACGTGGGCAGCATTACCATTGATGAGAACCTGATGGAGGCAGCCGATCTGCTCGAAAATGAAAAAGTGCAAATCGTCGATAATAATAACGGTTCCCGTCTGGAAACCTATGTCATTCCCGGCCCCCGCGGCAGCGGCGTGATCTGTCTGAACGGAGCTGCTGCCCGGCTGGTTCAGCCTGGAGATACCGTAATCATTATCTCTTATGGCATGTTGTCTGCTGAAGAGCTGGCTACACATAAACCAACAGTTGTATTCGTGGACGCAGATAACAAGCCGGTTAAACTGGCGGATCATGAACTGCATGCAACCATTGCCTAAAGCTTAAGTCATGCAATGAATGCCAGGGATGAAGCGGCCCGTACTTGTGAAAAATGAAGGCAGGCAAGCTTAAGCTGATTTCATTTTCAGTAAGGGTGGGATGTCCCGTGTTTCAACATTTATTTGCTGAGATGAACAAGATGCTTCAGGAAATTACCGCCGACTTCCCTACTGCGGAGGGTACCCGCCGGAATGACCTTTTATGCAAGTACAATATGCTCCACAAGCTTAGTGACGAGGTTATGGATGAATGGCTATCCTTTGCGGAGAAGCTGAGTGATTTCCGTCAAAATGCTGACTTTACTCTGCCTTCCGAAGAGGAGATTCCCCAGGCAGAAGCACCTGAGCTTTTTATGGACTCTTTTGTCCGTGGCCAGGGTTACTACAAGCTGCTTATGTACCGGAAATGCATCGAGCAGTTCAAAGATGTTATCGCCCGATACCCGGACAGTCTGGCAGCTCGCCTATATTTGGCAATGGCTTATCTCCAGGAGGAGGAATTAGACGTTTCCTGGAGTCATCTGAATCACATGCTTGCCCTGATTCGTGAGAAGAAACTCAAGGCTATGATCTACAATGCCCTGGGCTGCATCCGGGCCTCCCAGGAGCGCTATAGTGAGGCTCAGGAGCTCTTCAGCCTCTCCTTGCAGCATGATCCCCAGCTTGCTGAGCCAAACGTCAATTTGGAGGTCTGCCGCAGGCGGGGAGGCAAGCTGCAATTCGGGCACCAGCTGGTTTCGCTTTTATAACCATTATTCCTCCATTAAAGCGATGTATCCCGCTAACCCAGGGGTGTACATCGCCTTTTTTCGTAACTTCTGTTATGCTGATAAGGAGTCTCAAGTGAAAGGGATTAGAACTTATAATGAAATTTGCCGTGCTTGATTTTGAAACTACGGGAACCCAATCCGTGGGTGAGATCATCCAGGTTGGCCTTGCCATTATAGAAGAAGACCGGTCTATTTCCCGGGTGTACGGTTCCTACGTCAAGCCCGGAACACCGATCCCCCCGTTTATTACAGGATTGACCGGTATTACAGACAGTGATGTGCAAGATGCACCTGAACTGGATGAGATGATGATGGAGCTTGTCCCCATGCTCGATGATGTCGTTCTGGTTGGACACAATGTGGCTTTTGATTTTCATTTTCTGCAGAATGCGCTCGACCGGTGTGGCTATTTGCCGTTCCAGGGCCGGATTCTGGATACGATTGATTTTCTTAAAATATGCTTTCCGTCATTGACCACTTACCAGCTCGGTGCGGTAAGCACCTATTTCGGCCTGACACATGACCGTCCGCATCAGGCAGACAGCGACGCCCATGCGACTGCACTTGTGCTGCTGAAATGCCTGGAGGAACTATACAGCCTCCCTCTCCTGACTATCCAGCGGCTGAATGAGCTGTTTGCAGACGAGGACAGTGATCTGGCCTGGTATTTTGACGGGCTGCTTCGTGAACGGGAAATGGAGACCTTCCAGCCTGAAGGAGAACTTACTTTCTACCGTCAGCTTGCACTGGCTGTCGGGGATTGGTCAGAGTTGTCCCCCCCCCGTGAGGAGGGAACTGGCAATCCTCTGCAGAATATTACCTTTGAGGAATTTATGGAAGAGGTGACTGTGCGGCTGAAGGAGACTTTGCCCCAGTACGAGAGCCGTGAAGCCCAAGAGATTATGATTCACGAGGTCATGGCGGCCCTTGAGGGTGACAAGCATCTCTTGATTGAGGCAGGAACGGGTACAGGTAAATCGCTGGGATATCTGCTTCCTGCTATTTATCACAGTGTGCGCTCAGACCAGAAAGTAATGGTGAGCACACATACCATCAACCTTCAAGACCAGCTGCGTGAGCGCGACATCCCGCTATTGACGAGTGTCGTGCCGTTCCCGTTTAAGGCTGCAATCTTTAAGGGAAGAGGGCACTATTTGTGTCTGCGAAAGTTTGAACAAAGAATAAACAAAAAGGACTTTACAAGTCCGAGGGAAGAAGCGCTTACTGCGGCACAAATGATTGTGTGGCTGACGCAGACCCAGTCGGGTGATGATGAGGAGCTGAATCTGAACGGCAGAGGCGGTGATTTCTGGGAGACTGTGGCCAGTGATACGGACTCATGCCTTGGACGATCCTGCCCCTGGTTCCGCAAATGCTATTACCACCGGGCTAAGCACGAAGCCGGGATTGCGGATGTCGTAGTGACCAATCATTCCAAGCTATTTGCTGACGTCAAAGCGGGGCATCAGCTGCTTCCAGCTTATGAGCACCTTGTTATTGATGAGGCCCATCATCTGGAGGATATTGCAGGTAAACACCTGGGCATGCAGATGAAATACTTTACCGTAGCCCATACGCTTACACGTCTCTATAAGGACAGCCGGAGCGGCCAATTGCCGGCTCTGCGTCAAACACTGCAGTCTTCAGGCAGTGAGCAGGCGGCGGAATGGAGCGGGGTGATCGACAGAATCTACCCGGATTTGCTTACGGTTAAGGAATCGTGGGACACGCTTAGCGACAAACTGTTTGCCCTGCTTCCAGAACGTAGTGATGCCGCAGCCGGGGAGGCCGGACAACTGGTAGCACGTTTGCTGCCAGGCAAGAAGCCCAAGGATTGGGAAGAGCTGGCTGCGCTTGAGAACACTCTACATCTAAGTCTTAGTGAAATTATCCGCAAGGGCGATAAGATGCTAAGTGAAATGCGTGAATCGGAGAGCCAATCGTCATCGGACAGTCTGGTGACGGATATCGGAGGGTTGTTCAAGGATTTAGCCTCCATACGGGAGCAAGTGCGGTTCTTCATGAACCTGAACGACGAGAATATTGTCTACTGGATGGAAGGCAGCGGTAACTATCGCGGGAAGTCGCTGCAGCTCTATGCGGTGCCAGTCGATGTCAGCGCCCAGCTTAAGGAGCTCTTTTTTGATAAAAAGAAAAGCATAGTCCTTACCTCAGCTACTTTGTCCGTTGATAAGTCCTTTCAATTTATGATTGACAATCTGGGACTTAGTGAATCCGCAGAACAAGGAAGGCTGATGACAGCTCTGCTCCCGTCGCCGTTTAAATACCGTGAACAGGCTCTTCTGGTCATCCCGCGTGATTTCCCCAGTGTCAAAGGCAGCGTGGGCGATGCCCGTTTTGTCGATAAGCTGGTGCACTCATTGGCTGAGGCAGCTGTGGCAACACGGGGGCGGATGCTTGTACTTTTCACTTCTTATAAAATGCTGCGCCAGGTCTATGATCCTCTGAAGGAGGCACTCCTCTCTGAGGATATCACTGTACTGGGGCAGGGAGTGGAAGGGGGCAGCCGGAGCAAGCTGATCCGGCGTTTTCAGGATAGTGCAGCTTCTGTGCTCCTTGGAACCAGCAGCTTCTGGGAAGGTGTGGATATTCCCGGGGAGGCTTTAACCTGCCTTGCCATTGTCAGATTGCCTTTTCAGCCGCCGAACCATCCGCTTGCGGAGGCTAAGGCTGAACTGCTTCAGGCTCAGAAAAAGAACCCGTTTATGAAGTTGTCAGTCCCCCAGGCCGTTATTCGTTTCAAGCAGGGTTTCGGACGTCTGGTGCGTACTGCGCAAGATCGGGGTATTGTTATTGTATACGATACAAGGGTTATTGAATCTTATTATGGAAAGTACTTTCTCTATTCGCTGCCTGGACCCAAGATGGAACATATGCTGACAGATCAGATGGTTCCGCGAATTGCGGAATGGCTGGAAGACGGCAGTGTATCTTAACCTGCAATCATTTCTATTATAGTCAAAGAACAACAAAACTCCGTTTTCTTGGCGTCCGGTTCTGCTGTGACGCCGGGGAATGGACTAAGCTCACAAAACTTGGTTTATGCTTACGAAGTAAGTTTTGTACGAAGTAATATTATGATGCAATGCTCACAAAACTTTTAGGAGGAGAAAATATGAAATCGGATAAAATATCGGAGGCCGTGGTACGCAGACTTCCAGTGTATCTGCGCTTCCTGAACGATCTCCTGAAGCGTGAAATCTCCACCGTATCTTCCCAGGAACTGGGACAAAAGCTTGAACTGAATCCAGCCCAAATCCGCAAGGATCTGGCTTATTTCGGGGATTTCGGCAGAAAGGGTATCGGTTATGATGTCTCATACCTCATTGAGAAAATCCGCCATATCCTGAAGCTTGACCAACAGATCAACGTGGCGCTGGTGGGGGCAGGTAATCTTGGTCACGCTCTCTCTAATTACAATGCCTACTTGAAGGACACCATGAAAATCACTGCTGTATTTGATTCCTATGCTCCCAAGGTGGGGCAGCAGATTAACTCACTTACCGTGCAGCCCATGGAAGAATTGGGAAGCACAATCCGTAAGCAGGGCATCCGTATTGGAATTATTACGGTACCGGATAGCGAAGCGCAGAACGTTGCCGATATTCTGGTCGATTCAGGCATTGAGGCCATTCTTAATTTTGCACCGGTGATCTTGAAGACCCCGTCTAATATCAGGGTTCATGCCGCTGATTTTACTACTGATTTGCAGAGTCTCGCCTATTATTTGCATGATGGAAAGGACGAAGTGGAAGATGCACAGCAATAAGATTGTAATTGTAAACGGCCGATTTCTGGTTCCGGGTACTGAGACACCAGTACTAAGCGGCTATATGACTATAGAAAAGGATATCATCACATACATAGGAGAAGCCAAACCTGTCATTGAAGAAGGTACGCAGACTATTGACGGAAGCCGCCTGCTGTTCATGCCGGGGCTGGTCAATACCCATGGTCATACAGCAATGTCGCTCCTTCGCGGATACGGTGACGACATGGTCCTTCAGAATTGGCTGCAGGAGAAAATGTGGCCAATGGAAGAAAAGTTCACCGGAGACGATGTTTTTTGGGGAACCTCATTGTCTGTACTGGAAATGCTGAAGGGCGGCACAACCACCTTCCTGGACATGTATGATCATATGGACAGGGTTGCCGAGGTTTCAGAACAATCGGGCATGCGTGCTGTACTTATGCGCGGGGTTATCGGACTTTGTCCGGAGGATGTGCAGAACCATAAACTGGCAGAAGCGATAGCCTTTGCCCGCAATTGGCATGGCAAGGCGGATGGAAGAATCACGACAATGATATCCCCGCATGCCCCTTACACTTGTCCTCCTGAATTTTTCGTAAAGTTTGTTCAGGCTGCCCATGATCTGGACCTGCCTATGCATACGCACATGTCGGAAACCCGGCGGGAAGTTGAACAGAATGCGGCGGATTACGGCTTGCGTCCTGTTGCACATCTGGAGAAGCTGGGGATGTTCACCCGCCCGTCGCTTGTGGCTCACGGAGTTCATTTGAATGATGAAGAAATAGAGATTTTAGCCCGCTACAACGTAGGGGTATCGCATAATCCTGGCAGTAACTTGAAGCTCGCAAGCGGGGTAGCACGGGTACCGGAGCTGCTGCGGGCGGGAGTCAAGGTATCGCTGGGCACGGACGGTGCTGCAAGCAACAACAACCTGGATATGTTCGAGGAGATGCGCCTGGCTGCTCTGATCCACAAAGGTGTGAGCGGAGATCCGACAGCTGTACCGGCACCGGAAGCATTGCTGATGGCGACCGAATATGGTGCACAGTCCATATTCCTTGGCAATACAGGACGGCTGGCTCCAGGGATGAAGGCAGACTTCATAGCTCTAAATATCGACCAGCCCCACTTCCTTCCGCATACGGATTTGCTTTCCCATGCCGTCTATTCGGCAAGTGCCAACGATGTAGAACATGTATGGGTGGACGGCAAGCAAGTGGTGAAGAATGGTCAATGCCTGACCTTGGATGAGGAGCTTATCCGCCGCAAGGCGCAGGAGACCTTCGAGGGCCTGCTGAAACGGTAAATGAACAGGATCAATGACGCATCCAGAAGAAAGGGAGCTGCACTTTGAAGAAAAGAAGAAAATGGCTTCTGCTGGGGATCCTCCTGGTTCTGCTCCTTCTGTTCGGACTAAGCCAGTTCTATGCTTACGTGATGAAAGACCAGTGGAACGAACGCAGTGCAGCCAGAGAGGTTGCTGAAGCAAGGGCAGGGCTGACCAAGGTAACCAAAGCACAGAAGTCCGTCTGGGACGAAAATTCGATATACTGGGTGCTCACAGGACGTAATGCAGCTGGAACGGACCTTATGGTATGGGTGCGTTTTACCCGGGATGGCAAACCCGCCGGAGGCGACAACGATGTGTATGCGGAAGAGTTGTCCAAGGGCATGTCGGAGCAGAAAATCCGCTCCGTCATAGCAACGGATCTGCCGGGAAGCAGCATTGAACGGCTTTTGCCCGGAGTGTATAACGGAGAATATGCCTGGCAGTTATTTTACAAGCTGGAAGGCAGGTATTATTACAAGTTTTACCGATTTGCCGATGGCAGCGCGATTGGAGACGGCTACAGCTTACCAAGCCGATAAAGTGCTAGAGTAGAATATCGAGCGGGTAGATAGTAATCTGTCTACCCGCTTTTTTGTATATGGGGAAGATGAAAGATAGGCTGTATTAACGGATATATCAGCCGATATATACTTTTGATGAAGACATAATTATAACTTTGATATAAAAAAACAAATAGTATCCAAAGAAAAAAGACCGCAACACTAAATGTTGCGGTCTTTGGTGTCGATATAAGGGGAAATGAGCTGTCAGTATGCCCAGAAATTAGTACTGAAAATTTTAAATATATTCACACTTTTCTTCGAAATCGTATATACACCTATGATATACTACTACTTGTACTAAGGCATGCTAAAGAGCATGTCAGTCTCGGAAGAGCGGTAGACACGCTATTTCATATCTATTCTATTATGTAACTTGTTTTTTATTATTGAGAGGAGGACGTTTCATGAAGCTACGCCTTATGCCTGTACTGCTAACGTCTTTGCTGTCTGCTGCGTTGCTATTCGGAGGCTGGTATTCCTATCGGGAGTTCGCCGTGCAGGAGCCGCTTCGGAAGATAGTATCTGCTTATGAGGGAGTGAATGATTCCCATATCTCTATTAAACGTAATGAGGTTACTTTGAAACTTGATTTGAAGCCGGGCACAAAATTACGTGAACTTGTTCAGTACGTAAATACTGAGGGAAGATCGGCTATTAACGGCCGGGCACTAAAACTGGATGTGGAGCAGCATTCCAGTCAGCTTCTGGATGAATATTGGGATCAAGCGATGTTCTCGGTTGCTGAAGCGATGGAGAGCCGTAAATATACATTAATTCCTGCGAAGTTGGATGAACTGAAATCTCAGAATCCCAGTTACAGCAGTGTGGTCGCTACAACAGAGATCGATGATAATAACGTATATGTGAGCCTTAGCGACGGTAAGGAAAGCAAATTCATTATTTTACCACGCGCAGCGGCAACGATGGGAGTGTGGAATAATGCCTAAGTTTTGGAAAGAGGTAGTCATCGGATTTGTTCCTGTACTGATGATTTTTATGGCGTTTATCGGCATTAATATTTTTCCGGTTATCATTGCGGCCGGTATGGTTGGCGCACTGCTCCTTATTGCACATCTGCGCGGCGGATTAACAGTGAATGCCGGAGGAGACAAAAAACGTAAGAAGAGCGGCCCTTCGAAGCTGACCTTTGAAGAAATCGGAGGACAGGACAATGCCAAGCAGGAGCTGCGTGAGGCGCTGGATTTTCTGATCCGCCATGAAGAAATCAGCAAATTTGGTATCCGTCCGCTCAAAGGGATTTTGTTGACAGGCCCTCCGGGGACCGGTAAGACTCTTATGGCCAAAGCTGCAGCACACTATACAAACTCTGTATTCGTAGCTGCATCAGGCAGTGAGTTCGTGGAGATGTATGTCGGTGTCGGCGCCGGACGCGTACGTGATTTGTTCAAGGATGCACGGACACGCGCTTTGAAGGAAAATAAACAGAGCGCGATTATTTTTATCGATGAAATTGATGTCATCGGCGGCAAGCGCGAAGGCGGACAGCAGCGTGAGTATGATCAGACACTCAATCAGCTACTGACCGAAATGGACGGAATTTACAATAATGATACGCCGCGCATTCTGCTGGTCGCGGCAACGAACCGCAAAGAAATGCTGGATTCAGCGCTGCTGCGTCCCGGCCGCTTCGACCGTCATATCCAGGTGGACATGCCGGACAAGAAAGGCCGTAAATCTATTCTCGATCTCCATGCCCAGAATAAACCGCTGCATGAAGGGGTTAATCTGGATAAGATTGCAGAAGAGGCTTACGGTTTCTCCGGTGCACAGCTCGAGAGTGTGATGAACGAAGCAGCGATCTACATGATGCGTGAGAACCTGACAGAAGTGGAGCAACGGCATCTGTCGATGGCAATCGATAAAGTGATGATGGGCGAAAAGACAGACCGGGAGACGAACCACGAAGAGAAGAAACGGGTGGCGATCCACGAACTGGGACATGCCATTATGGCCGAGCTGCTGCGTCCCGGTAGTGTCAGCCAGGTTACGCTTACGCCGCGCGGGCAAGCGCTTGGGTACGTACGGCATAACCCGCAGACTGAGCAGTATCTGTATACAAAGGACTACCTGGAGAATCAGATTATGATTGCGCTGGGCGGAGCAGTAGCAGAAGAAATGTACTATGGCGGAAGAAGCACCGGATCACGTGGTGACTTCGATCAGGCGCTGAATATTGTGGAGACAATGATGAAGTCGGGACTGACTTCACTTGGGATCGCTAATCTGCAAATGGTTACCACCGAAGAGTTAATGAAGGAAAACAGTAAAATACTGGATGAATTGATGGTGCGTACTCATGAGCTTCTCGGGAAGCAGCGAAATGTATTTGATTACTCTCTTGACATATTAATGAAAGAAGAAGTTCTCTCCGGAGAGCAATTTCGTTGTCAATTTCGTGACAGTGTCCTTTTACCGGCATAATTCTTTATGCCGGTTATTTTTTTTTACTTTTCAGACATGCTAAGATATTATTATATGTCGGGCTACATATTTTTTACGACAGACAAGGTACAATACAAAAGTATAGATACCTGAAAGGATGGAGACTTTTACATGAATTTTAAAAAAATCGGTGTCATCGGTGGTGGCACAATGGGTCAAGGGATTGCTGAAATGCTGGCAGCCAAAGGCCTGGATGTTATGCTTGTGGAGAAAACCGCAGAAAGACTGGACTATTCCTATGCAATGATCGAGACAAGTCTCGACAAACAGCTGGAGAAATGGGCAATTACCCAAGCTGAAAAGAAACTGATTCTTAGCCGTATCGAAAAAGTAACACATTTCGCTGAACTTAGCTCCTGCGATATGGTCATTGAGACTATCACCGAGGACCTGGAAGCCAAGCAAAAGGTATTCAATCAGCTCGATCAGGTGTGTCCGAGCCACATTATTCTGGCCAGCAACACGTCTACACTCAGCTTGACTGAGCTTGCCAGCTCTACAATGTACCCGGAACGCGTCATCGGCATGCATTTCATACATCCTGTAGCGAAGGTAGATCTCGTCGAAATCGTGCGCGGACTGAAAACTTCTGACAGCACTTTTGAAGATACCAAAGCCTTTGTTGATGAAATTGTTGAGAAAAAAGGCGTCATGATCTACGAATCTCCAGGATTTGTATCTTCACGCCTCATTTGCCTGTTCATTAACGAAGCTATGCATGTCCTGCAGGAAGGTGTCGCTTCTCCTGAAGATATTGATGATGCTATGCGTATCGGTTATCAATTCCAGCACGGGCCGCTTGAAATGGCTGACCGTTTCGGTCTGGATTCCGTTCTTGCTGCACTGGAGAATATGTTCCGGGAGTACGGTGAACTGAAATACCGTCCATCCACTATTCTCAAGAAAATGGTGCGTGCAGGACAACTGGGCATGAAATCGGGCGAAGGATTCTTCAAGTACGACAAGGATGGTGACCGTGTATGAATATTCTAGTAATTAACTCAGGAAGTTCTTCATTGAAATACCAGCTCTACAATATGACCGATGAATCTGTACTTGCCAAAGGTCTGGTAGAACGCATCGGGATGGACTCCTCCATTCTGAACCACAAGCCAACAGGCAAACAGGAAATTACTGAAGTCAGTGAAATTCTTGAACATAATACTGCGATCCGCAAGGTGCTTGCTTGTCTGACTGACAAAGAGCACGGAGTGATTGCTTCAATCGACGAGATTAACGCAGTTGGACACCGTGTAGTTCACGGGGGCGAATTCTTCAAGGCTTCCGCGCTGGTTGATGCCGATGCCAAAACCAAGATCCGCCAATTGTTTGACCTTGCACCGCTGCACAATCCGGCAGCAATGATGGGGATTACGGCAACCGAAGTGAATATGCCTGGTGTACCGCAGGCCGTTGTTTTTGATACTGCATTCCATCAGACCATGCCTGAGAAAGCTTATATGTATGCCATTCCTAGAGTGCTGTACAACAAATACAAGGTTCGCCGCTACGGCGCACACGGGACTTCCCATGATTTCGTGAGCAAGGCTGCTGCAGAATATCTGGAGCGTCCGCTTGAAGACCTTAAGATCATTACTTGCCACATCGGTAACGGTGCGAGCGTGACTGCTGTTGACGGCGGACTGTCCATTGATACTTCGATGGGGATGACACCGCTTGAAGGCCTGATGATGGGTACCCGCAGCGGAGACCTTGATCCGGCAATCGTTCCATATGTAATGAACAAGGAAGAGCTCTCCGTTGGCGAAGTGAATTCGATGCTGAACAAGCACAGCGGACTCTTGGCTATTTCTGGCGTCAGCAGCGATATGCGTGATATTATTGATGGTGCGGAAAAAGGCGAGCCGAACTCTACACTTGCTTTTGAAATGTATGAGTATCGTCTGCGGAAGTATATCGGTTCTTACGCGGCAGCGATGAATGGAGTAGATGTGATCGTATTTACTGCCGGTGTCGGCGAGAATGCCGCCTTGCTGCGTGCCAAAGTGCTGAATAACCTTACTTACCTTGGTATTGAACTGGATGCAGAAGCCAATAAGGTCCGCTCCGGTGATCCGCGCCGTATTTCTACGGCAGAATCCAAGGTGCAGGTGCTCGTGGTTCCGACAAACGAAGAGCTTGTCATTGCACGCGATACTTATCGTATTGTGCAAGGAATTAACGGCTAAATCAGAGGAGAGATCAGTAGGGATGGCTAACAAGAGTGTAATCAAGAACGTGAATGAACATGTTGGGGAAAGTGTTGTAATCGGCTGTTGGGTGAACAACAAGCGCTCCAGCGGTAAAATTCAGTTCCTGCAGCTTCGCGATGGTACAGGCTATATCCAGGGCGTTGTGGTGAAATCGGAAGTGCCGGAGCAGGTCTGGGACGATGCCAAGAGCCTCACCCAGGAAAGCTCATTGTATGTGACCGGAATCATCCGTGAAGAGCCCCGCAGTCAATCTGGATTTGAGATGACTGTTACCGGTATAGAGGTACTGCATATTACAGAGAATTATCCAATTACCCCGAAGGAGCATGGTGTTGATTTCCTGATGGATCACCGTCATCTCTGGCTTCGTTCCGCGAAGCAGCGGGCAGTGCTTGTGATCCGTGCGGAGATTATCCGGGCGATCCAGCAATTTTTCAATCAAAGCGGATTCACGAAGGTAGATCCGCCGATCCTGACTCCAACGTCTGCTGAAGGTACGACGAACCTCTTCCACACCAAATATTTTGATGAGGACGCTTATCTAACACAAAGTGGACAGCTGTACATGGAAGCGGCGGCAATGGCACTTGGCCGTGTGTATTCCTTTGGCCCGACTTTCCGTGCAGAGAAATCCAAAACCCGTCGTCATCTGATCGAGTTCTGGATGATTGAGCCGGAAATGGCTTTCACGGATCACGAAGAAAGCCTGAAAGTTCAGGAAGAATTTATTAGCTTTATTGTTCAGTCTGTATTAACCAACTGCCGTGCAGAGCTGGAAGCGGTAGGCCGCGATGTGTCCAAGCTGGAGAATATCAAAGCACCGTTCCCGCGTATCACCTATGATGATGCGATCAAATTCCTGAACGATCACGGACATGAAATTGCCTGGGGTGATGATTTCGGTGCGCCGCACGAAACAGCGATTGCGGAGGCTAATGACAAACCGGTTTTCATTACGCATTATCCAGCTTCCTTTAAGGCATTCTATATGAAGCCTGATCCTGAACGCCCTGAGGTTGTACTCTGCGCCGATATGATTGCTCCTGAAGGTTATGGGGAGATTATTGGCGGATCCCAGCGTATCGACGATCCGGCTTTGATGGAAGAGCGCTTCAAGGAACATAATCTTTCAATGGATACGTACAAATGGTACATGGATCTGCGCACATATGGTTCTGTGCCACACTCCGGTTTTGGTCTTGGACTTGAACGGACGGTAGCCTGGATTTGCGGTCTGGATCATGTACGGGAAACGATTCCGTTCCCTCGTACACTGTACCGTTTATACCCATAGGCTATCAAAGGGGGCTGCGCATGGAAGGCAAAGGATGGAGTACCTGGGGCGAAGGCGTATCTTTTGGCCTCCAGAACGGGATGGCCGTCATTCCTTACGCACTCTTGAAGTATTACCGGAAGCTGAACTTGACCGGCAGTGAAGCGATGCTGCTCATTCATCTGCTATCGTTCCGCCAGGTGGAGGGAATTGAATTCCCTTCTCTGGAAGAGCTTCAGACAGTAACCGGACGTAGTGCAGCGGCGATAGCGGGTGAACTGCAGAAGCTTATGAAGGAAGGTTTCATCAGTATTGATGAAGCCCACGACGAGCTGAGGGACATCCACTATGAGTGCTATAATTTCTCCGGTTTATATAACAAGCTAGGTGCTTTTCTGTCGGAAGTAGTTCAGGAATCCGTAAATGAGAGAAGCAAACCTGATAGTGTGCCAAGTCACCGGGCGTCAGCGCATCATATAGGTGTTCCCGCTCCTGATGGGGGCTACGGCAGTCCGGCCGCTCCTGCAAGCAAGGATGCGGAGGAGAGCCGCAGTCTGTTCACTATTTTTGAGAAGGAATTCGGACGTCCGCTTTCCCCAATGGAATGTGAAACCATCTCCGGTTGGGTAGATCAGGATAAATATCCGGAAGAATTGATTCTCCTCGCTCTGAAAGAGTCTGTATTCGCCGGAAAAGTTCATTTCCGCTATATCGACCGTATTCTGCTGGAATGGGCCCGCAACCGGGTTAAGAATGCCCAGGATGTCAAGGTCTACTCCCAGAAGTTCCGCAGCGGAGGCAGATGATAAGAGGACCAGCTGAAGTTTCTTGTCCTCAACAGGACGGATTGCTTTTCAACTTTTTCCTAACATAAAAACAACCGTACTTCTATTGGCTGATTTAGCCATGTGAAGTACGGTTGTTTTGTTTTGAAGAAAGGATTTATGAAAGCTCCTTTTCCAGTGCAGCACCCATTTCGCGGGAGCGCTCGGCGCAGCGGTTAACGGCGGAGATTACAGTCTCGAAGAAATCACCTTTTTCCAGCACTTCTAGAGCAGCCTGGGTGGAGCCATTCGGTGAGGTGACTTTTTTACGCAAGGCAGCTGGTTCTTCGCCGGTCTGCTGTACCATCCTGGCAGCGCCCAGTACAGTCTGAACGGTGAGCTCTCTGCTCTGTTCAGCCGGCAGACCTCCACGAATTCCTGCAGCAATCATAGCCTCCATCATGTAATAGATGTACGCTGGACCACTGCCCGAAATACCGGTCAGGATTTCCATGCGTTCTTCATCGATTACTGAGGTTAACCCAACCGCTTCGAAGATGTTGAGCGAGGTCCGGCGGCTCTGTTCATCCACTTCTTTGGAAAAAGCAATGCCAGTTGCACCAAGGCCGATGGAGCTTGAGGTGTTGGGCATGGTACGGACAATCGGTTGAGGCTTCCCTAAGAGGCCCTGCATTGTACGGATAGTCATCCCTGCGATCACAGAGATTATTAGCTGATCAGGAGAGAGCAGAGGACTCAGACCGCGCAATGCTTCGGCAGCATCTTTTGGCTTCATAGCAAGCACAATAACCGGTGCTTTGCGTAGATATTCATTTTTTTGTTCAGTATCATTGCTGCCGAGTACTCCATAACGGCTGCGGAGCTCGCTCAGGCGTTCACTGCTGCTACGGTTCAGCATCACGATGTTGCCGGAATCCACCACATTACGGGCAATCATGCCGCGTACAATCGCTTCCGCCATCGAGCCAGCGCCATAGAAAACAATATTGTGATTAATTAAAGGTATTGCAGGTTGCTGACACATGGCTTATGTCCCCCTAAAAGTATTGAGATTACATTAGAATGAAATATCTTCGTAAAACTGGCTACGGAAGCAAGGGGTTATCCCCGGATTTGTCCGGAACCGTGAATTTTGTACTTGGTTGATGTCAGTGCGGGCAGTCCCATAGGACCGCGAGCATGGAGCTTTTGCGTGCTGATGCCGATCTCTGCCCCAAACCCGAACTCGAAACCATCAGTAAAACGCGTTGAAGCATTATGATAGACAGCAGCAGCGTCTACCTCTTGCAAGAAACGTTCTGCGTTACCCGCATCCGCGGTTACGATGCATTCAGAATGCCGGGTACTGAACTCAGCAATATGCTGAAGCGCTTCATCCAGCCCGCCGACGATTTTGATATTAAGGATATAGTCATTGTACTCCGTAGCAAAATCCTCTCTGGATGCCGGCAATGCCCATGGAATGGTTGCAACCGTCTCTGGACAGCCCCGCAGCTCTACAGGAATTTCGCGGAACGCTTCTGCCACTGCAGCTAGATGTTTTGCAGCAAATTCCCGGTGAACCAGTAGCGTCTCCATAGAGTTGCATACGGAAGGACGCTGGGCCTTGGCGTTCAGGCTGATCGACATTGCCATATCAGGATCAGCGCTGGCATCGAGATAAGTATGGCATATGCCTGCCCCTGTTTCAATGACAGGCACAGTAGCATTGAGCACCACATTCTGAATCAGTGAGCTTCCGCCGCGTGGGATGATTACATCCAGAAGTCCGTTCAGCTTCAGCATCTCATCTACTGATGAGCGGTTCGGATCTTCGATCAATTGCAGTGCTTGGCTTGGAATGGCCGTTTCATCGAGGGCGTGATGTAGTACTTCGATGATTTTACGGTTGGATGACAGGGCAGAGGAGCCACCCCGGAGGACAACAGCATTCCCTGTTTTTAGGCATAAACCTGCTGCATCTACAGTTACATTAGGACGTGCTTCGTAGATAATGCCGATAACACCTAGAGGTACACGGATTTTCTCAATGAACAGTCCATTCGGACGTTCGAAGGTTTCAAGGTGGTCGCCGATAGGATCAGGCAGTACGGCTATTTGCCGGAGTCCTTCTGCGATGCTTGTGATCCTGCCAACATCCAGCGCCAGCCGGTCAAGCATTGATTCGGGCGTACCGCCGAGCCGTCCGCGCTCCAAATCTTCGTGATTAGCGGCAATAATCGCTGGCGCTTCACTGATCAAGGCATCGGCCATGATCAGCAAAGCCTCATTCTTTTGACCGGTGCTCAGGCTGGCAAGGACCCCGGCAGTTTCTTTAGCTAATGTTGCTTTGTTTACAACCTCACTCATGGTTAACCCTCCTAATGGTTTTTTGGGCAATATAGCAAGCACAATCCCGATATTGTCAGATAGGCTTCAATCGGTTATCGCAAAGTAATCCATTCATCGCGGTGGATGACCTCCAGCCGGTGAACTTCACCCAGCTTGGGTACGATCTGACCGCTGGGCAGTCCCTGAATACTGCGGAGCTGGTTGTCGTCGTAATTCACTATTCCCCGCCCGAGCAGCTTGGCATCAGGTCCGAGGACTTCCACAACATCTCCAGAATGAAAGTTCCCTTCAATCCGTTTCACACCAACAGGCAGCAGGCTATGCCCGCCATGGAGAAGGGCTTCCACTGCACCTTCATCCACATACAGGGAGCCAAGAGGAGTGGACATGAAGCCGAGCCACTGTTTCTTAACGGGCAAGGAGGACAGGGTAGTGGCAAAATAGGTCCCTTTTCCGTTGCCTGCGGCAGCCAACTGTAAATCGCCGGGCTCGGTTGCTCTGCCTATGAAGACAGGAACACCGCCGCGTGTGGCGATTTTGGCGGCATCAATCTTAGAGCGCATGCCGCCTGTGCCTACACTGGAGCCGGCGCCTCCGGCAAAAGCATAAATCTCAGGAGTGATCTCCTCGACGCGCTCATAGCGTACGGCCGCCGGATTCTTGCGGGGATCACCACTGTATAAGCCGTCCATATCGGTCAGAATAAAAAGGTGGGAGGCTTTCAGAAGATTAGCTACCAGAGCTGATAAGGTATCGTTATCGCCAAATTTCAACTCATCTACCGAAACCGTATCATTCTCATTAAATACGGGAACAGCTCCTTGCCGCAGAAGCTCCTCTACAGTCATCACAGCGTTGTTCATTGCCCGCCGGCTGCAAAAGTCAGTCCGGGTCAGCAGAATCTGGGCAGTAGGAATGCCATGCTCCGCAAAGGCTTCCTGGTAGGCCTGCATCAGCATCACCTGGCCGACTGCAGCTGCAGCTTGCTTCTCATGAAGTAGCTTGGGACGTGTTGGGTAGCCGATGCCCCTGAACCCGGCTGCTACTGCCCCGGAGGTAACCAGCAGTACTTCACACCCGTCCTTACGCAGTCCGGCGATCTCGGCGGCAAAGAAGGCCACGGCTTCCCGGTTCAGCCCGCCTTCAGGTCCGGTGAGCGAGCTGCTGCCGATTTTGACCACGATTCGTGTTGTCAATGTAGTTCACTTCCTTCTCAAATTTGAATCTATCTATTGCTGAAAACGACAAAAAGCCCCCATCCTTAGACTTAGCAAAGGACGAAAGCTTGTTAACTTCCGCGGTACCACCTTCATTGATGAGGGTTCATCCGACTTCATTCTCATAACGGGAGTTACCGTCCTGTCAGCGCAGGCCGCTCGGGGGTAGGATTCGGAATGGACAACCGCGGTAAATTCTCCCAGCCTGCCGGAATTTACTCTCTGTTCACGGATAATCGCCAATTCGTACTGGTCCCGTCTTCACGTTTCACTATTTGTCATTTAGAATACCATGCAAATGGCGGGTTTGCAAAGTGCAGGAGGTGTAATATTTTTGCCAGTGGAGTGATTCTTGGGAATAAGGATTATCCTTAGGGCGAGCCCTCTTATCTCATCTATGAGACGGGAAGGCCCTTATTGTGTATTCATGAGCTGCCGGGTTGTAGCTAGTGATCTGTAAGATCTTTGACCGTTGTTTTGAAGGTTTCCATAAAGGCTTCTGCAGCTTTGGATAAATAGCGTCCACGGCGGTAGGCAACCACCAGCGTACGGCTGGGCACCGGTTCGGCCAAAGGCAGATAGACAGGAACAAACTCACTGCGCGGTGCCCGGGCGATAAAGTGGGGGACCAGAGTCACGCCCATGCCGGTTGCGACAAGCGATTGAACGGTCTCCATATTGTTGCTCTCAAATACGATGCGGGGTTCAAAGCCTGCTTCCCGGCATAATTCGACGGTCATTTTACGAAAGCCCTGTCCCTCTTTTAGAACGATAAATGGCTCATCCTTAAGTTCCTGAAGAGAGGTGCGGGTTCCGGATGCAATTCGCGCGGCGAGCGGATGCTCCGGTGGCACAGCCAGGTCAATCCGCTCTTCACCCAGCACCTCGTAGGCGAGTGTCGGAATTTCCAAAGGCAGGGAGAGCAGGCTCAAGTCCGTCTGACCGCTGGCTGTGAGTTTTTCCAGATTCATGGATGAATCTTCGAGCAGCGTGATTTCGACCTCAGCGAATTTGCTTTTGAACACAGGCAGTACATGCGGCAGCAAATGCGCACCCGTGATAGGCATGCTTCCTACAACCACATGTCCGGTCCGCAGCTGGGAGATATCCGACATCTCCTGCCGCAGAAGTTCCACTGCATCAATAATCGTCTGCGCCTGTTCAACAAATTTCTCCCCGGCATGAGTCAGTTCCACTGAACTTGTATTCCGCTGGAAAAGAAGAACACCAAGCTCCTTCTCAAGCTTCGAGAGCTGCTGGCTGAGTGAAGGCTGGGCGATATGCAGCTTGTCTGCCGCCCGGGAAAAATTCCGTTCTGCCGCAATTTGCAAAGCGTATTGCAACTGTCTAAGTTCCATCGAAAAGACTCCTTAATTATTCAAGTTATAGTTATAAGTATAACCTATAAGTGAAGGGAGTAGTTATGTAGCACTGTCTTTATAGGTCAAACCTATGACTTTTATAGAAATCATATCTTGGAATTATAAACGTGGCGATGTTATATTTAATTCATTCAAGAGAGACTCGACTTTCTCTTCCAATGAACGATTCTACTTTATGAGGTGAAAACATGGGCAACAAGACAATGTTTGAAAAGATTTGGGACAATCACGTTATCCACCAGGAGGAAGGCAAGCCAAGCATCATTTACATTGATCTGCATCTGGTACATGAGGTTACTTCCCCGCAGGCTTTTGAAGGACTTCGTCTTAGCGGCCGCAAGGTCCGCCGTCCGGGTCTTACTTTTGCCACTATGGATCATAACGTACCTACCAAAGACCGTTTCAACATTACTGATCCTATATCCAAGCAGCAGATTGATACCCTATCGCAGAACTGTCGTGATTTTGGGGTAAGACTCTTCGACCTGAATGATATTGACCAAGGTGTAGTGCATGTTATGGGTCCAGAAATCGGATTGACTCATCCAGGCAAAACCATTGTATGCGGCGATAGCCATACCTCTACACATGGAGCGTTCGGCGCTTTGGCTTTTGGCATCGGGACCAGTGAAGTAGAACATGTGCTGGCCACCCAGTGTCTGCAGCAATCGAAGGCCAAAACGATGGAGGTCCGGTTCGTAGGCAAACGTAATCCAGGAGTCACCGCAAAGGATATGATTCTCGGCGTGATTGCCAAATACGGTACGGATTTTGCTACCGGCTATGTTATTGAATATACCGGTGAGGCGATTCGTGAGTTGTCGATGGAAGAACGTATGACAGTCTGCAACATGTCGATCGAAGGCGGCGCAAGAGCGGGTCTGATTGCTCCGGATGAGACTACTTTTGACTACCTGCGCGGACGCCAATACGTACCGCAGGGTGAAGCTTACGAAGCTGCCATTGAAGACTGGAAAGGTCTTGTCAGTGACGAAGGTGCCCAGTATGATACGGTTGTTGAATTTGATGTTGAGACATTGATTCCGCAGGTAACCTGGGGAACCAGCCCAGGTATGGGTACGGATATCAGCTCTACAGTGCCGAATCCGGCGGATTTCACAACAGAAAATGAACGCAAAGCGGCTGAAAAAGCGCTGGAATATATGGATCTGGTACCAGGAACACCGATTTCCGAGATCGGCATCGATTATGTTTTCATCGGATCCTGTACGAATGGACGTATTGAAGATTTGCGGGCAGCTGCTGAAGTAGCCAAGGGACATAAGGTATCCAGTCAGGTTACGGCCATTGTGGTTCCGGGATCGGGACGTGTGAAGCTTCAGGCAGAGAAGGAAGGGCTTGACCAAATCTTTACTGAAGCAGGATTCGAATGGCGTGAAGCGGGCTGTAGTATGTGTCTGGCCATGAACCCGGATGTTCTGCAGCCAGGACAGCGCTGTGCATCAACTTCGAACCGTAACTTTGAAGGACGTCAGGGACGTGGCGGACGCACGCATCTGGTTTCTCCTGCTATGGCGGCTGCCGCTGCGATCAAAGGCCATTTTACGGATGTACGGGACTGGAATTATAAGACGGAAGCCGTCAACGCATAGAAACTGAGTGAGCAGGAGGAAATAATCATGGAAGAATTCAAGAAATTAACCGGACTCGTTGCCCCGGTGGACCGGGTAAATGTGGATACGGATGCTATTATTCCGAAGCAATTTTTGAAACGGATCGAACGCACTGGATTTGGACAGTTTTTGTTCTACGAATGGCGTTTTGATGAAGCTGGCAACGACAATGCGGCATTTGAAATGAACAAACCCCGGTACAAAGGGGCTTCGGTTCTGATCTCCCGGGCCAATTTCGGTTGCGGTTCTTCACGTGAGCACGCGCCATGGGCGATTATGGATTATGGCTTCAGAGTCGTAATTGCTCCTTCATATGCAGATATTTTTTACAATAACTGCTTCAAAAATGGTATTCTGCCGATTAAACTCTCGGAATCCCAGGTTGATGAGCTATTCAAACGTACGGCTGAGCATGAAGGATATCAATTGACGGTGGACCTGGAGAATAACCGGCTTAGTGATGAATACGGCCTCAGTATTACGTTTGAGCTTGATGAGCACCGCCGCCAATTTCTGCTGCAGGGTCTGGATGATATCGGACTTACTCTTCAGCATGCGGACGAAATCGCCGCCTATGAGGAGCGTCACGCTGCTAAGCTGTTTTCTTAAGAGAAGTCAATACGAAAACTTTACAAGATTTACACAAAACTTCTATTTCCGGGTGTCGGAAATAGAAGTTTTTTTGCTATAATCGTTATATTCATTGTACAGAAGGTAACTTTTGGAGTTTTCTGTCGTCTTAATCTTATCTATATCTTTGTATCTATCATTTGCCAGAAGGAGAGGAAAGGATGAGAAGAGCCGGACAACGGGTGTTATTTCTTTTACTGCTGCCACTGCTATTGCTTTCATTCGCCGGCCATGAAGCCGCTGCTGCCGGGAACAGCACGGGCAGAATTGTAATGGACAACAAGGAATTAATGCTTCCCAAGGGAGTCAATCTGGAAAATGTAAATGGAAGCGTTATGATACCAATTCGTGTAGTGGTAGAGAATTTGGGGTTTAAGGTATTGTGGGAGCAGGAGTCACGTCATGTCACCGTTCAGCAGGACGGGAAAAGTGTTCAGCTGGCCGTGGGCAGCAAAACAGCCCAAGCCGACGGAGTGTCTTTGGCGCTGAATGCAGCGCCGAAGCAGACCGGCGGCACCGTACTGGTGCCGATCCGTTTTGTCAGCGAGCAGTTTGGACTGAAGGTTGGATGGGACAACAGTGACAAAACAGTCTACTTGAGTGGCGGAATACCTGCTGAACCTGCCGGTTCAAATGTTCCACTTCCATCGTCAACGCCAACACCCACACCAACACCAACACCAACACCAACACCAACACCCACACTATCGCCACAGGCAAGCTCTGTGCCTACAGACGGGTCTGGTACAGGGGGAGATATTGTATCCGGTGTAACTGCACCTACACCTACTCCTATTCCAGGAAGCGCGGGTACGGTTGCTTCTTCGCCTCAGGTTATGGGTGCTGTATTCAGCGAGAACAGACTGATCATCGCTGCGGCTGGGGGAGCCAAACCGACGGTAAGTCGGATCGGCAATCCGGAACGTATTATCATTGATTTTCCTGGTGCTGTATTTGCATCGGATTTTGCAGGGAGCTTTCCTGGTGCCTCTGTTGGCGGGAGCCCTCAGGGGAAGCTTGATGTCAGCGGCTATCCGTTAATTACCGAAGTGAGGTACGCGCTCTTCAGCGTAAGCCCGCCTACCGTCAGATTTGTCATCCAGACCGTTGGAAGCCAGCCTTATCAGGTAAGTACGGATGACAGTACAGGACTTGTAACCATAGATTTGAATGTTGGGAGTATAGAAGCACCAGCCCCCGGAGGAACCGGAATTACCGGGAAGCCGATAGTCGCCCTTGATGCAGGCCATGGAGGCTCACAATCCGGAGCCGTCAGCTTGACGGGCAAACTGGAGAAAAACTTTAATCTCGCTGTAATTCTAAAGGCAGGTGCACTGCTGAAGCAGGAGGGATTGGTTGACGTTATCTACACGCGTACGACTGACAGCACACTTGGACTGCAGGATCGTGTTGCGATAGCGGAAGCGGCAAAGGCTAATTTATTTATCTCCGTGCATGGTAATTCTTTGCCTGCTGAGTATCCGAACAGAGATAAGGTCAATGGCAGTGAGACTTATTATTCGCGGACAGAAAGTCTGCCACTCGCCCAGATCATGCACAAGCATCTGGTAGCAGGAACAGGCTTCAAAGATAATGGGGTAAGAAATAAAAGTCTTCATGTCACAAGAGAAACCAGCATGCCTGCTGTGCTTCTGGAGGCTGGCTATCTTACTAATCCGGGTAACGAATCGGCAATGTACAGCAATCTGTTACAGGATAATCTTGCCCGCGAAATCGTTGCCGGAATTAAGGAATATCTGGGATTGTAGCGGGTGTTGCCCCGAAAGATACAGGTACTGAAATAAGTTTTTGAATGGCAGATATTCGCAACTTTTATGGATAGCCGGCGTCTAACGAATGTCGAAGGTTGTCAGTCGGATTGTCAGCATGAACGCTTTTACAGGCGGAATACTAGATTTTTAGAGGTGAAGAATGAAGAAATTTGTTTTTATGCTGTTGCTGCTGCTCTTTGTATTGGTTCTGCCGGAACAAGGACATGCCGCCTCCGGGACCACCACGATTAATCTGGATGGCAAGGAGCTTAACGCAGGACAGAAGGTTTCTGTTGAAAATGTGAACAACTCTATCATGGTTCCACTTAGGATGATTGCCGAGAACCTTGGATACAAGGTAGATTGGGATCAGAAGAGCAAGACGGTTACGATTGAACAGCAAGGTAAGACCATCAAGCTGATTGTGGATCAGACAGCGGCTTCTGTAGATGACAAGACTGTGATTCTAACAACAGCACCTCTGCTAAGGAGCGACACAACACTCGTGCCGATCCGGTTCATCGGCGAACAGTTTGGTTTAAAGGTCAACTGGGATAACACAGCCAAGGTTGTGAATCTTATTACCCCAGAAATACCTGTAAGTAACACTGGTACTGGAGAGAGTACTGTTGGCGGCGGGAGCAGTGTAATTGTACCTCCAGCGAGTCAGACGGCTAACTTAACCATGGTCAATGGAGTCAGCTTCAGCGAGAACAGGCTTACCATTGCAATGGATGGAAGTTCGCAGCCGAAGGTATCCAAGGTATCCGGACCAGAGCGGATCGTGATTGATTTGCCGAATGCTACATTCTCGGATGTTTTTGGGACAGGCCAAGTGCTTGATCCGAATTTGAACGGTAAACTTACCGTGACGGATTATCCGGATGTTTCAGGTGTTCGCTACTCGCTATACAGCACTAATCCTTACACCGTTCGTTTTGTTATTGATCTGAATCAAGCCAAGAACTATAGCGTTGATGTGTCTGGAGAGACCTCCAAGCTTGTTGTTATTGATTTGAATGCGGAAAGCACCGACGACACTGCGACATTGCCGGGCAACAGCGGACGCAAACTTGTAGTGCTCGATGCAGGACATGGAGCTAAGGATTCTGGTGCTGTCGGGATTACCGGCAAATACGAGAAAAATTTTAATCTGGCCGTTGTACTGAAGGCTGCCGCACTGCTGAAACAGGAAAAAAACATCGATGTTGTTCTTACCCGGAGCGATGATACCTTTCTGGAACTAAAGGACCGTGCGGGAATGGCCAATAATCTCAAAGCGGATCTCTTTATTTCTGTTCACGCGAACAGCAGTGGTTCATCCGTTTCGAGCGGATCAGAAACCTATTATCAGCGTGAGGCCAGCAAGGCTCTGGCAAACGTAATGCATAAGTATCTCGTCCAGGCAACCGGATTAAGTGACCGGGGTGTCCGGTATGGGAACTTTCACGTCATTCGTGAAACGACTATGCCTGCCGTTCTGCTGGAGGTCGGTTACCTGAGCAATAAAGGAGACGAATCCTTGTTGTTCTCAGAGGCTCTGCAGAATAAAGTAGCCGCAGGTATGGTCGCCGGTATAAAGGAATATCTCAAATTATAGCAGCAGCCAAGCGGCAGAGCGGGGCCGCAAAGTCAGCTTTCGGCCGTACCATCAGGTCAAAAAGGCTTTGCGGCCCTGTCTGCCCATATTCATCAAGAGGGGGTAATTGTAAATGAATAAGAAATGGACCTATGCAGGTATTGCAGCAGTGCTTCTGCTTGTGATCGCCGGATGCGGTGATAAACCTGCTGCAGCTCCGGCGGATCAAGCAGGACAAGATTCCACAACGGTTGTGAACGGCGCCGGGAGTACTGCTGGCAGTAACAACGTGAGCGAGGATCCTGAAGCCAGTGCCACTGCTCAGCCGACAGCAGAATCTGCAACTCCTTCACCAGCAGCTACAGAACAGCCAACAGCCCCCGCCAAAAAGAGTCAGAGCATTTCCGTGTATTTCACCGATCCTCAGCAAATGGAGCTGGTTCCCGCTAAATCTGAGATTAGCTATACAGATGATGTGGAGAAGTACAGCGAGGCCTACAAAGCCCTGCAGAGCAGCACCAACCCTGAACAGATTCCTTTGTGGGGCAAAATAGAGCTTAAATCGCTTAAATTTGCGGACGGCCAGATTACCATGGACATCCATAAACCGGATGAAGCCCAGCTTGGTGCCGGCGGTGAGGCCTTTGCCATCAGCGCACTGGCCCAGACTCTGTTCCAATTTGAAGAAGTGAAGAGTATTGAGGTTTTAGTGGATGGTGAACAAGTGGAAAGTCTCATGGGACATGTGGATCTCGAGCATCCAATGACTAGAGAAAACAGCGGTTTATAAGGAAAATGCAGGAATAAGCAGTTAACCGGCGAAATTAAATACTGGCATTTTAGATGATTATAGAGAGGGGAATAACCTATTGTCCGGGCAAAAAAGATCAAAGCGTTCTATTCATAATTATTCCAGTAAAGCGGCAAGCGTAATTCTGGCTGGTACGATGGTGCTTGGCGGAGCAGCTTCGGCGTTCGCCGATACAGCTGCGGCAGTAACAACACCAGCAGTTAACGCAGCTGCTCCCGCGGCTAATGCAGGGATTTTTACTGACGTGAAAAACGGCTTCTGGGCCGAAAAACATATCTATAAATTGGCCTCCCAAGGGATTGTTGTAGGCAACAACGGCCTGTTTCGTCCGGGGGATTCCGTTACGCAGCAAGAGGCGGTACTCATGGCACTGCGTTTCATGAAGCAGCAGGGTAATGTGAACAATAATACGGATGTAGTACTTCCTACAGATTTCAAAGTAACCAATTACTATAAACCCTATGTAATACTTGCTTTCCAGCAGGGACTCCTGGACAAGACGGTTGAAATGGCTGCGGATAATCTGAAGACCTCATGGGGAGAACGCAAGGCCAGCCGTGAATGGATTGCTGAGTTATTGATCCGTGCGCTGGGTAAAGGCCAGGAAGCCGTTGCAGTATCCGGTGAACCGACAGGCTTTGCTGATGATGCCAAGGTTACGGCAAACAAACGGGGATTCATTAATGCTGCAGTGGATTTGGGCCTGGCCAACGGACTGGATGGCAACCGATTTGATCCGCAGGGTGCTGTAACCCGTGCGCAGCTGGCCACTTTCTTCAGCCGTGCTGAAGCACACAATACCTTAGACTACGACAATACCGTCAAAGGCAGCGTCAGCGCCCTTCAGGACGGGAAGTTGACCCTGTACAGCAATGGGAACACTTCCGGGTATAATTTGACACCGAGCACAGCATACTTTAACAGCACTTCAGATACCAGAATCAATTTTAGTGATATTAAGCCTTACACCAAAGTGACTGTTATCGGAGCTACCTACAATGCCGCTTATGTTGAAGTGACAGATCCGGTGCAGCAGGTGCAGAGCATAGAGGGCGTATTTGCCAAAATCACTCCGGGTACGATCTGGCTGGATTCTCCATCCGGATACGATCAATACAGCTATGATGGAAGCACTACTTTTGTGGATGTGAATGGTGCTGCAATTACTCCATCTTCAATTACTAAAGCCAGCAAAGTTTCACTGCTACGGGAAACCTTCAGCGGTGCGAACAAGCTCGTCAGAGTTCAAGTGACCTCTGGTATGGTGAACAAAACAGCGACCGGAACCCTTCAAAGTGTCGATACTGCAGCCAAGAGAATTACCTTTAAAACAGCCGATGGTGTAACCGAATCCTTCAATTGGGAGGAAGGGTCAACACTGTTCAGTTCGCAAAGCGCAGTCCTGACGCCAGCTGATCTGAAGGCGGGGGCATCGGTCAAATACACAGTTAAGGATAATGTGATCCGAACTATAGAAGTGACTTCAGGGGTTGAGCGAACCGTAAAAGGGGCGATTACTGAGCTGACCAGTTCAACAATCGTGTACAAAAAATCGGATGGCACGCTTGAGGTGAAGCTGCTTGGCACTAAGCCTGTCATCGTAATTCCTGGCGTTGCAACTCCGCTCATCAGTGATCTGATCGCCGATACAACGGCTGGAGACAATGTGCAAATTACGCTGAACAGTAGTGATCAAGTGACCAAAATAGAAGTGCTAAGCCGCCAAATTTCCTTGTATACGGGAGCGTCTGTGGTGGACTACAGTGCCAAGACACAGCTTTTGACCTTAATGGACACCAGCGGCAAAGCACAACTAGTAAAGCTTGATTCGAACACCAAGCTTGCATATGATGGAGCGGTAACCACCTCTCTCACCAATATGGGGTACAGACTAACTGAAGGCCGTAAGATTGATGTGGTTGCTGCCGGTCAGCGCGCACTTTCAGTGGAGACTAGTACCAAATATGAAGGCACGTTAAGCGCCATAAATACAACGACCAGAATGATGACCATCAAACTTGCCAACGAGCAGCTGCTAAGTTTGCCTTATCCTCAAACCGTGGATATATTTGGCCGTGTTACTTCGTCGATTTCAGATGTGGCTCTGGGCAGCACCGTCACAGCTTTCCTTGCTGATAATCAAAATGTGATCTCTGTGCTACGTGTTAATTCATCGTTGCAACTGGAGATCATCAGTCTGGATTCTACTGCCAATAAGCTCGGAGTGAAGTATTCCGATGGCACAACTGTGCTGAACACTCTGACACTGCCGATCACAGACGAATCCGGACAAACTATCAAAATCAGTGATTTGAAGGTGGGCGGCTTTGTAAATGCCACTTTTAGCGGCAGCACACCGCTTTCCCTTCAGTCGGTTAAGCTTACTACTGGACAACTGACTGCAGTAGATGCCGCTACCGGAACATTGACTGTGAAGGATTATATTAGTGGAATACAAACCTTCACAGCGACTGGCGGGGTCAAAATTATCCGCGACGGTTCCACCGCTACTACACTGGGTTCGCTTACTACTGCTGACCGTGTGGAAGTGCGCAAGGACTCCGCTGGAGCCCTAATAATTCGTGTATTAAGCCAGCAGACACGAACTTTCTGGCGATACGAAAGCGCAACGAATAAGGTTCTGGTCAAACGCTCAAGTACGGAGGATAACAATTACGAATTTGTTCTGGCTTCGAATGTATATATTCATCAAGGCGACACGACTTTATCCGTGCAATCTATCAAAGAAAATGATAATATTATAATGTATTTCAATAATAATATTCTTGTTGAGATCGCGAAACAATAAGGGCTTGGTGATTTTCCGTGTGAAACACCGTCTTGATTCAGGCGTTTTGCCTGTTTCAAGACGTTTTTTTTGAAATGACTGTACAAATGAGAAGTTACACTCGCTACAAGCGACGTAACACTCCGTGGAGGGGACACTATGAAGGTTGCAGAGGTCCGCCACATCCTGGATACCATCGGAGAGCTGTTTCCTGATGCGCACTGTGAGCTGAATCACCGCAACGCTTTTGAGCTTACGATAGCCGTGCTGCTCTCAGCCCAGTGTACGGACGCAACAGTGAATAAAGTAACCGAGGACCTGTTCCAAAAGTATAAAGCCCCGCTCGATTATGTTTCAGTACCGATAGAGGAACTGGAGAGTGACATCCGGCGGATTGGTCTATACCGTAACAAAGCAAAGCATATTCAAAGTCTCTGTTCAATCCTGATTGAGCAGTATGGTGGAGAGGTGCCCCAGGCACATGATTTGCTGGTAACCCTACCGGGTGTCGGTCGCAAAACCGCGAATGTGGTAGTATCCAATGCTTTTGGAGTACCGGCCATAGCGGTGGATACACATGTCGAGCGGGTAGCTAAGAGGCTTGCCCTTGCAGGCTGGAAGGATTCCGTGATGGAAGTAGAGAAGAAGCTGATGAAGGCGGTGCCGCGTGACGAGTGGACGCTCACGCACCACCGGCTGATTTTTTTCGGCCGCTATCACTGCAAAGCACAGAACCCCAAATGTCAAGTATGCCCGCTGCTGGATGTATGCCGGGAAGGTAAGAAACGTATGAAAACAGCTGTAATCAGGAAAGCTAAGAATCATACGGAAACAAGAATGAAGAGTTAGAGATGAAGAAGAGGATGGGATAGAGATGAAGTGCATTTCTGTATATACCGACAATTTTGAAGCGTTCTCCGATATTTTTGAACGTGTTGTAGAAAGTCCGCTTGAGGAAAACGAAGAACAGGAAGTGGAAGGCATCACAATCAGCCACTCCGGCGATGTGCCTGAGCATTACCTGGAACGGATGTCCCAAAAACCTGAAGTGGTCGTGATGAGAGACAAATCCCGTGGTCTGACTATTCTGCAGCACGGCAAGGTTTTCGAAATTCTGCTGCCAGTTCTGGAAACTGCTTAAGGAATTAGCGTGGTTCTATTAATATAAGTGACTCGAATATGTTGTAGATAAGCCGGCCCTGTGGCCGGCTTTTTGCTGTGCCCATAAGAACGTCTATTGTTTCTGCAAAATTATTTGGGCTCGGGGACATTCTCGACGAATGCCTTGAGTACCGATAGTCTGTCATCCCAGTAGGTCTCGAAGAAAGCTAACCAGTCTTTAAGTTCTGCCAGAGGCTCAGGGTGAAGCGAATACCTTGTCTCCCTGCCAACCCGCCTGGAGCTGACAAGACCTGCTTCCGATAAGATGTGTAGATGTTTGTTAATGGCTGTACGCGAGAGAGGGAAGTTCTCCGAGATGGCCACAATCGGCATATCGTTATGGACGAGCAGCTTAAGCACGCTTCGGCGGGTGGGATCTGCGATCGCCTGAAATACATCATGTTTGAGGACTGGAGCAGCCATGCCTAAGCCTCGGTGTAACGAACCAGGCTCTTATGGACAATACCCTCCCAGCCGCCGTTCATGATGCCGTGGATCACCGAATGCGGTTGTCCGAACTCGGTAACCTTTGCTTCATCCCAGCCGGAATGAATAAGGGTGAACTCTGTTTGCTGATTGCCCAGCTCTTTCAATTCAAACGCCAGATGCCAGTCCTTGCCCCAGTCAAAGCCCAGCCGTTGAGGAGGAGCGAGTTCAGTAACTTTGCAAGGAGAATCACCAAATTGGCCTGAACGCAGAATAAATTCCTTACCTAGGACCGGTTCAAATGTATTGTCCATCCACCAAGCTGCCAATCCCTCGGATGTGGACACGGCTGTCCATACTTTTTCAATAGGTGCGTTCAGAACTACAGTTTTGCGGATTTCAGGCAATGTTTTTTCAGAGTGCATTTGTTACCTCCAGGGGTTGCGCAATTTTTTGAATTCGTGATTCATTGTAACACCATATGGTGTTATTTTTCAATGCTTACGGGTAAGCTAACCTGGTATAGTCTTTTCTTACTCTGGAATAAATATGAGAAGATCAACAAGTTTGTAAAAAAGATGCCTGGGTTTGTGAGATTCGTGAGGGATTATAGGGGAATTTGTAAATAGTTCTGATTTGAATTGTGGCAAACTGGTGATAAAATGTAATTATTCTATACTTGGTAAGCTAAAGAGACACGAAGCAGCAAAGGTGGGAGTAAACGTGGGAGCGGAACGGGCCAAATTGGAGAATGAAATTTTGAAGAAACTGTCCTTTTCGGGGCTCAAGAAGCTTATGAAGCAATGGGACGATCCGGCTGCAGAACAGATTATCATAGATCTGGAGTCAAAAGCTGCTGCAGATGAGCTGACCTTGGCCTTTTGCGGGCATTTCTCGGCAGGGAAATCGAGTATGATTAATCTTCTGTGCGGGAAGTCTGTATTGCCTTCCGGACCGGTTCCGACCAGTGCGAATATTGTCTCCATCCGGAGTGGAACCCCTCGTGTTCTGCTGTATCCGCAAACCGGTGATACTGGAATCCAGCCGCCTCCATTGGAGACGACCCCAGAAGATCTGCAGGACTATTGCCGCAAAGGCGGCGAATACTCCGCTATATCTGTATGGGAAAACGTTCCACTGCTGGGGAACCATGGGGTTCTGATGGATACACCGGGAGTGGATTCGACCGATCACGGACATCAGGCGGCAACGCATTCGGCACTCCATTTGGCTGATGTAGTCTTCTATGTGATGGATTATAACCATGTGCAATCCGAGAATAATCTGGCTTTTGCCAAAACACTTAGTGAATGGGGCAAGCCGCTGTATCTCATCATTAATCAGATTGACAAGCACCGTGAACAGGAAATTACGGTCGAGGTGTACCGGCAGCAACTGGAAAGCGCTTTCGGCCAGTGGGGGATAGAGCCGGCAGGAATTCTCTTTACATCCCTTAAGGTTCCGGATCATCCCTTAAATCAGTGGAAGGATCTGCTGAATTTGATTGCGAAACTCCTGGAACAACGGGATGAGCTGCTTCAGTATAGTCTGACGCGTTCTCTTTATCATACTGCAGATGCAGCCAAGACCGCTTACCGTGAAGAGCAGCGGGAGGAAAGGGAACATCTGCTGGAGGAGGCAGGAACAGCGGAGGAACGGGAATACGTGGAGCGGGAGCTTCTCGAATGCGCGGATGAGCGGGCAAGCATTGAGGGGCTGGCTGAAGAAGCACGGCACCATCTGCGAACCCGTCTGGATGCGCTGCTGGGGAACAGCAGCCTGATGCCGGCAGAGGTACGGGAAGCAGCCGGAGCCTATGCTGAAAGTGTCAGTCCCGGCTTCCGCAAGGGGCTGCTCTTCACGGCAGCTAAGAGGGAGAAGGAACAGCAGAAACGGCTGGCCGCCTGGCATACGCTGCAGAGCCGGGAGATCGAAGCCCAGCTGGAATGGCATCTGCTCCAGCTGGTCCGGCAGTGGGGAGAAGAACTCGGAGTCTGGGATGACGCCGCGGAGAATGCCCTTAAGCAGGCTTTCCCGGCGTTCAGCCCCAGTGTGCTGGCGGCTGCCGTCCAGCCGGGAACCGGCTTCAGCGGCGAGGCGCTGCTGAATTTCTGCCGCACGCTTGCGGCTGAGATCAAGAACCAGTTCCGGCGCGCCGCTCTTGGCATCGGCGATGAGCTGCTGGCGAAGCTGCCGCCGCTCCTGGACGAGCGGCGCGCGGCTCTGTCGCGCCGCGAGGCAGCCCTGCAGCGGCAGGCGCGCGCGCTCAGCGCGCTGGCTGCCCTGGACCGCGCGGCGGACGCCCGCGCGGCAGAACTTGCGGCGCTGCTTCCGCCGCGCCGCACCCTCACCCCCGGCAC
>NZ_JBGJZN010000009.1:0-69824 GCF_042610465.1 Paenibacillus diazotrophicus
CATCCCGAACACGACCGTTAAGCCCTCCAGCGCCGATGGTACTTGGACCGAAGGGTCCTGGGAGAGTAGGACGCCGCCAAGCGGATATTCCCTGATAGCTCAGTTGGTAGAGCACTCGACTGTTAATCGAGTTGTCACAGGTTCGAGTCCTGTTCGGGGAGCCATGCTCTCATAGCTCAGTAGGTAGAGTGCTTCCATGGTAAGGAAGAGGTCACCGGTTCGAATCCGGTTGAGAGCTCCACAAATTTTTAGGCCCGTTGGTCAAGGGGTTAAGACACCTCCCTTTCACGGAGGTAACATGGGTTCGAATCCCATACGGGTCACCAATTTTTATTTTCCCTTGAGGACAACCATACATATGGAGGCTTAGCTCAGCTGGGAGAGCATCTGCCTTACAAGCAGAGGGTCGGGGGTTCGAACCCCTCAGCCTCCACCATAATCGTTCTCATACTGGAAGAGATTGTGGACACACTATAGGTATCCATCTTAGGGGATTAGCCAAGCGGTAAGGCAACGGACTCTGACTCCGTCATCATAGGTTCGAATCCTATATCCCCTGCCAAATGGGAGCCATTAGCTCAGTTGGTAGAGCACCTGACTTTTAATCAGGGTGTCGAAGGTTCGAGTCCTTCATGGCTCACTTTTATTAGTATCATGCGCGTGTGGCGGAATGGCAGACGCACCAGACTTAGGATCTGGCGTCTTACGACGTGGGGGTTCAAGTCCCTTCACGCGCACCACTTTATTTGCGGACGTGGCTCAGCGGTAGAGCATCGCCTTGCCAAGGCGAGGGTCGCGGGTTCGATTCCCGTCGTCCGCTCCATATTTTGCGCCCTTAGCTCAGCTGGATAGAGCGTTTGACTACGAATCAAAAGGTCGGGAGTTCGAATCTCTCAGGGCGCGCCATTTATTTAATAACGGGATGTAGCTCAGCTTGGTAGAGCACCTGGTTTGGGACCAGGGGGTCGCATGTTCAAATCGTGTCATCCCGATTTTACATCTATGCGGGTGTAGTTCAATGGTAGAACTTCAGCCTTCCAAGCTGATAGCGTGGGTTCGATTCCCATCACCCGCTCCATAACTTTATATTTTTCGGGATGTAGCTCAGCTTGGTAGAGCACCTGGTTTGGGACCAGGGGGTCGCATGTTCAAATCGTGTCATCCCGATATCTCAGCTGCTAAGCTGACATGAACTCTTACTTTTGGTAAGAGTTTTTTTGTTAATAGAAAGTATTTCATTGTTTCAGGAGACCACGGTTTTCCTGACTGAGCTACAAGAGAGTCAAAAAATGAAACTTCGTTTGAATGATTTTAAGAAAATTCATATTTACAAAGTAAATAGAAACTGCTCCTTGATATGGATATCTTAAAAATTCTTAATAAAAACACGTTTTGTTGTGTGACTAAAATTCACAAATCGATAGATCAATGGGTTATTTTTCGATGGTTTTGTTATGAATGTTAACATCAAAGCATCATATACCCAACGCAGAATGGAAATAATAATAGGAAGAAATACACAATATATTTATAACTGTATAAATAGCCGTATTGGTGTATAATCTTAATTGCTGTATCGCTTTACAGCGCAATAAAGTTGAAGATTTCCGGGCAGTTTTATTGTATGATATGAGGAAAGCTTCAAATAGACAATGTTAAAAACATTGATCCGGAAGAGGATGGGGGGAGCAGCATGACCGAACTTACGACTGCCGTCAGCAAAAGCAATTCTAACAATCTGCTGCGGCGTGACGTACGGTTCTTGGGGAATATTTTGGGCGAAGTCTTGGTTCACCAAGGCGGTAACGAACTGTTGGAAATCGTGGAGAAGATCCGCGAAACCAGCAAATCACTACGCTCATTGTTTTTGCCTGAACTGCACAATGAATTTAAGGAGCTAATTAATTCACTTGATCCGGAGAATCGTCACCAGGTGATACGGGCGTTTGCTATTTATTTTCAATTGGTGAACATCGCTGAGCAGAATCATCGGATTCGCCGTAAACGCGACTACGAACGTTCAGCAGGAGAGACCGTACAACCTGGTTCTATCGAAAGTGCGATTCAGGAGCTCCGTGAGCGGGATTTCTCACACGAGGATGTTCATGAGATTATGAATGGTCTTTCTCTGGAGCTGGTCATGACCGCTCACCCTACAGAAGCCATGCGGCGGGCGATTCTTGATATTCATAAACGTATTTCCGATGATGTCATGGGTCTGGATAACCCAACCCTTACCTTCCGGGAACGTGAACAGCTTCGCGAGAAACTGCTGAATGAAGTTATTACTTTGTGGCAGACAGATGAGCTGCGCGATCGCAAGCCAACGGTGCTGGATGAAGTACGTAATGGAATGTATTATTTCCATGAGACGATATTCCAGGTACTACCGGATGTGTATCAAGAACTTGAACGATGTCTAAGCAAATACTATCCGGGCCAGAATTGGCACGTGCCTACGTATCTGCGTTTTGGTTCGTGGATCGGTGGCGACCGGGATGGTAATCCATCGGTGACTGCGGCTGTGACTCTGCAGACACTAAGACTTCAGCGTAAGCTGGCTATACGGGAGTACCAGCGCATTATGCGGGATCTGATGCAGTATTTGAGCTTTAGCACCAGTATCGTAAATGTTACACCGGAGTTACTGCAATCCATTGAGGTGAATAGAAGCCTTATTAATCTGGATAAGTCCAAGTCCTGGCATAATGATAATGAGCCTTACCGTATTAAGCTTGCATATATGATTGCCAAGACCCAGAACGTTATGGATGATGAGAAGAAGGGCTCGCTGGAGCGTTATTCTTCACCTGAGGAATTTATAGATGATTTGAACGTGATAGACCGGAGTCTGCGTCATCACTATGCAGATTATGTAGCAGATACTTATATTAAGAAGCTGATTCGCCAGGTGGAGTTGTTTGGGTTCCATACGGCGACGCTTGATGTACGCCAGCATAGTCAGGAGCATGAGAATGCGATGGCCGAAATTCTGGCCAAAATGAACGTTACACAGGATTACGCCAAGCTCCAGGAGAACGAGAAAATTGATCTTCTAGAAAAGCTGTTGAATGATCCACGACCGTTGACTTCACCGTATCAGTCCTACAGTGAGAGCACTGAAGAATGCCTTGCAGTGTACCGCGCTATTTATACGGCACAAGAAGAGTACGGTAAACAGTGTATCACCAGCTATCTGATCAGCATGGCTGAAGCTGCAAGTGACATTCTTGAGGTCATGGTTTTCGCCAAAGAAGTGGGATTATTCCGAAAAGACAATGATGGTACTGTAGTTTGTACATTACAGGCTGTACCCCTGTTCGAGACCATTGACGATCTTCATGATGCTCCACAAATTATGCGTACGCTGCTTAACCTGCCGATTTATCGGGATGCAGTTAGGGCAATGAACGATCTGCAGGAGATCATGCTGGGTTACTCAGACAGCAATAAGGATGGCGGCGTAGTTACAGCCAATTACGAGTTGCGTGTAGCTCTGAAGGAAATTACGGCAACGGCAGATGAATTCGGCATAAAACTGAAATTTTTCCATGGCCGCGGAGGAGCACTGGGACGTGGAGGCATGCCGCTAAACCGAAGTATATTGGCGCAACCGGCTTCTACAATCGGTGGAGGTATCAAGATTACGGAACAGGGAGAAGTCATCTCCTCACGGTATTCCATGCAGGGAATAGCTTACCGTAGCTTGGAGCAGGCAACCTCCGCACTGGTCACAGCTGCAATTAACGCCAGATCTCCCCATACGGATCTATATGAGCCGAAATGGGAAGAAATTGTGGCTAGGATCTCCGAGGTTTCATTAGACAAGTATCAGGACCTGATCTTCCGTGATCCGGATTTCCTGACCTACTTCAAGGAGTCAACACCGCTTCCTGAGGTTGGAGAGCTTAACATTGGTTCGCGTCCCTCCAAGCGAAAGAATAGCGACCGGTTTGAAGACTTGCGAGCGATCCCTTGGGTATTTGCCTGGACACAGAGCCGTTATCTGCTTCCTGCTTGGTATGCTGCTGGTACGGGACTACAAAGTTTCTATGACAACAATGAGGAGAACTTGAAGGTGATGCAGGATATGTATGCAAACTTCTCGTTCTTCACTACATTAATTGATACGCTGCAGATGGCGATTGCCAAGGCTGATCTGATTATCGCCAAGGAATATGCCAGCATGGGCAAAAATGATGAGGCGCGTCAGCGTATCTTTGGACAGATAGAAACGGAATTCAAGCTGACCTCCGAGCTGATTCTCAAAATCACCGGACAGCAGGACATCTTGGATAATGTACCTGTTATTCAGGAGTCCATTCGTCTGCGTAATCCATACGTTGATCCGCTCAGCTATTTACAGGTCCAGCTATTGTCGGAGCTTAGAGCCTTACGTGAAGTAGACGGTGATGATGCCGACCTGCTCCGCGAAGTGCTGCTTACGATCAACGGCATTGCTGCAGGCTTACGGAATACCGGCTGATCTTCTATATCAAGGTTAGTTATATGACTTTAATCATGATCGACTTGTCTTTCAGGTTGATCTGGAAGAGGTTGATTTTGTTTGGATGTATAGAACTTACTGGTCTCGCTCTTCACGATCTTGGACCTGGAAGCCGGTAAAGCCTCTTCCAAATCTCCGTCTGCCTCTTTATAGGGGCCGGACGGGGATTTTTTTTTAGTTTGAGTCAATAACCTGGATAGCAGAATCTGTTATGACACTGGACTGGATGAAAAAGCTGTCACGACCAAACTACTTCCCTCCCTATTCTCATTCCAATGTTGTCGATATGGACTTCGGGAAGAGTGCATGCATAGGGGACAGGTGAGGAGAAGGCATGAAGAAGAGTTGTGGAACTGTAAGGAACCTGAGTGTCCGTCTTTGTCTTCGGATTTGATCCGCTAAAAGCGGTATCATTCAAAAAACTGGAGACAACAGCACCCTGAGGGCCGAACATTCTTAGGAGTCCCGTTATATTCATCTTCCCCTCAGTGCACTTGTGTTTGCCCAGCCTACATAGAAAGTAACAATACTATCCTTGATTTTTGACCAAACATGAATTACCATTTAAGAGCTTGTACCGTGGACATTCAAGGGATGAAAGACCAAGGGCGGCAAGTCTGGGGGAGTTAACAGGTGGAGAATTTGGAAGGCAGATTGACAAAGCTCGCCTTGAAGGGCGACCAAAGGGCATTTGCCGAGCTTGTGGAACTATATAAAGACAAAATATATCATCTGGCTTACCGGATGCTGAACAACCGCCATGAAGCGGAGGATATTGTTCAGGAAACTTTTTTGCGCGTGTATCGCAATTTGGACCGTTATGATGATAAACAGAAGTTCTCAACCTGGATCTACCGGATTGGCACGAACCTCTGTATTGACCGTCTTCGCAAACGGCGCCCGACGTATTCACTGGATGCCGAGATGAACGATCAGGAAGGTATTGACGGTTATTCCATGATTCCCAGTGATAATGTGACACCGGAAACCGAGCTGCTGCTCTCAGAGACGCAGAGGCTGATCTATGAGGCCATTGACAGTTTGCCTGTGAAATATCGATCAGTGATGATATTGCGCTATCTACAGGATTTGTCACTTCAGGAGATTAGCGATGTGCTGGATATGCCTGTAACAACGATCAAGACCCGTGTACATCGCGGACGTGAATTTTTACGTAAAAAATTAGGCCCTAAAATGTAAAATAGATTATTTTTTATGAAACGTATGATTGGCAGCGACGTATGTAAGTTAAGCAAGTCTTATGCGCCCTGCCCCTTTGTCATGTTATAATTAAATAGCACTCATGAAAGGATTGGCTCCTATGGAATGCAAACTGGCCGTCTCTATGATGCACGACTACTTGGATGACGACTTGCCCGAGCTGCAACAGAGGGAATTGAAGGAGCATCTTCTATCCTGTACAGATTGCCGTGCAAAGTTCAAAGAATTGGAACAGACCGATATGCTGATGTTTTCCCTGATACACCACAGTCCTGTGGCTTCGGAGGATCTTGTAGACCGGATTATGAACTCACTCCCTCAAGTCAAGAAGGAACGGGCATTTGTGACCTGGATAAAACGGCATCCCGCACTTACAGCGGCGTCCGTGTTCATTCTCGTTATGCTGATGAGCTCTGTTACTTTTTGGAATCAGGATCGACAGCTTGTAGTCAGAGGAACTGACCTGGAACAGGTTGTCATTCAAGGGGATACGGTCATTGTACCTTCTGGTAAGACGATATCCGGCGATCTAACGGTGGAGAACGGTAAAACGCAGGTATATGGGGAAGTAAACGGTAATGTGACTGTGATCGACGGTTCCTTGTACCAGGCTTCAACAGCTCATATCTCCGGGCAAGTCAAAAGCATAGACCAAGCGGTAAGTTGGCTCTGGTATAAAGTGACGAACATGTTCTCTGAAGTTGCCTACCGGTAATGACACCTGGTTGCTTTTAGAAGGAATATTATTTGCGCCTCTTTTTCCGGAAAGATGGCGCTTTTTTGTTGTGTGGGTATTCGGTGATGCGTTTCCCAGACGTCTGAAACTTGCAACCTGGGCTGGAACGTTATAACCTAGATATGATACAGAACATACAGACAGTTTACATAAACCCAGCTAATATGAAATGACGGGGGTTTTGGCATGAGTTATTTTACAGACCTAACATGGAAAGAGTCCATTAAAGATATAATCGATATTCTGATTGTCAGCTATATCATCTATAAAGTGCTCAATATGGTGCGTGGAACCCGGGCGATACAGTTGCTAAAAGGAATCCTGGTACTGGTGGTTATCTGGGCGCTTAGTACTCTGCTTGATTTATATACGCTCAAGTGGCTGATGAACCAGATATTTACGTTCGGGATATTTGCGATATTTATCATCTTTCAGCCGGAATTGCGGAGGGGGCTGGAGCAGCTTGGACGGGGCAAGTTCTTTGGACGGGCTGCCGAGAATGATGAGGAAATCAGCAAGCTGATCGGTGAAGTCATTAAAGCACTCAATTACTTGGCACAGCGAAAGATTGGTGCATTAATTGTTTTTGAACGAGCGACGGGACTCAATGAATATACCGAGTCTGGGATTCCTATGCGATCTGTAGTCAGCTCTGAGCTGTTAATTAATATTTTTATTCCCAATACTCCGCTGCATGACGGTGCTCTCATTATGCAAGATGGGCAGATTGCGGCCGCTGCTTGTTATTTGCCGCTGTCGGAGAATCCGTTTATCAGTAAGGAGCTCGGTACCCGTCACCGGGCAGCCATCGGGATTAGTGAAGTTGCAGATTCTGTCTCTGTTGTGGTTTCGGAAGAAACCGGACAGATCTCATTAGCAATTAACGGTCAGATCGTACGTGATATTAAGGAAGAATCTCTGATCTCCAAGCTTTATGAGGAGCTTCGCGCCACTTCGCCGCTGAAGGAGAAAAGCTCCGCCTTTTGGAAACGGAGGGGGGATAAGAGCAATGGATAAGTGGATGAAGAATAATAATTTCAACAAAATTCTCGCGCTTGCCTTCGCTATCATCCTTTGGATTATTGTCCATGTGGATACTGCACCTGCGAACCAGACAACAGTAAGCACAGAGTCTAAAACCATAGAAAATGTGAAGATTGAGGATACCGGCTTTGATGAGGATAAATACGTAATCACATCAAGGGATGCTGATAGTGTCAGGCTTGAAGTCATGGGCAAAAAATCGGATCTCACCTACAAGTTTTCTGATGCCTATAAAGTATGGATTGATCTGAGCAATATTCAACCAGGAGACTCGACGCTCCCACTGCATTACTCCTTACCCAGCGGTGTAATATTGGAAGATATTAAGCCAAATGAAGTGAATGTGCATGTGGAACTTAGAAATACTAAGTCTTTTCCAGTATCCATCGTTACTAAGGGAGAGCCTGCACCCGGCTACCAGGTCGGTACACCGGCTTTAGATCCAGCAGCAGTGGAGGCGCAGGTTACGCTTGCTGCCAGTGAACTCAGTAAGGTTGTCAAAGTGCAAGGAACCATTGAGCTGGATGGTGAAAGTGAGACGCTTAAAGAGAAAAAGTTGAAGCTGTATGCATATGACAGTAGCGGTAACGAGATAAAGGATGCAGTCATTGAACCGTCGGCCGTAACTGTGGAGCTGCCAATTACCCTTCCGTTCAAAAGTCTGCCGCTGGACATCAGCTTTAGCGGTCAACTACCGGGGGGCTTGGCTTTATCGAAGGTGATACCGGAACAAGATACGGTAACTGTATATGGAACCGAAGAAGCTTTGGCTTCTTTATCATCCTATGAAGCGACATTGAACTTAAGTTCGATTGATTCTGTAGGAACAAAGGAGCTAAAGCTGGAACTGGCCGCTCCGAAGAATGTCGCTAAGATTGAGCCTACGGTATTAAATGTTTCTGTGATGACCTCGGAAATTGCCCAGAAGACCATCGATAACATTCCCATCAAGCTGGAGGGAGTAGATACCGGACTTACCGCACGGATTACAGATCCCGCTAGCAAAACGATTTCGCTCATTGTATCGGGAGCCCCAAATCTGCTCGAACAGGTGGATAAGAACAATATCAGCGTGGTTGCAGACGTTGTGGGCATCACAGCCGGAACTCATGTGGTAACGCTTCATGTTTCGCTGCCCAGGTTTATTGCTCTAGAGAATGCATCACAACGCTTAAGGGCAACGGTGGAGATGCAGACTCCGGCAACGCCTGAAGCTACGAAGGCTCCCGATAGCACCCATTCAGGCACGGTAACCTCCGAGCCGAGCGCTGAGCCTGCCTCTGGCGTGGAGAGCCCAACGGAACCTGCTCAGAGCGAAGGAGGGATTAGCCCTACCGCGACACCTACTCCTTCTGAGGGGACGGTAGAGAACAATGGCACTTCAGGTACTGAGGGGACTGCAAACAACAGTGGAAGTCCCGGCGCAACGTAACTTTTTCTTTTAGTAATCGTCTATAATATGTGACTTAGGTACCCGAAATAATATTTCGTTCATACAATAATTCATTAAGCTAATGCAGCGTATTCAAAAGGAGAAAAAAGATGGGTAAGTATTTTGGAACAGATGGTGTGCGCGGAGTCGCAAACCGTGAATTAACAGCAGAGATGGCCTACAGTATCGGCCGTTGTGGTGGGTATGTATTGGCTGGTAATGTAGAAAAGCCTAAGGTGGTTATAGGCATGGATACGCGAATTTCGGGTCCTCTTCTGGAATCCGCTCTTGTAGCAGGAATGTTGTCCATTGGTGCTCAGGTTATCCGGCTAGGTGTCGTGAGTACGCCTGCTGTGGCTTATATTACAAGATTACTTAAGGCAGATGCAGGAGTAATGATATCTGCTTCGCATAATCCGGTTGAAGATAACGGCATTAAGTTCTTTGGCGGAGATGGGTTTAAGCTGACAGATGAAACCGAGCTGCGGATTGAAGAACTGATGGATGCAGAAATTGATGAATTGCCACGCCCTGTGGGTGCTGGTCTGGGAACAGTAAGTATAGATAATGAGGCGAAATATTTATATTTGAACTATCTCAAAACAACAATTTCCCAAAACTTCACAGGACTTAAGGTCGTACTGGACTGTGCCCATGGAGCGGCTTATGAACTGGCTCCACGCTTGTTCAGAGAGCTTGGTGCAGAAGTGATCGCTATCGGTTCAGAACCGGATGGGCTGAATATTAATGACGGCTTCGGCTCCACGCATCCGGAAACTTTACGTCAAGAGGTGCTACGCCAAGGCGCCGATCTGGGACTTGCTTTTGACGGAGATGCTGACCGGTTGATTGCTATTGATGAGAAGGGCGACGAAGTTGACGGTGACTTTATCCTCTGTATCTGCGGAGATGCGATGAATCGCGCCGGTAAGCTTAAGGATGGCACCATTGTATCCACAGTTATGAGTAACATTGGTTTCTACAAAGCAACAGAACAACTGGAGCTGAATACAGCCAAGACTGCAGTCGGTGACCGTTATGTGATGGAAGAAATGCGCCGGGGCGGATACAATCTGGGTGGTGAGCAGTCCGGTCATGTTATTTTCCTGGATTACAATACAACAGGTGATGGCATCCTAACGGCAATCCAACTGGTGGACACAATGAAGTCATCTGGTAAGAAGCTCAGTACGCTGAAATCAATGATGACCAAATACCCCCAGGTACTTGTGAATGTTCGTGTTCAGGATAAGACTAATTATCCCAACAATCCGGCTATTGAAGCGGCTATTCAAGATGTTGAAGGCAAGCTTGGCGATAACGGCCGAGTTCTGGTACGTCCTTCAGGGACTGAACCGTTAATTCGGGTCATGGCTGAAGGCCCCGATAAGGCGGAGCTGGATCTATATGTAGGTCAAATTGTTGATGTCGTTCAGCGTGAATTGGTGTAATTAACGATATTAATGTATAAGTAATTCAGCCGGTGAAGAAAAAGGTTTAAGGCTTCTTCACCGGCTGATTCTGTATATAGCCCACTATCTTGTAACAGCACCAAAAGTATTCATGCCTTTCAGCATTGCCAAAACGATGTAAGGTGCATATAATAGATAAAGTGTCATTCCAGAAGGAAAGCGGGGATAGTAAGGTAGGCAACAGCAAGCGCCAGAGCTTGATCTTGCGCGGGGGAGAAGGGACAGCCTTTAAGTTTGCCGGATGTCGGCGGGGCTTGAACGGATCACGGCAGATGTAAGCTGACGAGGTGGAGGTGTTCGAAATGTTCGGCGGGGACCTCCCGGTGATGCACCAGAGCCGTAAATGGAAACGGAAAATGCGAGGGCGACCTTTCACACAACGTTTCTGTGGGTGCTATCGGAAAAAGTATAAATTCATGGGTTAGTGCAGTAACGGAAAGAAACACTGAGTGTTCTGCCACGGCAGAGGAGAAGACTGTACATTTCATGAACATAATTGCAAGTGATGATTATTGTAACGGATATTGCCCTCTTTAGGGCTCTATAGCCGTGTCCACTTGTCTGGGTCTGAAATACAACAGAATATTTGCTTTTTCTCAAAAACTTGCCGCACGGCACGTTTCTTTCCTTATGCCGCCCACACTATAAATTGGACGGAGGAAATTATTATGTGTGGTATTGTAGGATATATCGGTAATCAGAACTCGCAAGGGATCTTGGTAGAGGGTTTGAAGAAGCTTGAATATCGTGGGTATGATTCGGCCGGGATTGCGGTTTTTACCAAGGATGGTCTTCAGGTTGTAAAAGCACAGGGCCGCATGGCGAATCTCGAAGCTAGACTTGAAGCTACTCCACTGACAGGTAGTGCCGGAATCGGGCACACCCGCTGGGCAACCCACGGCAAACCTTCTGATGAGAACTCGCACCCGCATACGGATGAGAGCCATAAGTTCTCAGTCGTACACAACGGGATTGTGGAGAACTATCTGGATCTTAAAGAGGAATTGATCGCCGGAGGATGCCACTTTACTTCCGAAACGGATACGGAGGTTATTTCGCACCTGATCGCCCGTGAATATGAAGGGGATATCGTGAAAGCTGTACAGAAAGCAATCACCTTCATGCGTGGTGCATTTGCACTTGGAGTTCTGACCGAATATGAGCCCGACAAACTTGTGGCTGTACGTCAAGCAAGTCCACTGATCATTGGCTTGGGTGAAGGGGAAAACTTTATCGGGTCGGATATTCCTGCTCTGCTGGAATACACTCGTAACGTATATATTTTGAACGACGGCGAAATGGCTGTATTGACACGGGATGCTGTCGAATTGATGACGATTGAAGGCAATTTTATTTCTCGGGAAATGATTACTGTCGATTGGGATGCTGTTACTGCGGAAAAAGGCGGGTATGAGCATTTCATGTTGAAAGAAATCCACGAGCAGCCAAAAGCATATCGTGATACTATGCGCGGAAGAATGAATGCTGAAGGCAACAAAGTAATTCTGCCTGAGCTGAACCTGACCGAAGAGCAGATCAAGAATATTCGCAACGTACAAATCGTTGCTTGCGGTACCGCCTATAATGCGGGTCTTGTTGGACGCAACCTGATTGAATCCTTGGTACGTATTCCTGTAGAAAATGATATTGCTTCGGAATATCGTTACCGTTCGCCGATCGTTACACCAGAAACCCTGGTCATCGTAGTCAGCCAATCCGGTGAAACTGCAGATACACTTGCAGCTCTTCGTGAAGGTCAAGCAAACGGAGCCCATGTTCTGGCTATCACTAACGTAGTTGGCAGCTCTATTGCCCGCGAGGCAAACAGTGTGCTTGTAACTCTAGCTGGTCCGGAAATCGCTGTAGCTTCAACCAAAGCATACACTTCACAGCTGATCGCGTTCACTTTGCTCGGTCTGTATCTGGCTGAAGTTCGCGGTACTCAGTCTGAAGCTGAAGTTGCCAAGATTCTGGCAGCTATGCAGTCATTGCCGGAGCAAGTAGAAGTAATCCTGTCGCAAAAAGAAGCGATCAAGACTTATGCTGAACAAATTGCTAAGCATGAGCACCTATTCTTCATCGGCCGTGGCGTAGATTACGCTGTAGCCCAGGAGGGATCGCTGAAACTGAAAGAAATCTCCTATATTCATTCCGAAGCTTACGCTGCGGGTGAACTGAAGCATGGTACACTGGCACTGATCGAAGAAGGCGTTCCAGTCATTGCCCTGGCAACTCAGGAATCCGTTCTAGAGAAAACCGTCAGTAATATCAAGGAAGTCAAAGCTCGCGGTGCACACGTGCTGGCCATCACTCATGAAGAGAATGCAAACGATCTGCTTAGATCTGTTGACCAGGTGTTCGTGATTCCTCAGACACTGCAGTTGCTGACCTCTGCATTATCCGTAGTGACGCTGCAATTGCTGGCTTACTACGCCTCACTGGCCCTGGGTCACGATGTGGATAAACCACGCAACTTGGCGAAGAGCGTTACTGTGGAGTAGGGTGGAGAAGAGGATATAGATATTTGACTAATCACATTAAAGTGTTGTTCTGAAAAATATGTTAATTATCATGAGCCGTCCTAAGAATTTAGGGCGGCTTTATTATTATAGATGGGAAGATAAAAATGAATAAACTAGGAGATAAAGTAAAGCTATTCAAAGTTTGAGCAAGGAAAGACGAAGCCTCCAACTGAGGCATCGCTTTAAATAGTATCACGTAATCACTAAGCAATTGCTTGCAACAGCAGTACATTTGATCAAATGAGCAAAATTCCCAGTCGATCAGAAAAGTCTTTATTCGGTAAAAAGCGATAAGAGTGGGAGTAGAGGGTTTAGATGATAATGAACTTCTGGAAGATCGGAAGATTTGTTCGAAACTTTAGAATGGAATTTTTTAACGGGGGAGAGCTCAGAGTAGAGCTTCGTTATCCAAGAATTTTAAGGAGGATGGTCCATAGCTTCTAAATATAGATCTAATGTTCCCCGACTGGATTGGCAATCACTTACGCGGGTGGCTCGAAAATCCCCCTCGAGGGGGATTACCTTATTGAAGTGGTGTAGATATTAATTTTACTTTTTAGTTGTATAGTTTTTGTTCATAACTTTTTTCTTAATTGTAAATACCATCACACCAAATGCAGCCTTGAAAATGTTCACTTTACGCGGATAAACTTTTGAAACAAGCCCGGTTTCCTTCCAGTAGGACTTATCATACTGTACAAAGGGGGTATCCACGGCACTCATGGCGCGAAAGGTATTATGGGTGATAAAGACATTCATGCTCGGCTCTTTTGTTTTATCATGCAAAATGATGTTATAAAAATTTTCCGATACTCTATCTACTATTTTTTTCTGCTTTTCAGTAAGTGAAAATGGTCTCGTTTGTATTTTGTAGCTTAAAGTTTGAACATTAGAGATACCCCATTGAGACATAGTTGACTTCAAATACTTGGCAACTGTTTTTTCCCCAGCACCAGCAGTTGTGGTAATAACCAGCCCCTTTTTATCAAATAGCCGAGGCCGATGGAAATAATATGACAAATGATCAACCAAGTTCTTCATAGAAGCATTCAAATGCAGAGAATAAACAACACCGCTTAGAATCAGCGCATTGCAGGATTCAATCTTTTCCGTAACCGATTTCATGGTTTTATAGTGCGGGCACTTGAGTTCACCTCTTACAAAACATACATGGCAGGACATACAAAATGGTAGATCAAGTTCGCTTACGTTAATTTCAGTTATTTCAACATCGTGAAGTTTAAGGCGACTAATGACTTCTTGCGTCAGCTTATACGTATTCCCTTTACGCATACTGCCGTGTATCACACAAATATTCATTTTTTCTTCTCGCTTTCTTTCGCCAAATCAAAATTTCTTGAGCAACTAGACCTCAAGATAATTTGGATACATAGTAACTAGTTCGCTATGGCCATGCAAATTCATCCTATCAATACATATTCTACTGCGTGTTGGGAAAAAATCGATTTTATTTGTTTTATCGTAGAGTTTAAAGAAATAAATATATAATATTCTTTCTAAAAAGAAATAGATCAATAATTCCTCATGCTTTAATACATGGGTGGTTGCTTTGACTGATTCAATTTCAATATTTGGAATTTTGAACTTGGATGCAAACACAAGCGGACCGATTTCAATATTGCTCTGATTTAGATTTAAAAACAAAATATGCTCACTCTTATCTATCCATAACTTATCTTGTTCATACTCCCTTACTTTTGTAATTACAATATCGTAATTTTTCTTAATATCATCATCTTCCTCGTTAGTGATATTAATAAAAGGAATTTCCGAAAGGAATTTTGATATATAAGGTAAAGAGTTATCTAGTGATAAATACACTTCGCAAGTTTTCTTTTCTTTAATAATTTCTTCGACATCGTTTAAATACATTTCCAGTCGATCCACTGAGATGATAGATGGTAATAAAAACTCTGTATACTGTCTTATAAGGACAAACAGTGATTTTGTTCTATCATCAGAACAAAAAGTAAAACTAGACGGTAAGGAGTCGATTAATTGATTCATCTCTGAAGACTCTATAGAATGATCCATATCTTTATTCTGACCATAATACATGATTTGTTTGAATTTATCTAAATCAATCCCTTTATCCTCAAATGTAACTAATGCTTTATTCGAAATACAATTTTTTATAATGATAATATTGGCTTCTTTTATGATTTGAAATTTGTGATTTAAATAGTACATTTTACACCTACCCCATTAAGAATGCATAAAGTACAGTCTGTTTTTCATTGATCATATTACTTAGTGCAGTATCATAAAAACCACCCAAGGGAACACTTTGAATCCCTAAATATTGAGATACCAATTGTATATTTTGTCCAATGTGACCGGCTTCTTGTTGAATTAGTTTGTAAGCGATATCATAATATTTTTTTGAGATAGACTGTATATCAATACTAAGAACAATAGAAAACTGTGTTGTATCAGCTAAATATCCCTGAAGAAAAGCAGTTTTAACTTCTTTCCATGGCTGATATTTCTTTATCATTAAATCACCAGTATCACAATTTACTTCTCCAATGTTACCGAACTCAACCAATTCTTGATGTACATTTTTTTCATTGAATAGAATATGAATTCTTACATTATATTCTGCTCCTCCTGAAGGATAAGTACGTCCTTTACGATTACCACCTATAAAAGCCAAGTTACAAAATTTTGAAATGAATTTTTGATTGATTATTTGCTTATTCTTAAAATAACTAACGCAAGTTTTTCTTTCGTATAATACTTTTTCAAAAGAATTATCTAAATCCAGTGAATAATCTAATCTGACTAAAGGGTAATTATCGTTTGGCATCCTTTTTCTATGTTGATGCTGATACATCTGTGAAAAGGCAAACTCCGGTTCATTCAACGAAACCATATGGTAGTCAATGAATGTTTTCTCTATGTTCGGTGAGAATTCCCATTTGAACATTTTTATAACCAGGCCTTTCGCTACGCTCAAGGCATAAAACGGAATGAAACCGTCTATTGCTTTGAAGCTTATTTTTTATGATAAATATACTAAGTGAACAGATTCACTACAAATTGCGGGATGTTAATCTTGGCTTAGTGAAAATGGCTGTATCGATGGGTTCATGGAATCTACTGGTAAGTACTGGATTACTAGGATGTGTAAACATTCGAAGGCATTTTTGGTAGGGCTTAGGGATGCCTCGAAACCGGTGACTATTCTGAGCTTTTCAGAAAGAACTTGGTTTGATGATACAATCCCAGATATCGGAGATTTTTGGTAATTACTATTCGCGCCAAATTGGCACTGATAGACTGTGTTCCTGAATAAAAGAAAAGTGTCTGCAGCTCTCGTGCCGGCATCTACATTAAACCTCTTCTTGTTCATGTGCCAACGCTGCGATTAAAGGGAGGGAGTAAACACCATGGAATTCGTAATCGTTTCTTAGTCATCCAAATGACGTAGAGATTGTAAACGTGCAATTATTGCGGTCGCCACAATGTTGCTTACAGCCATTTATCATGTGATCGCCAAAAACGAAGTTTACTTCCACGCTTTTCGATAACTATTTCATCTCCCACCTTTCTGTAACTAAATAAATCCACTAATCTAACAGTAAAAAACACTTAATTTGTACTAATATAATTTTCTTTAGATTGTATATGTTATATTTTCTGAGTTTATAATAGTCCACACAAATTACAAAAGTCAACATATATGTGCACTAATGTATTTTTCGACATTTATTTATCATATTTTCCAATTTTGTATTTCGTATGCGGAAAACTACGTGCACATAGCGCGACAAAAACAGCAATAGCAGCTGCCTTTAATATTAATCACAATTCACTTTTTGATTATATTCGGAATCTAGCGATTAGATATTTGGAATATAAGAAAAAGAAGTTTTAAAGACTTCCTTTTTCTCACTGCACATAATGAAATTACAGGTACATTGTGAAGGTATGTTGGAGCTATTCAAAACCTATATAAAATAAATTGCATTAATGTGCTGAAATTATACATCTTCAGCTCTAGCAATTTGTAGCATGAAAAATCCTGCAATCTGAAAGAGCAATGTTTCTACTACTTTTTCTTAATAGTATTAAAAATAGTAGCATTTTATATATTTATTATAGGATTTCTTTCTTACCACAGCGTAATGTCGTATTATTCAAAATTTATATAATTTATACCAGAAGAACAAAAAATAACATTATTAATTTTTATTGCCAATTTAGCTATGCATATGTTAATGTTTTCTTGTCGCGATATTGGTGCAATTATCAAACTATTATTCTTTCGTAATTATATTGTAGGAGGTATACATGTGACTTTATTTGCTAATTCTTCAAAACGAAAGCCAGGTATGTCTTTTGTTCTAACTATGGTGTTTATCGACATGTTATGTTTGGGAATCATTGTTCCGGTATTGCCAATTCTGGTTGGTACACAAACGTCAGATCCGAAGTTACAGGCATTCTGGTATGGGGCTCTGGTGGTAAGCTATGGGTTAATGCAATTTCTCGTTGCTCCTTTGTTGGGGGCGCTTAGTGATCGCTTTGGACGCAGACCCATTCTGTTGTTGTCGATCTTTGGTCTCGCAATTAGCAACTTTGTAATTGGAAGTGCATCGTCGCTATGGATATTGCTACTTGCTCGCATCGTAGCTGGTGCCACAGCAGCGAGTGATACCGCTTCCAATTCCTATGCCGCCGACATAACACCGCCCGAAGGCCGCGCTAAGGCATTTGGTCAATTCGGTATAGCGTTCGGAATGGGGTTTATCCTTGGGCCATTATTAGGTGGATTTTTAGCGAATATCGATATGCATTTACCGTTCTATGTTGTCGGAGGTTTAGCATGTCTTAATGGGCTCTACGGTCTATTCATGCTGCCAGAGTCACTTCCTGCGGATAAGCGCTCTTCATTCTCTCTGCGTAACATCAACCCGTTTTCCGCTCCTGTGGTATTGATGCGTCGGCGTGATATCGGTGTTCTGGTAGTTGTGTGGGTTTTCTTTCAGTTAGCATTCGCCATGATGATCGAGACTTGGGTACTCTACACAACCTTTCGCTTTGGCTGGAGTGCGAGCATGAATGGCCTAGCAATGTGCAGTGTTGGATTGGCCACCGCTATTGTTCAGGGAGGTCTGATGGGAGCGCTAGTTAAGCGTTATGGTGAGGAGCGTACAGTACTTATCGGTTTATTCATGGCAGTTGTCGGATATACATTGTATGGTCTTGCGCCTCAGGGATGGATGATGTTTCCGATAATTTTCGTATCATTAATAATGTATGCAACAGGACCTGCATTGCTCGCGATAGTGTCAAAAACAACAAAGCCGACAGAACAGGGTGCAATCATAGGTGCTTTAATGTCTGTGCGTATGTTGATGGTTGTGATCGGGCCGTTGATGGCCGTCCCGCTTCTTGGTTTGGTGGCGCATCAAGTGGGGAATCTGCCGCGTAGTGACATGCGTTTGGGCGTTGTGTTCTTTATATGTGCATTTTTACAGATCGTATGTCTCCTGCTAGGTTATCTTCGTTTCAGTCGAATGCGGAAGAAGTCTAATAATAGTGAAGTTGAGCAGGAAGTATACGTTTAGTGAATTATACGCGGACTACTGTTTAATTCTTAGCTAATGAAAGAGTTGATGAAATTGAAAGTATATAGAAATGCAGAAAGGTTTATGGGGGATTTCGCAAGTGATGGGGTTCATCTATTAGCGAGTGAGGATCCGGAGCTATTCGATTTACTCAATCTGGAGTATCGACGGCAGGTAAATACGCTATCTATGATTGCTTCATCCAGCATCGCGGATCCCTCAGTTCTTGCCTGCGAGGGAACAGTGTTGACTAATGTCACGACAGAGGGTTATCCTGGACAGCGTTTTCACGGTGGCTGCAAATATGTAGATGAAGTAGAGCGGATAGCAATCGAACGCGCCAAGTTAGCGTTCAATGCGCGCTACGCGAATGTTCAGCCGCACTCGGGATCGAGCGCTAATCAGATCGTTATGTTCAGTATACTTCGGCCGGGTGATCGTGTGCTCGGTCTCGGCCTCGATAGTGGTGGCCATCTCACACATGGTTCACGTGCATCTTTCTCTGGCCAGGTCTTTGAGTCGTTCGCCTACGGCCTCGACGAAACAGGACGTATTGATTATGATGAAGTACTCGATAAAGCGAAACGTCATCAACCTCGTCTGATAATCTGCGGTGCGAGTGCCTATCCTCGAATTATCGACTTTGAACGTTTTCGGCGAATTGCCGACGAGGTTGGGGCATTGCTTCTTGCCGATATATCGCATATCGCTGGACTGGTTGCTAGTGGAGTTCATCCGAGCCCAATTGATCATGCCCATTTTACTACAACTAGTACTTATAAGCAACTATTTGGTCCAAGGGGTGGCCTTATTATGAGTGGTCGCGACTGGGATAATCGAACATCTGAGCGTTCGGATACATTAGCCGAGATCATTCAGCGTGGTGTGTTTCCGCGAATGCAGGGCACACCGATGTTAAGCGAGATAGCAGCTAAGGCACGCGCCTTGGCAATGGTTAATACATCACAATTTCGTCTGCTCGCAAAGAACATTGTAACTAACGCTCGTGTATTGGCAGAAGAGCTGTCAGCTTTAGGCTATAGTGTGCTGACTGGTGGTACTGATAATCATATGGTGTTAGTAGATATTGGTGAACGCGGATTGTCAGGCGCAATCGCCGAACGCGCACTTGAAGAGTGTGGAATCATTGTAAACAGGAACAAAATACCCAATGACAAAAGAGGCTCGTTGATAACGAGTGGTATTCGATTTGGAACAAACACGCTAGCTTTGCGAGGCATGGATGCTACGATTATGAAAGACTGTGTGGCACTTATTGACAAGGTGCTTTCTAAAGTCGAGCCAATCGATGACACAGAATATAGAATCGACTCTTGTATCGTCGATGACGTGCAGACTGAAATCATGGCATTATGCAGACGTTATCCAATTCCGCAATATCCGCAGTGGACGACGTTTGATTAGCTGTGACAAACGACGAGGCTACATTGCGAATAAGAAGTATGTAGAGTTGTTGTATTAGTAGTTCTCTTTGAGAGGGGGAGAAGTTTATGAGTGAGATATCAGACCGTTTATCAAAATTATCAGAAGATCGGCAGACACTTTTCAATTCTTTACTATCGAAGAGTAAAACAAATGTAAATCGAATTTCAAGATATACACGATCTGGAAATATTCCTATGTCGCATGCACAGCAAAGGCTATGGTTTATCGATGAGCTAGATCCGGGGAATCCAGCCTATACTTGTCCTGTGCCGTTACGTCTTCGAGGACAACTAAATAAGCAATCTCTAATCGATAGTCTATGTGCAGTGGTCAGACGACATGAAGTGCTCAGGACAATATATGATATGCACGATGGTCGTCCCGTTCAGATAATTAATGATGATATTCCTTTGCAGCTGCAGCAGTATGACTTCTCGAAATTACAGCCGTCGGAGCAGCAAAACGCCATAGATCAGGTGATATTGCAAGACGCTACAACGCCTTTTAATCTGCGGCAAGGACCTATTATGCGCTCGATACTCATTTGCCTGAATTCAGAGGAACACGTTCTAGTGGTAGACATTCATCATATCGCCAATGATCATTGGTCAATTGGTGTACTCTTTCGCGAACTCGCTACTATATACAATGCGCGTTTAGGAGTAGGGAGTCAAAGTCTATTAGAGTTACCGATTCAATATGCCGATTACTCATTATGGCAGCATGAGCGGTTAAAAGGTTCAATGGGTGTAGAGCTTCTTAACTTCTGGAAGGATAAGTTGCAAGATCTTCAGGTTATCGATCTCCCGACAGATCATCCACGACCTGCGACTATATCACATCGGGGCGAACAGAAATATTTTCAGCTAAAAAAAGAGTTGGTATTACGTTTGCAAGAACTCGCTAAAAAGGAGAGAGCATCGCTATTTATGGTGCTGCTGGCCGCTTTTAAAGTTGTATTGGCACGTTACACTGGTCAGACTGATATCTCGCTGGGGTGCTCGATAACGGGACGAGATCGAGCAGAACTCGAAGGATTGATAGGTTTTTTTGTCAATACCATCATTCTGCGTACGCAATTCAACGATGATCCGAGTTTTGGTGAATTGTTGCAACGAGTGCGTTCGAACACACTAGAAGCATATGCTCATTCGGAGTACCCATTCGATCTACTTGTACAGGCGCTGAATCCACATCGATCGGCAGACCGCAACCCGTTGGTTTCTGTAATGTTCATGTTGGACGAGACACCGTCGGAGGTTGCCGAATTTCATGACCTCAATGCTACGTGGATGGAGCCAAGCTTTATAACAACGAAGTTTGATATATTGTTGAGTGCTCGCCCGTCCTCAGATGGTATATACGGTCATGTGCAATATAGCACAGATCTTTTCGAGCCAGACACGATCGAGCGATTGATCGAGCATTATATGAATGTTCTCGAAGCGATCGCCAATGATCCAACGACATGCCTTTCCAGGTTACCGTTATTGAGTGAGAAGGAAAGAAACACAATTCTAGTAAAATGGAACGACACAGCGGTTAACCTCTTATCCGATACAACGCTGCATGAGACGTTTACGCGCAGAGTAAAAAAGCAGAGTAATGCTACAGCAATTATATTTGGCAATCAGACCTATTGTTATGCAGATCTTAACGCAGCTGCAGAGAGATTATCGTCGTACTTTCGTGTTGTATGTACAAAACCAGAATCATTGATAGCAATCTCGCTGGAACGATCACCGGAATTTGTTATAGCGATTCTTGCTGTACTTAAATCTGGACGTGCTTATGTACCACTTGATCCTGCACACTACACTGATGAGCATCTTATTAATACAATACGACAGGTTGGTGCTCAGACTCTTGTCTGTCGACGTAAGAACGCGCTCGGTGCAATACCCAACGAATCTATTCGGACGATATACATAGATGACTTCATCGGAGAAGAAATGAATCTTCAAAGATACGGCGATTCGACTGATAGCTTAAATAACTTCGCTTTAGCAGAGGCACACGATAAATCACGATCAAGCGATAAACAACATGAATATATCAATAGCGAGTCGCTATCCTATGTTATCTGCAGTTCCGGCTCTACCGGAAGAGCTAAAGCAATAGCAATTAGACATCGTGGTGTTCTTAATAACCTTCTCGACCTAAATCAACGATTCGAAGTGGGTTACGGTGATCGAGTACTCTTTCTATCATCACCCAGCTTCGATATGTCTGTCTATGAAACGCTGGGAATACTTATTGCGGGAGGGGCGCTGGTAATTCCAGAATCCGCCTCGTTGAAAGAACCTACACACTGGTTGGATCTACTGATTAAAAACGAAGTGACCATCTGGAATTCAGCACCGGCATTGCTTGAGTTACTAGTCGCGGAACTGGAGCGAGCTAAAAATATTTTTCTCCCAAAACTGCGTTTGGTTCTGCTGGGCGGCGACTGGATCCCGGTGTCATTGCCCGATCGTTTACGGGTGTATGCACCTGATGTGAGAGTCATTGCTCTTGGCGGTGCTACAGAAGTATCGATTCATTCAACAATCTATCCAGTGGAAAAAACTGAGGAAAGCTGGACCAGTATTCCGTACGGAAAGCCGATGGCCAATCAACGTGTTTATGTTCTTGACCAATGGATGCAGCCAACTCCTGTAGGGGTTCCCGGAGAACTGTACATCGGAGGTATTGGCCTGGCACGTGGATACATCGGTCTACCAGAACTCACGGCAAAGCGCTTCGTCGAGTGTACCTTGTTGGATCAGCAACCAGAGAAGCTCTTTAGAACAGGTGATCTTGCGCGATGGAACCGAGATGGTGTTCTCGAGCTTATTGGACGTATAGATTTTCAGGCAAAGATTCATGGGCTGCGTGTAGATTTGAGTGATATTGAATCTGTACTGTGCTCTTGTGAAGGCATCAAAGAAGCTGTCGTCATCGCGAACAGCAATGATAAACGTGGCGCGTCATTGACGGCGTATTATGTACCAATATCGGGTAGAGAAGTCATTGGGACAGAGTTGCGTCAGAATCTCACACAGATTTTACCGATATACATGATACCTTCTTCATTCCAAAAGATAGACAGCCTTCCAAAGAATAGAAACGGAAAATTGGATCGACTCGCTCTGGCAAAACTTACACCTCACTCAAATGAAGCGACCCGACAGGAACCGACTGACACTCTCGAGGCTATGATCTTAACTTCGTGGAAAGAGATTCTCGGAATCGATGATGTTGGAATCGATGACGACTTTTTCGAAATAGGTGGCGATTCGTTCTCTGCAATTCGACTATCGCGCAGCATCGAGGGTGGTCTGCCTGTTGTAGAACTATTTAAGCATCGCACAGTTCGTATGTTAGCGAACTATTTAAGAAGCTCAAGTTCATGTGAGGTGGAGTTGCTGCATCTGTTGACGCCAACATCAGGTCAGAACACTATTTCGTTGGTGTGTGTCCCGTATGGCGGTGGAAATGTTTCTGTCTATCAATCGCTAGCCGATGTGATTCCATCACACATAGCACTGTGGTCAGTTGCTCTGCCGGGGCATGATCCAGGTCGTATTGGTGAAGCGTTTGCATCCTGGGAAGATATAGCTGATAACTGTTGCCGCGAGATTATGGAGAAGATCGATGGTCCAATAGCCATTTATGGTCAATGTTCAGGATCATCCATAGCAGTTTATCTCGCGCATTTATTGGAGGAGCGTGGACGTGATGTTCGCGCGGTATATGTAGGTGCCGCCTTACCTGATATCGATCCAGCAGGCACCGCAGAACGTGGCAATTCGACATCAGACGACGAGTTACAGGTGTATCTTAAGATGATAGGTGGATTCGATGGCGCGCTCGATGGCGGAGAGATGAAGGAAATTATCGCAGCAGTAAGACATGATATGTTGGAGCATGCACGTTTTTTCGAAAAAAGCTATCGCGAAGCACTTTTCAAGCTGCGTACTCCACTTCATTGTATATTAGGCGAATGTGACATCATAACCAACGAACAGGAAGATCGTGCTGCGGATTGGAAGTCCTTTGCATTAGACGTTAGGAGTTCAAAGATCTCGCAAGGAAATCACTATTTCGTCAAGCATGAAGCCATGCAACTAGCGAATCTATTGGCTGTCGAACATCCGTTGGATACTGTAACAAAGAGATAAAAGTCTATCCTCTCGTAAAACCCAAGGTATATGTCAATCTATACGCTGGATAATTGTCGAACGAGTAACTTTATAAGGAGCCGGATGCGTGAAATCCACACGTCGGATCTGTTGGGGATTAATGTCGTAAGGCATTAATCTAACCGACCACTTAAAGAAAGAAGGTATTTGCATGAACAATACAACAAATATCGATAATCTTATTAAGGCACTCGGTCATCTCTCCTCACAGGAACGCGCGCGAGTTTTTGCTCGTTTGCGTACCGAGAAAGCGCGTGATTTCGCGACTTTATCTAGCGATGAATCGACGCTTCGACGCGTGGCTTCTCCAGAACCAATTGCTTCTTTCTGGCAGGAGCAGATGTGGTATTTGGAACAGCTCTCACCTGGCTTACCGACTTACAATGTCCCGTTTCGTTTCAATTTACAAGGACCGCTTAATGTGACGGCGCTAACTGCGGCGCTTAGCGAAATTGAACGACGACATGAATCGTTAAGAACGACATTACAACTTCGTCAGGGAAAGATTGTTCAGGTCATTGGCCCAGTACGTTCTATGGAACTATCTGTGACTGATCTGAGTGAAGAGAAGGATCCTAATCATTCAGCCACCGAGTTTGCGGAGAAATTCATGCAGATCTCTTTAAACCTTGCTGAGGGGCCGCTTTATCGCGTGCATCTCTTACAGCTTGACAAGGCTCGGCTCAAGCATGTTCTACTTTGGGTCGGTAGTCATGGAGTCGCAGATGGATGGTCGCTAGGGATAATAATTCGCGAGTTAATCTCGCTATATGGCTCCTTCTCTCGAGGAGAGGAACCTAATCTTGATGAGCTTCCCATTCAGTTCGGTGACTTTGCTATCTGGCAGCGGGAAAGTCTCACCGGTGAGGCGTATGATCGTATCTTAAATTACTGGAGAGAGCAACTTAAAGGCTGTGAATCGCTCTGCGTAGAAACTGATTTTCCGCGACCATCTATTCAGAGTATGAGGGGTAGCACGTGTCGTTTTTTTATTCCGCAACAGACAGCAAATAGTATAGCGAAGATCAGCAAGCGTTGTGGGGTCACACCGTTTACCATACTGCTTGCAGCCTATCAGTTGCTGCTCGTAAGTCGTACAGGACAAAATGAATGTGTTCTAGGCACAGGAATTACTGGACGAACGAAATCGGAACTAGAAGCTCTGATCGGATCTTTCGTAAACATCATCGTAATTCGTACGGATATGTCGGGAGATCCAACTTTCATTGAACTAGTGGATCGGGTTCGGCATGTGACACTGGATGCCATTGCACATCAGGATCTCCCGTTTGGCAAACTGATTCAGGAGCTTGCTCCAGAGCGAGATCATAGACGACCGCCGTTGTGTCAAACGATGTTTCTGTATGGCAGCACTCCTCTACTGGATAAAGATATACAACTGACGTCTGATCTTGGTTTAAGCTGGGATGGTGTTTCGACGTCGACCGTGAAATTCGATTTTGAACTAGCTATTGACGAACAACCTAATGGGCTATCGGGACGATTTGATTATGGCATTGATCTTTTCCAAAAGGAAACTGCGGAGGCTTTCTGCAACGACTATGTGCAGATTGTAGAGGCGATCGCTCAGCAACCCGAATTACGACTGTCTGATCTTTGCCCGATGATTTATAAAAAGGTAACAAGAGTCAATAATAATACGTCGAACGAAAGCGCAAACATACATCAATCGGCATTATTTACTAATGTATCTGCAGAAGCAGAAATGACCACTACTGAATCCGCCATTGCTAAGGCGTGGTCAAGCGCGCTCGGTGTCGATGGTATACAAAGAACGGACGAATTCTTTGCTGTAGGAGGACACTCGGTTATGGCGGCACAGATGGTGGCGCAGTTTCGGGAACAATTCGACATTGATCTGACGCTACAGCTTTTTTTAGAAAATACAACGGTATGTTCGCTTGCTAATGTAATCGAGCGATTGACAATTCAAACATTAGATCAAGAGCATATACTATCTCTGCTCGATCGCGTTGAACAGTTGTCAGAGGCTGAAGTTGCCGATTTGATTAAGCAGCATGAGAGGATAGAGTCGGCTTTCTTGCAGAATGAGAAGGCATACAGTATCGAAGATACTGATCAGCAGCTATCGGAGAATATGAAAAAAAATCGATTCAGTGTATCAGATATACCGGAGGGACGGTAATGATGATGACAAAGTCGACAAACTGGTTACTTCGAGAACCCAATCCTCATGCTGAGGCAAGATTATTTTGTTTTCCGTTCGCTGGAATTGGCGCCTCGGCATATCGCCTCTGGCCGATATTATCAGAAAAATATGAGGTATGTTCAGTGCAACTTCCTGGACGTGAGAACAGAGCTAGTGAATTCACATACAAAGATATAGAAGACTTAACGAACGATCTGCTTCCTGAACTTCTTCCCTTTCTTGATCGGCCGTACGCTCTATTTGGGCACTGCATGGGGGCACTATTGGCATATGATCTCATTTTAAAGCTTATGCAGCAAAATGTTCGTATGCCTGAACATCTCTACGTCTCTGCATCGCGCGCACCACATTCGAGTCATCGCGGGCCTGTACATTTGACTTTGTCGGATGCCGAGTTAGCGAGCATCTTGCAGGACACTACTTTGGCACTTATTGATCCGAAGCTGTCGTCAATACTTCTGCCACATACCATCCAGCTTCTTCGCAAGGATCTCGCAATGTGTGATCGTTATCAACCTACGCCTTGCGTAATATCCTGTCCGATCACGACCTTCGCGTGGCGGGATGATCAAGGGATGCCATTCGAGGAGTTGCAAGGCTGGCGTGCGTATAGCGATGTATCGGAGTACCTGGTAGACGGAGATCACTTCGCAGTACAGAACGCATCGAGCACGCTACTGCCAATTATTGATGCTGACTTGCGCAGATACACAGTGACAGTCTCAGAATAAAGATTTAAACAAAATATAATATTAAATTGGAGAATAACATGAAGGATGACAGCGAAAAGGTTATAGCGAACAGAGAGATATCACAGTATCAGCATGTCGTCTCTGCGCTTGAAGCTTTAGATGATGTGCGCGAAGCACAAGTGTTTCAGGTTGGAAGTGACTCTAGTGCACGATTGGTTGCGTTACTGGTTCCTGTGAATGATACTATAGCTTTCTCTTTGTTACGGCGGCAACTGCATGAGGTATCGTCAGAGGTGCCAGTACCTGAAGAGTTGATTATAGTCGATTCGATCGGCAAGAATATCTCGTCACGTGAACTGCTCAATATGTATGAAGAAATCTTCAAACAGGAATCTGTCTACGTTAAACCATGCAATGCTATCGAGGCGTACCTCGTAAAACTATGGGGAGAGTTGCTCCCAGTGGGAAGAATCAGTGTTACAGATGACTTTTTCGCGCTAGGCGGACACTCACTGCTTGTAGCGCAGATGCACTTTGCGATCGAACGTGATATGGGAATGTACATGAATTTTGAACTTATGTTGCGTACTAGCGTACTATCGGAGTTGGCACTGATCATGACACAGATGAAGAATGAATCTAAGCTGTGAATGAATAATATGAACTCACTATTTTTATTAAAAATGGGTATTTACTTGACTAACACATCTACCAGTCCTTGTGGTCAAACCATTGATCTTGCATCGCCGATTTGACATTCGTCAACTTCAATAATGCCGGTCAGTGTTGCTCGTGTCGGGTTGACCATCGCATACCTTCGATCATCAACCGGGTTGTGAACTCGCTAAATGTCATCGGGTACTTCTTGTAGGCATGTTAGTCAAGTAAAGACCCATTTTATTATTTTTAAGAGGAGGAAATAGTATATGAATATTGACATATTGAAGCACGATGAGCAAGAACGATTCGAACCATTCCCACTTAGCGACATGCAACAGGCTTTACTGATCGGACGCGGCAGTGTAGTGGAATTCGGTGATGTGGGATGTCACGCGTACTTTGAACACGAATCTAATAATTTGGATCTGAAAGCATATGAGAAGGCATGGTCACGGCTCATCGAAAGACATGATATGTTGAGAGCAGTCTTTTATTCAAATGAAACACAGCAGATTCTTCGTGAGGTTCCACCTTTTCAAATTCAAGTTATTGATCTTCGGGAGGAATCAGCGGATAAAGTTGAAGAAAAGTTAAGCGAAATTCGCGAACGCATGTCTCATCAAGTGCTGCCTGCGGACAAGTGGCCATTATTTGAGGTAGATGTAGCTCTTCTAAAAGATAATGGCTTTCGCTTGTTCACCAGTATCGATCTACTGATTATGGATGCCTGGAGTTACTTTCAAATCATTCTGCCGGAGTTGATCGAGTTTTACAATAATCCAGACCATGAATTTCCAGAAATTGAGGTTACTTTTAGAGATTACATAACAAAGGTTGAGTCAGTACTCGAGAATTCAGAAGAGTATCAATTGGCGAAAGATTACTGGATGAAACGGCTACCGACACTGCCACCAGCTGCCAATCTTCCGCAGGTGTCGACAATCGATCCGAATACAGAAATCAAGTTCAACTCGCGTGGATATGTAGTTAATGAGAAAGAGTGGTCTGAAATCAAGTTACATGGACAACGCTTGGGAGTGACGCCATCAGTCATCATGGTGGCCGTCTTTGCCGAAGTCATAAGGAAATGGAGCGACTGTGACGCATTCACCATCAACTTTCCTATTTATGACCGCAAACCTGTGCATCCGCAGATCAGTAAGGTCCTTGGGGACTTCACCAATAATCTGCTAGTGGCTATCGAAAAAAGTGATGGTACTTTTGCCGAGCGTGCCAAGTCGATACAGGCGCAAGTGGTTAAGGATTTAGAATATCGTCAGTTCAGTGGCGTTCGCGTTTTGCGTGAGTTAATGCGGTTACAGAAGGGCGTAAGAGCAATGGCGCCTATCGTCATTACAAGCTTGTTAGGACATCCAACACGATATGAGATGGCAAGCTTCGGTCGCGAGGTACACGCTATCACTCAGACGCCACAGGTGTTACTGGACTTTCAAATTTCTGAGTTTGAGGGAGAGCTGCGTTTCAACTGGGACTCTCTAGATGCCTGTTTTCCAAAGGGAATGCTCGATGATATGTTCGAGGTTTACTGCACTATATTGCACCAACTTGCTCAGAATGAGAGCTGGGTCCAAGAAAAATTCGAGATGCTTCCTGAGTGGCAGATCAAGCAACGCGATGAAATTAACGCAACCGATGCAGAAGTGCCCGACATGCTTCTTCACGAGATGCTGGCGGAAGTGACACGAAATGAGCCAAACTCTATGGCGGTGATTACGAGTTCGAGACGACTTACTTATTCCGAGCTTAGTCATCGTGCTAATCAGATCGGTCGAAAGCTGCGAGAGCTTGGTGCTCGGCCGAACGAGCTGGTAGCGATAGTAATGGAGAAGGGGTGGGAGCAATATGCGGCGGTTTACGGCGTGCTCGTTGCTGGGGCAGCTTATCTACCCATCGATCCGAATGTACCGCAAGAGCGATTAGATTTTATGCTGAAGGAAGGCGAAGTGTCGATAGTACTCACACAATCAGTAGTGAATCAGCGGCTCCAATGGCCCGAAGGATTGCAACGATTCTGTGTTGATCACGACTTCGATGGAGTGGATGACAGTCCTTTAGAAAGTATCCAAACGTCGGATGATCTGGCATATGTGATCTACACATCAGGATCTACTGGTATGCCGAAGGGTGTAATGGTCGCGCATCGCGGTGTGATTAACATGCTGTTTGACATTCAAAAGCGATGCAGTCTGAGAAAAGGAGATCGGGCATTCGCAATTTCGTCTCTGCAGCATGATGCTTCTGTCTTTGATGTCTTTGCAATAGGTCTGGGTGTAGGTAATGTCGTTCCTGATGCCCTTCCTAATCCGGAACCAGCACATTGGATGGAAATGATCTCCGCAGAGAATGTAACGTTTTGGAACTCGGTTCCAGCGTTCATGGACATATTGATATCGTATATTGAGGGTAAGAATAGGTATCAATTAAAAACGCTTCGGCAGGTAGTGCTGTCAGGAGATTTCATTCCTATGTCAATGCCCGATCGCTTACGAAGCGTAGCGCCTGAGGTGAATATTCTTAGTGCTGGCGGCCCAACAGAAACCATCGTCTGGTCTATTAGTTATCCGGTCGGTACCGTCGATCCGAAAGGGGTTAGTATTCCTTACGGACGGCCAACAACAAATCATCACTACTTCATATTAGATAAGCATCTTTCAAATCAGCCAGTATGGGTGCCAGGGGATATGTATGACGGGAGCAAGATTGGTCTTGCTAAGGGGTATTGGCGCAATGATTCTCTGAGTGATCAGCGTTTTATCACGTTGCCAGGAACTGGCGAACGAATATATGCCACAGGTGATGTTGGGCGATATCTGCCAGACGGAAACATTGAGATTCTTGGTCGTAACGATTTTCAAGTGAAAATACATGGACAACGGATAGAGCTATGCGAAATAGAGGCCAGTCTGAAAATGCTGGAAGGAGTTCTTTCAGCAGTAACGGTTGTTGTGGAAGGACAATCCGAACATAAATGGATTGTGGCGTTTGTCGTAGCAATAGCTGATGCCGAGCAATCACTTGAACCAAGTGTACTTAAGGCAGCTCTCGAAATGAAACTACCCAATTATATGATTCCATCACACATCGTGATACTTGAATCGTTGCCGCTCAGCGTCAATGGGAAGATTGATCGGCGACGATTAATGAAGATGGCGGAAGAGTATACCAGCAACGATTTGATAGTCGGATATGTCGCTCCTCGAACAACATTAGAGGCCATTGTTGCATCTTTAATGGCCGACGTGCTTAATTTAAACCAAGTCGGTGTAATGGACAATTTCTTCGATCTGGGAGGTGATTCAATAAGCGCAACGCGACTGAATAATCGTATCGAGGAGATGTTAGGCGTAAGTATGCCTCTTTCGACACTGTTTACTAAGCCGACGGTTGAAGAAATTTGTCATTTTATGAAGCGCGGAGACAATGTAGATCGACTCGACGCGTTTACTGAAATGTTTTCTGAAATAGGCATTAATGAGCTGAATCGTGTCGTTGCTGACTTGAGAAAAGAGGCATAGGATACATGTTAAATAAAAGGTTTGGCTAAAATCGATGGAAATACGAAAGGGATATTCATGTTGGGAACGATTGAGCTTTCGGAACAAGAGATACGGCGTCTACGACTACGTGCTCAACATTTGTTGATAGATACTAAGTCAGAAATCTCAAATATTGCGCAACTTCTACAGACGATTTGTGGAGTACAGGCACAGTATCCATTTGACGCGGCACTCGCACTTCGCGTGCGCATGAACAATTTAACCTCAAACGAATTGAAGCAGACTCAGATTGAGGAGAGAACTATCGTGCGCACTTGGTGCATGCGAGGGACATTGCATCTTCTTGCAGCAGAGGACTTTCACTGGCTCATTGGTCTTCATGGAAAGACATTTATTCAGAAAAGCCAACGACGCTATGAAGAGCTGGGATTAAACGAAAAGTTGTATTCTAAGAGCATCGAAAAGCTCTATGCGGTACTCGCACAGAGCGAACCGCTTACACGCGATGAAGTGATAGACTGTCTTATGACACAAGGCATCAATCTTGAGGGTCAGGCATCATATCATCTTTTACGACGTGCCGCACTCGATGGTTTGATATGCTTTGGGCCCGATCGGGATGGCGACCCAACATATGTGCTGGTAGAGAACTGGCTGAACGTTGTATCTCAACCCTTATCTAAGGAGGAGGCCTTAGCTAAACTTGCAAGACGCTATCTTGAAGCATATGGACCTGCCAGTTTGGCGGATCTCGCCAACTGGTCGGGTCTTCCAATGAAAGCGTTGCGTCAGGGGTGGGAGAGCATATCTCATGAGATGATCGAAGTGAGAGTCGCGGATCGACGGTTGTCTTTGCTTGAGACACATGTTTTCTCTAACGAATCAAAAGTTGAAGATCCTACTGTGCTTCTCGTGCCAGCATATGATTCCTATCTGTTAGGGTATCACGATCGAGAGCTAATTCTGGCAGCATATGCAGCAAAGGATGTATACCGAGGTGGAGGACTTTTAAGACCGGCGATTCTAATAGACGGATACATTGTCGGTTCGTGGGAGATAAAGAGGTATCAGCGCCGTATAGAAGTAAGAATAAATGCATTACGAGAGATAGTTGAACCCGTTCAGAACGAAATCAGCATCGAAGTACAGAATGTAGGTAAATTTCTCGGTATGGATGCAGAACTAATACTGTGATATAGGAAATGAAATGAGAAAATGAAAAATAGTTTTCGCTATTTATAATCTTAATAACAGGAGAAAATAATGATATCTGACGAATTAATCTCGCATAATGGAGAAGTTGTTGATTCACCTACAGCGTGGTTCGGCGGTATTACAGCAGCGACACCGCTCGAGAGTGAGCACAGAAAATCTCTGAACTTTTGGAAGTTTGCGGTCGCACCACAACATGGCGAGATTGCTGATTGTGCGAATGAACTGATGCGTCGATATGCACAGTACATACCTGGAAGCGACGAAAGTAGCAAGTTTCTGTTATCACTCGTGCTGGAATGTCGTGAACGAATTCGCAATACGCTTCTTTCGTCCGCTGATCGTGATCATTGTAATATTGAATTTGTTCCAAACATGTGTAGAGGTTTGGAAATTGCGTTGTGCAGAATTAAAGGATTGTCTCGTATCATATTGTCACCGTTCGAGCACCCGTCTGTGCTGGCTGTTGCACGTTGGTTGGCTAACATCATAAAAGCTGATGTATGTCAGTTGCATTTTGAAGCGACGGATTATCTCTTATCACGTAGTGAACAGGAAAAAAAACTGGTCAATATGATTCAAGACAAGCTGCAAAATAGCGGTGAACCTACCGCACTCATCCTGAGTGTGGTCAGCTATGCCACTGGGCTAGCTATTCGAACGGAGGAAATTATTAGCCGTTTACGGGGGATAGATGATTCATCTTTATATGTCATACTGGACGGTGCCCATGCAGCGGGTAACTACATTTATGATATGGATATACATAAATGTTGGGCTTATGTAATAAGTGTTCACAAATGGCTTTTGTCGCCTGAGCCATGCGGCATCATTATTACACCGAGACCAGTGAGTGATGAAGAGGTTTCCTATGATGCGTGGAGCCGTTCTTTTCCTGCCACCACTACGAATGTGCGCGTCTTCGCCAGTCTTGTAAGTAGTCTCAGAGCCATAGACAGAGTTGGTTTGGAAAACTGGCGTGCACACTCCATACGCTTACGGGATCATTTCATCCAACGCATGCAATCTCGATTATCTGTAATTGGATATAGCAACGGGATGGAAATGACCTCGTTTGTAGCAGTGCGTCCGGACTCGGGATATCGCTGGAGATGGGGAATTGAAGATCTAGGTAAGTTTTTAGAGCAGCACTCAGTGTATCTATTATTGCTATCCATTGATCCAGAGACACCCTGGATGCGAATCGCATTTCCGTACACATTACACATTCAACAGGTGGACGAGCTTTGTGATATTTTAAACACTAGTCTGGAATAGGAGATTACCTTTATGGATAGGATTAGTCGCAAACCTTATTCTCTACTCTGTGCGGCTGACATTGAGCGTCTGCCAGCAGACGTAGAACACGCATACCCACTTTCGGTTTGTCAGACATTCGTGTGCGACACGATATTACCACGTGATCGTATGCGAATTACATCGCATCATATGGATCTGTTCTTTGATATGACGAAACTAACAGAAGCTGTTCATTACTTGACGCGTTGTCATCCGATGTTGCGGACATTTTTCGATATAAGCAACTATAGTGAACCTCTGCAACTCGTGCATCGTGATGTCGATATTTCTATCTCGCTCGATAACATGCACGAGGGTTTGCCTTCCATACAAGAGATAGTTAATTTGATAGGAAATGAGGTCGTCACATGGAAGTGGCAGAATGCTCCGCTGTGGCGTATTCATGTTCAGTTATTCGATGTTAATAAGTGGACACTAAATCTGATCGAGACGTTTCTTGATCAGCAGAGCGTTCTGACACTGATGAATGAGCTGTGCAGGTACTATTGCATGTTGCTCGACGGTCAATCTTTGCCAGATTTTGCGCCTGTGATATCCTATCAAACATTTGTCGCCACAGAACGTAGCATGACAATATCTGCAAATGCTCAAGCATTTTGGAACGAAAATCGTCACCTGATGAGTGAGACCCTAGTGTTGAACAATTCTAATAAGTTATATGCACCTATTGGAGGTGCACTTCGAAAAGTAGAAATAACCATCCCAACCGAAACTCGCGATGCTCTGATAGACGCAGCACGAAAGAGCGGCACAAGTCTAGAGACGTTGTCATTCGTAGCACATTGTAAAGTGGTTAGTCTGTTAAGTGGTCAAGTGACGATTACGACTGGTATTTGCACAGACGCACGTTACTCATCAGACAATCAGCAGGCAGACATCGGAAACTATGTTCGAGTTCTATCGTTAGCGCTTACATTGGGTGCACAGGAGACATGGAATGATATCGCTTTAAGAGTTCATGAGGCGTTCGGTATACTACACGAACTCGAGAAGCACCCACTCGCAGGGTTGAATGATACTAAGAAGCTCTTCGATGTTGATTTTGCTTACACTGAATATGCTGATATGAGCTACTTGCTCAATAATAATGACGAAACGGTTATCTTTGAAGACAGCTACGATAACAATTCACTTATCGTACGATTCATTTCGGGTTCGAACATAGGCGGAATGAATGATCTTAAGTGTGTGATAGAGTATCGTGACGACCTGGTAACCAAGGAGCAGGTAATTGCTTTTGGCGGCTACTATTCTAGCGTACTTCAAGCTATGGGGAGAGACTTAACAACCGTTCACACAAGCCCACACTGGCTCTCCGATGAGAATGAACGGCTGTTGTATGAATGGAATGATACGGCTCGAGAGTTCCCCTTGAAGAACAATCTGTCGCAGCTCTTCGAGGAGCAGGCTCAGAGAACACCAGAGCGAATAGCAAGCATCAACAAAAACGAGCAGCTTACCTATCAGCAATTGAATGAACGCAGTAATCAGCTTGCACGGTATTTGCGAAAACTGGGAGTTGGACCCGAAGTTCTTGTCGGCATCTGCATGGAGCGTAGTAATCTAATGTTGATAGGATTATTAGGAATTCTCAAAGCAGGTGGAGGCTATGTTCCACTCGATCCCAAATATCCGAAGGCTCGACTTTATTTTATGCTGGATGATGCAAAGGTGGAAATAATACTAACCGACACCATCATTAGCGAGCAGCTTTCTTTCGAGGATAGGCGAGTGATTCGATTGGATGATGAGTGGACTCTTATCGACACGTTCGAGCGCAACAACATAGAGTGTCAGACAATATCAAGCAATGTGGCATATCTTGTTTTCACATCAGGCTCGACTGGTTTTCCGAAAGCTGCTGAGATTGAACATCGAAGTGTGATCGAGTTGATGTACTGGGCAAGAGATGAATTTGGTCTTGATACACTCTCTGGTGTACTGGCTTCGTCGTCGATCTGCTTTGATATGTCGATTTTCGAGTTGTATGTACCGTTGAGTTGGGGTGGCACAGTGATCATAGTAGACGATATTCTTCAACTTCGGTCCATTCAAGCGATTACAGAAGTATCGCTGTTAAGTACGGTACCCTCGGCACTTTGTACTCTCGCTGAATTAGGTTGGGTTTCGACCAATACGAGAGCAGCACTATTAGCGGGAGAGCCTCTATCTCGTCAGATAACAACGAGAATATTCGGTGCTACAAAGCTTGAAAAGATATGGAATGCCTATGGCTTATCTGAAGATACCACCTATACTACTGTATCACTGTTTAAGAGGGGATTCGAAGATCCAGTAACTATAGGACGACCTATCGCAAATCGTCAACTTTACGTACTTGATGAGTATCAGCAGAGGGTACCTATCGGTGTGGTTGGCGAGCTGTATGTCGCAGGAAACGGATTAGCACGTGGCTACATGAATCGACCGGATTTGACAGCGGAGCGCTTTCTGCCGAATCGTTTCAGTGCCAACACAAAAACACGAATGTACCGAACGGGTGATCTTGTGCGTTACCGGCCTGATGGTGAATTGGAGTATATTGGCCGAAAGGACCATCAGCTAAAACTTCGTGGGCATCGAATTGATCTTGGAGAAATCGAAATGACGCTTGCCGCTCACGCAGCTGTTGAACAGTGCGTAGTGGTATGTCGCGAAGACGGGGGCGATAAGCGATTGATTGCGTACGTGGTGATGAGAAATCACACCATCGACGTCTCACCTCTTCAGCTGAAGGAGCATCTCAGAGTGAAACTACCTGAGTGGATGGTGCCAGCTTCGATTGTGTGGCTCGCGAAGTTACCGACAACCTCTCATGGCAAACTGGATCGTCATGCATTACCGGCACCTGAGCGCTGTTCATGGCCCAGTCCCGACAGACATGACTGACTATGAGTATAGAATTATTCGTATCCCAAATTAGAACGTGAATATGGCATATAAAGATCTACTATTTCAAGCTGAGTAAAGAATTTATACCCGAAACAGTCACCTATATTCGCAAAAGAAACGTAGATGAACTTAGTCTGCCCATCAGAAGGGATACAGAACCAAAACTTTATGCAGTACAGAATTGCTCTCGGTAAGGAGCTGGGGGCAATTTATTTAATTTAATTAATCTGAATTTATTTTTTTATAGATCACTTTGATTGTTTTAAGTAGTTCTTCGTCTTGCTATGGCAAGAAAGACATAAAAAAAAACGAGAGTCATGCTCTCGTTTTTTATCAGGATTATTTGACAGACTCTACCAGGTCACTCAAACTAATTATTTTACTGCCTTTACTTTCATAATATTGTATCATTTCTGGAATTTTCTTTTTATCCCAACTGGTAATGCAATCTGATAAGACAGTAACTTCATAATTTGACTTAAGTAAATTATAACAAGTTGATTTAACACAAGCAGTAGCATCTGCTCCTGCAATGTATAACTCACTTATTTCATTAGTATTAATAAAGTTGGCAAATTCTTCACTGGTTAAAGCGTTCCCTTTATATTTTGTAAAAACATTTGTTGATACTATTTTCAAGTCTATAGCTAATTCAGAACCATATGTATTGGGCTTAAGAATCCTTGTGCCGGCTGATAAATTTTCATGTCTTATATAAATAACATGTATGTCATTACTAACTGCCCAGTCAATGGCGTTATTTATATTATCAATTATCTCCTTGTAATTCTTTGTTATATCATTTTGAATGTCTATTATTACTAAGGCTTTTACCATGGTAGTTCACTCCAATAATTTTTATTTACCTGTGAGCGACAGGCGCGCGTTGGTCATTGAAAATTCGGTTAGCAAAAAAGTTAATCGAATATATGATCCTATATTTAACAAATATATCATAAATTCACAGGGGTGACAAGCCTGGAATTGTAAATTTTTTACGGCACGAGAGTGCATGGGAAAAGTAGAATGTGACATTGCCGTGTTTCGCTTTTTCATTTGGTTTTAAGAAACACAGGCTATGCCTGTGGCAAGAGAACTTAAAGGACTGTAGACGGATAAAAATTCCCCTTTTGAATTTTGGGCAAGAGGATACTATGTGAGTACAGTAGAAACAAATGAAAAAACAATAAAAAAATATATTCAAGATTTGTACAATGCGCCTGGTTTTACTAGTATATCTGATTGATGACGAACCTTTTTCAAACGCTTAACAATGGCTTTTTCACAATGATCTGGCAATCAGAGACACTAACAGTGTTGATTTAACTGATTATCCTGAGACCAGAAATCCACCATTTTCCTCCTAACTCGTTGGCCAGTAAGGCCTCAATTCCTATCGCAGAAGTAGCGATCAATGTGTATTGCATACAATTCCTCATTATTACCATTTTTCAAAAACTAAGTTATGCTGATAAACAATTTACTGTAAGTATAGATTTCCCAATAAAAAAAGCGTTCATACCATATAAGTTTCCTTACAAGCTGCTTCACTGTGGCGCCTTCAGGGGCTCAGTCATATCTACACAAGCGCATGTCAACCCACAAACTTCTGATACTCTGAGTCTGAGTCCTGCTGCATGTAACTCTAATTGAGTTTCTTAACGACTGAATTGTAAATGTTCTGGCATGTCCAGTGTCTTTATCTTGGTACGAGTCAGCGATTGAAAGATAAACACACCATTTCATAGTTTTGATATCGTAGTTTTGATTTCTTAAGTACATGGGAGTTCAACTTCAAGATGGTAATTACGAATTAAAATATCATATATTACAATGTTATAAACTACCAAAAAAGTATATAAAATATCTAAAAAATGAGCTATAAATCTCTCGAATCAGCTTTTTGGGCGTTTATTTATCTCAAAGAACTACAAAACTTGCAATCTATGACAATAAGGTGTAAAATGACAAAAATGTAAAATTACATAAAAGATAAAATTTTTTACAATGGTAATATTCAATATATTAAGGAAATTATTTCAAAATAAAGAGAAGGGACAGGGACAATGATTCATGCATTGGCAGATGTACTGATAAAGTACTGAAGCGAAAGCGGTGGTCGCTCTAACATATTGTAGAGGCATTGCACCAGTGTTCTTCACCGTCATAGATTTGTAGGAAAGAATGGACTAACTGATGTTGGTTGACAACATCTTAACTGAAAACATAGCAATTTTAACCTATTTATATGGGGGATCATTCGAATGTTTGCTAACGAACAAAAATGGACTGATGGGCTGATGGAGGAAATTCCAAGTATTAATCGGACAATTTTGGACGCATTCGGACGCTACGCCTCCAGCCAGTCAACAATGTCTAAGCGATTCGAAGAGGGGATTATTTTACCTGATGGGCTTGTTGCATCCATTGACGAACTTATTGTGGTCGCTGCAATTCTGGGCTTGTTACTCAGTCCCGAAGGTCGGGTAAACATTGGGATACACACCGGTGGATCAGCAACTTGCCTTGAGGTCGACACAACGAAGCTACGTGATGCGGGTGACGCCCGCACATTCATTATTGAACTACGCCAGACCGCAGAACTATCAAGACATAATATCATGGTTCCCGTGGATATTGAGGTGACGGACGGGAAGAGTACTCCACCTGAAGAGTCACCGGTATGGTTGTTAGTTCAAGATGGTCGGTGTGTGCTATCTGTAAGGGGGGACTGCATCGAGTCGGACATGTTTGCACATTTGTGCAAAGTCACTGCCTTTGCATATGAGAGCGCCTTCAATCCTAGGGTGGTCCCTGCGGTGGACGCCCTACCTACACGTACTAAATATGAACTGCATCAGCGTAAGTCGATGGTCGAACGCATCTTCAGTCACAAACAAAAGAAACCATCGGATTTGGCGATCATAGATGATACGAGTGGTCAAACCTTGACCTACGACGAACTTTGGAATGCATCGGAAGCAGTGATGCAGCTGGTACACGAACAAGTAACCACCCATCAGTCATATCCCAGACTTGCCCTTTTCATGGAACGGGGTTGGAAACATCTAGTCTCCATAATCGCAGTCCAACGTATGGGTGGTACATGTGTGCTGATCGATTTGACGCATCCCGATGATCGGATACGAGATTTCCTGGACGAATCCAGGCCTGACGCCATAATTACTGTTGGCACAGCGACAGAAAGGGCACGTAGTCTAGTGGACTTTCCCGTGCTGGATTTTGACAATAGGATCATTCAGCAACCACAGATCAACTGGGAACGTGGAGAGTGGATCGAAACTGACAATGAAGTGTGCTTCATCGCCGGAACCTCCGGAACTACCGGACGGCCCAAGGCAGTCTGTCTATCCTATCGCGGGATGTCCACTACAGTTGACGCTATCATTGATGCTGCCAAGTTAGGAGAACACTCTAGAGGAACGTGGCTGTCATCGCCGGGATACGGGATGATCGAAGTGGATCCGCTACCAGTGCTATGTGCCGGCGGCACGGTCTGCATTCCTTCACCTGATGTCTTGCGGGATGTTCAGATGTTGGCACACTGGTTCACCGAGAACAATGTTACGCACACACTGGTTATGACATCAATCGCTGAAGCGCTCTGGGCTAATGGACTTCATACTGATTTACACACTATGTTAATCGCAGGTGAGCGGTGCAAGCAGTGGCCGAACGTTGAATACCGAGTGCTTAACGTCTATGGCTCTGCAGAAGCTGCTGTTGTCTCGATAGAGGATCTATCTGGTCCGCGGCGCACGTTGTTACCAACAGTTGGACGTGCGGTGCCTGGTGCAAACATGTACGTGGTTGATGGTGCCGGACAAGAGTTACCAGCGTGTTGCGTTGGGGAACTGATCATCACTGGTGAAACGCTGTCGATGGGTTATGTAGATTACAATCAGACTCAGAGATCTTTCCGTCCAAACACACTCGACGCTACTTCAACGTTGCAATACATTTCCGGAGATCGAGCGCGAATGAGGTTGGATGGAACCGTGGAGATTTTCGGCCGGTCAGACGCACTTGTGAAGATTCGCGGGCATAGGGTTGACTTAGCTGAAGTAGAGATCACTGCTCTCAAAGTTCCAGGCGTGGCAAAAGCTGCTGCCATTTGCTTCACTGATAATGCTGGGGCAATACTAGAACTTTTCATTGAGCCGGCTCCTAATACTATTGATGTCAAGGATGCGGTTCGTAAGTATCTTAGGGAACAATTGCATCCTGCCGCTCAACCTAGCCGGATTAATACGATAGAGTTACCGCTAGGACACAATGGCAAGGTGGACTACACTGCGTTACGAGCTTGTCCAGTCGAGCGAGATACAACATACACACCTTTTTTCCCGACTACAAAAACCGAGATTGCGTTGCGTGACTGCTGGTTGACTTGGACTAGATGTGATGAGGCAACTCTTGAGTCTGATTTCTTTCAATCTGGCGGAGATTCTTTGCGAGCTATGCGTATGATGGGGGAATTGACTTGCAAGTATGGAATTCACATTGAGATGAGCTCCTTTCTTGAAAACCCGGTATTTTCGAACCTTATACGTCTAGCTAACACCTCACATACTACCAATTTACCAGTATTTGAAAACCTGCCGGCTGATCAGCAATTAGAGCCCTTCGAGCTGAATGAAAATCAACAGGCTTTATGGATAGGTCGTGGCTCTGATTTCCAATATGGCGGTGTAGGTTGTCAAGGGTACTTCGAGTGGGAGGTGGAGGATCTGGATTGTGACCGGTTTGTCCGTGCGATAGGCATGCTGGTCGACCGCCACCCAACACTTCGAATGACAATTGATGATGCAGGTTGCCAAAGAGTAGGAACTGTCGATGGTAGGCAGGCAGTGGAGTTCATAGATCTAAGTCAGCTTTTACCGATCGAGATTAACAACGAGATTAACAAGATACGTTGCCGTATGGCAAACGATGAAATTGGGACAGCGAAATGGCCTCTATTTCGATTCGTTGTGAGCCGGATCAGTGCACAATCAAGCAGAATTCATTTCTGCATTGACTTGCTAATCGCCGATGCATGGTCGATCTTCCAAGTAATTATCCCTGATTTGATTGACCTGTATATTAAAGAAAACCCTGAATTACCGAGGATTCAGACCACATTCCAAGACTATGTCGTATATCGGTACAAAGTAAAGCAGAGTGCACAATACCGTGCTCACCGTGAGTACTGGTTACAAAAAATCCATGAGTTGCCGGCTGCCCCAAAGTTGCCGCAACTTGAACAAGGGGAGTCTACCTCATTAGTAAGGTTCGAAAGACATGAGGGAACACTTGGGAAGGAGTCTTGGGAACGTCTCAAAGCCCAAGCTCAAGAACGAAGAATCTCTCCCTCTGGGGTTGTAGCCTTGGTCTTGTGTGAAGTGTTGCGTTGCTGGAGCGAAGAAGATCAGTTTACCTTGAATTTCCCCATCTCAGATCGGATGCCGGTCAGTGATGACATTGATTTAGTGGTTGGGGATTTCACGAATACATTGCTTGTACCCTACGAAAATGCTATTGGCGATACGCTCCAAGTTCGTGGTCGGCGGTTACAGGATGCGATTTGGCAGGCACTTGACCATCGGCTGTTTACTGGGGTTGAGGTTTTGCGTGAGCTGTCTCGAATTCGCCGGACTGGGCGTGAGCCATTGATGCCAATAGTGTTGACCAGTCTTCTCGGGCATCCGGGTCGGCATGATGTTTCTCAGTTGGGTCGGGAGGTATTTGGGGTCTCACAGACTCCACAGGTGACGCTTGATGTCCAAATCCGAGAGTCAGAGGGCACGCTGTATTTCAAATGGGACTACCTCACGGGGGTCATTCGTCCTGATGTGATTGAGGCGATGTTTGACTCATTCTGTGGGTTGTTACAACAGCTTGCAGATGATCCCGAGATTTGGAAGCATACTTGGCTCGACCTTCGACCAGCGACACAGATCGCTGTACGAAACGCGGTCAACGCAACGCAAGAACTGGTTCCCCAAGTGCACTTGCGTGATCTTCTGCTAGAGCGCCTCGTAGGTTGTGCGAATGAAACAGCCGTCATTGATGCCCACGGCACATATACTTGGGGTGAGATCGGTCGTGCAGCTGCACATGTCAAAATGTTGGTTCAGCAGGTTTGTGACTCGAATGACCTGTTCGTTGGGATTCTGCTACCTAAAGGTGCCGTGCACTATGCAGCGATTTATGGTTGCTTGTTAGCTGGGGTTGGTTATGTCCCCATTGACATCGATCTATCGCTTGAGCGGGTACGGACGATGCTCGAACAAGCTAGCGTACGCATTGTGATTGCTCCACCGGATACTCCGGTGCCTACTGGTGTATACAAGATCGAACACGCGACTGCTAGTCTTGGCAGTTGGACTCAACAAAGTACGGATTTCATTATCGAACCTATTCGAGAAGACTATTCACCATATGTGATGTTCACCTCGGCTTCCACTGGCGAACCTATAGGCGTTGAGATTCCGGAAACTGCGGTGGTGAACTACATATTCGATGTTGTTGAGCATTTTGGTTTGAATGAATCCACCCGACATCTTGCTACATCAGCATTACACTCTGACATGTCAGTTTTCGATATTTTTGGTCCTTTAGTACATGGCGGTTCCGTCGTTGTACCTGAATATACCGCCGGTCCGGATCCTGAAACTTGGCTGCGACTACATCGTCAATATAAGGTGACATTTTGGGCATGTGTCTCCGCCGTCATGGAACTCATATGCTGCGTGGCTGAAGCAGAGACTAATGTACATCTAATAGAGTCTGTAACCAACATTGTTATGGCTGGTGACAGGATCCCGCTGTCGTTATTGCCACGAGCTCGAACTGTTTTCCCCTCTGCCCGGATATTCTCGTGTGGTGGCACAACTGAGACCACAAACTGGTCAGTGATCCATGAAATCGACGATAGCGAAGGTAGCATCTGTCGTTCAGTTATTTATGGCTCACCGATGAGGAATTCCAAATATCACATCCTCACCGAAGATTGGGTTGATCGCCCAGATTGGGTGCCTGGTGAAATACTGGTAGAAAGTGACATATCATTAGCACGTGGATACATAGGACAACCAGAACTTACGCAGCGTGCATTTGTTTGCCACCCTCGGACTGGACGCCGGATGTACCGGACAGGCGAATTGGGTCGCTACCTCCCCAATGGGAAGATAGAATTCCTTGGACGGATCGATAACCAGATCAAGCTCAAAGGGATCAGAATTAAGCTTGACGAGATAGAGAGCGTGGCTCAAACCTGCGCAGGGGTATTGCAAGCCTGTGCCTTTTCATTGCCCGGACCAGATGGGAGACCAGAGCAGATTGCACTGGCTTATATTGGGGAAGCCGATCTTGATCCCATTATCATCAAGGAACTCACACGCCGCTTACCTAGCTACATGGTACCAAAGACTATCCAGCAAGTACCGCAACTACCATTATCGAATAATGGCAAGGTGGATGTAAGGATATTGAGAGAAATACTATTAAGGAGGATTAATATGACAGAATTAAACAATAAGAGTCAACAAACCATTTTGCGACAGGTCGTACGTGTGATTTCCGACCAACTCTCCCAATCAGTAGTTCTACCAGAAGACAATTTTTTTGACTTGGGTGGCGACTCACTGGCTGCTATGAAGATCAAAAATGAATTGGAGGCCCAATTATCGACATCAGTTTCAATTGAAAGTATCATGCTGACTGAGACAATTGGTGAGTTCGCCAATGATCTTGTAGAAAGAATAGAGTCATGACCAAAAACCAATTAGATCAAGAATGGCTCGAAATCGTCACTGCATATCTGAATAGGCAAACGAAGCTACAAGAGTTGCAACAGAAGAGCGAGTTGCGCACGCAAGAAATATTGGGGTACGTTCAGGCACAATCCCCGTTTTACCGTGATCATCTGCGTACTAAGGTGGATTCTCCAAGTCAATTCAAGGTTCTCGACGGGGTCGCTTTCACTACTAAGAGTGATCTCCGTTCTGTTAATACTGCGGTCTGTTGTGTCCCGTTCGATGAAATTGCGACGTACTATGAGACAACGGGGACGACTGGGAAATCAACACCTTGTCCACGAGCACCCATTGATATTGAGACAAGTGGGGCTTACGTTCAGAATGCGGTGAAAGAGGTGTATCAGTCCACATTTGGTACGATGAGTGCTCTTACTGCGATCATGGGACCATCGGAGTTATACGCATTCGGGGATACCTATGGAGAGGTATGTCGGAATCTAGGTATTCCATTTGTACGATTATGGCCCGAGAGCCCGCGGGTAGGCCTTGAAAAAGCTGCTCAACTCATTACTGATCTTGGAGTCCGGTCACTAATCTGCTCACCTGCAGTGGCTCTTGCTCTCGCTCGTTTCTATAGGAGCCTTGGAATTGATCCGCAGAAGACCTCGGTGGGGCAGATCCTTGTACTTGGAGAGTTGTGCACACCTGAGATGCTTTCGAACATTTCTCGAGTCTGGGATGCGCATTGTACTCATGGTCTATATGGGTCGCAAGAGGTACATGCAGTTGCTACAGGCTGTTCAGAAGGGAATCTACATCTTTCCGAGACTAATTATATTGCAGAAATTATACCTAATAATGATGCTGATGGCGATGTGGGTGAACTGTGCCTTACGATGCTTGTGCCTGGTGCTAAGCCATTAATCCGATTTCGCACAGGCGATTTGGCTTGCATTTACCCGTCGAGTGTTTGCAAGTGTGGCAGTCAGTCCCGGTGCATACGGATCTTTGGTCGGGTTGACGATGTTATGACAATCGGTGGCCGCCAGATGTATCCTGCGTCAATTGAATCGGCTATTTTAAAGGCAGTCGATCAGGTTTGGGGATATCAAGTTAATGTAGGGGTTGCGAAAAATGGTACTGACGAATTAGAAATAGCGATGGTCTCCCAGGTCGGGAATCAGTCAGTTGATCAGATTGAAAAGCAGCTTGCGGGTGATTTTGGTGTCTCGGTTAGGTTGCAGTTGTCAAATCAGTTAGATCCGCAGACGGAGACAGGAGCCTATATCTCATGGAAACACGCCCGAATCCGAGATTGGAGGCTAACACCATGATCAAGCAAGATTCGAAAAGCTCATGGGTCATCGAGCGATGTGTGGTTCCTGGTGCTGAGCAGGTAGCGCATGTACGACGGCGTGTACTAGGTTTGTACCCTCGACCGGCCTTGTTCGAGACGGGTGCTGGTTTTCAAGCTGTTGATGGATCACAAACAATGTTTATGGTCGATTTACTGTTTGAGATCAAGCTAGTGGATGGCAATTGGCATGTGTACGGCAGCGGACCCTTTGAGATGAAAATCACTGAATGTAGAGCAGTGGTGAGTGACGACACTAAGCCCTTGTTGGAACGCCTGCGGCATGTGACGCAAATTCTCGCGTTGCCAGAGGGTTACCCGCTCGTGCTGGTCATGGCCTATAGCGCAGCTCGTTTTGTTGAACATTTACCGGGGATGGCTATCGAGAAGGGTGAACCGGAGGTGATATTGCGCGTCTACAGATACGTCGTACGCTACAATGGTGCTGAAAGTGAGGCCGAAATTGATGTTTTGAAGACCAGACAAGATGAGGTCACAGACATCGCAAATTTAGTCGCAGCACTTATTGATCCCAGAAAGGATCCATCTCCGAGTGGCCCCTGGGATTCGGGAGTCCTGCGGGATTTGACGGATCGGAGTGCATTCTGCGCAATGGTTAATCGGGCCAAAGAACATATACATGCTGGTGATATCTACCAAGTGCAATTATGTCGGCGTGCAGTATCGAGTACTACGATTCCTCCAGTGGACCTCTATGAACGACTTGCGTCAACTAATCCGGCTCCCTATATGTATTACTTGGACCTTGGAGACCGGCATATAGTGTCATCCAGCCCAGAGTTAATGCTCCGTAGTGGCGATGGTGTCGTTCAGGTTCGCCCCATTGCGGGAACAATGGCGCAGGAAGATCAGCGTGGCAATCGCCTGGACTGCATTCCCAAGGAGGTGGCCGAGCATCTGATGCTTGTGGATCTGGCGCGCAATGACTTAGCGCGTTGTGCTATTCCAGGAGGTGTGCACGTATCCTCGTTTATGCAGTTGGATGCCTATGGTCCGCTTTTTCATTTAGTCTCGACTGTTGAAACCCCGGTCCGCGCGAATTGCGACATCTGGGACTTGATTGCAGCAAATTTTCCTGCGGGGACAATGACGGGTGCACCCAAGGTTCGTGCGATGGAGATCATCGCCGATCTCGAAGAGACGGCGCGCGGGGTGTATACTGGGTGTTCTGGGTATATTACGGGGAAAGATAATGGTGTGCTCGCCCTGACCATCCGAACGATCGTCGGCGACTCGGGTCACTACGTGTTGCAGGCTGCTGCGGGTATTGTAGCTGACTCACAGGCATCGGCTGAATGGGACGAGGCGGGTGCGAAGATACAGTCTTTTGCCAGAGCGATAGGAGGGGCACATGAGAATATTATTGATAGATGCCTTTGATAGCTTTGTATACGTCATTGCACAGTATTACGAGAAGGTAGGCGCACAAACGAAAGTGGTACGTGTGAATGATGATCCAATTAATCAGTACCAGCTATGGAAGCCTCAACTCCTTGTCTTGGGGCCAGGTCCAGGAACACCGCAGGAACATGGTTATCCAGAAATAATCCGTGCAGCAGGTGAACATCAGGCTATGTTCGGTGTCTGTTTGGGTCACCAAGCCATTGGGGAGTTTTTCGGCTGGAAGCTCATACATGCACCTACTATCGAACACGGCAAGAAAGCGCAGGTGCAGCACGATGGACAAGGTATCTTTTGTAACGTCCCATCACCTGTCGCTGTAGTTCGGTACCACTCTCTGGCTATCGCTGATCCCGGTACGGGAAACGAACTAGTTACTTCCGCCATTGCTGAAGGAGATAGCGTGGTAATGGGAGTGCGTCATCGTACAAGACCAATTGAAGGTGTGCAGTTTCATCCCGAGAGCATCGGAACGGAGCACGGGATCACAATGATACGAAACTCACTGGCACTGGCTGGCCACAGGCTCCAGACGGTGGATCTGATCTGAATCATGTAAATACCTCATATTGAAATGAAATGATGCAAGCAAATGAAATGATACATACATCCAAAAACGAAATGATTAGTGGAGTGCGATGGAAGGCACTAACTGTTATCTTGATTATTCAGTTCATACTATTGTTTGTGACGCATTAATAATGTAAGGCTGGGGCTTGATAGTTCTTTGCCGGAAAGGGGTTCTAATGAAAGAACGTGTAGCAATAGTTACTGGTGCAGCAAACGGGATCGGACGTGCTGTCGCAGAACAGTTGGCGACAAGCGGATGTCAGGTTGTGCTACTGGACAAGAATTTCGACAGTCTTCGGTCGCTAGACGGTTCGATGTGTTACGAGGTTGATGTCACCAACGCTGACCAGGTTAACCAGGCATTCCAGTCTATAAATAAGGAATTTGGACAGGTGGATATTCTGGTCAACTCAGTGGGAGGAAGTCTGCATTCGAAATTGATCGAGACGATTGAGGATAGTGACTGGAACTCAACGTTTGAATTGAATTTACGAAGCGTGTTTAATTGTACACGTGCTGTAATTCCTGGAATGAAAAAGCGCGGTTGGGGACGAGTGGTCAATATCTCAGCCGTGGCTGGGAGAACCTATACCTTCTTTGGTGGGGCGGATTTCACTGCTGCCAAAGCAGCCCTCATTGGATTTACACGACAATGCGCATTTGAGTTGGCACCCTATGGGATCACCGTGAACGCCGTCGCCCCAGGATTGACGCTTACCGAACGTGTGGAGGTCATGTGGTCTGAATTCAGTGAGGAGAAGCGAGCATCGATTCTAGAACGTATCCCGATCGGACGTCCGTCGACTGTGCAAGAGCAGGTTGCGACGATCTGTTTTCTGTGTAGTGAGCAGGCCTCCTATATTTGTGGCGCAATACTTGACGTAAACGGGGCAATGTTTGTTGGTTAGTGAAGGTTATGCTATTTTGCGATGAAGCATATCTAATGGTTGCTCCCCATGTAACACAAAGTAGGCTACAATCCTCTTGGAATTATAACGCGATGAGTTAAAATTCTTCTCCCCAACGTATCTTCCTTCGCTCTTTAGACCTGATAAGTATATCCATTTTCCGGTATAGGTCGCCGCTTTCTTTTGCGGTTAAACCCAAGCAACACTCTAAAACAAGGAGAATGATAAGGTATGTATATAAAAATGACAGAAGTACAAAAAGCTTATTTGATGTCTAAAGAGGATGACTTCCAAGGAGGAACAGGCACACATCTTTACATTGAATTGCTCTATAAGGGTCAGATAAGAGATTTGGAGGAAGCTTTTAATAAGGTAATTGCTTCACAACCAATGTTAAAAGCAAGAGTTTTTGATAATGAAAATTTTTTGATCGAAGAAACTCTAAATTATAAAATCAAGGTTATTGATAGTCAGTTCGATGAGCAATCATTAATAGAGCTGAAACGCAAGGAATTGTCGCATAAAAAATATGAAGGGTATGATTATCCTTTTTTTACAATGGAAGCGATCAGAGGTAATGGTATTCTCAGGGTTGCTTTCAGTATAGATCAGTTGATTGCTGATGGCTTGAGTGTATATGAGCTGATTAGACAGTTAAAGTTGTTTTTATCTAATCCGCTCATGTCAATTTATGATTATTCAAATGAATTATTACATATGCAGGACTTTTATCAAGAAATAAGGGATAGTAAGCTCTATGAAATATCAAGAGATCACTACATAAATAACATTGAGCATATCTACCCCGCACCCCAAATAAATTATCAGATTGAGCAGACAACAGATATTGAGTTATTGCGTAAAGAATTCACTCTCAATCATGAGCTATATGCTCGGCTTAAAAGCAAAGCAGATCAGTTATCTTTTTCTGTAACTGATCTGCTGCTTACCGCATATTCACTAATTCTCTCTAAGTGGTCCAAAGAGCAAAACTTATCAATTAATGTCACTTCTTTCAATCGTCCAAAAGGCGAAAGTTATTATAAAACGATAGGAAATTTTACATCTTCATTCTTGTTGCAGACAAGTTTTGATTTTGAAAAAAGCTTCAAAGAGAATATTCAAAAAGTAAAATTAAGTCTTGTTGATGCTTTAAAATATAAGCACTTCGAAGTAATGGAAATTATGCGTGAAATGAACAAGAAGTCCGTTTCTGCAGCTATGCCCATTGTGTTCACCTCTATGTTATTCAATGAGAATGATGATTTGTTTGGCGATGTATTTAAGTTAGATTATTTTGTTTCCCAAACTCCTCAGGTGTACCTCGATTTTCAGGCTAAAAATATAAGCGGGGGGTTGAATATCTCTTGGGACTATCGAAGTGATATGTTTGAGACCACTATCATTAATGCAATGTTTTCTGAATACTGTTCTGTGATTTGCGGATTTTTGAACTCAACTGAAGATATTGTGTCCATATATAATCATACGAAGAAGTCTGGATTAATTTCAAAATATGAGCACTATAATGCTCAAACATATAAAACTAATTTTCAATTCGATACATTAAGGTGGCACTTTGAAAAAATATCGGCAGAATGTTCAGAGAAAATTTTTGCGATAATTAACAATACAGAGTATACTTTCGGTCAAATATATGGTCTGGCTACTCAAAAAGCTATGGAAATCAAGGAAATTAAAAATACCTATCTGAAAGATAAAGTACGCATTGCCTTCAATGGAAAGAAGAATATTCATTCTATTATTTGCATTTTGGCATCTATTTTAACTAATGATTCTTTTTGTGCGGTAAATGAGAAATTTGGAGAAGAAAAGACTGAAGAAATTCTTGTGAGCTTACAAAACTACATTTATTTTAAAGATGGTGAATTAATCAAGGTATCTGATACAGATGCGCCCATTGATACCGAAGAATCTTATATCATACATACCTCTGGAACAACAGGACAACCGAAAGGTATTATCATTACAGAAAAAGCAGCCCTAAATACAGTCTACGATATTATTGATAAGTTTAAGATTACTCCAAAAGATACTGTAATGAATATCTCAAACTTATATTTTGACCTTTCTATTTTCGATATTTTTGGAGCAATCATTAGCGGAATGTCTATTGTTTTTGTAGATATCTATGACCACGTTTGGTTTTTTGAACATAACTATTACAATAAAATCACCATCTGGAATTCAACGCCTGCTTTAGCGAAAGAATTTTTACTGAAATGTAGGTTTGAAAAATTGAGGGGGATATTAGTTAGCGGGGATTTTGTTCCTAAGAAAATGGTTGAAGAATTGTTTTCTAAATATGGTCGCATTCAATTATTTGCTCTAGGAGGGGCAACAGAAGCTTCTATCTGGTCAAATTACTATGATTGTTCATCTTATGAGAATGTTTCATCTATACCATACGGGCTACCGCTTGCCAATCAGCGGCTATATGTTATCGATTCAAAAGGAGATATGTGTGACTTTCGGGTTTTGGGAGAGATTTGTATAGCGGGAGAAGGTCTCGCAAAAGGTTACCTTAGTGATGAACAAACAAAGGATTCCTTTGTTTGGAATGAAGAATTGGGGGGGATCGTATACAAAACAGGAGATTTAGGCTACTTGGGTTCGGACAATCTCATTTATATAGTAGGAAGAGTTACAAGTGAAATTAAGCATAATAGTTATAGAATTGACTTGCGAGAAATAGAAAAATATATAAATATGCACCCTGATATTTCGAATTCAGTTGCATTTATCGATAAGATGCAAAATGGTCGTACACGCTTGATTTGTGCCGTAGTTTGCAGTAATGCTCAAGACATTAAACGTCAAATCCGTTCTGAATTATCGAAGAAACTGCCTTTATATATGATTCCTAATCGTATTATTTCGGTTTCCGAAATACCGCTTACTGGAAATGGGAAGGTAGATATAAAGTCTCTTTGCAACATGTTGTAATTTAGATTTAGAGCCTTAATACCATAGCTTATTGAAGTAAGTAGGAGAAAATATGAAGTGTAAAGCAATAATAATCAGGGTTTGTTATAAAGAATTCATAAACTACAGTTATATTATTTATACCGATGATGGAATAGGTGTACTAGTTGATCCGGCTTGGGAAAGCGAAAAAATATTAATTGCCGCTGATAAATTGCAATTGGATATTAAAGCGGTGTTAATTACACATGGACATTCTGATCATATCCATTTGGCCGAATTTATGTCAGTGTACTACAATGTTCCAATATTGATCTCTCCTGAGGCTAAACAAATTGCTGGTATTTCCGATAAAAGCATAATTTATGTAAGAGATGAGACACCTTTATTAATAGACAAGCTAAGAATTGAGCCTTTTTTGACGCCTGGACATACAAAAGGGTGTATTTCGTATTTAATTAACGGCAACCTTTTTACTGGTGATTGTCTATTTATAGAAGGATGCGGTACGTGTACTGACAGTAATTCTAGTCCGCATGATCTTTTCGCTACAATGAGACGTTTGGTTGATATCATTCCACTGTCTACAAAAATTTATCCTGGTCACAAGTATCATGCTGAGCTAGGGCAGGAATTTTCGTATGTCCTAAAAAATAATATTTATCTTAATATTACTAATGAAGCGGATTTTATTAAATTTAGGATGCGTAGCGGGCAAAAAGGATTTATGAATTTCATTTAAATATTTGTATTCTTAAGCCTATACGAAGAAGTAGTGACCATTGTTTTTGAAAAGTGGTTTCTAACACCTGACAATATATGTCCAGTGAAATAAAAGGGCTGTCCTAATCTATCATTAGGATGGCCCTATTTTTAACTCGAAAACATACGCATCCGCTTATAAACCAATACTTTATTTGAAATGATTGATGTTGGTTGTAAACAGTGTTATTCTATCAACTCACGGTTAACTTAAAATCTATGCTCAAGCTCTTCAGTACATCTGATAATAGTCACAAATTTGGTTATAAAGAAAGGTAATACTATGATAAAAGTTGAAAACTTATCCTTCTCTTTTCCGCAAAAAGAACTATATAAAAATATTTCGTTTACGCTTGATGAGACACAACATTGCGCTTTTATAGGAACAAGTGGCAGTGGGAAGAGCACACTGATCGATATACTGATGGATCCAGAAAGATACTTGTTCGATGGCATGTTAGAGATGGATCCCACTTGCAGCATCGGGTATGTAAGTCAGTTCTCACAACCAGACAAAACTAAAGAAACAACGGTTTTCGAATATATAGGAGAAGAATTTATTAAGATACAAAACGAAATAACAGCCATTTGCACTGAAATGGAGACATCATCGGATATTGAATCGTTACTTGAGAAGTATCAATTCGCTTTAGATGCCTTTGATTCAATGGGCGGGGATGATTTTGAAAGCAATATTAATAAGAAGCTAAATCTGGCAAACCTCATGAAGCTAAAAGATCTTAGGGTATCTGACCTGAGTGGCGGGGAATTCAAACTTATTCAAGTGATGAAGGAAATGCTCAAGTATCCAGACTTAATGATTATGGATGAACCCGATGTATTTTTAGACTTTGAAAACCTAAATGCACTTAAAAATCTTATTAATTCCCACAAAGGAATACTGCTGGTTGTTACGCACAACCGATATCTATTGAATCACTGCTTCAACAAAATTATTCACCTTGAAAACATGGAGATCCAAGAGTTTGATGGACGATATATTGATTATAATTTCTCCTTACTTCAGACTAAAATAGAGTTGCAAGAACTCACAATCGCTGAGGATGAGGAAATTGCGAGAAACGAGAACATCATCAATAATCTTAGAGCTATCGCAACTTATAATTCAGAAGCTTCCAGAGGAAAAGCGCTGAAAGCCAGGGTTAAATTTCAAGAAAGATTGGAAGCGCGTAGAATTAAAGCCCCATTCGTAAATATTAAGCAACCGGATATCAGTTTCGGTATGGATAATGAGATGGAAGACGACATTGTTATAAATGTTAATAATTATAGTGTTGCCTTTGATGAGCTACTTTTAGAAAATGTTAACTTTGAGATAAAATCTACGGATAAAGTAGCCCTTATCGGTTCAAACGGTACCGGGAAAACGACTTTGCTCCGGGATATTTTTAAGAATAATCACGAATCCATTGAAATAAATACGGACGTTAAAGTAGCTTATTTATCGCAGCTTCAGGGCGAAGTGCTAAAGGATTCTAATACAATACTTGAAGAATTCATCGATGCCGGGTTTACAACTTATGATGAGATTAGATCCTATCTTTCCACCTACGGCTTTGAAGGAGAAATTGTTAATCAAAAGATAGGATCGTTATCTGGCGGAGAAAAAAATATGCTTCAATTGGCTAAAGTTTCTGCCAGTAAAGCAAACGTACTACTTCTTGATGAACCGACAAGTCATTTAGACACCTATACACAAATAGCACTGGAGAAAGCCATCCAAGACTATAAAGGTGCGATTCTTATGATTTCTCATGATTTCTATTCAGTGGTAAATGGAATGGATTATGTCTTAATTATTGACGATAAGACGATCCGGAAAATGAGCATACGAAAATTCAGAAAAATGATATATGCCAGTCATTTTGACAGAGATTATTTAGAAACGGAACAAAAGAAAAAAGCAGTTGAAACGGAGATTGAACTGGCTTTAAAAGATACTGATTTTGAACGTGCAAAGGGTTTGGTTGATGAGCTTGAAGAGCTGATTAAATTGCTGTAGATGTCAGTGGGAAGAGAATAATAGATCTAATGGCTTCGCCCTTTGTAGATAAGGGACGAGGCCATTTGTCTTTTTTATGCCTACAAAGATCAAAATCTAATAAAAGTGGAATTTTTCCCAATGAGTGGTTCCTTATGCATGAGGGGCATCAGTTCTATAATTATGTATGCGGTTACACGAAACCGAGAAAGAAATATAAAAGGGGAGGCAAAGTATGAAAAGTATGAAACGTGTTTTAGTAGGGGTCTCTACATTGCTAATGATGTCAACAGCTCTGGCAGCATGTGGAGGGAACAACAACAACTCAAACTCTAACGCAGCAAGCCCAACTACAGCCCCAGCAGCAAGCGCTACAGAGGCTCCAGCTAAGAGCACTGAGAAAGTGACCATTAACCTCTGGAGCTTCACGGACGAGATTCCGAACATGACCAAAAAGTATATTGAAACTCATCCAGACGCAAATGTAGAGTTCAAAACTACAGTGATTGCAACTACTGACGGGGCCTATCAGCCAGCTATTGACCAAGCCCTGGCTGCCGGCGGGAAAGATGCACCGGATATTTATGCAGCTGAATCAGCTTTCGTACTGAAATATACCCAAGGCGACGCTTCCACCTATGCCGCTAACTATGCGGACCTAGGCCTTGATGATCAAATGGTTAAGGACGCAGGCATTGCTCAATACTCCGTAGATATCGGTAGCAAAGATGGACAACTGAAAGGCCTCGGCTATCAAGCAACCGGCGGAGCATTTATCTATCGCCGCTCAATTGCCAAGGATGTATTTGGAACCGACGATCCAGCCGCTATCAAAAGCGAAGTTGGACCTGGCTGGGATAAGTTCTTTGATGCAGCTGCAAAGCTGAAAGCTAAAGGATATGGTATCGTATCCGGTGACGGCGATATTTGGCACCCGATCGAGAACAGTTCTGACAAGGGCTGGATCGTGGATGGTAAGCTGCACATCGATCCTAAGCGCGAAGCATTCCTTGATCTTTCCAAAAAGCTGAAAGACAACGGCTATCACAACGATACAACAGACTGGACTGAAGCATGGTACGCAGACATGTCCGGTACCGGCAAACAACCGATCTTCGGCTTCTTCGGTCCCGCTTGGCTCATTAACTATGTAATGAACGGTCAAGTGAAAGACACCAATGGCGACTGGGCTGTTACTGAGCCGCCGACTGGCTTCTTCTGGGGAGGAACTTGGTTGCTCGCCAACAAAGACGTAGTTAAAGACGATGCTAAAAAACAAGCCGTTGCTGACTTTGTGAAGTGGGTTACCCTTGATACTTCCGATACAGGTCTTCAATCCTTCTGGGCTAATGGCACAATGAAGGCAGGCGAGCAAGGTACGAAGGACAGCGTTGCATCATCCGTTGTTATGGCCAAATCAAATGGTGAAGTTCCACTGCTTGGTGGACAGAATATGTTCGATGTATTCGTTCCTGCCAATGCTAACGCTTCAGGTAAGAACTTGACCCAGTTTGACGAAACCATCAATAAGCTCTGGCGTGACCAAGTACGCGAGTACACAGCAGGTAAAAAGAGCCGCGATAAAGCAATCGAAACCTTCAAACAACAAGTCAAAGATCAACTGAATATCGAAAGCGAATAAGAAGAAATCGAAGGGGCGGGTGAGTTATCCCGCCTCTTCCTATCAATTAATGAGGTGAGAGCATGCGCCGCAAAGGTGTGAACTATTCGAAATACGGCTATATTTTTACCTTTCCGTTTGTCCTTGCATTTTTGATTTTTTCACTGTATCCCATTCTCTATACTGCAGCGATTGGGTTTACCGATATGCAAGGATTAATACCGAAACCAATCCACATTCTGGATAATCCTTTTCAAAACTTTAAACAACTCATCTTTGAGAACGATTCTTTTAGGAAATCTCTGATCAACACAGGCTGGCTCTGGATTGTAAACTTTGTTCCTCAGATCCTTCTTGCGCTCTTGCTGACTGCGTGGTTCACGAACCGGCGTCTCAACATCAAGGGGCAGGGATTTTTTAAGGTTCTGCTCTATATGCCAAATATTATTACTGCAAGTACAATCGCAGTGCTTTTTAGCACGTTGTTTGCCTATCCGATGGGTCCCATTAACAGTTTGTTTCAATCGCTAGGATGGACCGACCACCCAATATTCTTTTTACAGGATAAGACGACAGCGCGAGGCATTGTGGCGTTCATCCAGTTCTGGATGTGGTACGGCAACACTATGATCATTCTTATCGCAGGCGTTATGGGCATCAATCCGGCTCTCTTCGAATCTGCGGCGATTGATGGTGCAAACGGATTTCAAACGTTCTTCCGCATTACACTACCAAGTCTTCGAACAATTATGTTGTTCACACTGATTACATCGATGATTGGCGGTTTGACCATGTTCGACATTCCGCAGCTGTTCCTGGCAGGCGGACCTGACGACTCCACACTTACCACGTCCATGTTTATCTATGGTCAAGCGTTCAAGGGTAGCTATCTGTATAATCGTGCTGCAGCAGCGAGTATGATCATGTTCATAATCGCGGGAGTATTGTCTGCATGCGTATTCTACTTGATGCGTGACCGCGACGCAGAAAGATTGAAAAAAGCAGAGAAGAAAAATAGGAAAGCTGCTCAAGCAGCAAACGTGCAGGGAGGTGCAACTTATGGAAAAAATTAAGGAAAGTGGAACCTTTAATCGAAAGGTAAGCAAGACGGTTATCTACGTCATCTGTATCTCTTTATCGTTGCTTAGCATCCTTCCGTTTTGGATCATGTTTATCAACGCTACGCGTTCTACGCCGGAGATTCAAAGTGGTCTTTCATTGATTCCTTCAACCCATATGATGAGCAACCTGCACGTGCTGCTCGACAAGAGCTTTGATCCCCTTCAAGGGTTCCTGAATTCGTTGATTATCTCCAGCTCTGCAACAATATGCACGGTCTATTTCTCTTCCCTGGCAGCATATGGCCTTGTGACTTATAGCTGGAAACTTCAAAAGCCATTCTTTACCTTCATTCTGTGTGTGATGATGATCCCATCTCAGGCAAGTGCTATCGGTTTCTACCAGTTCATGTATAAGCTGCATTGGACCAATAGCTTCTGGCCGCTGATTCTGCCAGCGATTGCAGCACCGGCAGTGGTGTTCTTCATGCGCCAATATCTGCTCGCTACGCTATCGATAGAGATCGTAGAAGCATCACGTGTAGACGGATCTGGTGAATTCTTCACATTTAACCGAATCATCCTGCCGCTGATGATGCCGGCTGTGGCAACACAGGCTATCTTTGCCTTTGTAGCCAACTGGAACAACCTGTTCATGCCGCTGATCCTGCTGACCCAGAAAGAGAAATACACGATGCCGATCATGGTCAGCTTGCTTCGCGGTGATATTTACAAGACGGAGTTCGGCTCAATCTATATGGGTCTGGCTTTGACGGCACTGCCGCTATTTGTGGTGTACTTCCTGCTATCCCGTTATATTATCGCGGGTGTAGCACTGGGTGGCGTCAAAGAATAATACTGTTGACAGGCACGCTTCAAAGTCGAATACAATGAGGGGAAGAATCCTACTATGGCAGCACAAAATAAACCTCTGGTAACCCATCTCTACACAGCAGACCCCTCCGCGCATGTATTTGAGGGCAAGCTCTATATTTACCCATCCCATGATATCGATCACGATGGCCCTACGAATGATAATGGCGACCAGTACGCGATGGAAGATTACCATGTGTTTTCCTTAGAAAATCCGTCGTCTCCGTGTGTGGATCATGGGGAGGCGCTTCATCTCCGGGATGTGCCTTGGGCCTCAACACAAATGTGGGCACCCGATGCCGCATACCGGCAGGGGACATATTACTTATTTTTCCCGGCCAGGGACAAGGAGGGCATTTTCCGGATTGGAGTGGCTACAGCTACCTCTCCGGCTGGTCCTTTTCAGGCTCAGGAAAGCTATATCAAAGGAAGCTTCAGCATCGATCCCGCCGTATTCGTTGACGAGGATGAAAGAGCCTATATGTATTTTGGCGGATTATGGGGCGGACAATTAGAAAAGTGGCATACTGGCGTGTACCAGCCGGATGCCGCTGAGAAAGGTCCGGGGGAGCCGGCTTACGGTCCGCGGGTAGCGGAGCTGAGTGAAGATTTGCTGGCCTTACAATCGGCCCCGGAGGAAATCCTTATTACCGATGAGGAAGGGAACGCAATCCTTGCGGGTGATGAGGACAGAAGATATTTCGAAGGTCCATGGATGCATAAGTATAAAGGCAAATATTATCTGTCCTATTCCACAGGTACGACCCATAAAATCGTCTATGCCGTCAGCGACAAGCCTTGTGGACCTTTTGTCTTTCAGGGAACCATTCTGGAACCGGTCGTAGGCTGGACGACTCATCATTCCATCGTGGAATTTGACGGGAAATGGTACTTGTTCTACCATGACGCATCCCTGTCCGGCGGCGTGGACCACAAACGCTGTGTCAAATTTACAGAGCTCCATTATGAAGAAGACGGCAGAATCCGGCCGGTAATCCTCTAATCGAGTATACTTCCTTTAACAGAATCTACTCTGAAAGGCGACTTCTACAGCCTTTTCTGGGTTACAAAAGAAACCCTCTTTGGAAGAAATGGAGTTACTGAACTCTTCCAAGGAGAGGTTTCTTTTTCTTTGAACCGAAGCGGAAAATTCATTTATTTTATGATATCTGCTATAGGCAACCGTACCGTAAACGTCGACCCCATCCCCGGCTTGCTGCTGACCTCAATCGTTCCTCCGCTTAAGCTGATGATGCGGCTGACCAGAGGCAGGCCCAGGCCGTTACCTTCGGAGGAACGGGCAGGGTCGCCTTGGTAGAATTTTTCGAAAATATGCTTGCATACTTGAGGGGTCATTCCTATTCCTGTATCGGATATAACTACTGTAATCCAGCGGTCTTCGGACTGAAGAGTGACTGAGATTTCTCCGCCTTCCGGTGTGAATTTGACCGCATTGCCAAGTAGATTGAGCCATACCTGCATGACCAGCTCTTCATTCCCGTAATAACGCAGCTCGTCCAGATCAATGTTAAGGTTCAACTGCTTGGGAGCCCAGACTGCTTCCAGCAATAACAGAGCCTGACGGAGCTGCTCATCGAGGCGGTATTCCGTAAGTTCGGTGAGCAGTTCCTGGTTTTCGAGCTTAGATATTTTGAGGATATTACCGGATAGGGTGGACAATTGGCGGGCACTGTCAATAATCATGCCGGTGTATTCGTCATGCTCCTCTTTACTGAGATGTTCTTCCTGCAGGAGAGTGGCATATCCCTCGATAGCCGCAATGGGTGTCTTGAATTCGTGAGAGACATTGACTACAAAATCATTGCGGAGTGTCTCAATGCTGCGCAGTTCCTGAACCATAAGGTTGAAGTGGTGGGCGACGTCGCGGATCTCACCCACCCGGTGCGATTCATTCAAATGAATCTCAAAATTGCCTGTGGAGACCTCTTTGGCCGCCTTGATCAGATCTGCAATGGGAGATAGTATTTTTCGGCCCACGGTTATTGTGATTGTTGTTCCGATGACGAGGCTGAATACAACAATGGTCAGAATAGGAGGAAAGGGATTCCTGTGTAAAACAGCTTCATTGCCCAGTCTGATATATAGATAGGCCAAGACTGACATCAGTAAAACAAAGGACAGAATAATCACAAACACAAGCGATACAAAATGCCACCACAGACCGCCTCTTTTCTGGCGCTTCATCCCAGCTTCACCGCCTTATAGCCAAGTCCCCTTACAGTGACAATTTCAAAGTCCGGGTTCTCTCTGAAACGCTCGCGCAAGCGGTTAATATGAACAACCACCGTATGCTCGTCGGATTCCGTATCCATCCCCCAAATTTCATCCATCAGCTGCTGTTTGGTAAAGATTTTGTTCGGATAGGAGATTAATTTATAGAGTAAATAAAATTCCTTCTGCGGAAGAAGGATACTCTCCTGACTCCGAATGACGGTTAATGCATCATAGTCCAGCACAGTTCCTCCCCATTCGATCCGGCGTTCGCTGATAATTCTGGCCCGGCGAAGCAGTGCCCCCACCCGTAGCATCATTTCATTTACATTCACCGGTTTGACCATATAATCGTCGATTCCGACAAGAAACCCCTGTTGTTTGTCAGCGAAATTCTCCCGTGCCGTCACCATGAGAACCGGGAGATTATTATTGTTGTCTCTGAGTGTCCGCGTCAGCTCATATCCGTCCATGAGCGGCATCATAATATCGCAGATGATCAAATCAACATATTCCTTATCCAGCAGCGTGAGTGCATCCTCCCCGTTCACTGCCGGTATAGGGTTATATCCGTTTTTGGTCAGGACGGTGCAGAAGAGCTGCCGCAATTTGCTGTCATCCTCAACTACAAGAATATTAAACATAGGCTTTCCTCCTGAGATGCTTCATTGATTTCAGTATATAGATGGTTTAAGTATACCGCATGAAGATCAAGTGAATCTCAACTGCCGAAGTTGAGGTTTAGTTTACTTTGGGCGCTTATACTGGGGCCAGCAAGACAAGAAGAGAGAGATTAGCGGGACCCATGATTACAGGGATGGAATGGAAAGGGAGACTGAATACGATGCTGCAATTAAAAAACATCACCAAGAGCTACAAAACCGGAGAATTCACACAAGTCGCACTGGATAAAGTGAACTTGAATTTCAGAGAAAGTGAATTCGTCGCAGTTCTGGGCCAAAGCGGATCGGGAAAGACTACGCTGCTGAATATCATCGGCGGGCTCGATCAATATGACAGCGGAGAGCTGATCATCAACGGACAATCCACGGAGCACTTCAAAGACGGGGACTGGGATGCTTACCGTAATAATAGTGTGGGCTTTATTTTTCAAAGCTATAATCTGATATCGCATCTGAGTATCTCGGATAATGTAGAGATGGGCATGACGCTCAGCGGGGTGGCCCCGGCCGAGAAGCACCGTAAGGCGCTTGAAGTATTGGAGAAGGTTGGACTCAAGGAACATGTCCATAAGAAGCCGAATCAGCTCTCCGGCGGTCAGATGCAGCGCGTAGCGATTGCCCGAGCCCTGGCCAACAATCCGGATATTATTCTCGCCGATGAGCCGACAGGGGCTCTGGATACAGAGACCAGTGAACAGATCATGGAGCTGATCAAGTCAATTGCTGAGGATAAGCTGGTCATTATGGTTACGCATAACCCGGAGCTTGCGGAGAGCTATGCAGACCGCGTAATCCGCTTCTCGGATGGTCACGCGATATCCGACAGCAATCCGCTGGCGAATCAAAAGATCTCAAGCTCATACAAGCTAAAAGAAACCAGCATGGGCTTTTTCACCGCCCTGAAATTATCCGGAAAGAACATTGCGACCAAGAAATGGCGGACGGGTTTGACCGCTTTTGCCTCAAGTATCGGAATCATTGGTATTGCCTTGATTCTGTCCTTGTCGAATGGGTTCGACAAGCAGATCAGCTCCTATGAGACAGGTGCTCTCTCCAACTTCCCGATCTCGATCAATCAGACGGCAATGAGTGTTGAACTGGGGCCGCCAAGCGACGGAGCATCAGAACTTCCCTCGTACCCTGCAGAGAAAAAGCTGTATCCCTATGACCCCAGCGTAAATTCCAAACAGCATACCAATGTGCTGACCAAGGAATATATAGATTATTTAAATAAAATCGATCCTAAGCTGATTGACGGCATTTCCTATACCCGCACCGTGAATATGAATGTACTGGTATCGGACGGACAAAAGGCCACTACGCTGGATAAAAACAACATCAGCTTAACCGCATATCCGAGCAAACAGGGAAGTGAGACGGGGAGCTATCTGAAGCAATATTATGATGTGCTGGAGGGGGAATACCCTTCCGAGAAGACTGATGTCGTACTTATCGTGGATGAATACAACCGTCTGACCGATGCTGCGGTAGATGCCCTGGGGCTGGATTATAAAGCCGATAGTATTAATCTGGGAGATCTCATTGGGACCCCGTTGAAGCTGGTAATGAACAATGACTATTACCGTAAAAGCGGTGAGCAGTTTGTCGTAAACGGAACTGCGGCGGATTTAACAGAGCTCTATAACAGCCCCAAAGCTGTGACCTTGAATATCGTTGGGGTTCTACGCGGCAAGGAAGGCTCCAGCGTATCTACACTGTCTCCGGGCATTGCCTATTCGGATGAGCTTGCCGCTACATTTATAGCAGATGCAGAGAAATCCGAGATCGTATTGGCACAGGAAGGAGCAGACTTCAATGTGCTGACCGGTCAAGTATTGTCAGATGGTGTTGCAGGCAGTGGTTCAGCCGGAGCAGCAGGTACAAGCCCGCTGATGATGGGCCCTGGTGGAGGCGCGGCGGTAGGCAGTGCTTCCTTGACCAAAGAGGATGCACTTGCCTCTCTGGGGGCAACAGATATCCCGAACTCGGTATCCTTGTACCCGATCGATTTCAGCGCCAAGGAATCAGTCGCAGCTTATCTGGACAAATGGAATGAAGGCCGTGAACCCAAGGATCAAGTGATGTATACCGATCTGGCGGCTATTGTTACCAACATCTCCGGCAGTATTATGGACGGGATTACCATGGTACTGATTGCTTTTGCAGCGATTTCTCTGGTGGTGTCGTTGATCATGATCGGGATCATCACCTACATTTCTGTGATGGAGCGGACCAAAGAGATTGGAGTTCTGCGTGCACTGGGTGCCCGCAAGAAGGATATTACACGGGTATTTAATGCCGAGACTTTTATCATCGGGGCTTGCTCCGGGATTCTGGGGATTGGAATTACCTACCTGCTGACCATTCCGGTTAATGCAATACTGTATAATCTTACCGATCTGTCGAATGTCGCCCAGCTGAATCCATTGCATGCGCTGATTCTGGGCGTGATCAGTGTAGGACTTACGATGATCGGCGGTTTCATTCCGGCCAAGATGGCCGCAAAGAAAGATCCGGTAGCAGCACTGCGGAGTGAGTAAAGGACAAACAGTTCCGTTATAGGTTTGGCTGGAAAAAACATATTCCCCTATAGAAAAAGAGCCGATCCTTCGTTGGATCGGCTTTTCATATGCTGGTTACCTAGCAGAGAAACAATCATGGACGGTTAAGCAGATTCAGCTCTTTCGCCTGGATAATGGCTTTGGTACGCCGGTTAACCTTTAGTTTGGCGAAAATATTCTTCACATGCACTTTTACCGTTCCAATCGCGATGATTAATTGATCGGCAATCTCCTTATTGGACAATCCTGCCGCCAATAAGGAGAGCACCTCAAGTTCACGGTCTGTGAGCGGTTCCTCCATTAGAGTTGAATAAGAAGCTGCTTCCTCATCAGCTTCCGGATTATGGATGGACTGCCCGGCCGTATTTTGCAGCATGCAGAATAAAATGCCGTTGGAAGCCATGGCCTGAAGGACACTTAGGCGATCATAGGCGAACACTCCGCTTGCCAGCTTATTTTCCAGGTATAGAACACCCAGCATATTTCCGTGAACGGTTACTGGTATGCAGAGTGCGGACCCGGGCCGGTGTTTCGCCATATACGGGTTATGGATCAGCCAGCTCTCCTCACCACCGATATAATGGACATGCTCTTGTGTGCGAAAGACATACCGGATGATGCCCTCCGGCAAATGGGGGCTTCCATTCAGTGCTGATGGTGAGGGAAGAGTCTGGTTGTCTGAATCGGCGTAGACCTGAATATACAGTCCATCATTATAGTCCATCAGCAAAGCCCCCTTGCTGGCACCTGCATATTTCATAATGGTGTTCATGATCTCAGCAAGAACGGTATCACTGTCCATCTGATTCGTGATCACCTGTGTGGTTTTGAGAATCGCTGCAAGATCCAGAGCGTCCAGGGCATGGGCCTTAAGAGGAGTGCTGGCGGGCTCTCCCCTCAGATCTATTTCACTCTGGCTTGCCGGAATTGGCATGATTTCAAAAGATTCATCAGCCTGTTCCTCGCGCTGCCAGCAGTGCAGCAGATCTTCTAACTGCTTTACTTTGATTTGAACTCCCCACTCGGTATATGCCTCCAGCGCTAATTGCAAATAGAAGAGGGCTGTTTTTCCTTTATCAAGATTCAGGTAGTATTTGGCTGCAAGTTCGCCGGCAAGGCTTGTCACCTGAACGTCGCCTTGTTCTCTGGCTTCGCGGATGGTTTTATCATACAATTCCTCAGCTAGAATACCTTTACCAGCGGCACGTGCATGCTCAGCCTGGAGCAGGTAAAACCTGGACCGGTAATTGGCCGGACTCGATGCAGCCCATTTGGTAAAGCGGCGGAGATTGCTGCGTAATCGTCTATTCCAATAAGACCGCTTAGCAGACGGTACAGCATTAGCCAATACGGCTAGTGATTCATACATCAGGCATTCCGGCAAATGCGGGAGATGCGTGGCATAGGCTTCATAGGACTCTGCCTGACTTGCCCGGCGGATAGCCTCCTCATAATTGCCCAGCATGTAGCTGAGCTGAGTCTTATAGGTGCAGTATTGAAATAAGGTCGTTGCCGAGGTCTCCTCCATCTGAATCCGGCTTAGGAATTCTTCTTCATTAAAGCCGGTACTGCTGAAGGAATCCGGTGAAATCGTTCTTCCCTGTAAGGCAAGAATAAATTGCTGATACAAGTAAAAGTTCTGCTTCACGAACTCATCGTTAGTCGTATCCAGAAACACCATATATTCAGTTATAGTTCTGGAGAATTCAGTTAAAGGTGCTCTCGTGTACAGTGAATTGATGTGCGCACCCATGGCATAGCTGGCAAACACATAATCCCCGGATTCCATCCCCAAACGCAGCGCTTTTGCCAAGTATGTATCACCCTCACGGGCATTTCCGGCAAATTGACAGAGTACACCGCCGAACATGGTATAGGTTTTGCTTCTGACTGAAGTAATATTGTAACGCTCGGATAGCTCAATTCCGACCTTGCCAATCGCATAGCCCTTATCAAATTTCCCCCGTGTGTACCCCAAAAGCATGCTGTAAGCGGAATAGACCGCTGCAGACACGGGGGTGTTTCCATACTTAACAGATAATTGGATGGCTCTGCATGTGAGCAGGAAAAAAATCTTCTTGTTCGTGAAGAAGGTGGAGGGGGTAATCGCCAGAATGAGCTGCATGGCAGCAATCCGGTCTTTGTCGGACATTTCCTCCAAATGAGCGAGCCGGTCATACCGGTTGTGCAGCAGCACATCGATTCGCAGCGCCTCAACGAACAGTTCGAACTTGCCAGGATTGTTCGAAATATTAACATGATGCTCCCGCAGACTTTCAAGGCCGAGCGCAGTGCCTTCCAGATATTTACCCCGATTGATGTATTGCATAATCCGGATCATACGCACTCTGCTCCGCTCCACACTACTACGCGCACGAAGAAGCAAGAAATCGATTATTCGGTCAGACTCCACAGCATTACCGCTTAAATATTCACATTCAGCCTGCTCGGCATTCAGTTCAAAACAGAGCTCGAAGGCGTTGTTCCAAGCTTCCGGGGGCAGTAATTCGACCCCTTTTCTGAAATAACCGAGCGCAACGTCGAAGGCGGAGGTGGTCTTCGCACGGATTCCCGCATCCAGATTGAATTGTATAAGCTGAAGGATCTCTGCTTTTCCAGTGATTTTGCCAGAGCCTCTGTTCATATGGTTGACCGCCTCAAACAAGCTCTCTTCGTGTCCCGAAGCCTCCCTGATCAAGGCTCTGCCTATTGCAATATGGATCGTCTGTTTCGTATCATCATCCATTTGACTGTAAATCAGCTTATGTATATTATCGTGGACAAAACGGAATGTACCCGCTTCATCTGCTGCAATCATTCCTTCGGCTTCAATCTTGAACCATTCAGATGTCACTTCCCCGACGTCCTGATTGGCGACGGAAGCTATAAAATCCGGGTGGAAGGTGCCTCCTGCACAAGCTGCAATCTGAAGCAGCTCCTGTGCAGCGGATGGAAGACGCCGCATTCTATGCTCCATCAAGTCATTGATAGCATAGCTGGGCTCCTGCCCGATAACCGACCCCAAATCCCATTGCCAGCATCGATTCTCGTAGTTATACATCAGAATGCCGTCATCCTGCAGACTCAGCAATATTTGCTTAAAATGAAAGGGATTTCCGTTGGATTTATGATATAGCAGTTCTGTAAAGGAGTGTGCGGCCTCCGCCGGACTATTCAAGGTCTCCATCGTAATCTCGTTCATCTGCTCAAGACTCAGTGGAGACAGATGAATATGCCGGATAACGGCTTGATCGGTAACGCCCCCGTCCAGCTCGTACCCTGGAAGCTTGCTAAGATCTATATCGTTATGGCGATAGGTGCAGACAAACATCAAATATTGGCATTCCGGATCGCATAGAAGCGCGTGTATTAACTGCAGCGACGAAGAATCCGCCCATTGCAAATCATCAATAAACAGCACAAGGGGATGTTCTTTAGAAGCCAGCGCTTGGACAAATTTGCGGAAAACATAGATAAACCGTTTCTTTGATTCATTGGCCGGAAGCTCTTCAGCAGATGGCAGGGTGCCGAGTATCAGCTCAGCTTCAGGAATAATGGCAGTAATTACGTTGGCGCTTGCCCCGAGTGCATCCTGCAGCTTTTGTCTCCATAGCTCAGACTGTTCCTTGCGTTCCCCCAGCAAATGCCGTATCAAGCCACGAAAGGCCTGAATAATCGGAAGATAGGGACTTTCCTTAGAGATCTGCTCAAACTTACCGGTGATATAGAAAAAATTACGGGCATGCTGCTGTTTGCGGAATACCTCGTTCAAAAGGCTTGTCTTGCCGATGCCGGCTTCACCGGACACATACACCATTTCTGTGGATCCGAAGCAAGCGGAATAAAAGGCCTGGGTCAGCATGGAAATCTCATATTCTCTGCCGTGAAATCCCGGTTCCATAAAAAAGGTATCGTGGGAACCCCCAACTTTGTCTAAGTCTGCTAATAAATATCCTGCATTCTGATAGCGGTTATCCGGATTTTTGTCGAGCAGTCTCATGACTACAGCTTCCAAGCCTTCCGGTAAAGTAGACTCTTCCTGCGACAGCGGAGAGGGGGCTTGCGCCAAATGCATATACACCCATTCCAGCGGATTGTCGGCGGGAAAAGGCAGATGTCCAGCCAATAATTCATAGAAAATAACGCCTAAAGAGTACAGATCGCTTCGCTCATCCACTGACCTCAGCATTCTGCCTGTATTCTCAGGTGAACAATAGGGCAAGCCTGTGTCTGATACACCATAGCCGTCCGGACGAACATAACCGTTGTCTGAACGGTGGAGGGCATAACCGTAATCTGTTAAATAAGCCTCAGAAGTCTCTCCATTCGAGCGGATACCGATCCTCTCGGGCCGCAAATCGAGATGAAGGATCTGCAACTGATGGAGCTGCAGAACACAAGCTGCAATGGACCGGACAAGGGCGAGTAGCGCCTCCGGGTTCCTGCCGGTTTGTTCCTTCATCCATTCCCTGAGTGTCATCTGATTATGGGATGAGCTTCTGATAACAATGTCGGGCGATTGGTTTGTTTTCATTTATGGACACCTCTAATCTTGGGCGTAGTAGCGAATACAATCATTGTAATAGAAGATATACCTTTTTAGGTATAGAAAATTTAAAGTAATGGCTCTATTCTGAGAGTATGATATATGGGCTGAATTTAAAAAGTAGGAGAGGTCTAGGTGAAGGAAAATGGAAAACGCTCTGATTGCATTTATTAGTATTCTTCTTCTTGGAATTGTGATCTTTGCGAAGATTTGGTGGGACGGTTCCGGGATCGGTTTTAAATTTACAAAATGGTATTTTGGTATTTTTTTCGTAGCGGCACTAATTGTTGGAGGAGGCACTTTTTTCGTGAGTTAATTCATTATATCGGTTAGCTCATTTAGATTTGGTAGATAAAAGTTACAATTTACATAAGCATTTTTTGATTCATTGGAAGTTGAGAATGGGGGATATGTAGTGCAAGCTATAAAACGGTTACAGCGCTGGATTGCAATGACTCTTATATTCATGATTGTCTTGGGAACGGTCTCTCAAGTGAAGGTGTCTGCTGCAGGTCCGGAGGTTCTGGATCAAAAGCAGGAGAATGCTACCGGGAGTATATGGGTGAATTATGAAAGTGAAAAATATCAAACCTTTACGCCGGGAATTGCCGGGAGTCTTAGCAGGATAGATCTGAATATTACAGGGGCTTACGGTACGCCGGGAGCTCTGAAGGTAAGGCTCTATAAGGATGGCGATCTTTCGACCTTGCTCGCTGAAGCGCAACTGGCTTCTTATGGTTCAGACTGGGTGTCGGTTGATTTCTCAGGAGCATCGCCCTACTTGCAGAAGGACACGATGTATCGAATGGTTGTTACCACGGAATTCGGAGGAGGATCGAACGGCAACGGGTGGTATGGCAGTACTGGCAACCCGTATTCGAGAGGATACTCGGTGGCTAACGATTATGACTTCTCTTTCAGAACGTACATAATTGCCGATTATTCGACATCTCCTGCATTAAGTGAGATCTCTAGTGCTGAATCAAGTATTATAGCGGACGGTACGAGTCAGACGACAGTGACCGTGAAGCTAAAGGATGCGCAGGGCAATGCGCTGAACACCGGAGGGGCGACGGTGGGAATCGCGTCGACATCGGGGACGGTTAGTGCCGTAACGGATAACCATAACGGCACCTATACGGCGACGCTGACGGCGTCGGTAACGGTGGGAACCGCAACCGTAAGTGCTACTGTCGGCGGCAGTGCGCTAACAGGAACGGCAACGGTACAGTTCGTGGCCGGAGCGCCGTCCAGCGTGAACAGCACGCTGGCTGTGGGCAATAGCTCGCTGACGGCAGACGGAACGAGTCAGACGACAGTGACGGTGAAGCTGAAGGATGCGCAGGGCAATGCGCTGACCACCGGAGGGGCGACGGTGGGAATCACGTCGACCTCGGGAACGGTAAGTGCCGTAACGGATAACCATAACGGGACCTATACGGCGGTTCTGACGGCGACGGTAACGGTGGGAACGGCGACAGTAAGCGCTACTGTCGGCGGCAGTGCGCTAACAGGAACGGCGACGGTACAGTTCGTGACCGGAGCGCCGTCCAGCGTGAACAGCACGCTGGCTGTGGCCAATAGCTCGCTGACGGCGAACGGCACGAGCCAGACGGCGGTAACGGTGAAGCTTAGGGATGCGCAGGGTAATGCGCTGACCACTGGAGGGTCGACGGTGGGAATCACGACGACCTCGGGAACGGTAAGTGCCGTAACGGATAACCATAACGGGACCTATACGGCGACGCTGACGGCGCCGGTAACGGTGGGAACCGCAACCGTAAGTGCTACTGTCGGCGGCAGTGCGCTAACAGGAACGGCAACGGTACAGTTCGTGGCCGGAGCGCCGTCCAGCGTGAACAGCACGCTGGCTGTGG
>NZ_JBGJZN010000009.1:69840-203084 GCF_042610465.1 Paenibacillus diazotrophicus
GTAAGTGCTACTGTCGGCGGCAGTGCGCTAACAGGAACGGCAACGGTACAGTTCGTGGCCGGAGCGCCGTCCAGCGTGAACAGCACGCTGGCTGTGGGAATTAGCTCGCTGACGGCTGACGGAACGAGTCAGACGACAGTTACCGTGAAGCTGAAGGATGCGCAGGGCAATGCGCTGACCACCGGAGGGGCGACGGTGGGAATCACGTCGACCTCGGGGACGGTTAGCGCCGTCACGGATAACCATAACGGGACCTATACGGCGTCGCTGACGGCGCCGGTAACGGTGGGAACCGCGACCGTAACTGCTACTGTCGGCGGCAGTGCGCTAACAGGAACGGCAACGGTCCAGTTCGTGGCCGGAGCCCCGTCCAGCGTGAACAGCACGCTGGCTGTGGCCAATAGCTCGCTGACGGCAGACGGAACGAGTCAGACGACAGTGACGGTGAAGCTGAAGGATTCGCAGGGCAATGCGCTGACCACCGGAGGGGCGACGGTGGGAATCACGTCGACCTCGGGAACGGTTAGCGCCGTAACGGATAACCATAACGGTACCTATACGGCGACGCTGACAGCGCCGGTAACGGTGGGAACGGCGACAGTAAGTGCTACTGTCGGCGGCAGTGCGCTAACAGGAACGGCAACGATCCAGTTCGTGCCTGGAGCGCCGTCCAGCGTGAACAGCACGCTGGCTGTGGGCAATAGCTCGCTGACGGCAGATGGAACGAGTCAGACGACAGTGACGGTGAAGCTGAAGGATGCGCAGGGTAATGCGCTGACCACCGGAGGGGCGACGGTGGGAATCACGTCGACCTCGGGGACGGTTAGCGCCGTCACGGATAAACATAACGGGACCTATACGGCGACGCTGACGGCGCCGGTAACGGTGGGAGCGGCGACAGTAAGTGCTACTGTCGGCGGCAGTCTTTTAGCCTCGGTAGCAGTTGTCCAGCTTGTACCTGGTGAGGTCAGTTCATCCCGCTCTACGGTTACCGCAAGTGATCTGGTCGTCCGTGCAGATGGACAAAGCCAAGCTACGATTAACGTGAAGCTCAAAGACGAATATGACCATCCGCTTGAGGGTAGACAGGTGCAACTGCAAGCTCAAGATGGAAGTTCGGTAATCAAAGATGTGTATGGATGGACCAATGTGGATGGGCTAACCAGCTTTTCCGTAAGCAACCTGGCGGCAGAGACAGTGACCTATACGGTAAAAGAGATGGCGAGCAGTATATTATTGGATCAGACGGTGAGTATTGCATTTACGTACGACCAGCCACCTGCTGTCGAACTGAATATGGATCCGGCCGGTCCAACCTTTGGCAGCGTAAATGTTAAGGTAACGGCGTCTGTATATGGTGAATTCAATCAGGTTTCCTCCATGAAATGGGCAGCAGGAAGCCGTACGGTTACGGATTTTGATACTCAGGGTACAGAAATAACAGACCACTTTACGGTGCAAAAGAATGGCATTTATTCTGTGTATGTAAAAGATACAGCGGGCAACGCCAATGTAAGCCTGATTGAAATCCAGAACATCGTCCCTTTGAGCAGCAATGCAGACTTGAAGGTCTGGCAGTTGTTAGGACTCGGCGGGCCGGTACCATTTGATTTTGATCCAGGGAAGTCAAACAGCAATCTGGTAGTGAACCATCCGGTGTACGGGTTGAAGATGCTTTTGACCCCCGCCGACGTATACTCCGCCGTCTATGTGAATGAACACCAGGTAGGCAATAATTCGCTAACCGGGGAGTATGTTCTTGCAACGGGCCAAAATAAATTCGAGGTGCGTGTCAAAGCACAAGATGATTCCATGAAAACCTATACTCTCAACGTGACACGCTTAGCTGACTCCGTGCCGGATCCCATTCCAGCACCAGATCCAGCACCAGTCCCGGCTCCGACGGCTTCTTCGAGTCCTCAAAGCTCTTCGAATCCGCCATCACCGGACAACATGCCAGTGATTCGGGTGAATGATCAGAAGGTTACGGGAACGGTCGCAGTTCAAACAGATGCGAATGGATCGAAATCCATCGACGCGCTTTTGAATTTGGATCATTTGCGCCAGGCGATCGATTCTCTGCCCAACACTGCTGAAGCTAATCTCTCGATTTCAATCGAGGAAGAGGCAGATCATCTCACATTAAGACTTTCCGGTGATACAGTCCCGATTCTGGCCGGAAAAGTAGCCACAATCACGTTCATCACCCAGCACGGCCAATATCGGCTGCCACTACATGAAATCGTAAACCGGGAGTCTGGCTGGACGAAGGATATGGAATTGAGAATCCTGACAGGGCGCGGCCCGGCGGAAGAAGGATTGCAGAAGGCGGCGAACGCCGGTGGTTATCAACTGGTGACGGCTCCGATCCAATTTACCGTCCAAATCAAGCGGAATGGTGAAACTGAAGAAATATCCAGCTTCAATCATTTTGTAGAAAGAGTCATTTACTTGCCTACGGATGCCCGTGCTGCCTCAACGGCGGTAGTGTGGGATCAGAATAAAGGTGTGCGTACGGTACCGACAGTCTTCATCACAGTAGACGGCCATCGATCAGCTGTGGTTCGGAGTCTTACGAATAGTACTTATGCTGTCATTTATAAACCGTCCAAATTCACAGATACTCAGGGACACTGGGCGGAAAATGAAATTGCCGGCATGAACAGCAGATTGATCGTTCTGGGAACGGATGGTTCAGAATTTGCACCTGAAGCTATGGTTACCCGGGCGGAACTCGCTGCAATGCTGGCACGGGCGCTTGGACTGCCTGAAGGAGAGAATCCTGCGGGTTTCGTCGACATAAGCAGTGACAATTGGTACAATGGCGCCGTAGCTGCGTTAAAAGCATATGGAATGATGGATGGCTTCGGGGATGGGACGTTCAGGCCTAATCAGGCCGTGTCCCGGCAAGAAGCAATTGTAATGATGATCCGGGCATTGCGGCTGGCGGATACCGCGGGGCTGACAAGTAATAACGGTGCACAAGCCAATATAGACATCTATACCGACAGCAACCAAATTGCCGGCTGGGCAAGTGACGCTGTGCAGACTGCTATTCAATCCGGTTTGATCAAAGGGTATGGAAATGAACTACGTCCACAGCAGTCATTAACCCGTGCAGAGACTACTGTGCTGTTGTACCGGATGCTGCTCCAGGCAGGACTGATAAATAACTAAAGAGTATTTAATAGAAAACACCCCTTGCAATGCCCTCTGAATAAACCTATGGTTTATCCGGGCAAGCCAAGGGGTGTTTGTCGTCCGTAGTATCTTACAGCAGCTTCTCCATCACCATAACATCGATATAGGATCCGTCCATAACACCCTGCTTCTCAAATACCCCAACCTCGCGGTACCCTCTTTTCCGGTACAACCCTTGGCCTGCGTCATTGAAGGGGAAGGTGAACAATACAATTTTATGAAAACCGTTGTCCTGTGCGGTAGCCTCCAGCTTCGCAAGCAGGGCGCTGCCGATACCTTGCCCGCGAACGCTGCGCTCAATATACACGGACAGGTCGGCTACCCCGCTATAGGCGCAGCGGTGAGAGTACGGGTTAAGGGAGGCCCAGCCGATCACTGCCCCCTCCTGTTCAGCGACCAGTACAGTATGGCGCCCCTGATGCTCCTGCAACCATGTCTCCATGTAGGCCATATCCTTCAAACCGGTTTCGAGTGTGGCAATCCTGTCTTCAATTCCCTGGTTGTAAATACGGAGGAGACTTTCTGCATCCTTGTTCACTGCGGTGCGGACGGTAAGTGTGGTGTTCTTCTCCATGGGTATCTCTCCTTGCAGCTTTATTTCTTCGCTTGGATTACTGCAGATACGATATATTGATCTATGTTTTCTCCTGGTATCCAATCTTTAATAAAGGTCTTGGATTCATCCTTGGGCTCAATGCTAATCTCTGTAAAGCCGCTTTCCTTAAGAATAGCCTCCAGCTCCGATATGGAAGAAGCGCCGGAGATACAACCTGAATACAGCACGCCAAAGTCGTTCCTGATCTCAGGAGGAAGCTCTGCTGTAGTTACAATATCCGAGATGGCGAGGCGTCCACCCGGCTCAAGGACCCGGTAGGCTTCACGGAATACCTGAAGTTTGTCGGGAGAAAGGTTGATAACGCAGTTGGACATAATGACATTCACGGAATGGTCTGCGAGCGGAAGATGTTCAATTTCACCCAGACGGAATTCGGTATTGCCGAACTTTCCTTTTAATGCGTTGTCCCGGGCGCGGCTGATCATTTCGGGTGTCATATCGACACCGATGACATGCCCTTCATCCCCTACCTGGCGTGAGGCCAGGAAGCAATCGAAGCCGCCCCCGCTGCCGAGATCAAGCACGCGTTCTCCCGGCTTAAGCGCTGCAATCGCTTGAGGATTGCCGCAGCCAAGACCTAAGTTTGCACCTTCGGGAGCTGCTGCCAGCTCACTGCCGGAATAGCCGAGCTTCGTGGAGATAGAATCGAAATCTGACGGTGAACCACAGCAGGAAGAGGCTGATGTCACGTTCTTCACGGCAATTTGCGAATAGCGTCCTCTTACATTTTGGCGGATTTGGTCATTGGAAAGCTGGTCCATTCTTCAACACTCCTTTGAATTAATTGCAAATTGCAAGTATAAGTTAAGAGAAATCACCCGGTAACAGGCGCGCAGCATTTGCTGGATTTCCCCATAGCTTCATTAAAAAGCTTCACAGAGCGCAGCAGAGTCTCTTGCTCAAATTCACTCATATACGAAAAAGCCTCATCCAGATACGCATTCATTTGGGTATCAATAGTTGTAGCGACGCTCTTGCCGTTAGCTGTAAGCGAGAGAGTGTAGACTCTCCGGTCGCTGGGGTCCGGTGTTTTTTGGACCAGATTCATTTTGATTAACGCTTGAACCTGCCGGCTGAACGTTGTGACATCTGTACCCAGTGCATCTGCGATCTGTTGCATGGAGGGATTATGTCTGCGGTCCACCTCATACAGAATATGGCTATGGGCAGGGGAGAGATCACATCCTCCGACGGTACAGCAGTTCTTGTTCAGCAGTCCCAGACGGCGGGTCATGATCTGAAACAATTCACGTGTATTTTCCAAGTAGATTCACCTCGTAATTCAGTTATATATTATTTAGTTGCAAGTTGCAATATTTATTTAGGATTGTCATTTTTGAGATCCTAGTTTAGTATATAAGCGCAGGCTTATATACCTGGGAATGGAGGGACTGTCATGGAGGAAGCTGCCGTTATAACAGATGTGACTGAACTCGCTGATGACCTGAAGCTTTTGGGCGATAGAACGCGTCTCCTGATGCTGGCTTTATTAAAAGAGCGCGAATGGTGCGTATGCGAATTTGTTGCGATCTTTGACATCTCACAGCCTGCTATCAGCCAGCATCTGCGCAGATTAAGAAGCAAAGGAATCGTCAAGGAACAAAAAAAGGGCCAATGGGTATACTATTCCCTTAACATAGAAGACAAACCCCACATTCAGGCTGTGCTGAAGCTTACGCCGGATACGCCTGCGATTCTGGCCATGCTGAATAGAACGCCGGTAACAGCTTGCTGCGAAATACTGCATTAATCCAGCCGGATAAAGCCCGGATATACATAGGAGGTTGAATTTTGGAAATCTTAGCAGGTCTTATCTTTGTAATCACGCTGGTCTTTGTCATCTGGCAGCCCAAGAATCTGTCCATTGGATGGTCGGCTTGCGGCGGGGCGGTACTCGCTTTGCTTGTAGGTGTAGTCAGCTTTGGCGATGTGTATGACGTCACCTTGATCGTATGGAATGCGACACTGGCGTTTGTTGCGATCATTCTGATCTCCTTAATCCTCGACAGAATTGGTTTTTTCGAATGGGCTGCCTTACATATGGCGAGAGCGGCACGCGGGAATGGCACCCGGATGTTCATCTATGTCACCGTTCTTGGAGCCGTGGTGGCGGCATTTTTTGCCAATGATGGTGCGGCGCTCATTCTGACCCCAATCGTGCTGGCTATGGTCCGTGCGCTGAATTTTGATGAGAAGAAGGTTTTTCCGTTTATCATGGCCAGCGGGTTCATTGCGGATACCACCTCCTTGCCGCTTGTTGTCAGTAATCTGGTTAATATAGTATCGGCGGATTTCTTCGGGGTAACCTTTATGGAATACGCGGGCCGGATGTTAATGCCTACCTTGTTTTCTTTGGGGGCAAGTATTCTGGTCCTGTACTTCTTTTTCCGTAAAAGCATTCCGCGGTCCTTTGACAGCTCACAGCTGAGAGATCCGGTAGAGGCTATAAAAGACAAACAGATGTTCAAGCTGTCCTGGGTAGTGCTTGCAGTTCTGCTGGTTGGTTACTTTGTCAGTGAATTCCTGAACATTCCTGTGTCTGCCGTGGCTGGAGTGGTTGCAATCTTTTTCCTGCTGATGGCAAGAAGAAGTCCCTACGTACCTACTACGGAAGTGGTGAAAGGTGCACCATGGGCGATCGTATTCTTTTCGATTGGGATGTATGTGGTCGTATATGGTCTGCGTAATGCGGGTCTGACGGACGTTCTTGCTGATGTGATTCAGGCTGTAGCCGATCAGGGGCTGTTCGCTGCAACGATAGGGATGGGCTTCATAGCTGCCGTCATCTCTTCGATAATGAACAACATGCCTACCGTGATGATCGATGCCCTGGCGATTGATGCTACCCATACGTCTGGACTGATTAAAGAAGCTTTGATCTATGCGAATGTGATCGGCTCGGATCTGGGACCGAAGATTACCCCGATCGGCTCGCTGGCAACCCTGCTGTGGCTGCATGTGCTGTCAACAAAGGGTGTGAAAATATCCTGGGGTGCGTATTTCAAAACAGGTATTATTTTGACAATCCCTACACTGTTCATTACGCTGCTTGGCCTCTATATCACTTTAATCCTATTTTAACTTCAAAGGAGATTATGACTCATGGATAAGAAAACCATTTACTTTTTGTGTACAGGTAACTCATGCCGGAGCCAGATGGCTGAAGGCTGGGCCAAGAAATACTTGAGCAATGAATGGAGTGTCTACAGTGCCGGTATTGAAGCCCACGGTCTGAATCCGAAAGCCGTTCAGGCGATGAGCGAAGTTGGGATTGATATCTCAGGCCAGACCTCGGATATTATTGATCCACAGCTGCTTAATAACGCGGACCTCGTGATTACCTTATGTGGAGATGCCGCTGATAAATGCCCGGTTACCCCGCCACAAGTGAAACGTGAGCACTGGGGATTCGATGATCCTGCAAAAGCGCAGGGTACGGAGGAAGAGAAGTGGGCTGTGTTTCAGCGGGTACGTGACCAAGTGGGCGAGCGCATTAAGAAGTTTGCAGAAACCGGCGAATAAGGGAGAACGATTATGGCAAATTATCACGAGCTCATTCCGGGTAAAGTCTATATTGGCGGAGAGAATGCACTGTTCGAGGCTCTGCGGGAGCGGGAGATTAGCGATGTATTCGATCTGAGGGATACCGGAACGGAAGCCGAAGACTTTCCTGCAGAGGTAACCCGTCATCATTATCCGATTGTGGAGCATGAGAGCGGCCAGGAGGGTTCGGTGCAGGCGGCTATCCATGCGGTTACAGCGGCTGTGAATAGCGGCAAAACAGTATATTTCCACTGCGCTGGAGGCCGTAACCGTACGGGAACAGTAGCTACGGGAGTCCTGCTGGAGCTGGGACTGGCATCTACTGTAGAAGAGGCGGAGGCGTTAGCCAAAGAAAGACGTCCGGATATTAATATCAAGCAGGAAATGCGCGAAGTGCTGCAGGGCTTTTATCCGTCAAAATAAGCGGTTTGAAAGATAGAGACTGTCTCCCTGGGAGGCGGTCTTTTTACAGATGAAGATGAAGATGAAGATGAAGGGGATACCTATTTATTAAAAAAAGGAAACTGTACCGGCCATTTAATAATGCACATGGCAGATACAGCTTCCTTCTGATCTATAGTGTCTGAGCTTAATGCGCAGCGGCTCCCCGGGCGAGTTCCTGGCGAACGATTGGCGCAACCTTGGTACCCAGCAGCTCGATGGCTCGAAGGACTTCACGATGCGGCATGGTACCAACGTTGACATGCAGGAAGAAGCGGGTAACACCAAGATTCTTGCGCAGCAGCAGGATCTTCTCAGCGACATATTCAGCATCTCCTACATAGAGGGCGCCGCGCAGACTGCGGGCGTCGTCATAGGTGGCGCGGTTATAGGTTTGTCCCCAGCCCCGCTCGCGTCCGATGACATTCATCTGGGCTTGCGTGGAAGGATAGAACAAAGCGGCTGCCTGCTCGGTAGTTTCGCCGACAAAACCATGCGAATGTGTGGCGATTTGCAGCTTATCGGGGTTATGCCCGGCTTTGACGGCTGCATCTTTGTACAGCTGGACCAGTGGCGCGAAGCGCTCCGGCATGCCGCCGATGATGGCGAAGGCGATAGGAAGGCCAAGCATGCCCGCACGGATGGCGGATTCGGGATTGCCGCCGCTGGCGATCCATACCGGCAGCGGGTCCTGGACGGCGCGCGGATAGACGGGAAGATTATTAATGGCCGGACGATGGCCGCCGGGCCAGCTTACCTTTTCTGAGGCTCTGATCTTCAGCAGCAGTTCCAGCTTCTCCTCGAACAACTCGTCATAGTCCTCCAGACTATAGCCGAAGAGCGGGAAGGATTCGATAAAGGAACCCCGGCCCGCCATAATCTCTGCACGGCCGTTAGAGAGTCCATCGAGGGTGGAAAAAGCTTGATAGACGCGCACGGGATCATCCGAGGACAACACCGTTACAGCACTGGTGAGCCGGATCTTCTTCGTCATAGCAGCAGCAGCGGCAAGCACTACGGCAGGTGCGCTGCCGGCATAATCGGCACGGTGATGTTCACCGATACCATATACATCCAGTCCGACTTGATCGGCGAGTACAATTTCTTCCACGGCTTCACGCAGTCTTTCGGCATGGCTGATGACCTCACCGGTCACCGGGTCTGGCGTAGTCTCCAAAAATGTGCTGATGCCTATTTCCATAAGGGTATCCTTGTCGGGCATTTCAATCCGCCTCCTTTTTCTCGTATTTTTATATTACTATACTTTATAAAGTATATCAACTTTAGTAAGTTAATTTCGGATAAAAAAATGCCCGCCGCCCGGTTCAAACTGGGGGCGGCAGGCAATTACAATAATGCAGAGTTTAGGATTTCTTTTTGCCTACGGCAAGTTGTACAATCATGATGACAAGAACGAGCAGGGCAATGAGCTGGTCTATACTCATAGGGGTCCGGCCTCCAATCCTCGGTAGGATGGCTCTTCGGACCGCATCTCCTCTCCCAAGAAGCTGCTTCGTTCCCCCCTTTTCACATTATGAAGGGAAAGTTGAAGTTATTACTTCATGTACTGAAACAGTAATTGACAGCGGCCGCTTGAAGATGGATTCTTAATAGTGGATAAAATATCAATCAGATGATTACAGAGAGCAGGGTATACACATATGACAGATAGCGGACAACAACGCTACCGCTTCAGCGAAGCACCGATCTGGGAGCTGCAGCGCAAATATTATGAAGAACTGGGCATGCAAGCGTGGAAGAACGACCAGGTACCCCAGTATATAACGAGTAATCCGATGATCGGAACGGGTTATGCAGAGATGATCTTCGGTTTCCTGCAGGACCGGGCGGCGATGGGGCAGACTACGGAGCCGGTCATTATTCTGGAGCTGGGTGCGGGAGCGGGACGCCTCGCGTTCCATGTGCTGCAGAAGCTGTGTGAATTGATCGATTATGCAGGGCTGACGCTGCCACCTTTCACCTATGTCATGAGTGATCTTCCCTGGAAAAATATCACCGGATGGCAGCAGCATCCCGGCCTGATTCCGTTCGTTACGCAGGGTATTCTGGATTTCGCACGCTTTGATGCCGTTGCGGATACAGAACTGCATTTGACACAGAGTGGAAAGGTGATTTCACCAGGGACACTCGCACAGCCGCTGATGGTGATTGCCAACTACTTTTTTGACAGTATCCAGCAGGAGCTGCTCTATGTGGATGAAGGCAAAATATATGAATGCGAGGTCTCTCTGAAGTACCCGGAGCAGTCAGCGACCATGGGCCCTTCAGAGGTGCTTAGAGATCTTATCCCGGAATATTACTACCGCCGCGCAGAAGGCTATGAACAGAAGACCTACCCGTACCGCGATGTGATAGCGTTCTATCAGGAGAAGATGGAGGACGCGCATGTGCTCTTCCCGGAGGCTGCGCTGGGATGTATGGAACGGCTGAGTGCGATGTCCGGGGCGGGATTCCTGCTGCTGACCGCCGATAAAGGCGACCACCGGCCGGAGAACTGGGAGTATGCTGAGCCGCCGAAGCTGATTCATCATGGCAGCATCTCGCTAACCGCCAACTATCATGCGCTGGTGTGTTATTTTGAACAGAAAGGCGCAGTATCTTCATTTACAGAACATCATTACAAGAACCTGAACGTTGGCTGCATCTATATGCTGGAAGAACCTATGCGCCATGTCCAGGCCCGCTTGGCCTACCGCAGATTTATTGAGCGCTTTGGTCCGGATGACTTCTTCAGCCTGAAGCTGTGGATTGATCAGAATTTTGATACCATCGGATTGCAGCAGATTCTGGCCTTCTGGCGTCTGGGCGGCTATGATGCCGAGCTGTTCATCCAGAGTGCGGAGCGGATCTCCAGCCTGCTGGAGGATGCCAGCGACGAGGAGATCTTAGATCTGAAGCTGGGAATTGACCGGATGTGGACAGGCTTCTACCCGATGCCGCAGAAATATGATCTGGCCCTCGACAGCGGCCTGCTGCTGTTCGAGATGGGACTGTATGAGGATTCCCGGCGCTTCCTTACGCACTCACTGGAAGAGACAGAAGACGAGCCTGTGGTTACAGTTCTGTACTGCCTGGCCATCTGCAGCTATGAGCTTGAGGATCTGGAGGCAGCGCTGGAGTATACCCGGCAGGCGCTGGTTCTAGAGCCAGAGCATGAGGAAGCGCTGGATCTGCTGGCGGCACTTAGCGGGAACTAAGCCTGCTTTACATCACAGCTGTTATTTTGTAGAATACAATAAATTATGATTATGAAACGCAATGAAGAGAAGAGTAGATATATCCATTCTTTCACAGAGAGCTCCGGGTGCTGAAAAGGGGCAAAGAACGGTGTGTTGAACCAAGTCTCTGAGCGGCGTATTGGAACCAGTAAGATCTGGGGATAGTACGACAGGAGCTCCTGTTACAGAGCTAGAGTATAAGCCTTGCCTGCCTGGTAATGCCGTACTCGATGAGATTAATATGGCGACATATTAATAAACCTGGGGTGGTACCGCGAGAATCTCGTCCCCAAGACCATACGTCTTGGAGGTGAGGTTCTTTTTTGCGTGGGGCAAAGGTTCGAAAGAGCGGTAATCACATACACACAGGAGGTTATGGGCATGAGTAACGATCTGGAAGCCGCAGCAGCGGAGAATTATATGGATAAGCTGATCAGGGAAGATATAGAGGCCGGAATCTACAGCAGAGAAATCTGCACAAGGTTCCCGCCGGAGCCGAACGGGTATCTGCATATCGGCAGTGCGTTCGCCATTCACACCAACTACGGGATTGCGCAAAAATATGGCGGAACCTTCCATCTGCGGTTCGATGATACGAATCCGCTCAAAGAGGATATGGAATATGTTCAAGCAATCATCGAGGATATCAAATGGCTGGGCTGCAGCCCGGGAGAGCATATCTATTACGGCTCGGACTACTCGGAGGAAATCTATAACAGCGCTGTACGCTTAATCCGCAAGGGTAAAGCCTACGTCTGCGATTTATCACCGGAAGAGGTGACCTTATATAGAGGCACGTTGACAGAGCCGGGGAAGGACAGCCCTTACCGGGAACGGTCTGTGGAGGAGAATCTGCTCTTGTTCAGTGAGATGCGAAAAGGGTCATACCCCACAGGCTCCCGGGTGTTGCGGGCTAAGATCAATATGGCTTCACCGAACATCAACCTGCGTGATCCGATACTCTACAGAATTATTCATGCGGAGCATTACCGTACAGGGGATGCATGGTGTATTTATCCGATGTATGATTTTGCCCACCCGATTCAGGATGCGATTGAAGGCATCACCCACTCGCTATGCTCGCTTGAATTCAAAGACCACCGGCCGCTGTACGAGTGGGTACTGGAGGAGCTGGGAATCGAGGAAGCGCCTAGGCAAAGGGAATTCGGCAGGGTGAACCTGACGGGAGTGGTGACCAGCAAGCGGTATCTCAGAGAGCTGGTTGCGGGGAACTATGTGGATGGCTGGGACGATCCGCGGCTGCCCACGCTGCGTGGTCTGCGGAGAAGGGGCTTCACCCCGGAGAGCATCAGCAGCTTTGTCCGGGAGATCGGCATGGTCCGAAACCAGACGATGGCCGATTTCTCCATGCTGGAACACAGCCTGAGACAGGATCTTAAGGCCAGTGTGCCAAGTATCATGGCTGTGCTTGATCCGCTGAAGGTCGTGATTACCAATTATGAAGCTAAGGAGACAGAATGGCTGACCCTTGCCAATAACAGCGAGAATGCCGGGCTAGGCGAGAGAGAAGTGCCCTTCTCCAGTGTCCTCTATATTGAGCGGGAGGATTTCATGGAAGAGCCGTCAACCGGCTTCCGCAGGCTGGTCCCGGGCGGTGAAGTCCGTCTGAAGGGGGCGTATATCATCAAATGCGACGAGGTGGTTAGGCATGCAGCAACCGGGGAGATCAGCGAGCTCCGCTGCACCTATGATCCTCTGACCAAAAGCGGTAACGCCCTTAGCGGGCGCAAGGTCAAAGGCACCATCCATTGGGTATCGGCCAGTCATGGCATACCAGCGGAGATATACCTGTATGAGAAGCTGCTGAAAGACAGCGATAGCCCTAAGACAGAAGGCGAAACCTGGGAGGCATACCTGAATCCCGATTCCATAAAACTTATGACGGGTTGCCTGCTGGAACCTTATGCGGCTGGTGCCAAGCCTGAGGACAAATTCCAATTTATGCGCCAAGGCTACTTTTGCGTAGACAACAAGCTGACCCGCGGGGACCGGCTGGTGTTCAACCGTATCGTTCCGCTGAAGGATTCTTGGAAAGGCGGGGGAAAAGTCAGCAATTAACACAGCAACATAGTTTCTTCACAACCCCTCTTTATAATGAACTCTATACCCTGAATTCTGGAGGAGGTAGAGCGATGAACTGGTCCTGGTTAGTTACACTGGTCTGTCCGCTTATGATGATCATCATGATGTTCGGTATGCGTGGAGGACATGGGCACGGAATGCATTCACGGCGGCAGCCGAAGGTAGAAGAGCTGCAGCAAGAATTGAACGAGCTGAAGACGCAAAATGAAAAAATGCGGGCGGATATTAACAGGATTACTTCTTAAGGGCATGAAATAGCAGCGGGCGGGAGCCGGGGATGAACCCTGGACCCTGCCCGTTTTCTTTTGTGGCAACGCTTTTGCTCCAAAGCTTCACTTTGTCGGGGTTTTTCTCATATGAATAAGAAAGCCTAGATAAACATTAGGGCACAGAAGATGGACGGCAGGCAGAACGGGTTAATAATAGGGTATGGAAATGACGCCAAGCATTAGTTTGCGCAAATGCATTTACATTTTTCACAACGCAGATTATAATAAAATTAAACTAAATGTTGCATCGGGGAAACTTTCGTGTGTATAGACAACTTTTCCAGGCAAGAGGAGGGAATGAAAATGATGGAGCAAAACTTAGCAGAAGCACCTCCAATGATACACAGATCTAAAAACAGACTGACTGCACAGGCCGTACTGAGCGGGGATGTCAAAGGACTTAAAAGACTTCTTCCTTTCCTGGGGCCGGCTTTTATCGCTTCCGTAGCTTATCTGGACCCAGGCAATTTCGCCACCAATATTACAGCGGGTTCGAAATACGGTTATTTGCTCTTATGGGTTATATTCGCATCCAATCTGATGGCTGTTCTTATTCAGTCGTTATCTGCCAAGCTCGGCATTGCCACCGGTAAAAATCTGCCCGAGGTGGCACGGGAGAGATTCCCGAAAGGCGTATCGGTTTTCTTATGGATTCAGAGTGAGTTGGTGATTATTGCCACAGACCTGGCGGAATTTATTGGGGCGGCCCTCGGATTATATTTATTATTCGGTATCCCCATGCTGCCTGCCGCACTGATTACCGCTGTCGGTTCATTTGCTATCTTGGAGCTGCAGCGGCGCGGATACCGTACGCTTGAGGCGGGAATTGCCAGCATGGTGCTAATCGTCGTTCTGGCTTTTGCGTTCCAGGTGGTCATGGCACAGCCGGATGCCGGGGCAGTTGTCACCGGGATCTTCACTCCGCAGTTCCAGGGTGTGGACAGTATTCTTCTGGCTGCGGGTATCCTTGGCGCCACGGTTATGCCGCATGCGATTTATCTGCACTCCTCACTAACACAGAGCCGAGTGGTCGGAATTGATGACAAGGAGAAGAAACAGATCTTCAAGCTGGAGTTCATCGATATTCTGATTGCCATGCTGATTGCGGGTGCGGTTAATATGGCGATGGTGGTTGTAGCCGCGGCATTATTCTTCAAAAACGGATTGGTAGTCGAGGATTTGGATATAGCCTTCGACCAGTTCCGCCAGTTGGCCGGACCCGTTACCGCGATTTCCTTCGGACTTGGCCTGCTGATTGCCGGGCTCTCCAGCTCGTCGGTAGGGACGATGGCCGGTGATGTGGTCATGCAGGGTTTCATTAATAAAAGAATCAATCTATACCTTCGGCGCGCGATTACGATCATTCCTCCGCTGGCCATCATCGCCTTCGGCATCAATGCTACGAGCGCGCTGGTGATGAGCCAGGTTGTTCTGTCGTTTGGGATTGCGTTTGCCCTGATTCCGCTGGTGCTCTTCACGAGTGACCGCAAGATCATGAACGGGCTGGTTAACCACCGCATCACTACCATTCTGGGCTGGATCATCTGTGCCCTGGTTGTATCACTGAATCTGTTCCTGATTGTGGAGATGGTCATCTGAGGGAACTAGAATAAGAAGGAATGCAAAAGAAAGCCTCCCGTGTCCGGAGGCTTTCTTTATTTTGGAAGATGCAGAAGGAGCATTCGTTCTAGGGATCAGTCTCCGTATTCAGAAAGGCTTCGAAATCCGGGAGTGAATCAAGATCATAATTATGCACGGCCCTTACGATCTTTTCAATGGTGGATTGCTCAAAATCTTTAGCAGAAAGGGCAGACAGAGTTCTTGATGTTTTACGGATTAAAGGATAGTAAGCATCAATAATTTGGCCCATGGCCTCCCGGTCACCAAATTGGGCTCTGCGCACCCATTCATATAATTCGTAATTCTTCACTTCTTATTCTCCCCCTCACCAAGTACAGACAGCTTCAGATCTTGCATCGTATGAATGAGGTTGTCTATTTTTTTTTCGAAACGCAAAAGCAAGTATCCGGTTACCACAATGGGAAAGCCGAAATTGCCAATGGTCGTTGTAAGGACAGAAATGAACTGGGCCTGATCCATTTTTACATCTCCTCCTTTTCTATAGCGGTTTCAAAATGGGCTGGTGGTATACATTGTTTCAGCTTCTGCAAGGAACGCTGGCGCGTCTTGGAGACGGATTGCTGGGTTACATGTAAGAGAAGGGCGATTTCGCTATCGCGGCTGCTGGAAGAATAGGCAAGGGTGATCACATATTTTTGTTTGGGTGTTAATTGGGAGAAGCCATCATAGAGCCACTCATTATTAAGCTGGGATTGAAAAACATCGGGATCGACTGTGACCTGGGGAATATCATCTCCGTTATAAACATTCGACAATATCTCGCCCAAAGAAACAGTGTCTTCGTCGGAGCCGGGTTTATCGAAGATCAGTAATTCCCGTTCCTCTTCTTTTTTTATTTTTCTTAAATAATCGATCCGGCTGTTCGTAATTAGAGAACTGAGGTATTTTGTAAACCGGATGGCGAATAAATAAGCCTTGAAGGCTTGGTTCAGCTTGGCCTGATTGGTTGTATTAGGTTCGTGTATAAACTTTTGGACGTATAGAGCATTCTCGGGGTGAGAGGAGAACCCAAGTACGATAGGATGTTGCAGGGATAATTCAAATTCATATCTGGTGATGGGTGTGGCAGTCCCTGATTTTCTATTCATATTGTAGATCTTCCTTTCTTGATGTGGTTTGTTCACCCTATACTCTATAAAGTGAAGGGAACGAACGAAATTACAACCTAAATAGGAACAAATGTTCCTATTTATTATACTTTATTTGGTTAATGAATGGAATCCATACCAAAAAGCCCGCCCCGGCCTCAATCAGGTTAACCTGATCGAGGGCTGGAGACGGGCTGTTCTTATGACAAAGACTATGCTCTTTAATACGGATAATATTATTGTTTCACGATATCCTGAACAGCTTTGTCGAGCGCTGCCAGAAGCTGATCATGGTTCAGCTGGCCGCCCAGGTATTCCTGCATGGCAGCACCGAAGCCTTGAGTTACACCGTCAGGGAACATATCCCAGTTCCAGCCCAGTGCGGTAGCGGATTTCTCCTGCACAGCCACGGCAACCTGGCCGATGTCTGCGGCGTCGGCTTCCACGTTGGTTTCAGCCGGAATGAATTTGAATTCCTTGGTGAGATACTTTTTGCCAGTTTCCGAGCTCACGAGCCAGTTCAGGAAAGCCTTGGCTTCTTCCGGATGAGCGGATTTGCTGTTCACTACGTAGTTGTTAGGCACCCCTACAAGAATCGTTCCTTCTTCATCACTGATTGGAAGCGGAAGGAGACCGAGATTCAGCGCAGGATCAATTTTGTCGATATCTCCTTGCGTCCAGTTACCCTGCAGCATCATAGCCGCTTTGCCGGATGCAAATTCAGCAACCTGGGTAGCATAATCTGTAGTCATTTTGTTATCCTGTGCGTTGTCGAAGATGACGTCTACCAGATTCAGCCATTGCTCGAAGACAGGGTTGCCTTTGATCGTTGCTGTGCCGGCTTTAACATCATCGATGAATTTCTTCGGATCCGGCTGGTGGGCCAGACCTACGTTAACCAAGTGAATCCCCATGGACCACCATTCATTGGTAGCTTCAAAAGGTGTGATGCCTGCGGCCTTCAATTTGGCTGCTGCTTCCTTCAGTTGTGAAAGTGTTTTGGGTTCTTCAGTAATCCCGGCTTTGGTGAACAGATCCTTGTTATAGATCAGTCCATAGCCCTCAACGTTCATCGGCATGCCATACAGCTTGCCGTCCACAGTGGCCGGAGTTTTGGCGGTTGGAATCAGATTAGCCGCCCAAGGCTCATTGGACAAATCGGTGGCACGGTCCATATAAGGAACCAGGGCCGTAAACCCACCGTTATTGAAAATTTCCGGTTCGGAGCCGGAAGCGATCTCCGCTTTGAGCAGTGCACCGTAATCTTCACCGCCGCCATGTGTTTCCACTTCAACCTTCACGCCGGTTTCTTTCTCATATTCTTCAGCCAGTGCATTCAGCTGCTCGGCAATTTCAACCTTGAACTGGAACATTTTGATCGTTACATCTTTGGCCGGAGCTGCAGTAGCTTCTGGCGCTGCTGTTTCTGTTCCTGAGTTGACAGCGTTACCACTGCTTGCGGAATTATTATTGCCGCCATTACCGCAACCTGCGATAATAAGTGTGCAAACGGTTGCGATAACAAATGCGAACTTTCTTTTCATAGTATAACCTCCCTGGTCTAGTGGTTCCTGCAACTTGATCGTAATGTAAATACGAATAGACTTACACTTAATATTTTGCTCGAAAAGGTGGATATTGTTGCAAAGGTTTTATCCCTTAATGGAGCCGGCGGTTACACCTTCAACAATATAACGCTGCAGTGACAGGAAGAACAGAAGAATCGGTGTAATTGCCATCACCAGACCCGCGAGGGCGAGATCCCACTTCTTGGTGTACTGGCCGAAGAACTTGGTCACAGCAACCGGCAAGGTGGTAAGGTCCTTATTGCCTCCAATAACAAGTACCGGCAGCAGGTAGTCATTCCAGATCCATAACGTGTTCAGAATGATAACCGTTACGATAATAGGCATCAGCAGCGGGAATACGATTTTGAAGAAAACCCCATACGGGCTTGACCCGTCGACCCGGGCCGCTTCCTCCAGCTCAATGGGCACGCTCTTGATGAAGCCGTGGAACAGGAAGACCGATAGCGGCATCCCGAAGCCGAGATAGCAGGCGACAATACCGTACAGTTCACCGCGCAGCTCCAGGATGCTGGTTACCCGGACCAATTGCAGCATCAGGGACTGGAACGGGATGATCATTGCGGATACGAGCAGCAGGAATACAAAGGAATTGAAGCGCGACGGCTTGCGGACGATCTGGTAAGCCGCCATGGAGCTGAACATCACGATGAAGATGACACTTAGGATTGTGATCTGCAGCGAGTTCCAGAAGGCCTGCGGGAAGTTGATCGCATCCCATACCTTCGAGTAATTGTCCCAGTGGTATACCTGCGGGAAGGATGCGGCATCAATCAGGATTTCCTTCAGTCCCTTAACCGAGTTGCTCAGCACCAGGTAGAACGGAGAGAGGAACACAAGGGCCAGTAGTATAGCGGCGATTTCCAGAACGAAATTTCGGAGACGGTATCTGCTGTTCTCCATTATGCCGATACCTCCTTCCGTTTAGTGATCCAGACCTGGGTGACCGTAATTAGTGAAACGGCGAAGAAGAAGAGCAGCGCTTTGGCGGTGCCGAGGCCGTAACGGTTGTTGATCAGTGCTTCCGCATAGATGTTATAAGCGAGCGACTGGGTGGAGGTTCCCGGTCCGCCTTTGGTTAGCGACAGGTTGAGATCGAACATTTTGAAAGCATTCGAAGTGGTCAGGAACAGACAGATGGTAATCGCAGGCATGATCAGCGGGACATAGACGCTCTTGAACAACTGCGGAGCGCGTGCGCCGTCGATTTTGGCGGCTTCGATCAGGTCCTTCGGAATTCCGGCCAGTCCGGCGATATAAATGACCATCATATACCCGGCAGTCTGCCAGACAAACACAATCACCAGACCCCAGAAGCCGGTACCGGATGTACCCAGCCAAGGAAGCTGGAAGAAGGCAATGCCGGTAATGTCGCCGATCGTGGCGAAGCCTTTGGTGAAAATAAACTGCCAGATGTAGCCCAGCAGAATACCGCCGATGACATTGGGCATGAAGAAGATCGTGCGCAATACTTTCTTGGTCTTCAGGGTCGTCATTAGCAGGAATGCGAGCAGAAGCGCCAGTACGTTAGCAGCAATCACGGATACGACGGTGAAGCGCAAGGTGAAGAATAGGGAATCCCAGAACTTGTCGTCATTCGTAAAAATCCGTTTCCAGTTAGCCGCACCTGTCCAGACTGCTTTGTCCAAATCCAGCCCGTTCCAGTTGGTGGAGGAGTAGTAGAAGCCAAGAATGAAGGGTGTGACCACAATGGTCAGGAAGAAGAGCAAGGCGGGCCAGAGGAAAATGATTTGCTGTCCCCAGCCTTTTTGCAGGCGCAGAGCTTTTCTCATATGGAGTCTCCTTTGTATATAGTTAATCTACGGGTTCACACCTTCATTATAGGAACAGGCAGGAATGATCAACACTCAATTTGATGATGATAAAAGTGGATTATTTTGCAGCGGATGCTCGCGAATTCTTCAGGAGGCTTAAGTATGTTCAAAAACAGTATCCGGACCCGGCTAATGGCGCTTGTGCTGCTGGCTTCGGTAATTCCATCCGCCATATCGGTTACATTCTCCTATTTGTATACCAAACAATCGGTTACCGAGCAGTCGGTGAAGCAGAACACGAAGCTGCTGACACTCGGGGAGGCTAATCTGAGCAGCTACTTCAGCGGTATGAATCAGCGGATCATGTCGCTATATAGCGGAATCAACGTGCCCAGCTCTTTTTATACCACCCTCCTTACCGCCAAAAGCCCAAAAGATGTTCCACCCGGCACCGCTGTTCCAGATACCCGGGCTGTGATCTCCACCCAGCTATACAATCTGTTCCTCTCTGACCGGAATACCTTTCAGATTCATCTGTATGTGCGGGCGGCCCGGCAGTCCAATCTGCTGCTGGGCGGATTGTTCCGGCGGGAGTCTGATACCGGCTATGTCTCGGCAGAACCTCTGAGAGAAACCTACCGGCCTTACATCGAAGTCACGCATATGGATCATCAGTACGGGATGAAATCCGGTTTTCCTAATTTGAAGCCGGGAAGCGAGCCGGTATTTACGGCCCATTTTCCTATTTACAAGACTCCAAGTGCGGACGTTCTGGCAGATCTCTCCATAGACTACCGCCTCACGGAGCTGGAGGGAATCGTCAAATCCATGTACAATTCCGATACGGAGCGCTTATATGTGTTGAACGATCAAGGACAGGCGCTTTTTGCCTCCGACCCCGAGTGGATCGGCAAGCCGGTTAAGGCAGGCTGGAGCCAGCTTCCCGGGAACAAGGGCAGCGGACATTTTACCTGGAAGAAGGAAGGTTTCGAAGGGATCGTCATGTACCGGCATATCGAGGATCCCTTATTCAAGGGTAATATTATCAAGCTGGTTCCCTATGAGGATCTGTACGGGGATGCCCGGGTGATCACCCGGTTCAATACCGGAATCGGCGTATTGTTCCTCCTAGTGGGGGGAATCAGCGCCGTGCTTATTTCTATTGGCTTCACCAGACCGATCAAGAAGCTGATCTCCTTCACCCAGAAGGTACAGATTGGGCAGCTGGATGCACATATGGATGTGGAACGGGAAGATGAATTCGGCCTGCTGACGCGCAAAATCACCGGGATGACCCGGACGATCAATGATCTGATCCTCAAGGAATACAAGCTGGAGCTGGCGAATAAGACCAACCAGCTGAAGGCGCTGCAGGCACAGGTTAATCCACATTTTCTATACAATGCATTGCAGTCTATCGCCAGCTTGTCCTTGCGGTACAATGCGCCGAAGGTATATGATCTCATCTATTCACTTGGCAGCATGATGCGTTATTCCATGAATACTGAACGCACACAGGTGCCGCTCCGTGACGAAATTGAGCATGTCCAGAACTATGTTATCCTGCAGACAGAACGATTCGGGGAAGAGAATCTCCGTCTTGAAGTAGACGCGGAAGAGAAAGCGCTGGAGATAGTGGTGCCCAAAATGATTTTGCAGCCGATTGTGGAGAATATCTTCAAGCATGGCTTCGCGGATGGTATACAGGGTGGACTCATCGCTATCGCTTGCGCGGTGGATACGCAGGGCCGGTTAGTCCTGGCTGTCAAAGATAACGGCAAGGGGATAACACCTGAGCGGCTGGAAGAAATCAATGCCTTACTTGCAGTCAACAGAGGCATGGAGCAGGAGGAGATTGGACTGTACAATGTGCTGGCCCGGCTCCGTTTGCAGATGAGCGCTGGGGCGGAACTGCTGCTGCGTGATAATGGGGATGGGGGCCTGACTGTCACTCTCCTTATTCCGCTGGACATATAGATAAGTTGAACTAAAAAACATAAAAGGGTAGGAGTGCGGAGGGGAAGTTTGGAACTGTAGGAGCGATAGCGAGCGCCTTTGTCTGCGGATTTCCACCGCGAACAGCGGTATAAATCAAGTAATCTGCAGATGGGCAGCGGCCGGAAGTCCAAACATTCCCCGCAGTTACGACCGGACTATAATATGAAAATCAAAAGTTCAACTTATATCGATTACTTACAGAAAAGGAGCGGCGGAGCATGAAGGTACTGATAGTAGATGATGAGAAGCATGTTAGAGAGGCGATACGCTATTTCGTACCTTGGGAGAAACATCATATTACCGATATCTATGAGGCTACCAACGGGCAAGAAGCGATGCGTATCATGCAGGAGCATCAGCCCGCAATTGTCTTCACGGATATGCGGATGCCGCTGATGGATGGAGCGGAGCTGCTGGAGTGGCTACACAGCCACTATCCGCATACCAAGACTATTGTGATCAGCGGTTATCAGGACTTCAACTATGTGAAGCCTGCTATTGTCTACGGCGGAACCGATTATTTGCTCAAGCCGCTGAACAGTAAGCAGCTGATCGCTGCAGCGGAGCGTGCCTTTAAGCTGTGGCTGGAGGAGGAGGAGGGACGACAACAGGCGCAGCGTCAAAATATGCAGCTAAATGTGCTGCGGCCGCTTTATTGGGACAAGGTACTCTCGGATCTGGTGGCTGGACAGGCGTCCTTTCAGGAACTGAGGCATCCGCTGAGCGAAGAACTCGGCATGCCGCTGTTTGCGGCAGATTGCAGAATTGCGGCCCTCTCGCTGCAGGGAGCGGACTGCCGGCTGCTGCAGAGATTCCACGGCGATGTGGGACTGACCTCTTTTGTACTGGCCAATGTCTGCAACGAAGTGCTTGCCCCGAAGCAGATGGGCTTTGCCTTCCGCAGCTGGCAGAAGGGGGCAGACCTGGTCCTTCTATTCTGGGCAGCTGTTATGGAAACCGAGGCAGAGGTGAGCCGGATCAACGAGTCCATTAGGCAGACCTATGGTGTGCAAATGGATATTGGGCTCAGCCTTCCCGCAGCCTTTCCGGAAGAATTGCAGACGGCCTTCCACCAGGCCTTACAGGCTTTGAACGAGCGTAATCTGCTGCAACGGGAAGGGCGCATTCACCTCTACCGGGAGCATATGGAGGAGAGTGGGCCTGAAGGAGACTACGCCTCCGAAGCTCACCTGGATAAGCTAAGAATTGCGGTTCTCTCCGGAGATTTGGACAAAATGGAGCGGGCAGTAGACGAATGGTCAGACCTGTTGTCCCGTCTGCCTCTGCTGACGGAGAGCAGGCTCCTCCAGCTTCAGCATGAGATCTCAGAGGTTCTGAAGCGCTGGCGGCCGGATGAGGAGATTTCATTAGGCATTTGCTATGATAACGAAGGTCTTTTCTCCGTGGAGAATTGGCGGGATCAGCTTAAGGCGCTGCTTCAGCACTTGTCCAAAGGAAACACCCAGGCGCCGGACAATCGGCTTATTGAGGAGATCAGGCAGTATCTCCATCAGAACTATGCCAGAGATATGACACTGCAGCATATTGCAGAGCAATTTTTTATCAGCAGAGAGAATGTCTCACGGAAGTTCAAGCAGATCACAGGGGAGAATCTGTCTGATTATTTAACCGGTATCCGGATCGACAAGGCCAAAACACTGCTGCAGAATACTAATCTCCGGCTGTCGCAAATTTCAGAGCTGGTCGGTTATGAGGATGAGAAATATTTCAGCCGTGTCTTCAAAAAATCTACAGGGCAGACACCCAGGGAATACCGCAAGCAGGGAGAAATTCTCTAGCACAATTACACGATTATAGGTCGGCCCTTTCAGCTTTCTTCTGCTTTTAACCGATAGTATAGAGTATAGAGATAGGTACATATTCATTCGGTTGATTCGGGAGGACGCAGCATGGAAAGATATTTAGGCAAAAAAATTAAAAACGATTTGATTAATGCCTATGGAGTAACGGTAATCCCTGCAGACAGCATCCTGAATGCAGAGCATCTGGAGCTTATCCGCAAGCAGAAAATCAGTGTACTCGACATCATCTTTGAAGCTGAGAAAGGGCAGAAGCCCTCCAGCAAGGAACTGGCGTATAACGTGGTGAACGTATCCAGGGATTTGTTCGAGTCCTTCCGGGTCTCACGCAAGGTTCCTCTGACAGATATCCGCAAGGAGGTCGTGCCTGTTGTTCAGGAAATATCCCTAAATCCCGATATTTTTGCGATGTTCAGTGCGATCCAAGGCAAGGATGATTATACGTACCAGCATAATATTGGAGTAGGTGTATTGTCCACGCTCATCGGCAGATGGCTTAACATGAGTGAGGCCGAGCTGTCGGTTCTCTCTTTAGCCGCCACTCTTCATGATATCGGCAAGCTGAAGATTCCCTCCGAGATCTTGAACAAACCCGGCAAGCTGACCCCGGATGAATACGAACTAGTCAAAAAACATACCATACTGGGTTATGAAATGCTGAAGGAAACCACGGGGGCCAATTCCCACATTACACTGACGGCACTACAGCACCATGAGCGGAATGACGGCAGAGGTTATCCCCTGGGTCTAAAAGAAGAGCAGATTGACTTCTACAGCAAGATCGTAGCCGTAGCCGATATTTTTCATGCCATGTCCTCCAGACGCCCCTATCATGAGCCGGTTCCGTTCCATACCATTGTCGATCAGATGAGAAGAGGTAGCTTTGGTGCGCTTGACCCGAACATCGTGTCCGTCTTTCTTGAGAATATTGTGAAGCGCACCGTGGGCCGCGAAGTGGTTCTGACGGACGGGCGTGTCGGTGAAATTGTCTACCTGAACCCCCACGATATTGGAACCCCTCTAGTGAAAATTGACGATGAGTATATTGACCTGAGCAAAATGAATACCCTTAAGATCAAAGAAATCAATATTGAGTAGGAAGTAAAATTGCTGAGATTTAGTCAAAATAATCCGATAGCCCCTCGGCAATCGCCTGGGCAGCTTTTTTCTGATAAGAGGTTTTGCGGACGACGGATTCGTCGTAACGGTTGGTCAGAAAACCAAGCTCCACCAGCGTTGCCGGGAGGGTGTTTTCGCGCAGAATGTGGTAGTTCCCAAAGGATAGGCCATTGCTCTTCAGGCCAATTCCCTGTCCAAGCCGGTTCTCAATCGAACGGGCCAGACGCAGATCATTATTCTCTGAATAAAAAAAGGTGAGGGTCCCCGATACTTTCTTCGGAGAAGAATTATAATGAATGCTGACAAAAGCATCCGCTCCCAGCTGCTGCCCGATCTGTACCCGCCGGGCGAGCGAAGGCTTCTGGTCTGCCCGTGTCCGGGTCATTTCCACATGTGCTCCTCTGGCTCTCAAATAATCTCTCACATAAAAGGCTGTCTGCAGCGTCAAATCCTTCTCCATCGTATCAAAGCTTGTACCCAGCATACCGGGGTCACTTCCGCCGTGTCCGGGGTCAATGACGATAAGCTTGCCGTGGATGCTCCCGGAAGTCCTGGTATTACTGCTCCTGGTGCTCCAACTACTCCCGCTTCCTGTACTTCCTCCGGCAATGTATTGCCCGGATACCCAGCCGATCTCTCCGCTAGTGGTGCGAATGCGTGCCCAATCCCCCTGGCGAAGCAGTACAGTAATAGAATCTCCTTCTTTCAAAGATCCCAGCACTGTATATCCTGTTCCCGGGCCGCCCCTGATCCGCAGGGAAGAGGCGGTAACGTGCGCGGTTCCAGCACTGCCGGAGGATGGGGCAGAGGTCTTCACGTAAGCGGCTGCGGCTATGTTCCCTGAAGCTGCCGCGTTTGTGCCGCCGGTTCTCTTGAGATAATATCCGGCAACCCAGCCGGAGACGGAACCGGACCGGACCTTAAGCCAGCCGTGCTGCTCGGCGGTTACGGTGACCAGAGTTCCGCTTTTTAGCGATCCCGTTACAGCTGCGCTTGCCGCCGGCTCACTGCGCACATTCAGGGAAGAAGCGTATACCCTCGCCGTATAAGATCCGGCAGCCTGAGCTGATTCAGTCTGCACAGCAGTGGATAGTAATAAAGTGACTGCAAGCATGGAGGCAGATATTGTTTTTTTGAAAATATATGAATTCATTGGTTTCACGCTATAAATTCCCCTTCTGTTTCACAAATAGATTAAAGGTTTATTACCCGCTCCGGCGGGGTAGAAACGGAAGATAGTCAAAATTTTAATTGAAAACTGTCTCTGTTCCAGTCGTGTAAACATCTGTATAATTATTACATATCGTGAAAGACGACAAAGGAGTGCCGACGTGACCAGACCGAAATTATTCATTGGATCTTCCAGAGAATCCATCCGTTACGCACGGGCGATACATGAGCAGCTGAAACGGGAAGCTCAGGTCAATCCGTGGTATGCCAACGCATTCCGGGCAAACGAATATACCATGGAAGCGCTCGAACGGAATCTGGATGAGAGCGATTTTGCCGTATTTGTGTTCTCGCCGGATGATGTAGCCAGAATCCGCGGCAAATATTATTATGTGACCCGTGATAATACACAGTTTGAGATGGGATTATTCTGGGCGAGGCTGCGACGGAACCGTGTGTTCTGTCTGCTTCCGGATCAGGTGCCTGTCCGCAAGGACTTAATTCCGGGGGAGAATATTGAGGAATATCATTTGCTCTCGGATCTATCCGGGCTTACTCCGCTGGAGTACGAATGGCAGCATGAGAATCCGGTGGCAGCCGTAGATGTCAGCTGCGGCAAGATCATCGACAGCATTCAGGAGCTGGGAAGCTTCCATGACCCGCTTAAGGAGCTGGAACAGCTGAAGAGTGAACTTGGGCGGAAAGAAAGTATCCTTCACTTCTTCTGGCAATATAATAGCAATATATCTACCCCTGATGACCGGGACAAATATCAGGCGCTCAGTGAGGCTATCCGCAATTCCTTTCTTCCCCCTAAGCATTGCCGTGTGATGGGCGCGGCTATGTGGCAGGCCCGTGAACAGGAAGGGCTGGTGCAGGTGGGCGGTAATGTGGGCCGCGGACATTCCTATCCTTTTTCATCGACTGAAGAAAAGGGCTCCCGTCCGGGGGTAGTGGATGCTTTTATAGCCAAAGAATGGACCTTTTTGCAGCGCACCGAAGTTGCTGAGGTATATATCCTGTGCTATCCTTTAGGTGAGAGGCATGTCCTTTCTGTACATTTTTCCGGAAACGACGGGTTATCTGCGGATGATCTGACCGAGGTCGTATCGTACAACCGGGATTTATTCCGTACCGTCAATCATTTAGTGGAAGGGGACTGACACGATGAAGAATATGAAGAATGCAGTCAGTTTATCCAGTGCTGTCCGCCGGACCGCTAACAGCAGCGAGGGCAGCAAAAGCCGCGCGAAGCGAAAGACTGGAGCCGTAAGGCCCACCAAGCTATCACCTGCAGCCATGAACGTATATATTGCGCCTTCTCTTGAAGGCGGAGACGACGAATACAAGAAGCTCACTAGCGGGAAGGTAGACCATAACAAACCTTCGTTTGCTTAACTGGTGCTTCACCAAGATAGGGCCCCCAGCACATGCTGGGGGCTTTTTTTATATTTCTTTCATAATTTCGTCATGTTCCCTTTAGGATTGGCTTCTAGAATAGGCTGTACAGAAACCTGATAGGGAGTGTTCAAATGGCGAAGATATTGATTACGGATGATGCAGCTTTTATGCGGTTGATGGTGCGTTCGGCACTGGAGGGTAAAGGGCATGAGATTGTGGGTGAAGCGGTTAATGGAGCAGAAGCGGTCAAAATCTACCAGCAAGTCAAACCGGATGTGGTCACGATGGATATCACCATGCCGGATATGGACGGGGTTACTGCAGTCAAAAATATTTTGGCTATAGATCCCGGGGCCAAAATTATTATGTGCAGTGCCATGGGACAGACCGTGATGGTCATGGATGCAATGAAGGCCGGGGCAAAGGATTTTGTGGTTAAGCCTTTTCAGGCAGACCGGCTGTTGCAAGCTGTAGAAAATCAACTGTAAAAAAAGAGGGAGAAATGCCGATATGAAACATATACAAGCGAATCATTTGAATACGGTTCTTGCTGGTATTGAAAAAGTGCTGGTCACCCATCTTGGGACCGCTTTTCGTGCAGGCGTTCCATCTGCCGAACAGCCTTATGTAAATACGGAGAATGTATCTGTAATGGTTGGAATGACCGGAGACCTTCGTGGCGAGATCATTCTCAGCATGGACGATGAAGTCCTGAAAGGCATAGTCAGTACCATGTTCGGCTTCAACGTAGAAGTAATCGATGATATGGGATGGAGTGCTTTTTCAGAGTTTGGCAATTGGGTGGGGGCCGCTTGCTGTACCGCTTTTCAAGAGCAAGAGCTGAACACCAATATTACACCCCCCGTCATCCACGAAGGAAAAGGTAGCCTGCGGACAAGCAGCAAATTTGTCAGCATACCGGTATATACAGGAGAACTCACGATCATGGCGCATATCAGCCTGGGTGAATGATGAGCGGGCACAAGTCGGTCCATAAATGGGGAGAGCTGTTCATGAATCAATTAAAGATGATGCGCCTGTACGTAGGATTGTCATTAATATGCGTACTGGTGATGGGACAGCTTGCAAACTGGATGAATCCTACTGATCCTGCTCTGGATATCGTGGAAGTGACTGTTCTGACCATCGGTGCATTAGTGCTGGCCGCCACCTTCTTCTCGAAGAGGGTGAGGTCAAACCCGGAGCCATTCCTGTTTGCGTATTTGTGGTTTATATCGGCCTCCGCCTTCGTATCCTTACTGCAGAACCAATATAACTCGATGCTGTTGATTACAATCCTAATGATGTACTTTGTGGTAAGTCAGACAATCAGTTCTCTGAGACGGCTGCAAATCTACATGGTTCTGATATTACTTGAGCTGATCCTGTTCTTATTCTTCACAGGGGATATCAAGAAGACCAGTTTTGCGCTCGTTATCTTTCTTACAGCAAGCATTGTGATCTATCTTTCCACGGGAAAACGCTTGCAGATGATTAGGGAGTATGAACTTACGGAGCAGGTCCTGCGGGAGACCGTTGCCGAGAAGAATTTATATGTACGTGCAGTGCAGGATGTCGGAACAGGAGTCATTATCGCAGAGGCTTTGCCGCATTCACCCGTTATTTATACCAATGAAGCATTTTCACAGATAACGGGGTATTCGGCGGAAGAGGTGCTGGGCCGCAACTGCAATTTCCTGCAGGGCAAAGACACGAAGCCGGAGCATATTGAACAAATCCGCATTGCGCTTGATCAGCAGACCCGAATCCAGCTGGAAATCCTGAATTACCGCAAGAATCATGAGCCCTTTTGGAACGAACTGTCGATTACCCCGCTCCGTGATGAGACCGGTCAGGTCACCCATTTCATTGGTGTTCAGACGGATGTCACGGTCCGCAAGCAACTGATGCTGAGTGAGCAGCAGTCGCGCACGATGCTGGAACAGGTGATGCGTTATTTGAAGGATCCTGTCCTGGTGATGCGTGCCGAGCAATTCCAGCTGCATCCCGTGATGATGAATGACGCTGCACGTGAGTTATATGAATCGCTGGACCGCACGGATGTTACCAAGCTAATGGCGTATCAGGAACTAATTCTAGCCACGCTGTATGGACAAGAAGCCGCTGAGCAGGAAATGGAACTCAGAATTGGCGGGAATATTCGTGCCTACCGCGTCAGCATCAGCAAACTTGAAGATATGGTCATGCTTACCTTTACCGACATAACGTCCCATAGGGAGAGTGAACGCCAGCTCCTGCTGAATAAGGAGGCCCTGGAGCATACCAATCGCGCAAAGGACCAGTTCCTGGCAATGATCAGCCATGAGTTCCGGACGCCGCTTAATGCGATTCTTGGCATCGTACAGCTTCAGGAACAAGATCATCTTCCGTCAGAAGAGATGCTTACTTTGAAGCACTCCTCAGAGCATCTTTTATTTTTAGTTGAACGTGTCTTGGACTATTCTGCCATGGAGAACGGAGCAGTGCATATAGACCGGAGGCCCTTCAATCTGAAAGAGCTCATCGTGAATCTATCCTCCGAATATGAGGAGAAGTTGGGCAAGAAGGGACTTGAATTCCGCCTGACAGCAGAGCAGCTTCCGAATGTGCCGGTGATTGGCGATGCACGCCGCACCGCGCAAATTATTCAGACCTTGCTAGATAATGCCATGAAGTTCACACCTTTTGGTGAGGTTGAACTCTCGGCGTATGTCCGGCCTATGCTGGACCCGATGAAGCTTCTGCTAATGATCAGAGTTAGGGATACGGGGATTGGCATTCCAGAGGATGCGGGAGAAGACATCTTTAAGCCGTTTTTCCAATCCGACCTGTCCTCCACCAGACCATATGGCGGTCTGGGAATTGGACTGGCGTTCTCCCGTAAACTCATAGAACTTTTGGGAGGAAGATTATCGTACCTTAGCAAGGTTGGAGAAGGCACAGTGTTTGCAGCAGAACTGCCGTTCACTCTGTTGTCAGCCGATCATTTCGCATTAGGGTCCGCAGGGAAACCACGGCTGCTTTTGGCAGAGGACAATATAGATAATCAGAATTTGTTCATTGCGTTTGTGAAGAAGATAGGCTGCCGTGTTGATGTTGCCGTGAATGGGCTGGAGGCCGTGCGAATGTTCACCGAAGGGTATTATCATATGGTTTTCATGGATATTCAAATGCCTGTCATGGATGGATATGAAGCTACAAGGCAAATCCGCCAGTGGGAGAGACAGGAAGGACTGAAGCCTGCTGCTATAGTGGCATTGACTGCCCATGCTTTTGCCGAGCATCGCCAAGCGTCCAAGGACGCTGGCTGTGATGACTTTTTGGAGAAACCGATTTTTATGGAACCGTTGTTCGAGACCATCCGGCGGTATGGATTTGCCGAGTTTAGTGAGAGTGGGGGATGAAATTCATGGAATCTCCATTCCAAGTATGGATTGATGAGGATATTGCAGAACTGATCCCGGGGTATATGGGACGCCGCAGAGAGGACTTGGCTAATCTCTCCTCGCTGCTGGAGATCCGTGAATTCGAAGCCATTGCCAATATCGGGCATTCGATGAAAGGCAGCGGCGGGGGGTATGGGTTGTTTGCTATCTCAGAGATCGGCCGTGACCTGGAGCGGGATGGTGGGCTGAGGGACGGTGTACTGGTGAAGAGTTGTCTGGATCGGCTGGAATATTATTTGGAACATGTGGAAATTTTGATTAAGCCATGCGAACGCTAGGAAACGGGGAATAACGATGAATAGAGAGAAGACTGTATCTATTTTTGAATGGATATGGAAACCGTATATTAAAACTTCAGTTATTCCGTTATTGCTTGTGGAGCTGGTCTTTATCGGGATTTATTTTGTGACGAACAACTGGTCGCGGGAACGTCAGGTTCTCAGCATGAAGAACGAAGTGTTCCATGAAATGCAGATCCTCTCCTCCCAGGAAGCTGCGATCATAAATGGGCAAACACAGCGGATTTTGACAAATGTAGATATATTCCGGGATGCTGTTTCGCATACGCTTGAGCAGCGGGCTCCGCTCGGGGAAGATGACCGCAGACGGCTGGTTACAGGCCAGGATGGTGCCTATTACTCGGCAGCCGACAGTCCTGCAGGGGGAGCTGCAGTGTTTTATAGCGGTGTATATACAGTTGGCGATGAACAGAAAAGAAAGGTGGCCAGTCTGCTGGCGCTGCAGCCTCAGATGAAGTCAATGATCGCCAGGGAAAAGCTTGCGTCAGCGATTTATTTCAACACCTTTGATTCCCTGAACGTGATCTATCCATATATGGATGTAATAACACAATATGCACCGAAAATGAACATTCCTGAATTTAATTTCTATTATGAAGCCGATGAAGACCATAATCCGGATCATAAGGCCGTCTGGACAGATGCTTATCTGGACCCGGCAGGAAACGGCTGGATGGCCTCCTGTATTGCCCCTGTCTATAACGGAGCTGTTCTGGAGGGAGTCGCCGGTATTGATGTCACCATAGACACCTTCAGGAGCGAGATTCTTGGACTGGACATTCCTTGGGGCGGACATGGATTTCTGGTAGACGATAACGGAAGCATTCTCGCTATGCCGGATCAGGTGGAGCAATTATTTGGGATCCAGGAACTCACCTCCCATCAATATACTGAGGCGGTCAAGCAGGATACTTTCAAGCCAGCGGAATTCAATCTTTTCGCCCATGAGGATCTTAAGACGATTAATGCCGAGCTTACGGCGGCAAGCCAAGGGTTAGGCGAGTTGAAGTTGGGCGGGGAGCAGCATATTCTAGCCTGGGCAGCCGTTGAGAACACGCGCTGGAAATTAATCATTCTGGCTGATGAAGACAACATTCTGGCTGATACCAATCACCTGAAGCATGAACTGTATGAAATCGGGATGTATATGGTCTTCGGGTTGATCTTCTTCTATAGTATATATTTTGTGGTGCTGAACCAGCGTACCAAAAGAATGAGTAGAAAGATGTCCGAGCCTATTCAGAAGATCAATGCCATTGCTCTGGGTATAGGACAAGGCCAATATCATCCAGAGATTCCAGATATCCACGTGATTGAACTGAGGCAGACTGCTGAGATCCTGACTCAGGTCGGACAGGAATTGGGGGCATCCAATCAAGAACTGAGGGAGGCCAAAGAGGCGCTCGAAAGCCGCGAGGCCAATATCAATGCAATGATTCAATCCGTAGATGATATGATTGCCGAGATTGATGAGTCCGGTACGATTATTAAGGTCTGGTCCGTAGACAAGAGGTATGATATCAACCTTGCGAGGAATTACGAAGGCAAGCATGTGGGCGTACTGTTTGATCCGCAAACAACCTTGCAATTTATGGACCTGCTGCAAAAAATGCTGGTTACAGGTGAAACGGCTGGCCTGGAATATGAGGTGTCTACACGGATAGGGATCCGATGGATGCAGGCGATGATTTCACCGATTGACTATAAACACGAGCAGGTCCGTAAAGTCGTTATGGTCTCTCGTGACATTTCCGACCGGAAGCTGATTGAAGAATCCATGCTCAGTTCGAAAGAAAGTGCAGAGAAGGCCAACCAGGCCAAGTCTGAATTTCTGTCCAGTATGAGTCATGAATTGCGTACCCCGATGAATGCGATTCTGGGCTTTGCGCAGCTTCTTGAATATGACCGTACCGAGCCGCTGACAGCTTCACAACAGGAGAATGTTGGTGAGATCATCAAAGCAGGGAAACATCTGCTTCAACTAATCAGTGAAATACTGGATTTGTCCAGAGTGGAGTCCGGCCGCTTGGCCTTGAACATAGAGAATGTATCTGTAGGCGAGATTCTGGAAGAATGTTTTTCATGGATACAGCCCCTTTGCAGTCTGAATTCTATTCAGTTCCATAATGCAGCGATACCGATGTACGGACAAATGATGGCATGTGACCGCATCCGTATGAAGCAGGTACTGTTAAATATTTTATCCAATGCCGTGAAATACAATGAGAAGGATGGTTCCATCAGAGTCAGTATTCACCCTGCCGGCGGTAATAGGCTTGCGATAGTGGTTGAAGATACGGGAATCGGAATAAGTGAAGAGGATATGAAATTGATATATGAACCCTTCCACAGGATTCAGCAAGGCAGGCAGATTGAAGGCACGGGAATCGGGCTTACGGTCTCCAGTAAGCTGCTGGAAATGATGGGCGGGGAGATCATTGCGTCAAGTACTGTGGGCGTAGGCAGCCGGTTTGAAATACTAATTGGCAGAGCAGATCTTCATAGTAATGAATAGGATCTGCTCTAAAAGGAACGCCTGCAGGCGGCCGATGCGGGATGAATGAGGGATGGCACATGTTAATATCTGACACGATATATCCGGAACTATACAAACAAGGGAAAATCATGATTATTGATGATGTCCGGGCAAATACACTTCTGCTCCAAAAACTGTTTATTCTCGAAGGGTACTCGAATATCTCCATCATAGAAGATCCGCAAAAGGCGGTTCAGGCGATTCACGATGAAGCTCCGGCGGTGTTGCTGCTGGATTTGAACATGCCTGTGGTCAGCGGTTTTGATATTCTGGTGCAGCTTAATGAACAGAATTCCCCTTTGCTGTCTTCCATAATCATTATTACAGCCTATCAGGACACGGCCCTCCTTCACGGTGCGCTGCGGCTGGGGGTGAGTGATTTCATAACCAAACCGTTCGATCCAATAGAAGTACTGCTTAAGGTACAACATCTGCAAGAGGCGAATTACAAGCGCAGACTGCAGGAAGAGCAGAACGTTCGGGTAGAATCGCTTTTGCAGCAGCATATTTGTGAGCTTGAAGAGCTTCGGCAGGAATATGTACAGCGTATGTTTCAGACTATGAGCCAAAAGGATAATGAAACCGGCAGGCATCTGCTTCGGATCAGCAACTATGTATATGCGCTGGCGAAGCGGATGGGGCTGGGAGAAGAGACTTCGCATAAGCTTAAGCTGGCAAGCGCCCTGCATGATATAGGAAAGATATCTATCCCCGACCGTATCCTGCATAAGAAAGGGAAATTAACGGCGGAAGAATTCGAAATCATGAAAGAGCATACAACCAAAGGTGCCGAACTGTTATCAGGCAGCCGTAACGAAATTCTTGCCATCGCCGAAAGCATTGCGCTCACCCATCATGAGAAATGGGATGGCACCGGCTATCCTCGGGCTTTGAAGGGTGAAGCCATTCCGCTGGAAGGGCGGATCACCGCTGTCTGTGATGTATTTGATGCGCTCACCTCGACACGTCCCTACAAATCTGCGTGGACTGTTGAGGACTCCATGGCTGAGATCTTGCGATTAAGCGGTATTCATTTTGATCCGGTGGTTGTCCAGGCTTTTGCTGATATCCATGATGAACTGATGTGGATTCGGGAGACATGGCAGGATTAACAGAAAAAGGGCTGGTCTGGCGACCCTGATAGTCGCACACCAGCCCTTTGTATATACTCAGATCATACAACAAATTTATAGCCAATCCCCCAAATGGTCTTGATCATCTTATGATCGGGATCAATTTTTTTGCGGATGTTTTTTAGATAGACGGTTACAGTGTTAATGTCCCCGCTGTCTTCATAGCCCCATACGGCATTGTATATCTGCTCTCTGCTGAGTACAAGATTCTTATTGCGCACCAGATACAGCAGAATCTCCAGTTCTTTTCCCGATAAATGAATGAGTTCTCCCCCAATAATCACTTCATAGGTTTCCCCGTTAATCGTTATATCATCAAATTGAAAGATCTTCTGGTTCGAAGCTGCAGGTTTGGCACTGCGCTGTTCGCGCCGGAGGTGAGACTTGATACGTGCTGTCAATTCGTCCATGCTGAAGGGCTTGGTGATATAGTCATCGGCCCCCAGCTCCAGCCCGAGCACTTTGTCGATTTCGCGATCCTTGGCGCTAAGCAGCAGTATGGGTGCGCTTACGAGGTCGCGGATCGCCTTGCAAATATCGAGTCCATTCATAGAAGGCATTACAATATCCAGAACGATTAGCGAAAAGGAATGAAGCTTAACCAGCCGGATTACTTCTTCACCCTCTGAGACTGTAAATACCTCATAACCTTCAAGCTCCAGCCGTTTTTTTAGAAGAATAAGGATATCTCGATCATCGTCCACTACAAGGATTTTGGGTTTATTCATAAAGGGATTACCTCCAAAGCAATGCTCATATCTATGATTTTATCATATCTTCTCTATATTTTTTTATATTTAAATCACTTTGTCACTAGATTTGTTTGATAAAACTAGATTGTACAGCAATAAGGGGTGGTTCCCCGGGAGATGTGGTGATCGCACTTGGATATGAACCAGTTTTTGGAAGTGTATATGGAAGAAGCAGATGAGCAGATTCAAATCATGGAGGAAAAGATGCTTCTGCTTGAACAAGGCAACTGCGATGATGAAACGATCCAATCGCTTTTTAGAGCAGCACATACCCTCAAAGGATCTTCAGCAGCCATGGGCTTTGACCTTATTAAGAATGTGACCCATGAAATGGAGTCTCTACTGGATCTGATCCGCACCAAACAACTGGATGTGACCAATGAACTGGTAGAGCTGCTTATTGATAGTCTGGATATCATCAAGCTTCTCAAGGAGGAATTGTCCTCTGGTGCCGGTGAAACGGCCATTGAAGGGATTTTATCCAGAATTGCATCTTTTCGTATTCATGGCTCAGGTTCTGCCCCTATTGCGGAGTCGTGGACTGAATCTGTTAAGCTCCATCCGCTATCGCTGACTCTGGATGAGCATTACCGCTGTCTGGAGGCTCAGGAGCAGGGGAAGGCTATTCTGGATGTGGGAATCCTGCTGGTGCAGGATTGTCTGATGAAAGCTGCACGGGCAGCGATTATTCATCAACGTCTTTCTGATCTTGCCGACATTGTGAATATGAGTCCTCTGCTGGACGAGTCGGCTGCAGAGCAGAATGAGGATCAATACCAGTCGCTCCAATTCCTCCTGATTTCGGACTTGCCGGATCATGAACTGCATAAAAAATTGGTTTCACTGGTTGAGGTGGCAGAGGTCCGGATTCAGAACATTGAGCTGGAGGAGCCAGATGAGCTAGATGAGCTAGATGTGCTAGATGTGCCAGATGTGCCTGATGTGCCAAAGGGAATTCCTTCGGCCGTAGTCCGTGAACCGGACGGAGAACCTGTCCAGGACCTAGAAGCCTCCACACTTTCAGCCGATACCGGTGTACCTGCCCCCGTCCAGCCGGCAGATAAGAAAAAAACACGATCTATCCGGGTAGATGTGGAAAGGCTGGAACATCTGATGAATCTGGTGGGAGAACTGTTAATTGACCAAGTGGGCATCAAACAGGCTGGGCGGCTTCTGAATCAGCGGTACCGTGGAGATGAGGAGTGCAGCAAGCTGGATGGGCAGACGGATCATCTGGGGCGAGTCATCCATGAATTGCAGGAGCAGGTGATGAAGATCAGAATGCTGCCTGCCGAGCAATTATTCAGCCGGATGCCCCGGATTGTAAGGGATTTATCCAAACAGCTGGGCAAAGAGGTTGATTTGCGCCTGGTTGGGGGTGAAACCGAAATGGACCGGACGGTTATTGAAGAAATCACTGATCCGCTGATCCATTTGCTCCGTAACGGCGTGGACCACGGAATTGAATCGGAAGCGGAGCGGTTGGCAAAAGGCAAGCCGCCAAAGGGAACCTTGACGATTCAAGCCTCCCATGAAGGAAATCAGGTGGTTATCCGTGTAATGGATGACGGCAATGGAATAGATCCGGAACGCATCCGGCAGAGTGCGGTCAAGAAGCAGATCATTAGTGAAGCGGCAGCAGCGAACCTGTCAGACCGTGAAGCGATCCAGTTAATTTTCAAACCGGGTTTCTCCATGGCGGCTGTCGTTAGTGATATCTCCGGGCGGGGAGTTGGTATGGATATCGTCCGTGATCATATTGAGAAATTGAACGGTGTTATTGACATCCAGAGCGAAGTAGGCCAGGGAACAGAGTTCCGTATCCGGCTTCCGCTCACACTGGCGATCATCCCTGGACTGCAGATTAAGGTGAGGGAGACGAATTTTATTCTTCCAATGTCGAATATACTGGGAATCCTGCGAATGAAACCCGAAGAAACCGGTTATGTCCAGAAGCAGCCTGTTATGAGTCTGCGGGGGGAAGTCCTTCCAGTGTTATACATGCAGGAAGTGCTTGGCTGGGGGAAGCCCCCATTGGAAAAGGCATATCAACAGGTGGTCATTCTCGGGATGGCCGAAAAGCGGGTCGCGCTTGTGGTGGATGAATTAAACGGCAACGCAGATATTGTCGTGAAATCCATTGGTAAATATGCCGGTAAAATCAAATGCGTTACAGGAGCTACAATTATGGGAGATGGCAGGGTGGCCCTGATTTTTGATATAGGTTCATTATTCTAATTAAATCTGAAGAAATGTGGTGACCCATAATGAAAAAAATAAAGATGTCCGTGAAGGCAAAGCTGTTGTCTGTATTGATGATCCCCATTCTGGCGATGGCGCTGACCTCTTATCTATCCCTAGGTCTGGTGAACTCGTCAAGAGATAATCTGGTGCGTGTATTATACGATCATGGGTATATTCTGACCAATTACATGCTGAACGCTGACAGGGACATGTATCAGGCGTACTCCGCCGTACAACTATACCTGGGCACCGGAGATAAGAAATCACTTGACGAATATACGGCTAACCTTTCTCAAGTCAATGAACGTATAGACAAAGCGGAGGAAGTAATTAATAAATATAACGATCCGCGAATTCTCGACCTGAAGGGGGACGGCAACAGCAAGATTACTGAGGACCTTGCAGATGCCCAAGTCCAATTCGCCGAGTGGGCCGGATTTATCGACGAGCTGCTGGCAGCTCCCGGGGAGAAAAGGGTTACGAATGAACTGCTGCGTGTGGACCAGTTCAATGAAGCGCGGGATAAGCTTGATTCCGCATCGGAGATTGTAGAATTGTTTATGACAAATGAGGTCCAAAAGTCAGAGGACGCCATATACAATTCTTTCATAAAGGTTCTCGCTATAAGTGTAGCTCTTCTGGCCCTGTCCTTTATTCTGGGTTTTCTGTACATCCGTAAAATTAGCGCAGCGTTCAAGCTGATTCAGAGCGTTATGGAACGATTGACGGGCGGTGATCTTACCGTAGAACCTCTGGATCTGCGCAGTAAAGACGAGATAGGGCAAGTGGGAATGGCTATTAACAATATGACCGGTAAAATCAAATCGCTCATCGAAAAAACAGCAAGCCTGTCACAGACTGTTGCCATAGCCTCGCGTGAAATTTCGCAAAATACGGAGGAAGTAGTCCGCAGCAGCACCCATCAGGCGAATGATGCCCAGACGATGACAACGCTGGTGTCGGAACTGAGTATAGCCGTAACCTCGGTGGCTCAGAACGCGGAAAAGGCCTCCGTGATGTACCAGCAGACGGTGGGTATTTCAACGGAAAACATGCGGATAGTAGATGCTTCTATTAATGAAATGAACGCCGCAAGTCAACAGATGGGCAAGCTGCAGGAGGATTCCAAGAAAATAGGCAACATCCTGGAGCTGATCGATGATATTGCCGAGCAGACCAACCTCTTGGCACTGAATGCCGCTATTGAGGCAGCTAGGGCCGGAGAGCATGGCAGAGGCTTTGCGGTGGTGGCCGACGAAGTCCGCAAGCTGGCAGAACGAAGCGGAGAAGCTACGCGCCAGATCGCACAGATTATCGAGACGATGCAGGAAAATACATTGAAAAGCGTGGCTGCAGTTGGTCTTGGTGTGCAATCCTCACTGGATGCGGCAGCAGCATTCGATAAGATCAAGGGTATTGTGAATGAAACAGCCCAGCTGATTACAGAAATTGCAGCGGCAAGTGAAGAACAGGCAGCGCAGGCCGATGATGTGCTGCAGTCGGTTCAGAGCATAGCCGCGGCAAGCCAGGAGGTCTGCGCCTGCGCTGAAGAGACCTCTGCCTCCTCGCATGATCTAGTGGATTCTACAGCAATGCTGAACGAGTCGCTGGAAGCATTCCGGATGTCATAATCCGAGAAAGACAGGTGATGCCAGATGGCTTTGGATACAGCAGACCAGTATGTAGAGTTCGGGATTGGACAGGAACATTATGCGATTCCGATTCAGGATATTCATGAGATTATCCGTGTGCAGGAAATTACCCGCCTCCCCCATACATCCTTTTATGTGGAGGGAGTTATCAATCTTAGAGGCAGAATCGTACCCGTGATCAGCTTACGCAAGCGATTTGAGTTCGAAAATACTGAGCTTACGAAGCGGTCCCGTATTATAGTGATCAACCGGCAAGAGGAGAAGGTGGGGATTCTGGTGGACCATGTGAATAAGGTGGTTCGTATTCATGACATAGGGCCGCCACCGGAGCGTTTGGGCAGACTCAACAGCATGTTTTTTGACGGGATCGGCAAATCGGACAGTGGTGTGGTCAGCATATTGAAGGTGGAACAGCTGTTTGAAGAATAGATCCGTTAGCCGGACAGGCGGAAATGAACAGAAAGGAGGGAATTAGATCAGATGGCTATCAGAGTACTTGTCGTTGATGATTCCGCATTCATGAGAAAGCTGCTGACAGAGATGATCAAAGGATTTCCCGGTTTTGAAGTCGCTGGTACGGCTAAGAATGGTGCCGAAGCGGTACAGCAGGTAGTGGCTATAGGGCCGGATGTGGTTACCATGGATGTGGAAATGCCTGTTATGGACGGATTAAAGGCACTGGCGGAAGTGATGAGAGTAAGGCCGACCCCTGTAATCATGGTCAGCTCGCTTACCCAGGAGGGGGCAGATGCAACCGTTCAGGCATTGATGCTGGGTGCAGTGGATTTCATTGCCAAACCTTCGGGTTCCATCTCTACCGAGCTAATCTCCAAGCAGAAAGAACTTAGAATGATGCTCCAGGCGGCTTCTTCTTCACATCCCTCCGTCCAAAAGTGGGGGAATGATGCACCAAAGGCTCCTGCTACGGCGCAGGCGGGCAGACAGGTTAGAATCCCTTCGCCGCCCCCATCCGTAGAAATCAAGCCCCATCAACAGCGGATTAGCGGTATTTGTGCAATAGGCACTTCTACAGGCGGGCCGAAGGCACTGGAGAAGGTCATTACAGCTTTACCCGGAGATTTTGGTGTTCCGGTAGTGGTGGTTCAGCATATGCCCGTTAGGTTCACCGCCTCCCTTGCTCAGCGTCTGGATCAGCATTCCAATCTCAGGGTGGTGGAAGCGGGGCACCATCAAATCCTGGAGTCGGGTTACGTGTACATTGCGCCTGGGGGCAAACATCTAGAAGTAGAAAGTATAGGAGCGGGCAAATACCGCACGGTCATTCATGAGCAGAACGCGGTGAATGGCCATCGGCCTTCTGTAGAGGTAATGTTTGATTCTATCACACAGCTAAGAGGGTTGAAGAAGGCTTATGTCATTATGACTGGAATGGGAGCTGATGGGGCCTACGCCATGAAGCGTGCGAAGGAAGCAGCACTTCAGAGCGTTACCATAGCCGAATCGGAGGCCACTTGTGTAGTATATGGTATGCCAAAAGCTGCAGTGGAGCTGAAGTGCATCGACCATCTGCTGCCCCTCACCCAAATTGCTGACAAACTCATCGGAATTTTTCATTCTATTGCCAGAGTTTGATGGACTGTACTGTTGGCAAAAGGTGATAGAGCACGGAGGTGCCCTCTCAGCCATGAAATGGCTGGGACACCCTTGCAGCCAATGACCCAAAACGCAAAGCAGCGATTCTCCACTAACGGGAGAATCGCTGTTTATTTTTTGAGGATTTATACATGAAGGAAGCTGGTGAGTTGTAGAAAATCTACTGCTGGGACAGCCCCTTCTTCTGAGGTGAAATGCTGCTCTTCTTGGCGATTTCTCTGCGAACAACCGGGGCTACCTCAGTAGCCAGCAGTTCAATTGCTGTAGCCACCTTGCTGTACGGAATGCCGCCGATATCCAATTGGGTCATGAAGCGGTTGTGGCCGAACAGCTCATGCTGGTAGAGGATCTTCTCAATAATCTGCTGCGGACTGCCGACAGCCAGTGTATTGACCGGGGACACGAAGTGGCCAAAATCGCTGCGGGAGACGCGGTATTCCTGATTACGGCTTGGACTGATGGCGTTACGGTAGCTGTAATAGTAAGGGTAATATTCGTCCAACGCCTGTTGTGATGTCTTGGCAATGTAGCCATGGCTCGTAATCGCGATCTTCAAATCTGCGGCTGAATGTCCAGCTGCGGCTCCACTCCGCCGATATGTGTCGGCAAGATTCTGGAAAGGCTCAGGGCTGCCGCTGAGAATGGCAATAGCCATGCCGATACCCAAGCTTCCAGCCTGTACGGCGCTTTCGGCGGAGCCGCCAATGCCGACCCAGAGCGGAAGCTTCTGCTGCAGGGGGCGCGGGGCGATCTCGGCATTCTTGAGCGGGGAGCGGAAATGCCCTTTCCAATTCATGACTTCCTGCTGGTTGAGCTGCAGCAGAAGCTCCAAATTCTCGGTAAAAAGCTGTTTGTAGTCTTCCAGTTCGTAACCGAACAGCGGGAAGGATTCCAGAAATGCCCCCCGTCCGGAGATGATCTCCGCGCGGCCGCCGGACAACAAGTCGAGTGAAGCGAAATCTTCAAACACCCGCACCGGATCAATAGTGCTGAGCACCGTTGTTGCACTGGTTAGCTTGATCCGCTTGGTCACTTGGGAGATGGCGGCCAGCACAACCGGTACAGATGAGATCACAAAGTCCAGCCGGTGATGTTCACCTACCCCAAATACATCAAGCCCCGCTTCATCCGCCAGCTTGGCGGCCTCGATCACTTCCTTCATCCGCTGATGGGGGCTGATCCGCTGCCCTGTATGGCAGTCGGTAACGATATCCCCCAATGTGTAAATGCCAAACTCAAATTCCGGCAAAGTTTCTACTGTAGCGTCGTTGTCCATCGTTCAAACCCCTTGTAATGTAGAATATGTGTTTTTCTGTCTGAGTGAAATATAGAAGCTTATAGTGGCGGCGAAGGGTTCACCCCGAATGTAAGTTTGGGTCTGCACGCCTCTCCGTTTGTAAGCAGGATGATGAAGTTATTGTATCACAATAAACTTACAAAATGTAAGTATATGAGTGTAAGTTTGCAGTTTCGTTGAAAAGATGTTTTTGCTGAGGATTAGTGTAGTGGGTGAGAGTACTAGTTGAGTGTATTGGATTAGTGTATTGTTTTTTTTCGTTTTCATCCATTGGAATCCGGGCAGGGCTGTGATTGATAATGGATGAGCTTAAAAATTTTTTATGAAAAAAGGTGATCCAAAAATATAAACGCTACGATTCATTAGTGTAAGCAAGTTATTGCGCATGCGCTGAAGAGACTGAAGAGTGAGTATCGATTATGCATCATTCACTTGAGCTAAGGCTCACCCATTCCAAGGAGGTAAGAAAATGAAGCTGAAGAAATTGCTAGCCCCTGTACTAAGTTTGTCCCTGATGTTGCCGGTGATGGCGAGTGCGGCAGCTGCGCCGCCTAAAGCAGTTGTTGATACACCTGCAGCCCAGCTTAGAGCGAGTCTCGACTATCTGCTATCCGAGCATTTTACCCTTGCGGTTACCGCAATGACCAAAGCCTATGACGGTTCCAGAGATGCTGCTGCCGCATATCAGGCGTTGGATCAGAATGCGCTGGACATGCAGCCGGCGATTACCTCGCTGTACGGTGAAGCCGGAGGTATGGAATTTGAACGGATCTTCCGCGAACATAATAAATATACGGATGATTTGGTCAAAGCCACCAAAGCGAATGACACCCCTGCCCGTCAAAAAGCAGAGCAGGAGGTTCAGGGCTTCGTCACAGAGTTTGCTGCCTTTCTGAGTACCGCAACTGCCGGTAAACTTCCGCAAACAGCGGCAGAAGGAGCCATTCGCAGTCATGAAAATCATGTGCAGCAGGTATTCGATGCTTATGTCGCCGGTGATTATGACAAGGCCTATACGACCTATCGCACAGGCTTCCAGGAAATGTTCACGATCAGCAAGGTGTTGTCTACAGCCATTGCAACGCAAATGCCAGAAAAGTTCCAGAACACCCGTCCGGATACGAAGGCTGCTGACCTCCGTTCCGCCCTGAACAGTGTAGCTGCAGAGCACTTTGCGCTCTCGGTACTGGAAATGCAGAAGCAATTGGACGGCAAAGCCGACTACCAGGCCCTTATTAATGCCGAAGCGGGTAACACAGCTGATTTCAAGGCGGCTGTAGCCTCGATCTATGGCGCTGCTGGCGGGGATGCTTTTGAACAGATATGGGTAGGCAACCATATCACTGCACAAAGTGATTATGTGAATGCAGTGAAGAATAATGATACTGCCGCTCGTGCAGCAGTGCTTGCCCGGATCGACAGCTTCACTATGGAGCTGGGCAAATTCCTGGGTACTGCAACTGCTGAGAACCTGCCGACAGGTGCGGCACAGACTGCACTCAAGGCCCATGAAGGACAGGTGCAGAGCACGCTGGACCAGTATGCTGCAGGAGATTATTCGGCTTCTTATTCCACGAACCGCGCTGGCTATAAGACGATGTTCGGTGTAGGACTAGCTCTGTCGGGAGCAATTGTCTCCCAGTTCAACGACAAGTTTCAGGAAGCGGCTGTTCCAGCCAGCATGACCACGGTGTGGATGAAGCTGCACAGCCAAGAACTGAACATTAATGGGAATGTAACGATGATGGATACGATGCCTTCCAATATGAGCGGTACCACCTATATCCCGCTGCGTTACCTTGGTGAGGGGATTGGTGCAAAAGTGAAATATGATCACCAGACCCGCACCGTATGGGTAATGGCGGGCAGCGATACGTTGAAGTTCTGGATTGATAGCAATGTAATGGAAGTCAATGGCATGCAGAAATCCGTCGGTGCCAAAGTCATCATTAACAAGGATGGCAGAACGATGGTTCCCCTGCGCTTCATTGCCGAACTTCTGCAATGGAATGTGGCCTGGAACCAGACGGAAGGTCTGATTACCTTGACGAAAGAGATGTAGAGCAAAGTGTAAAATCTTCCAAAATAACGCTCCAAAGCCCGGATGTCCTTGAACCTGCGCAGCTAACTGCTGAGTGGCGAATGGCTTTCGGGCTTTTTTTTTGCCGCCAAGGAAGATATGATAAGCTCTAGGACAAGCAAGGCGAAATATATGGGGGGCATTATGGAACAGCAAGGGATTTGGGCAATTGGTATTTTTCTGCTTACATACGGATTGATTATTTCTGAGAAGGTTCACCGCACGATTGTGGCGATGCTGGGAGCCTTGATTATGATTGGGGCAGGAATTGTCACACAGGAAACAGCGCTGAAGCATATTGATTTCAATACACTTGGCCTGTTGGTGGGGATGATGATGATGGTGGGGATTACTGCGGAGACTGGTTTGTTCAGTTACGTGGCGGTAAAATCAGCCAAGCTGGCTAAGGGTGAGCCAAGGCGGATTCTAGTGGCTTTGGTGCTCGTTACAGCGCTATGCTCGGCGTTTCTGGATAATGTGACCACCGTCCTGCTAATGGTGCCGATTACCTTCAGTATTACGAGGCAGCTACGAATCAAACCCATGCCGTTTCTGCTATCGCAGATCGTTGCCTCGAACGTGGGCGGAACGGCGACCCTGATTGGAGACCCGCCGAATATTATGATCGGCAGTGCCGTGAAAGAGCTGACGTTCATGGCGTTTATCAACAACCTCGCTCCAGTGATCCTGATCATCATTTTGGCATTTTTGCCGCTGTTTCTGCTGATGTTCGGCAAGCAGCTCAAGACTTCTCCTGAACTGCAGCAGAGAATAATGGAGATGGATGAACATGCGATGCTTAAGGACCGCAAGCTGCTGCGCAAGTGTCTATGGGTGCTGGGACTGACGATTCTAGGCTTCTTCCTGCATCAGTTGATTCATCTGGAGTCGGCAACAGTGGCATTAGCTGGAGCTTTTGTGCTGCTTCTCCTGACTGGTGGAGAAAAGATGCTGCTTAAGGCTTTTAAAAGTGTGGAATGGATTACGATATTTTTCTTTATCGGTCTGTTTGTGCTCGTGTCAGGCCTGGTGGAGACGGGTGTGATCGCAGAATTGGCAGGCAAAGCGATGGAGCTTACCGGCGGAAATCTGGTGGCCAGCTCGATGCTGATCTTATGGCTGAGCGCGCTGGCCTCTGCTTTTCTGGACAACATTCCTTTTGTAGCAACGATGATTCCTCTGATTCAGGAGATGGGCACCCTGGGCATCCACAACCTGGAGCCTTTGTGGTGGAGTCTCGCACTCGGGGCTTGTCTGGGAGGGAACGGGACGCTGATTGGCGCGAGTGCGAATCTTATTGTAGCAGGTCTCGCGGGAAAAGAAGGTCATCAGATCACCTTCATGAAATATTTGAAATTCGGCTTTCCTCTGATGATTCTGTCGATTGTAATCTCAAGTGTGTATATCTATTTGAGGTATCTGATCTAATTGTGAATTACTGTTGACAGACTCAGAGTTAGATGATATTTTAAATATACAAATTCCAATTGACTTACTTTGAATTAAATATTGCCGACTGTTCAGACAGAGGTATCCGTGCTAATCTACCGTGCGGAACCTCTGTTTTTTTGTTGCATCTCTAGAGAACAAGCTGAAGGAGGAGCGGATATGGGAGAAGCATTGCTGTCGATCACACAGCTGAATAAGAGCTTTGGTAAGGCTGGGGGACGGGTGCAGGCGCTGCAGAATGTGGAGCTTCAGGTGCAGGAGGGTGAATTCATTACGGTCATCGGTCCGAGCGGGTGCGGAAAAAGCACACTGCTGCGCATCATCGCCGGTCTGGACACCGGTTATACCGGCAGAGTCACGCTGGAGGGGGCTGAGATTGGGGGGCCGGGCATCGATAAAGGGTTTATTTTTCAGGAGCACCGGCTGTTCCCCTGGCTTACCGTAGAAAGGAATATCGCCTCCGATCTGCCGCTCGGTAATCCCGAAATCCGCAGGAAAGTTGATGAGCTGATTGATCTGGTCAAGCTCGGCGGATTTGAAAAAGCTTATCCCCGCGAGTTGTCCGGCGGCATGGCCCAGCGTGTGGCCATTGCCCGCGCGCTGCTTCGGAATCCTAAGATTCTGCTGCTTGACGAGCCGTTTGGAGCACTGGATGCCTTCACCCGGGCGCATATGCAGGCGGTGCTCCTGGACATCTGGAGGCGGAACCGGACCACGATGATTTTTGTAACCCATGATATTGATGAAGCGGTATTCCTAGGCAACAGGGTAGTCATTCTAGAACCGCGTCCCGGCAAGATCCGCAAGATCGTACCGGTGGATCTGCCGTATCCGCGCAAAAAAACGACAAGTTCTTTTCAGGAGCTGCGCCTCAAGGTGCTGAATTATTTTGAAAAGGTGGATGAGCTTGAGCTCACAGACGGTGCAGGGATTTAATGTATTCCATTTCATTAAGGCCTCATGCGCAATCTCCTAGTGCTTGTGCTGAACCGTTGTATGTGTATCGCACAACACTCCTGAACGTGAAAGGTTAGCATTTTTTACGGCATTATATCCGACTTATCTGATGTGTTTTATTACTTTATGGATAGAAGGAGGTGAAAGCACTAATGAGTCAAAGGGCTGTGGCATTGAGTGGTGCAAGAAGAACCGGAAAAGCAGCTATAGCCGGACTTGGCTTGCTGCTGCCGGGAAGCATTCTGATTCTATGGCAGGTGCTGGGACATTACGGAATGATCTCCGACATGCTGTTTCCAACTCCTTACACGATTGCCAAGTCGTTCGTGTCTCTGGCCTCCAGCGGTGATTTGTGGAGCAATCTGCGAATTAGCACGGGACGGGCGCTGTCTGGTTTTATTCTTGGCGGCGGGCTGGGACTGCTGTTTGGTATTCTGGTCGGGTTGTTCCGCAGTTCGGAGAAGCTGCTGGACCCCTCGCTGCAAATGATCCGCATGATTCCCAGTCTGGCTGTGGTACCTCTGTTCATCCTGTGGTTCGGTATTGGGGAGGAATCCAAGGTGCTGCTGATCGCGAAAGGTGCTTTTTTCCCGATATACATCAATACGTTCATGGGCATACGCGGGACTGATAACAAACTGTTCGAGGTCTCCAAGGTGCTGGGCTTCAGCCGAATGAAGCAGGTTGTCCGGCTGGTGCTGCCGGCGGCAGTACCGAACATTATGCTCGGTGTGCGCCTGTCGCTTGGACTCTCCTGGCTGGGACTGGTGGTCGCTGAGTTGATTGCTTCAACCTCCGGTATTGGATATATGATGTCAGATGCACGCCAATTTGCCGATACACCTGTGGTGTTCGTGGGCATTATTGTTTTTGCTGCTGCCGGTTTGCTGAGTGATACAATCGTCCGTCTGATTGAACGGCGTCTGCTGAGATGGCAGGACAGTTACCAAGGATAGGAGGAGATACACAGCATGAGTGAAGGAATAGAGGCGATCGTCAAGACAGTCAAAGGGGTACGGGAAGCGAGGGATTATAGTGGAACGGCTCCCATAACGGCAGCTAAGAACGTGAATTCATCAACTTCCTCTGCCTGGAAGATGCGTTTGTCCGATTGGGGAAGCGGCGCTGCCATTCCTGCCGTAGTCCTTGCGGTATGGCAGCTTGCCGGCAGTGCCGGCCTGATCTCACCGGAGTTCCTGCCGACACCGCTGTCGATTATATCGGCATTTGCCGAGCTTACCGCTACCGGGGAGCTGCCCCATCATCTGGGTGTCAGTATAGGCAGAGCTGGCATTGGCTTTCTCATCGGCGGTATTCTCGGTCTGCTGTTCGGTGTTCTGACCGGCTTGTTCCGCAGTGCGGAATACCTGCTGGACCCCACCATTCAGGTGCTGCGGCTGGTTCCTCATCTGGCGATTGCTCCTCTGATTATTCTATGGTTCGGCTTTGACGAGGTCTCGAAGGTGGTCATTATAATGAGCGGATCCTTTTTTCCGCTTTATATCAATACTTTTATGGGCATCCGGGGAGTGGATAACAAGCTGTTTGAAGTAGCGAAAGTATTGGGCTTCAGCCCGCTCCAGAGGCTGCGGCGGCTGATTCTTCCGGCGGCGCTGCCCGGCATTCTGCTGGGTCTGCGCCTGTCGATGGCGGTGGCCTGGATCGGACTGGTTGTAGCTGAACTGATCGGCTCGCAGTCTGGCGTAGGGTTCCTCATTAATGAAGCGAAGCAGAATTCCAATACGCAAGTTATCTTTGTAGGCATTCTTATTTTCGCTGTGGTTGGTAAACTGATCGATTCCCTGTTCCGCGCCATTGAGCGCAAATTCCTGTACTGGCGTGACAGCTATCAAGGGTAAGGCTTTTTGAAACCATGAATCCAAGGGGGCAATGAAAATGAATAATACGGTATCTAAGGGAACGCTGAGTCTGACAGCGGATGTGCTTGTAATTGGAGGAGGGCCGGCAGGAACCTGGGCAGCACTTACGGCGGCGGCCAAGGGAGTGAAGGTCATCCTTGCCGATAAAGGCTACTGCGGCTCAAGCGGCGCAACGGCGCCTTCGGGTACAGGCGTCTGGTATGTGAAACCTGACGTTAAGCTCCGGGAAGAGGCGAAGGCCAGCCGCTTCGCATTGGGCGGCCAGCTCGCCGAGCACCGCTGGATGGACCGGGTGCTGGACCGTACCTATGAGAACATGAACAGGCTTGGCGTCTCGGGTTATCCATTTCCGGTGGATGAGCAAGGCAACCCCTACCGCAGAGGGCTGCAGGGGCCGGAATATATGCGGCTGATGCGTAAGCTGGTGAAGAAGGCGGGTGTGAAGATTCTCGATCACAGCCCGGTGCTTGAGCTGCTGGCCGATGAACACGGCGTAGCCGGAGCCGCCGGGGTGCAGACCCAGAACGGTGAACCCTGGAGCGTACAGGCGGGGGCCGTCGTCATAGCCACAGGCGGGTGCGCCTTCCTCAGCAAGGCGCTGGGCTGCAACGTTCTTACTGGCGACGGATATTTGTTCGCCGCCGAGGCGGGGGCAAGCTTATCGGGCATGGAGTTCTCCAATGCCTATGCCATCTGCCCCACCTTCTCTTCCGTCACGAAGACGGCATATTACAGCTATGCCAGCTTTTATTATGAAGACGGAAGTGAAGTGGAAGGCGCTGGCTCCAAGAAGGGCCGTTCCGTCATTGCCCGAAATCTGCTGGCCGGACGGCAGGTATATGCGAAGCTGGACGGCGCTTCGGAGGAGCTGCAGCCGCTGCTGCGGGTTGCCCAGACGAACTTCTTCCTGCCGTTCGACCGCCGCGGTATCAATCCCTTCAAGGAAGCCTTTCCGGTGACCCTGCGGCTTGAAGGCACAGTGCGCGGAACGGGCGGTATCCGCATTACGGATGAGTCCTGCGGAACAGGCGTGCCCGGTTTGTATGCCGCAGGAGATGCCGCTACCCGCGAGTTGATCTGCGGCGGCTTTACGGGCGGCGGCAGCCACAATGCCGCCTGGGCCATGTCCTCCGGCTCCTTCGCCGGAGAAGGGGCAGCGGCTTATGCGGAGAGCCTCGGCAGATATTCGGTGCAACGTGCGCCAAGCGGCTTGTCTTCCTCGCCGCTGGTTCACCAGGAAGTGCAGCCGGGAGCGGCAGCCAGAGCAGCAGATTACGCCGCTGCCGTGCAGGCTGAAGTGAAGCCGTATGATATTAATTTGTTCCGGACGGAACAAGGGCTCACCGCGTCACTTGACCGGTTGAACCGACTATGGAAGGAGCAGCGGAGCCGCGAAATCCAGCGCACATCTGAAGGCGTGCGGGCTCGTGAAGCAGAAGCCATGACGGCGACGGCCCGCTGGATGTACAGCTCCGCGCTGGCAAGAACGGAGACCCGCGGCATGCATAAGCGGGAAGATTACAAGCAGACGGACAACGGCCAGCATCACCGCCTGATCAGTGGCGGACTGGATGAGGTCTGGGTTAGAACAGAAGACGTAGCGAAGGAGAGTGTGCGGTTGTGATTGAAGTCATCAGCGCTGCCAAGTGTGTAGAATGCAACCAATGTGTGTCTGTATGCCCGACGAACGTGTTCGATAGGGTGGAGGATGGAATTCCCGTCATCGCCCGGCAGAGCGATTGCCAGACCTGCTTCATGTGTGAGCTGTACTGCCCGGCGGATGCCCTGTATGTCGCTCCCGATTCTGAACAGGTTACCGGGGTGACAGAGGAGGAGCTGGAACTGCAGGGACTGCTCGGAGGATACCGTGAAAAAGTGGGCTGGGGCAAGGGCAGACAGCCGGTGGCCAGTCATGACTTTATGTATAAGCTGGCCGCCAGAGCCGGATTCTGAGACTTCATAGATCATATTTAGCAGAAGATTGAGGGGGACAGGTTAATGAAGAAGACGTATAGAGGAATTCAGAACCGATGGGCAAAAGGGGGCCGCCTTGCACTTATCGCAGGCGTAACAATGGTAATGCTAGTCCTGCAGGCTTGCGGAAATAATGCAAATCCCGGCAGCAAGGGTTCGCCAGCCGCGGCAGGAAACACTGCTGAGGCAGCGGGTGTTGAAGGGTCCGGTAATGTTCCGGCGGTGCTGAATTTTGGTTTCATTGGTTCTAATAAGCTTAACTTGCCGGGAGGCGCAGAGGGCTGGGGCTTGTACAAAGGAATCATTCAGGATGAACTTAAGAAGCACGGCATCACTGAAGTGAAGCTGACCGGCTTCCCGAATGGTCCGGATCAAACGGAGTCGCTGATCAGCGGCCGCCTGGATTTCGGCAGTCTTGGTGACACCCCGGCCATTATCGCATATGCCTCTGGGGCCAAAACACGATTAATCGGGCAATCCTCAGCCCATACCGTAGGCTATTTGATTGGTAAAAAAGATGGTCCGAAGACAGTAAAAGATCTTCAGGGCAAGACGATCGCTATTCAAAAAGGCTCCTTCATGCACCGTTATGTGGTCGGATTGCTCAAGCAGGAGGGTGTGACCGATTATAAACTGGTCCATATGCTTATTCCTGACGCCACAGCCGCACTCGCACGTGGAGATGTGGACGCCACAACCAACACCGGGGTGAATGCATTGAAGCTGCTTGAGCAGGGCTATGCCCATCTGGATGATGCTTCGAGCCATCCGGACTTGCTGGGCTCGAGCGCTACGGTTGTATCCGAGAAATATCTGGAGAAGTTCCCGGATTTCCCGAAAGTCTGGAATGCGGCGCGCGAGAAGGCACTGGCCGATTTGAAGCAGCATGAAGATGAATATTATCAGTTCCTGGCTGAAATCGGGGATACTACACCAGAACTTGCTAAGCAGGTAAATCCGATCAGTGATATCAAGGATACGCCTTTCACTGATGAGGGGACGAAGCTGCTGGAAGGTACAAAGATCTTCCTGGTAGAGGAGAAGCTCGCCAAAAAAGATTTCAATATCAGTGACTGGCAGCTGCAATAATGGTAATAGTAAGGTACTAGGGATATGATCATGATCAAGGAGTGCCAGCGCTGGCAGCAGCAACGGCACTCCTTTTTGTTGAACCGGACAGGGATGCAGGTGTAGTCCGCTTTTGATTATTTGGACAAGCTATATAATCTATATGGGATTTATTTCCGGGTTCGATATTTTGGGTAATTTTACTGTATACGCAGAGGCTGGATAATATTATACTTAAGTGAACTAGCCGTTTCTTTCAGCAGGCGAAGTTCTCCCCACAGACCCACACACACAAAAGAATTTAATGCTGGAGGAAATTGAATGAGCACTACGGAACTTACTAGCCAACTATCCAGTTATGCAGGAAGACTGCTTCGGGAGCGATTTGGGAAGGGACCTGAGTCCATACATGCTTCCATCGGGAAGCACTGCATAGCACTGCATATACGTAATTTTATCGGACCTGTGGAGCGGTTTTTGCTTAACAAGGAAGAGGAGCAGGCTTTTCGGTACACACGTGAGCTTTTGATGAAATCGTTGCTTCCAGAGCTCGCAGCTTACCTGAAGGACATGATGGCTGTTGAGGTCGGCGAGCTTTTCTATGATTGGGGGATACATAACGCTTCAGGAATGATCGTTGCGCTCATCAAGCATGAGGACGCGGAGATTGACGATTATGCTGGACGGGATGAGGTTCATGCCCAAATTAATGAGGTAAGCAGAAAGGTACAGAAGGAGCCGGTACATACGGATTCCTGGTGGCTTGGCCCCCGCACCCTGATTATTAAACGTGAAGGTATTCTGATTCCTTTGGAGAAGGAATTGATTGGCCTTGGTTATGAGAACACGCTTAAGACAACCAAACGCAAAATGGAAAAACGATATTTGGAGGATACTACCACCATTGCACCGATGCTGGGTAAGGAGCTTGCCGACATCTATGTGGATTGGGATTTTGACAAAGACACCAGCGTAATAGCCTATACTTTTCTGTAAGCACCATCATATGAGGCGGAAATGAGTCGGACATGCGAATGAGCCGAACATGAGCCGAAGAGGGGGGAATTGTCCCCTTCTTCGGCTTTTTATTTTTTCTGACGTCTCATAGGGAGAATTACGCTGGACATTTAGGAGGATATGCTGTTGGAGGAATATAAGCAGACAGTGCTGTATGTGGAAGATAATCAACTGAATATGGCTTTAATGCATCATATTTTCAAAAAAAATCTGCCTTCCGTACTTCTGCTGAAAGCTGAGACGGCAGCGCTGGGCCTGCAGATCGCCCGGCGAAAGCTGCCGGATCTGATTATTCTGGATATTGGTCTGCCCGATCTGAATGGATATGAAGCGATGGATCGGCTGCAGAGCGATGAATCAACACGTCCGATCCCGGTGCTGGCGATCAGTGCGTTTGCCCAGAGTTCTGATATCGAACGGGCTCAAAATGTAGGATTTTCCGGTTATATGACCAAACCGTTTCAGGTTAAGGCCCTTACAGAGGTTGTGGAGAAGCTTTTAGCCGGGATTAACTGATGCTGCTTACCTTTCTGTGGAGAAGGAATGGGTCAGGGATAGGTGGAGAACTGGGGAGAACTCCGCCCTGAAGACCGGTTGTGCTCAACTGAACAAACTTAGATTACCATTTGACATTCGCCATATAATGCAAGATATTAATATTGAAGATTTAATATAAATTTCTTGCGTTTGATACTCCACAAACGGGCGGTGAAAATAGATGTCAAAACATCATGCAGAAGCGTATTCCCACTTTGATTATGCATGCAGAACGGGAGTGGTTGGAGTAGCGTTCCTTTCCATTGACGAACGCTGGACCAGCGTAAATCCGGCAGTAACCACGTTGCTTGGGTTTACGGAGGAACAGCTCCTGGGGCAGCATTTCAGAGAGCTTCTATACGGGGATTCAGTAGGGAAATATATAAAGATGGCAGGTGCTCTTGATGCTGGAGAGACACCTTTTTTTGAGTGCAAAATCAATTTATCCACGGCCTCCGGCCCTCCGGTGCCGGTGCTGCTCCATATGACGCTCATCAGCGATCCTTCGACGGGAAAAAGGCTGTATTATCTGCTGCATCTGGCAGAGCTGGTTGCTGAAGAAGAGGCGGATGAGCAGGGTTATCCTTCGAACGGGTTGTTTAAACAGATTATCGCCAATATTTCCGATGTGGTCTATTATGCAACACCGGACAATATTTGCAGATACTGCTCGCCTTCGGTAAGCGAGGTGCTGGGCTATGATCCCGAGCAGCTGGTGGGCCGGGATATCCGCGGATTGATTCATCCCGATGATCTGGAGAGGCTAGAGTTCCCTGAAGCTCAAGATTTCCGGAGGGTTCAGATCCGGGTTCAACATGCCGACGGCCGTTACTTGTGGATTGAGTTCACCCTTCGTCTAATGGAGGAAGGATCGAAGCACACCGTGCTCGCTGTAGGACGTGACGTGACCGAACGTAAAAATGTGGAAAAGAAGCTGCAGGAATCCGTCGAACGGTATACCTCTCTCAAGAAGTATAACCATGATGCGATCATTTCCCTTGACCTTGAGGGCAAGATTATTAACGGGAATGAGAAAGCCTGCCAGCTTACAGGCTATAGCATTCCAGAACTGGTCGGAATGAATTTGGGCCGGATTATCGGGGCTGAGCATCTGGAGGAAGTGATCACCTATCCCAGAGAAAACAGTACTGCAGAGGTGAACATCGACCACATTTGGCATCGGGAGGGACATTCGGTTGAAGTGCTGACGACCATTGCTCCGATCATTATCAACAAGATCACAGTAGGATTCTACATCATCGTAAAGGATATTACTGAACAGAAGAAGCTGTTGATTGCCAAAGAAGCAGCAGAGAAAACAAACCGCGCCAAAAGTGAATTTCTGGCGATGATGAGTCATGAGATCCGTACACCCATGAACGGTGTCATCGGAATGACGGACCTGCTGCTGGATATGAGCGAGCCGGGTTCGCAGCAAAGAGAGTACCTGGATATCATCCGCCAAAGCGGAGATACCTTGCTTGCCATCATCAACGATGTTCTGGACTTTTCCAAAATCGAGGCAGGCAAAACGGTCCTTCATGAAGAGCCGTTTATGCTTATGACCTGTGTAGATTCAGTGCTTGAGCTGCTGCAGCATAGAGCAGACAAGAAAGGCCTGAGTATTGAGATGGACATCAGTCCGGATGTGCCAAACCATCTGATTGGCGACGGGGACAGGCTGAAGCAGATCCTGCTTAATTTGGTAGGGAATGCGGTGAAGTTTACTTACACCGGAGGGATAAAGGTAACGGCGCGGATGGCAGCAAGAACCGGGGAAAGGGTGGTCCTGCAATTTACAGTGGCTGATACCGGTATCGGGATTCCCGAGAGCTCGCGCAGCCGGTTATTTGAGCCCTTCTATCAGCTCGATCATTTCATGAACCGGCGCCATGAGGGGACAGGCCTTGGACTTGCCATTACCAAACAGCTAGTGGAGATGATGGGCGGCACAATCGCTCTGGATACTTCAGTGGAGTCAGGGTCATCCTTTGTATTCACAGTGGCACTCCGGGAAGAAACCGGCAGGCAGTCTGGCACAGAGGCCGGCAAGGAAGAGTCGGAACCGCTTACGGTAGGCCGTCCCCTGCGGATTCTTGTAGCAGAGGATAATGAGATCAATCAGATCGTGCTGCGTAAAATTCTGGAGAAACGCGGTTATTCCGTCGATGTTGCGGGAGACGGGCTGCAGGTGATGCAGATGGTGCGCGGGGAGAGCTACGATCTTATTTTTATGGATGTACAAATGCCGCGCATGAATGGTCTGGAAGCCACACAGGCGATCACAGAAATGCTGCCGCCGGAGAAGCGGCCAGTCATCATTGCCGTTACCGCCAATGCGCTAAAAGGAGACCGCGAGCTATGTTTGGCTGCCGGAATGGATGAATATATCAGCAAACCGCTGAGAAGCGAGACGGTTATTAATACTGTAAGCAAGTTTTTCTGATCGGTGCTGCTGGAGTGTGGATATTTAATTGCACTGCGTTAAAGCTGAGATGCGGTGAATGGATATCTTGCATGTCATACTTATTTTGATTAAGATAGCAGAAACTGGTCATTTGAGATGCCAGACATAATACAATGACGATGACGAAGAGAGTAAGCGTAAGGAACGGATCTGAACAGGGAAGGTGTGCCGGAGACTGAGAGCACCCTCAAGAGACGATTTGCGCCGAAGTTCACTTCCGAGTTGGCCGCTGAAGTACACTGCTGCAGCAGTTATGTGTAGGACGGCCCGCGCTCCGCGTTAAGGGTGTAAGACAGAGTTAATTCCAGCCTGGCTTGAAGGTGCTATTTTGCCTAAGCTTCAGAATGGATTAATATCTAAATTAGGGTGGTACCACGGTTCCCCGTCCCTTGCGGCGGGGGCCTTTTTGCGTTCATATTTCAAATTTAGCGGACAAGAAGGAGTGGAAGGTAATGAGCAACGTGGAACTTAATGGCCTGAGGGGCCGCCTGGATGAGATCAATGGAAAACTGCTGGAGCTAATCTCCGAGCGGGCCCAGGTTGTGCAGGAAATTGGTGCGTTAAAAGAAAAACAGGGTGTACCTAAGTTCGATCCCGAACGGGAAAAACAGATGCTCGAGAAGCTGGTGGCAAGCAATAAAGGCCCTTTCACAAGCGGAGCGATCCGCACCCTCTTCAAGCAGATTTTCTCCGCATCGCTTGATCTGCAAAGTACGGAACATAAGAAGTCCCTGCTGGTAGCCCGGAAAAACCATGCGGAGGATACCGTAATCGAACTGCCGGGTAATGTTACGGTCGGCGGATTATCATCGCTGATGGTCGCTGGCCCGTGCTCTGTGGAGAGCGAACTGCAGACCCGCACCGTTGCTGCGGCTTTGCAGAAGGCCGGTGTGAAGGTTATGCGCGGTGGAGCCTTCAAACCCCGTACCTCCCCTTATGATTTCCAGGGACTCGGAATGGATGGACTGCGAATTCTGCGGGAAGCAGCTACAGAATATGGTCTTCTGACCATTAGTGAAATTGTAGACCCCCGCCATATTGAAGAAGCACTGGATTATGTGGATGTGATTCAGGTTGGTGCACGGAACATGCACAATTTCGAGCTGCTCAAAGCAGTCGGAGAAGTGAATAAGCCGGTGCTGTTGAAACGCGGACTATCTGCTACGCTCGATGAGTTCATTCATGCGGCCGAATATATTATGTCCCGGGGAAATATGGAGATTATGCTAATTGAACGGGGCATCCGAACCTATGAAAAAGCGACGCGCAATACGCTTGATATTTCCGCTGTGCCAATTCTCAAGCAGGAATGTCATTTGCCGGTGCTGGTCGATGTGACGCATTCTACCGGACGCAAGGACATTCTGATCCCATGTGCCAAGGCTGCGCTCGCCGCCGGAGCCGACGGGATTATGGTGGAAGTGCATCCTGACCCGGCTACTGCGTTGTCCGATGCTGCACAGCAGCTGAATATTGAGGAATTCAATACGTTCTTCAATGAAGTGAAAGCTTCCGGGTTATACCGCTAAACCCGCTGAAGCTGTTGAATTCAAAAATCGAATTTTGAATATATAGAATTTGGACGAATAGTGCAGTTAGGACGAGTATAATGCCATAAACAACGCTTACAATAGCATATTGAACTTTTGTGGAGGTTATGGAGGGTCAGGTACAATAAGTAGCATTGGAGTTGCATCGGACCCGGACGTATACAGAAAGCGCCTCATCCATATCATTCACAGGAGGAACAAAAGATTTGAAGCAGCTTAGTTTGAAGAATGTGTGGTTTTTGAACACAAAGAATGATGTTTTGTCCGGGATGACTGTGGCGATTGCCCTCATCCCGGAAGCAATCGCTTTTTCCATACTTGCGGGAGTCAGTCCGATGGTAGGCCTGTACGCTTCGTTCTGTATTGCAGTGGTTACGGCATTTGCGGGCGGGAGACCTGGCATGATCTCGGCAGCTACGGGGGCCATGGCTCTTTTGGTCGGTAGCCTGGTCCTGAACCACGGGATAGAGTATTTGTTCGCAGCAACCGTGCTGGCCGGAATCATTCAAATCCTCATGGGGATGCTGAAGCTCGGCAGATTTATTACTTTTTTACCGCAGCCGGTCATGACCGGTTTTGTGAATGCGCTGGCGATTCTGATCTTTATGGCGCAGTTGACGCATTTCAGCGGACAAGGGTGGGTGATGTATGCTCTGGTAGCACTCACGCTGCTCATCATCTATACGGTCCCCCGTTTCACCAAGGCGGTTCCTTCGGCGCTTGTTGCGATCATTGTGGTGTCCGTGCTCAGCATTGTTCTGAATCTGGATGTGAGAACTGTTGGTGATATGGGAGAAATTACGTCGGCGTTGCCAGTATTCCACCTGCCGCAGCTTCCGTTTACACTGGATACACTGCTGATTATTCTGCCTTATTCGCTGTCGCTTGCCGTCGTGGGACTGCTGGAGTCATTGATGACTGCAACCCTGATTGACGACATTACAGGCACCGGAAGCGACAAGAACCGTGAAGCTAAGGGTCAAGGTCTGGCGAACATGGTCACTGGTTTATTCGGGGGAATGGCTGGCTGTGCGATGATCGGCCAATCCATGGTGAATATGAAATCAGGCGGCCGCACCCGGCTGTCGACCCTTGTCTCCGGGATTTTTCTGCTGTTCCTGATTCTGGTCCTGGGCGATGTGGTGAAGCAGATTCCCATGGGAGCACTGGTCGGGGTAATGTTCATGGTGTCCATTAGCACCTTTGAATGGAAATCTCTGAGCTCGTTGTCGAAGGTTCCGTTAAGCGATGCTCTGGTTATGCTGGTCACCGTAGTTACAGTGGTTGTCACGGATAACCTCTCTATCGGCGTATTATTTGGTGTGCTGCTCAGCGCCCTTACCTTTGCCTGGAAAATCGCCTCCATCCGCATGACCATTCATACGGCAGCCGTCTCCACCCGGTATACGGTGCATGGTCAGCTGTTCTTCGGCACAACGAGCCAATTCATTCACCATTTCAATCCGGAAAGTGACCCGGAGCAGATTATTATTGATTTCACTCATTCACATGTATGGGATCAGTCGGCAGTGAATGCCATGGCCAAGATCATGTCCAAATACCAGGCGATCGGCAAGAAAGTAACCATTACCGGACTTAACGAACCGAGTGCCCAGCTGGTGAAACGGATTGGAATGTCTCCATCCGGCGGACATTAGATTATCCATGTGATTAGCGAAGCTTTCCTAGATGCCAGACGTATGGCTGCTGGGAAAGCTTCTTTTTTATAGCTTAAGCTTATCGGGACAGCTTTCCAAAGCGCCCTACTATTGGTATGATTACAAGGAATGCGAACGTCAACTACCGATTATTATGGAGGAATTAATAATGAGCGAAAACACACTATCCGGGATCATTGACCATACACTGTTGAAGGCGGATGCCCGTAAAGAAGATATCATCAAGCTGGCGGAAGAGGCCAAGACCTATACATTTGCTTCAGTGTGCGTGAATCCGGCATGGGTGGCTACTGCCTATGAGGTGTTGAAAGACACCCCTGAAGTGAAGGTCTGCACGGTTATCGGATTCCCGCTGGGCGCTTCGACACCGGAAACAAAGGCATTTGAGACCACGAACGCGATTGCAAACGGTGCGGGTGAAGTAGATATGGTCATCAACATCGGCGCACTGAAGGACGGTAACAATGAGCTGGTGAAGCGGGATATTGCTGCGGTAGTCGATGCAGCACGCGGTAAAGCACTGACCAAAGTCATTATTGAAACCTGCCTGCTCACGGATGAAGAGAAAATCCGCGCCTGCAAGCTCGCCGTAGAAGCCGGAGCCGATTTCGTCAAAACCTCGACCGGATTCTCCACCGGCGGCGCAACTAAGGAAGATATCGCACTAATGCGTGCAGCAGTGGGCCCTGATATCGGCGTTAAAGCTTCCGGCGGCGTGCGCAGCGCAGAAGATGCGCTGGTTATGGTTGGAGCAGGCGCAACCCGTATCGGCACGAGCGGCGGAGTCGCTATTGCCAAAGGCGAACAAAGCAACAACACTTATTAATAGCAGATACTTTCAAAAAAACGGCTGCGGCGTCTTTGAATCTGGGACGCCGTAGCTATTTTTGATTGTACGAAAAGTTATGGAAACCTTTGAATTCGATTCAGTGGGGGAAGGCGGTGAGGTTATTGATGAAGATGAATTATCCTGTCATGGAAACAGACAGGCTGAGATTAAGATTACTGACGCTCGAAGATAACGAGGCTGTATTCCGGCATTTCTCCGACGAAGAGGTAACGCGGTATATGGATATTGCACCCTGCCGGGACATTGCTGAAGCCGATGAAATTATCCAGTTCCATATCGATGACTCGGGCTGCCGCTGGGGAGTGTTTGATAAGCAGAGAGGACAGATGGCGGGAACCTGCGGGTACCATTGCTGGACAGCAGTACCTTTGGGCAAAGCAGAAATTGGCTTCGATCTGTCCAGAGACTTCTGGGGCTTGGGTATGATGAAGGAAGCGCTAATTCCGGTGATCCAATTTGGATTTGAACAGATGGAGCTTGAGGTCATTGAAGCTACAGTTGATCCCGATAATGACAGATCCCTACGGCTGCTGGCGGCGTTAGGTTATGGCAGAGAGGCGGAGCTTGTAGACAATCTGGTTGTTTTTTATTTGCGGCGGGAGAAATTCACAGGAACGTTAGGCTTGCCTGAATAAACAACCGGTTATGGATGGTACAGGTCAGGGATCGGATGTTATGCAAGCGCCTTCTTTTCTGGGGCATGCGTAAGAATCCTGTTAGGTTCCTAATTGAATAAAACACATTGGAATAATGAGATATTTTTCTTCCCAAATAACATAGATTGTGAGAGAATAGGTACAATTCATAGTTGTTAAGGTTTACCATTATACAGATCAAGGGAGGAAAACCCATTGTCAGAAGATCGTAAGCTGTCCTTTGAAACGTTAGCCGTACATGCAGGCCAGGAGATTGATCCTACTACCTTTTCACGTGCAGTGCCGCTCTACCAGACCACTTCCTACGGATTCCGTGACGCAGAGCATGCCGCTAACTTGTTCGCGCTGAAGGAGTTTGGTAACATCTATACCCGTCTGATGAATCCGACCACCGATGTTTTCGAACAGCGTATTGCTGCACTGGAAGGTGGGGCGGGTGCGCTTGCGACAGCTTCCGGGTCAGCGGCAATTTCCTTTTCCATCCTTAATATTGCCGGGGCCGGAGATGAGATCGTCTCTTCTGCCAGTCTATACGGCGGTACTTATAATTTGTTCTCTACTACACTTCCTAAGCTGGGAATTAAAGTACACTTTGTAGATTCCGACAATCCGGAGAACTTCCGCAGTGCGATTACGGACAAGACCAAGGCGCTATATGCCGAAACCATCGGCAATCCTCAGGGAAATGTGCTGGATATCGAAGCGGTGGCGGCTATCGCCCATGAGCATGGAATCCCGCTGATTGTAGACAATACATTCCCAAGTCCGTACTTGCTTCGTCCGATAGAATATGGTGCGGATATCGTTGTTCATTCCGCTACCAAGTTCATTGGTGGACACGGTACCTCTATAGGAGGGGTGATTGTCGATAGCGGCAAGTTTGATTGGAAGGCAAGCGGCCGGTTCCCCGGCCTGACCGAACCTGATCCCAGCTATCATGGACTTGTCTACGCGGAAGCTGTGGGACCGATTGCCTATATCATCAAAGCACGGGTACAATTGCTGCGGGATTTGGGTGCAGCAATATCGCCGTTCAATTCCTGGCTGCTGCTGCAGGGACTAGAAACTCTGCACCTGAGAATGGAGCGCCATAGTGAGAATGCACTGAAGGTAGCCCGGTACCTGGAGCAGCATGAAGCTGTGGATTGGGTTAGCTATACAGGCTTGCCGAGCCACCCTTCTTATGAGTTGGCCCAGAAGTATCTACCCAAGGGGCAGGGGGCAATTCTCACCTTCGGGATTAAGGGAGGAGCGGCTAACGGAGTCAAGCTAATCGAGAACGTGAAGCTGTTCTCCCACTTAGCTAATGTCGGCGATTCCAAATCGCTGATTATCCATCCCGCGAGCACCACGCATCAGCAGCTTTCGGATGCGGAGCAGATTGCCGCAGGAGTAACCCCGGAATTGATCCGGCTCTCCATCGGTACGGAATCCATCGACGATATTCTATATGATCTGGAGCAGGCGATCGCAGCAAGTCAGCAATAAAACAGACACTGCAAGAGTGATAATTCAGATGCTGTAGAACGCGCAGACCACTATCCACATACGTAACCGTTCATCGAAAGAGGAGCGGCGTATCTGGACAGTGGTCTTTTTTAAATATAAGGATTTTACTCGCTGAATTGGGAACTACAACGACAAGGAGTATCGCTTATTCGGAAACGTAGACTACCTTCAAGGATCGCGCAGGCGAGCCTGCTTGCTTATCCGCTGTAATGATTCAGAATAGTGCATGTCCTATAAGTATATGCCTTAAGAAGAGGGAGAGCTGGCAGAGTAACAGTGATCCCCGCTTTGTTGACCGTAATTAGTTGGTAACGCTTGCATATTTAGCCTCAGGTTCCCGTATTTATAAGATGAAGTATGAAGGTGATGCCGGTGGCGGCCTTAAGCCCCTAAGAAGCTGGCAGCAATCCAAAGCTAAAAAGGTAGGTGCGGAAATGAAGGGTGAACGCGAGCAGGGACATAACCGGAATAAGGAAGAGCGCCCGTTCAAGTATCTTGCCGGAGATCGGGCAATTGGGGTGGAGATGAGCCAATCGGCGTCTGTGGCTTCCGCAGCTGCAGAATTTATTACTGAAGAAGAGCGTAGAAGCTTACTTGAACCGGTGAGCCGTGCTTATTTCAGACGTCCGGGGGAACGTCCGGCTTTTTTGGTGCTGCGGGAGGGGCCTGGGGAGCGGCCGGTTCAGCGGGAAGAACCCGGAGAATTACCTGCGGGACCCTGCTTGATCCGCAGCGGGGAGTGGCTGCTTGCGCCTGGGGTGAATGAACTCTACGCGAACTGGCTGTTCAACGAAACCGCGGAGCAGGAGGAACGGATTCTGCAGCGGATTTATTATCGGCTGCGGGCGTCAGCTGCAGCGTTACTGGAGTCGGCGGACGGGGTCTGGACCGCCGTCATGCTGCCCTTCATGCCGGAGCTGGCCGATCAGCCGGCCAGGCTGGCTGCGCTGCAGGATGCGCAGCTTGCAGCGCTTTTCAGTGCAGTCGCAGAGCGCCAGCGCCTGGGCGGTGACTGCCGCGTGGACCTGCTGGCGCCGTATCCCGCCAGCGCAGCCGAATTCGCATCTCAGCGCGAATTCATTGAGGGCGTGGCCGAACAGACTCTCGGCCACGCTTACGCGGCGGCGTGCCGCATCGGGGCGGTGATTCCGCCCGATGTGGAGCGCGCCGCCGCGGGGGAAATCGCGCGCATCGCCGATTTCCTGGTGCTGGATGGCGCGGCCGCTGAAGCCGCGCCGGAAGACGCCGCCGGAGGCTTCGCCAAGGCGGCGGAAGAGGTTCTGGCCGCCGTGAAGCGCGTGAAGCCGGCGGCGGCACTGCTCGCCGCGGGGGCACCGGCGGCGTTTGCGCTGGCCGATCTGTACCGGATCGGCTTCAGCGGGATCTTTTGCAGCGCGGGCCAGCGGACCGAAGCGCTGCTGCGGGCAGCCTGCCTGACATGGATGGCCCGGCAGGATCATGCCGATGCAGCCGCCGGAGGATGGCTGAGCAATTGAATCATCTGCACGTTCGGCAACACATTTGAACGTTGAAGAGAACTGGAAATCTGCTGTTGCGGATTTCCAGTTCTTTGTCTTATAAAAGCAGCAGACCCGATCTCTTCCGCTTCCTGTGCGTGAAGAAATCGGGTCTTTTATTATTATGAGAATTGTAACTATCTGCAGCTGTGCATAGAGTAGATTCGTCCACCGGACGGTTTTTTACACTAACAACGGCAGAAATACCGTTGTTTGTGCATCGCTGGCCGATCCACTCTGTAACAACGGCAGAAATACCGTTGTTGGGGCTACGCCGGACGATCAGCTCTCTAACAACGGCAGAAGTGCCGTTATTAGGGCTACGCCGGACGATCAGCTCTCTAACAACGGCAGAAATACCGTTGTTGAGACGCCGCGTGTCGATCAGCTCCGCAACCTCCTCATTTAAGCTGGCAACCATCTTTTTACTCAAACATTTCTGCTATATTCCATTTCCCGCTGAAATTCAGCACTTACCAGCAAGCTCCTGCCTGATCCCACTCTCCGCTTACAACATGCTTCTTTCACATTCCATTTCTGTCCTTACATGCAATTAATCCAGCTGCACGGTAGCGCCTGCGGGGATCTGGCGGGGTTGGTCCTCTGCCGTGATCCATACATCCACTGCTGACGGATTATAAACGATGGCTTGGGAAGCGGAGAATCGCAATCCCCGGACAGCGGATAGATAGTCGGCAATCTGGATATTGGTGGCATACCAGATCTCTGGATGCCCGCCCATCATGCTGGCGAACTGCTCTAATTCCTCCCAGTTGTGATTGTCATTGAATTCATAGCTGTGACCCCAGACATATAAGAGCTGCATCCGAGGGAATCGGGGCTTCTCCTCCAGAAATTGCTGTCCACATGACAGCATGTCTTGGTGATGACAGGTGGGATGCCAGGCCAGCAGGTTGTCCGGCAGAGTAAAGCTGCCGTGGGATTGAACAGTACGTGAATATTCGATTCCCAGCGCGGGAAGAATGCCTATCACCTGGTTATTATAATCACCGAACGGATAGGACATGCCTCTTACGGGATAGCCTGCGAATTTTTCCAGATGTTCGCGGTCCCTCAGAATTTCTTCAGCAATGCCCGCGTCTGGAGTCATGGTGAGAAAAGGATGAGTGCTTGTATGTGCAGAAATTTCATGCCCCTCATACAGGGCGGACACTTCTTCACCGAGGATATAGCTTTCCTTGCCGAAGAACCCTGAATTTAAATGGAAGGAGCCCTTCAGGCCATGCCGGTTCAGTATTGCTACAAGCTGCCTGTCATAGATTCTGCCGTCATCCCAACTCGTTGTTAGCGCTTTAGCAACACCGCCTGGAAAAAGATCGAGCTTGATTCGCATCGCATTTCAACCTCCTGATTATTCAATAATAGCTACATTATGAACAATGCCAGAGACTGCGTCTAGAGCAAACTTCTTGTCCATAGACGGCCTTCAGCTAACCGGAAGCCGAAGCTGCTGTCCATGGCACAGGAGAGGTGATAGCTCAGGATTGTGCAACAGCGTGCAGAAGTAGCTCAACCTTTTGCGGATGACCTCATCAAGTGCTACCGAATTATAAATCCGGGTGAACCCATGCAGCATCTGGCGCTTCGACATATAAGCAGAACGGTCAGACCTTGCTATAAAATAGGCTGCAAAAATGCTCTCCGATACAGGTGAGCGCCCCCGGCTTTACTTTTTCGATGACTGTGATATATTATAGCTATAAGTTGCACTAAGGAAATAAATTTGTGCAATGGCAACAACGATTATCATTCTCATTTACCATGCTGTCCCGGCTAAGCCGGGGCAGCATGTGTCATTTTAAGGGTCTTAAGAATGGCTCTCATTCTCAGTAAGCCTGTTGCCGCCCGCCGGAGAAGTTTTACGAAGTACTACCCAAACAGTATTCCCCAAAATAAATCAGGAGAGTGATTTACTTATGCAAGCTACATCCAAACAACTGCCCAAATCCATGGCTCAAGGAGAAGGCGCACAGCAGCCGCGCACTCCACAGCCGCGCCGGTTCGATCCCAAAGCCATGCTCAGCAATTCTGAAATGCAGGCTGCACTTGGCAGCGGGCTGATCATGCTGATCGCCTGGGGCGTCAGCGGCTGGTCAGAGGTGTTCTCTGTTCTTCTGTATGTTGTATCCTACACTGTAGGCGGATGGATCAAGGCGAAGGAAGGCGTAGAGACCCTTGTTAAGGAACATGACCTGGACGTGAACCTTCTGATGATTGCCGCCGCCCTTGGTGCAGCATCGATCGGATACTGGAATGAAGGCGCGATGCTGATCTTTATTTTTGCGCTGAGCGGGGCCCTGGAGAGTTATACGATGGAGCGCAGCAAGAAGGACATCTCATCGCTGCTGGCTCTGAAGCCGGCCACCGCCGTCCGGATCGAAAAGGGGATCATGAGTGAAGTTGCAATTGAACTGCTCGCCGTTGGAGATTTGCTTCTTGTGCGTCCGGGTGAGCTTATTCCGGCAGACGGCACGGTCTACCAGGGTGAATCGGCAGTCAACCAGGCATCCATCACAGGCGAGTCCTTACCTGTAGAGAAATGTACAGGCAGTGATGTGTTTGCCGGAACCATCAATGGAGAAGGTCCGCTCTATATAGAGGTGACCAAGTCTGCGGAGAATACCTTGTTTTCAAAAATTATTAAGATGGTGGAAGAAGCCGAGACCGAGGTGCCAGAATCGCAGCGTTTCATCAAACGGCTGGAGTCCGTTTATGCCCGTGTAGTGGTTGCTTCGACAATCGTTCTGATTGCACTGCCGCCATTTGTGCTGGACTGGAGCTGGAGCGCCACTTTTTATAAGGCAATGGTGTTTCTGGTAGTGGCTTCTCCTTGTGCCCTGGTTTCGTCTATTATGCCAGCAATGTTATCTGCGATCTCTAAAAGTGCCCGTAAAGGCATTCTCTTCAAGGGTGGTGTCCACTTGGAGAACATGGCAAAAACCTCTGTAGTTGCATTCGACAAGACCGGGACATTGACCGCAGGGCTTCCGCAGGTGACTGATTTTATTGCCGGAGAAGAGTATGACCGGATTGAGCTGCTGAGGGTCAGTGCTTCTATTGAGAAGCTATCCCGCCATCCGCTGGCGGAGGCGATTGTGCGCAAGGCGGAGGAAGAGCACCTTGTGCTGCATGTAATTGAAGAGAGTACATCCGTTACTGGATGGGGGATTGAAGGATGGATCGAAGGTCGGCTATGGAGAATCGGTAAGTCCAATCTGCTGGATGAACGTAATGAGCGTCAGGATGAGCAGTGGAAAACGCTGCGTAAGCAGCTGGAGAACGAAGGCAAGACGGTATCTCTGATTCTCGACGGCGAACAGATTGCCGGAATGATTGCACTGCAGGATACAGTGCGTCCGCAGGCGGTTGCGGCGGTTCGCAAGCTGCATGATCTGGGTATCAAGGTGGCCATGCTGACGGGTGACCGCCCGGCGACGGCAGAAGTAATTGCCGGGCAGACGGGTGTGGATCTTGTATTTGCAGGACTGCTGCCTGAGGACAAAGTGACGCATATCAAAGCACTGCGGGAACAATACGGGAATGTAATTATGGTGGGTGACGGGGTAAACGATGCACCGGCACTCGCTACAGCCACGGTCGGCATGGGAATGGGCATGAACGGCAGCGGTGCAGCCCTGGAGATTGCCGATGTGGTTCTGATGAATGACAACATTGAAGAAATTGCCGCAACCATCAAGCTGGCACGCCGCACACAACGGATTGTGAAGCAGAATATGATTTTTGCCGTGACAGTCATTGCAACCTTGATGCTGAGCAACTTTTTGCAGGGAATCGCTCTTCCGTTTGGAGTCATTGGTCATGAAGGCAGCACAATCCTCGTGATCCTCAACGGGCTAAGACTTTTACGCTAAAAAAGGCCGGGATTCATCTTTTTTTACCTATTCCGATAAATAGATTGCTTAAAATTAAATTGTTCACCAAATAGAGCGATTACATCGTGTCTGGCATATTGACATATTCCCTTGAGATGAGCATAATTAATACTAGATTATAATTATTTTAATTAAGGAAGTTGAATCGGCGCTTTAGCCGTCCATCTCAAGGAGGATATAGTCATGTATAAATCAATTATTATCGGTACCGGTCCTGCCGGATTGACTGCAGCCATCTACCTGGCCCGTGCCAATCTGAATCCATTGGTTATTGAAGGTCCTCAGCCGGGCGGACAGCTTACCACCACTACGGAAGTGGAGAACTTTCCGGGATTCCCTGATGGCATCATGGGTCCGGAGCTCATGGACAATATGCGCAAACAGGCTGAGCGCTTCGGCGCCAAGTTTGTTACAGGCTGGGTGAACAGTGTGGAGCTTGGGGAACGCCCTTTTAAGCTGAATGTTGAAGGTATGGGCGCACTGACTACAGATACCTTGATTCTCTCAACAGGTGCAACGGCTAAATACCTGGGTATTCCGGGTGAACAGGACAATATCGGACGCGGTGTCAGCACTTGTGCTACCTGTGACGGATTTTTCTTCCGGGGCAAAGAGATCGTGGTGGTCGGCGGCGGCGATTCGGCGCTTGAAGAGGCAGGTTTCCTGACCCGTTTTGCTTCCAAAGTAACTCTTGTGCACCGCCGGGAAGAACTACGCGCCTCCAAAATCATGCAGGACCGTGTCCGTGACAATGAAAAGGTAGCCTGGGGCCTGAACCGTACTCCACTGGAAGTTACTTCTGGCGACAGAGGTGTCAACGGAATTAAGGTGCTTAACAATGAAACTGGTGAAGAAGAGTTCATTGAAGCCAGTGGTGTGTTTGTTGCCATTGGGCATCACCCGAATACGGCATTCCTCGGCGGACAGATTACGACGGATGCTAACGGATATATCGTTACCAATCCAGGCACTTCCGAGACTAATATTCCTGGCGTATTCGCTTGCGGAGACGTGCAGGATACCCGTTACAAACAAGCAATTACCGCAGCAGGAAGCGGATGTATGGCGGCTATGGATGCCGAGAAATACATTGAGAGTCTGGAGCATAGTGCCGTTATTTTGTAACATTTCCTTGGTATTGAAGGCGAAATGGTGCTATAATATAGTAAGTAGATGTTTTAGTGTAAGTTACTCGTACAACTTGGTATAAGCTTGCGAAGTGAGTTTTGTACGAAGTAATACTGAGAAGTAAGGCTCACAAAACTTGGTATATGCTTACGAAGTGAGTTTTGTACGAAGTAATACTGAGAAGTAAGGCTCACAAAACTTTTAGGAGGAGATAAATATGGAAAATGTAATTGTCTACACTTCGACCAACTGTCCGCATTGCCGTCAGGTCAAGAGCTTCCTGAGTGAGAAAGGCGTCTCCTACGAGGAGCGTAACATTGAACAAAATGATGATTTCGCCCAGCAGGTATGGGATATGGGTATGCGTGCCGTTCCAGTAACTGTCATCGGTGATTTCAAAATCGTAGGCATGAACAAAACCCAATTCGATAAGGCGTTGGCCACTGTATAAACGCAAGACCAGGTAGTCCTCTGCTTAATAAACAAGGCCGCTTCCGCGCTGGAGGCGGTCTTTCGTTTGAATATAAGGTTGTGATATGTTCCCTATCAGCAAAACATCAAAGGAGGCGATGAGCCATGTTAGTCAGTTTGAAAAATTACTGGGACAGGAATGCCGTTGAGCGGCTGCTTGCAGAATGTATGATGGCGGACGATGAGCGTGTTCGGGAGGAAGTGGACAGCTACCTCGCTGAAGACTCACGGGAACTTCAGGGTACCTTCATAAGTGGTGAATTGGCGGGACTCATCGGCACCCGGCAGGGCCCGGGAACAGATGCGGAAATCCTGCATATCGCAGTTCAGGCCCGCTGGCGGGGCCGTGGAATTGGTTCCGCCATGATCGAAGAAATCCGGAAATGTGATGGCATCGGAGCGCTTCGGGCTGAGACGGACCGGGAAGCCGTGGGTTTTTACAGCCAGTGCGGATTTAAGATTAGCAGTTTGGGCGAAAAGTACCCGGGGGTAGAGCGTTTCAGTTGTATAGATACATGATGATCTGAAAAACGGCATAGACAGCAATTCCGCAGACAATAAGCAGCAATCCTGATTTCCTTCTGGACTGGAACAGGCGAAGAACGCCGAGGCTGATGAGTGGAGCGATGATGAGCAGAAGCAGCAGCACAGTGATGAACATCTGCGCCGAAATATCAGACGTATCAACATAAGTCATGGATTCTCTCTCCATTCGGAAAAAAGGATTATAGTGACATTCGTCACACTTTTACCCCTTATTATATAGGATTGATCTTCCTTTTTCTGTACCGCTGCCAGTATAATTGCGGCAATTTTACGTCAATTTTGCCTAGAGGGTTACCCGGATGTTCCCCAGGAAATGCATCACTGCCGAAAAACCCGCCCCTACCATGGTCCCGCGGCTGCCCAGCCGGGAAAATATGATTTCGAGCTGCTGTTTATGATACGGCAGGGTCCGCTCCGCAACCACTTTGCGCAGCGGCTCGCCCAGCCAGGGCTCGGCTTCAGATAAAGCACCGCCAATGACAATCAGCTCAGGGTTAAAGCTGTTGATGAGATTGGTGACGCCGATCCCGAGGTACTCGCCGATGGTATTGAAATGGCGCAATGTGTCTTCCTGTCCCTCCAATGCATACTGTACAAGCTCGGATGTGCTGCGGGCAGGCAGCGCCAGCCCGGGATTGTCGTAGGTCTTCTCCGAAGCGTACAGCTCCCAGCACCCCCGGCTGCCGCAGCTGCAGGGTTTGCCTTCCGCCTCGATGGTCATATGGCCGGTCTCCCCGGCATAACCGCGTGCCCCCTTATACAATTCTCCGCCGATAATGATTCCAGAGCCGATCCCTGAGCCTGCACTGATATAGAGCAGATGCCGCACATTACGTGCCGCTCCAAAGTTCAGTTCGCCTTGAGCCCCAGCATTAGCCTCGTTATCGATAGTCACCGGAACTTCGAAAGACTGTTCCAGAATCCCCCGCAGATCTACCATTTCCCAGCCCAGATTGGGTGCGAACAGCACCATCCCATGCTCATCCACCATTCCTGGAACTCCTACCCCAATCCCCACTAAACCGTAAGGCGAGGGAGGGGCTGCAGCAATCAGCTTGGTGATCATGCTCTTCATTTTGTCCAGTACATAAGGCAGGTCATGGACTTCCAGCGGGCAATCCAATTCTTCCAGTATGCTGCCGCCCAAGTCGCATAAGACCGCCTTCAACTGTTTCACCTGCAGTTCGATGCCAATCACACTGCCTGCCATACTGTTGAAATGCAGCATCAGCGGTTTGCGGCCGCCGCTAGATTCCCCCGGGCCGGCCTCGGTGACCAGTTCCTGCCCGCAGAGCTCGGCGACGAGATTGGATACGGTGGCTTTGTTCAGCCCGGTCATTTCGGATACCCGGGCCCGGGATACAGGAGACTGCATGCGAATCGTATGTAAAATAATCGATTTATTGATTTTTTTGACCAGCGCCTGATCACCGGTAACCTTCACAACCTACACTTCCTTCTTGACAACGTTCTCATAAGAGTATGCCACTTAGTCTAGTGCGATGCGCATTAAAATGCAACAGTGTCGATGTATATAATTAGCCTGCGGACTTTCTTGCAGCCATGCTGAACTAGAGAGAGGGGAGCAGCAATCCGGAGCTTTCCGGCTTGGGAGGTCTAATGAAATAGACGCATAGGCGCTGGAGTCAGGGGGTACTTTATGTTCGTCGGAGTACTTGAAGGGTTTACGTCTGGGACTGCCGCATCGGCTAAATGAGAAAAAATAAAGTTGCAAAAAACTTTGTTTAACCAATATACAAAGTCAAAAAGATATGTTAAGATGATCCTGTAAACGCTTGCGGGCGAAGCAAAATATCGAGGAGGATTTTACAAATGGCTTATTTTGAATCAGTGAGCAAGATCTCTTACGAGGGAAGCCGTTCCACCAACCCTTATGCATTCAAATTCTACAACCCGAAAGAAATCGTAGCCGGCAAAACCATGGAAGAGCACCTGAAGTTTGCAATGGCTTATTGGCATACACTAACAGCTGGCGGTGCTGATCCGTTCGGCGCTGAGACTGCAGTCCGTTCTTGGGATAAGCTCAGTACCCTGGACAAGGCAAAGGCCCGCGCAGAAGCAGCTTTTGAATTCATGGAAAAAATGGACCTTCAGTACTACTGCTTCCATGATGTGGATATCGCTCCAGAAGGCGCATCCCTGCGTGAATTCTACAGCAACATCGATACCATCGTAGACATCCTTGAAAAAGGCATGAAGGCATCCGGCAAAAAACTGCTGTGGAACACTGCCAACATGTTCACCAATCCGCGCTATATGCACGGTGCCGGTTCCACTTGCAACGCTGACGTATTCGCACACGCTGCTGCACAAGTGAAGAAAGGTCTGGAAGTTGGTAAACGTCTGGGCGCTGATAACTATGTATTCTGGGGCGGCCGTGAAGGCTACGAAACTCTGCTGAATACAGATATGGGCCTTGAACAGGATAACATTGCCCGCCTGTTCAGCATGGCTGTAGATTACGCTAAGGAAATCGGCTTCGACGGCCAGTTCCTGATCGAGCCTAAACCGAAAGAGCCTACCAAACATCAATATGACTTCGATGCGGCAACAACTATCGCGTTCCTGCAGAAGTACAATCTTGATAAACACTTCAAGCTGAACCTTGAAGCTAACCATGCAACCCTTGCAGGTCATACGTTCGAGCATGAACTGCGCGTAGCACGTATCAACGGTATGCTGGGATCGCTTGATGCGAACCAGGGCGATCCATTGCTCGGCTGGGATACAGATGAATTCCCTGCAAGCATCTACGATGCTACTCTTACCCTGTATGAAGTGTTGAAGAACGACGGACTTGGCAAAGGCGGTATCAACTTCGACTCCAAAGTACGCCGTCCTTCTTTCGAGCCTGAGGACCTGTTCTTGGCACACATCTCCGGTATGGACATCTATGCTAAGGGTCTGAAGGTTGCCGCTAAGCTGATTGAAGACCGCGTGTTCGAGGACTTTATCGCTAAACGTTACAGCAGCTTCACTGAAGGCGTAGGCGCTGATGTCGTATCCGGCAAAGCGACTTTGGCTTCCCTGGCTGATTATGCACTGAACAATGAAACTCCGCGTCCGAACCAATCCGGACGTCAAGAGATGCTCAGAGCTACTTTGAACCAGTACATTCTGACTGCTGAGTAAGATTACACCGGGTTTACGGATTTGTCCGTAGTCTGGGCAGGCCACTAACGCAACGGGGGTTGCTGAAGAGAGCATTCTTCGGCAGCCCCTTTTCTATTGAATAGAAAAGTAACCTTTAGGAGGATAACTATGAAATATGTAATCGGCGTCGATCTTGGAACCAGCGCTGTAAAAACGGTATTGGTGGACCCGCAGGGAAAGGTGGCGTTTGAGCACTCCGAATCCTATCCCTTAAGCCGTCCCCAACCGAACTGGAGTGAACAGAATCCTGAGGATTGGGTGCAGGGAACCCTGGTCAGCCTGCACCGTCTGATCGAAGTATCTGGAGTGGACCCGTCTGATGTGGACGGCATCAGCTTTTCCGGCCAGATGCACGGCCTGGTGCTGGTGGATCGTGACGGGAAGGTGCTGCGCCCGGCGATTCTCTGGAATGATACCCGGACTACGGCGCAGTGCCGGAAGATTGAGAAGACACTTGGCAGCAAGCTGATCGAAATCGCCAGAAACCGTGCTCTGGAAGGCTTCACTTTGCCTAAGATTCTATGGGTACAAGAGAATGAACCAGAAGTGCTGGCACAGGCAGAGTTGTTCCTTCTGCCGAAGGATTATGTCCGTTACCGGCTGACTGGTGATTATGCCATGGATTATTCTGATGCCGCTGGTACGTTATTGCTGGATGTGGCCTCCAAAAAATGGAGTGCGGAAATCGCTGAAGCCTTTGGATTACCCGTTTCACTCTGTCCGAAGCTTGTGGAGTCATTCGACCAGACCGGTACGCTGCTTCCTGAAATCGCCGAAGCATCCGGCCTGCTCCCCACCACCAAAGTATTCGCCGGTGGAGCTGACAACGCATGCGGTGCACTTGGTGCCGGCATTCTTGGCGAAGGCCGGACAATGTGCAGCATCGGTACTTCAGGCGTGGTACTGTCCTATGAGAGCAATAAGGACTTGAATCTGGAAGGCAAGGTCCATTTCTTCAACCATGGGGAGAAGGATGCCTTTTACATCATGGGCGTTACGCTGGCTGCTGGCTATAGCCTTACCTGGTTCAAAGAAACGTTTGCCGCAGAAAAAAGCTTTGATGAACTGCTTCAAGGTGTAGATTCCATCCCTGCCGGCAGCGGCGGTCTTCTGTTCACGCCCTATATTGTAGGTGAACGCACTCCGCATCCAGATCCTAATATCCGCGGAAGCTTTATCGGTATGGATTCCGGGCATACCTTGGACCATTTCACCCGTTCAGTGCTGGAGGGAATTACCTTCTCGCTGCGGGAATCCATTGATATCGTGCGTGATTCCGGCAGAGAAATAACCGAGGTTGTAGCGATTGGCGGAGGCGCCAAGAATGAAGCTTGGCTGCAGATGCAGGCGGATATTTTCAATGCTTCGATTATCAAGCTTGAGAGCGAGCAGGGTCCCGCTATGGGAGCTGCAATGCTGGCTGCTTATGGCTCCGGCTGGTTTGCATCCCTCAGTGAATGCGCAGAAGCTTTCATCCGGCCTGCAGAAGTGTACACACCGAATGCTCAGCAGGCTGCAATCTATAACGGATTGTTTGAAGTCTATCAAGAAGTATATGGGCAGACTCGTTCACTAAATGATAAACTGGCAGAATACCGCAAATAGTCAGAGCCCGGGGAAGCCTGGGCCTATATCTTGGAATTGCCGGGAGGCCTGCAGAGGTCTTCCGGGATTCTGCCTTAGGGGTTGACCACAGATGATAAAAGTGCTGATTGTTGATGACGAGCCCAAGCTGAGGGAAGGAATGCGATCGCTGATCCCATGGGAGGATTACGGCTATACTGTAGTCGATACGGCAGCGAGCGGACTGGAAGCACTTGATAAGTTCCGGACCCATACACCCAAGCTGATTATTGCAGATATCCGTATGCCTGGCATGGATGGCCTGGAGCTGATTGGCGAACTGCGTAAAGTAGACGCTAACTGTCATGTGCTGATCCTCAGCGGTTATGCGGACTTTGAATATGCCAAACGGGCGATCTCCTATCATATTGACGGGTATTTGCTTAAACCGGTGGATGAAGAGGAACTGATCTCCTATTTGCAGGAGCTACGGGATACCATATCTCAGGAAGAACGTGCGAACGAATGGCAAAACAGTGAACCTGCGCGGAACGAGGATACTTTGCTGCGCCATTTGCTGCAGCCGCAGGAGGAAGATGCTGTCAGGGCTGAAGCTGCTGTGGAACTGGGCCTCGAAGGGCATAGCTGTGAAGTCATATTACTGGAGCTGAAGGGACTGCATAAGGGCGGAGATATCCGTGAAGAGCAGGTGAGAAGCGAACTTGAGCAGCAGTGGCAGCCAGATAGGGGATTATTATTCAATCTGCCACCTTATTTAGGTCTACTTCTAAAGGAACCATTGCAGGACGATGCCGGCCGCGACGCTCTGTGGCGGAAGCTGAATGGAGTCATCACTGGACAGGGACTGGAATTCCGTGCCGCTGCAGGGGGAGCTGCATCTGGACCGGAAGAAGCGTCAAGGTCTTTTACAACGGCCACCGGGCTGCTGGAAGAGGCTTTTTTTGGCAGAAAGGATGTTATTCTGAGCGTAACACCGGATGACTGGGCGGAGCCTGAGCCTGAGACTGCACCGGAGGAGGAGCCTGACCCCGAACGGGATGTAGAGATGCAGCTGCTGCTGGCTATTGAAACCGGAAGTAATGAGGCCATTCCCGTGCTGGTGGGGCAAATTGTCCGTAAGCTGGTTGCAGTCAGACGCGACGAAACCTACATTAAGGAAAACCTGATGCGTGTCGTAAGCAGTACCATTGCCCGACTGGAAGCGGCTAATCCGGATTTTCGCAGTTTCATCCTGAGTCATCCTTCCCCGATAGGCGAGGTATACGGCAGTGATTATCTGATTGACGTAGAGAAGCAGGTTGCAGAATATATGGAGCAAATCTCCAGACAGATGAACAGCGGCGGACGAGGCGATGAGATCAAGCGGATTACCGATCTGATTCAGCGGCGTTATAATGAGAACCTGAAGCTGGGATCGCTTGCGGAAGTTTTTAATTATAACAGCGCATATCTAGGCAAAATGTTCAAAAACCAGGTAGGCGAACACTTTAATACTTATTTGGACAAAGTCAGAATCGAGAAGGCGAAGCAATTTTTGAATCAGGGAATGAAAGTGTACGAGGTAGCTGAAAAAGTCGGTTATATGAATTCCGATTATTTTAACGCCAAATTTCGCAAATATGTCGGTGTGTCTCCAACCGCTTTCCGCAAGGAACAATAAATGGATCTGCTGAAATGAATGTAAAACTGTATAATAGTCATTAAGTGGTACAGGCTGTTCCCATGCTGCGGCAGATGCGGGGAGCAGCCTGTTTCTCCATGATTTGGCCGGAAACATTGTGAGGGGGAATTGGTATCAAGAAGCTGGTAAGAATGATCAACAATTTGAAGCTGAAATACAAGCTGATTTTTTTCTATATTATAGTGGTCATGATACCTGTATTGATTGTGGGGATTATGCTGACCAGCTATTTCCGCGGAGCAGCCTTGACCAGAGCTATTGAGCAGGCGACGAATAATGTGGAGAAGATCAAGAGTCAAATGGCCACAAAACTGCGGGTACCCACAGACATTTCCAATCTGCTTTATTTTGACACTAATCTTGAAAAGCTTGTCAATACACAATATCCGAGTATTCTGGAGCTGACAAAGGCCTATTTGAATTATACGGATTTCCAGGATTATATTCTCCAGTACAGGGAGATTTCCAATATCCGCTTTTTTATAGATAACCCTACACTTGTAGATAACATGTCTATTGCTCCTCTAACTCCAGAGATCAAGGCGAAGAATTGGTATAAAAGCGCCATGATGGGCCCAGGACTCAACTGGATGTATATTCCCGACAAAGAGGCTTACATCAACAGCACGAAAGGAACGATCAACAAGCTCAGTCTGGTACGGCAAGTTTTTTACCCTGAATATCAGAAAACAGGAATATTGATGGTCCAGGTGGTCCAGGATGAGCTGAACCAGATGCTCGTTCAAGAACCGTTTGAGACGATTATTACAGACGAGCAGGGATATATCGTGGCCGCCAAAAACCCGCGTCTCGTGGGCAGCACGCTCGCTGCTTTTGATATCGGAATGGATCTGCAGAAAACTTCCCGAAATGTAATCCGGACCACAGTCAAAGGCAAAGACTCCTATGTCATTGTTGATGAGATCAGACCGCAGCTTAGTGTCAGCCGGCTGAAAGTAATCTCTGTGTTCGAAACCAAGAGTATCCTGAGCGCCGCGAACAAGGTAAGTCTTCTGGGACTGCTGATCATTGGCGGTGTCCTGCTGATTGCGCTTGTGCTTGTGTATGTTATTTCTTTTCTAATGAGCAGTCGTCTGCTGCAGCTAAGCCGCCAATTGAATCAAGTCGCCCTCGGCAATCTGAACGTAGTCTCGCATATTGACGGCACTGATGAAATCGGCCAACTCTCGCGCCAGTTCAATTATATGGTATCCAGTATTAATCTTTTGTTGTCACAAGTCGTGGAGAGCAACGAGAAAAATAACAAGCTGGAGATCGCCCAGAGAGAGATTAAGCTGAAAATGATGGCGAGCCAGATTCACCCTCATTTTCTGTTCAATGCACTGGAGTCTATCCGTATGAATGCCCACCTCAAGGGGGAAAAGGAAATCGCCAACATTGTACGGCTGCTGGGCAAGCTTATGCGTAAAAACCTGGAAGTGGGCCGGGACCGGGCACCGATCAAAGAAGAAGTGGAAATGATGCGTTCATACCTGGAGATTCAGAAATTCCGTTATGAAGAGCGGCTGGAGTATGAAATTGAGTTTGATACCAAGGCTGCAGATATCCTCATACCACCGCTGATCATTCAACCTATGGTCGAGAATTCGGTGGTGCACGGACTGGAGAACAAAGAAGGAACGGTGCATGTCCATGTCCGCATAACGCTCTGTGAGGATGAGCTTAAAGTTTGCGTTACTGACGATGGGCTTGGCATGACGGAGGAACGGCTCGCTGAGATTGTCTCTGTCATCTCCCAGGCAGAGGAGGAGCCTCAGAGCCGCATCGGACTTCGCAATGTTCATCAGCGGCTAGTGCTGTATTACGGGGAAGCGCACGGGCTGAATATATCGAGTGAAGAGGGAGTGGGGACAGAAATATCCTTCTCGATTCCCAGATTGTAGGCCCTTACGGGTAGCGCTTTCACTTAATGTCTAATTTGCACTGATTTTACGTAAAATCTGTCGGGTATTCTCCCTAAGTCGTGTACGATATGATATGTGTATACAAAACGAAGGGGGAATAATGAACGTGAAAGCGCTCACGGAAAATGGTGTTACTATAAATGAAAACGTAACCCCTGTCCCACCTGCGAAACGGAATAGTGGATTTTGGAAAAGCGTACTGCAGCAAAAGTACTTGTATCTGATGTCTCTACCGTTCGTGATCTGGGTATTTGTTTTCAGTTACGTGCCCTTATGGGGATGGTTGATGGCATTTCAGAATTATAAACCGGCCAAGTCGTTTGGAGATCAGAAATGGGTAGGGCTTAAGAATTTCAAGGAGCTTTTCCATGATGAGCGGTTCTATCTAGTATTGAGAAATACGCTGGCTATGAGTGGACTTGGACTCGTGTTCGGCTTCGTTATTCCGATATTGTTCGCGGTAATGCTCAACGAGCTGCGTGGCAGTGTATTCAAGAGAACGGTTCAGACCGTGTCCTATCTGCCTCACTTTGTATCCTGGGTTGTAGTAGCCGGGATTGTTTCGAAAACGCTGTCTATTGACGGAGGGATCGTTAACGACCTGTTGACAGGACTTCACATCATTGATCAACCGATCCAGTTTATGGCGAAAGCCAAGTGGTTCTGGGGAATCGTAACGGTCTCAGATGTATGGAAAGAAACAGGATGGAACGCCATTATCTATTTGGCAGCGATTACAGGTATTGATAAAGAACTCTATGAAGCTGCAAAAGTGGATGGTGCCGGAAGAATCAAACAAATGTTCAATATTACACTGCCGGGTATCCGCACCACCATTATGGTACTGCTGATTATGTCCATTGGCCATCTGATCGGTATCGGATTCGAAAAACAGTTCCAGCTGGGCAATAACCTGGTTACCGATTATTCGGAAGTGCTGGATTTGTATGCGCTTAAGTACGGGATTCAAATCGGGCGATTCTCATATGGTACAGCCATCAGTATGTTTACCTCGGTAGTCAGCGTAATATTGCTGCTCTCAGCCAACGGTATTATGAAGAGATTCACTAAAGAAAGCATTATGTAAGGAGGGGATAAGAGTGGCAGGCAAAGCTTTTCAAATGACTAAGTCTGAACGTGCGTTCGACATCTTTCTATACTTTTTTCTTGGGATCATCATGATTGTGACGATTTATCCCTTCCTGAATGTACTGGCGATTTCTTTAAATGAATCTACAGACACCGTCCGCGGCGGCATTTACATTTGGCCGAGGGTTCTGACGCTTGAGAACTACCAGCGGATATTCAGTTACACAGGACTGATTCAGGGCTTCAAAATCTCTATTCTCCGGACTTTAGCCGGAACTATTCTAGGGCTGCTCAGTGCATCCATGCTGGCCTTTACATTAAGCCGTCCAGAGTTCCGGGGGAGAAAGTTCGTCTCGTATTTCCTGGCGATGACCATGTATTTCTCCGGCGGTATGGTGCCTATGTACATTCTGATGAGAGATTTGAATCTGATCGGAACGTTCTGGATCTACATCTTGCCAGGAGCAGTCTCTGCTTTCAACGTATTCGTCATTCGCTCCTTTATGGACGGGCTGCCTTTCGCCCTGCAGGAATCGGCGAAGCTGGACGGAGCCAATGACTTCATGATTTATTACAAGATCATCATGCCGCTCTGCAAGCCTGTACTGGCAACAATTGCATTGTTCTTGGCTGTAGGTCAATGGAATGAATGGTTCACCACCTATCTGTACAACGGTAACAAGCCGCATCTGACCACGCTCCAGTACGAGTTGATGAAGGTACTGGCCACCACCAATCAGGGCAGCGGCATGGTAAATGCCAACGATATGGCGAAGCAAATGGCGCAAATATCACCTGAATCCATCAAGATGGCTATTACCATCGTAGTTACAGTACCAATTCTTGTGGTGTATCCATTCCTGCAAAAGTACTTTGTAGGCGGTATGACACTGGGTGCCGTTAAGGCTTAGACCCATTAGGAGTAAATTGCATGGGAACGTGTTTCCTGATTCAGCTATGAACGGATCAGGAAGCCTTCCCGGCAGTACTACCGGAACACTAATTGGAATTTAGATTTGTGATGGTTTTGCAAACGCTACCAGTGGTATATTCAGGACTATCCTGATATGCATAGATGAAACACACATTACAAGGGGGATACACAATGAAAAGCAAGAGTATCAAAACTGCGTTTACGCTCATGCTCATGAGTTCCATGCTGATTGCCGGCTGTGGCGGAAATAATAATGCAGCCAATACCGGCAATGCGGCTAACTCGGGAAATAACACAGCAACCGCAACCGATGGTGCTGCGAATACAACTGTAGATACCAGCCCTGTTACATTCTCGTTCTTTGGTGCTGATGCCAGTCCTAACTGGAATAAAATGCAGGATGAAGTAGGTAAAGTGATCACCGAAAAAACTGGTGTAACCGTGAATGCTGAATATGATGTAGGCAGCGGCGGCGGGGAACAAAAAATTTCTTTGATGGCAGCCAGTGGTGATGTGCCTGATCTGATCTTTGCTAAAGGTAATCTTAGCAAACTGGTCGATGCCGGCCTGGTTATCGATATGACAGATTTGATCGACAAATACGCGCCGAACCTGAAAAAGGTCTATGGCGATAATATGAATCGTCTGAAATACAGCAATGACGATCAAAAAATCTATTCCATCCCTACAAATGCAGGGGTTGACCAACAATCCTTTGATGCCGGCGGCGGTTTTGAAATTCAGCAGCGTGTCCTGAAGGAACTTGGATATCCTCAAGTGAAGACGGTTCAGGATTATGAAAAAGTGCTTAAAGATTATGTAGCTAAACATCCGGAAACAGACGGTCAGCCAACCATTCCGCTTACGCTGAATGCAGATGACTGGAAAATCATGATTACGGTTACCAACCCGGCGTTCCTTACAACCGGTGCACCGGATGATGGTGAATATTATGTAGATCCAACAACCTATGCAGCACAACTTCACTACAAACGTCCAGCTGAAAAAGAATATTTCCGTTGGTTGAACCACATGTATAGCGAAGGATTGCTGGACAAAGATACCTTTGTACAAAAAGATGACCAATATAAAGCTAAAATAGCTAGTGGACGCGTACTTGGTCTGATCTCTCAGGAATGGGAATATCAAGACGGCGAGAATGCTCTTAAGGCAGCAGGTAAAGACGAATACACTTATGCTCATTTCCCTGTAACTATGTCTGATGAGTACAAAGATCACTCTTTCCAATCCGTAGGTATTGATGCATCAGGTATCTCTATTACTACCGCTTGTAAAGATCCGGTTCGTGCCATTAAGTTCCTGGATTGGCTCGCTTCCGATGAAGGTCAAGTGCTGATTAACTGGGGTATTGAAGGAAAACATTACACTGTAAACGCAGACGGCAAACGTGAAATTCCTGCGGATATCCAAAAGAAGAAAACAGATGATGCTGCCAATTTTGCTAAGGAAACAGGTATTAGCTTGTACACGGCATTCTCTGCCCACTACGGTGATGGCGTGAAGGATTCCACAGGCAACTACTATACTACTAACTTCCCTGAACAAATCGTAGCTGGTTATTCTGATGCAGAAAAAGAAACACTGAAGGCTTACAATGCTACCACTTGGAAGGATCTGTTCCCTAAGGAATCTGACTTCCCGGTTAAAGAATGGGGCGCGCTGTACAACATGCCTGTTCCTACTGATGGCGACTATCAGGTTACCTTCAAGAAAACACAGGATATCGTTCGTAAACGTATCCCTGAAGCCATCCTGTCCAAACCAGCAGATTTCGATAAGGTATATGATGCATTCATCGCTGAGCTGAACAAAGCTGGTGCTGAAAAGATGGAAGCTGAATACACGGATCTCGTAAAAGCGAGAATTACCCTGTGGACCGGTAAAGATCTGTAATCAACAGTAGGTATTGAAGCACTAATCTACTATCTGCTAATGTAAAGCAAAGGCCCGACTTTGGTCAGGGCCTTTTGCTTGTAGCCAGGTAACTTGGAGGAGGAGAGGGAATGGCGGAGGAGAAAAGTGCACCGAACTGGATACTAAAATATGATCAGCCTGCAGTGGAATGGGAAGAAGCACTGCCGCTCGGCAACGGGCATATGGGAGCTATGGTGTTCGGCGGGGCTGCCAAGGAGCGTATCCAGCTGAATGAGGATACATTATGGGCAGGGATTCCGCGTGATAGTAATAATTATGAAGCTCAGCGTTATTTGAAGAAAGCGCGCGGGCTTGTCTCGGTAGGCAGCTATGGCGAAGCCGAGGACCTTATTAACTCGCGTATGCTTGGTGTAAACACACAGCCGTATTTACCGCTGGGAGATCTGTATCTGGAGCATCCGGGAGTGGAGAAGACGGAGGGCTACCGCCGGGAGCTGGATCTGGACAGCGGTATTGCTACCGTGTCTTATCAAACGGAAGAAGGCACTTTTACCCGTGAGGCTTTTATCAGCGCTCCTGATGGAGTCTGCGTGGTCCGTGTTGCAAGTGGGGTAAAGGGGAAGCTTGAACTGGTTGTCTCCTTGGACAGCCTCTTAAAACATGAAGTTCAGTGCGGCGGAGAGTCAAAGCTGACGATGCGCGGGCAGTGTCCAACGTACGTAGCAGATAATTACTTTGGTGATCATCCGTATCCGGTCCAGTATGAGGAGGGACTGGGTATCGGCTTTGAACTGCAGCTGGAGGCGATGGTCACCGGCGGAAGTGTGCAGACCGTAGGAGGAAAGATTGTAATCTCCGGTGCGGATAGCGTAGTCCTGCTGCTTGCAGCCGGGACCACTTATGAGGAGCTGAAGCATAAGGCGGCCCATATTCGCGCTGATTTTATTGGTGATTCCACTGCAGTTCTAAGTCCTGGGGAAAGTTGTGCCAAGAGATTATCGGCAGCAGCGCCAAGGTCCTACGAGGAGCTGCTGCAGCGTCATACAGACGATCATCAGGCCATCTTCCGCCGTGTGGACCTCAATCTCGGGGGCTGGGAAGCCGCTGCGCTGCCGACTGACCAGCGTCTGGCTGCATACGGGGAAGGCCAGGCAGATCCGGCACTGGAGGCTCTTTTGTTTCAATATGGCCGTTATTTGCTGATGGCCAGCTCCCGGCCGGGTACGCAGGCTGCCAATTTGCAAGGGATATGGAACCATCATCTGACACCGCCATGGAACAGCAACTACACCACCAATATTAATGCACAGATGAATTATTGGCTGGCCGAGGTATGTAATCTGAGCGAATGTCATGAACCCTTAATCGATTTGATCCGTGAGGTCAGCGTCACCGGCTCAAGAACAGCGGCTATTCATTATGGGGCCCGCGGCTGGGTAGCTCATCACAATGTGGATCTGTGGCGTCATTCATCCCCCTCGGGCGGGGATGCCAGCTGGGCCTTCTGGCCGATGGGCGGGGTGTGGCTCAGCAGCCATCTGTGGGAGCATTATTCTTTTAATCCGGACCGCGAGTACCTTGCGCATACAGCATATCCGCTGATGAAAGGGGCAGCGTTGTTCTGTCTGGACTGGCTGACAGAAGGGCCGGACGGCATGCTCATTACGAATCCGTCTACCTCGCCGGAGAACCGTTTTGTAACGGAAGATGGTCGGCCCTGCAGTATCTCTATGGGTTCGGCTATGGATATGAGCCTAATCCGCGAATTGTTCGGCAATTGCCTTGAAGCCGCGAATATTCTTGGTGTTGACGACGACTTCCGGCTTCAATTGGAGGAGACGGTTGCCCGTCTGTTCCCTCTGCAGATCAGCCGGGACGGACGTTTGCAGGAGTGGTTCCAGGATTTCACCGAGTCAGAGCCGGGACACCGTCATGTCTCCCATTTGTACGGGCTGTATCCCGGGAATTTGATTAATGAGAAGGATACTCCTGACCTGCTGGAGGCCGCCCGTTTATCACTGGCGAAGCGGATCACCTCCGGTGGCGGCCATACCGGCTGGAGCTGCGCCTGGCTGATCAATCTGTACGCCCGGCTTAAGGATGGGGAAGCCGCTTACGGCTTTGTGCGGACATTACTGACCCGATCCGTGTACCCGAACCTGTTCGATGCTCATCCGCCATTTCAGATTGACGGGAATTTCGGGGCTGCTGCTGGGATTGCGGAAATGCTGCTGCAGAGCCATCTGGCTGAAATCAATCTGCTGCCGGCACTGCCGGATCAATGGAAGAATGGCCGGGTGAAAGGGCTCAGAGCCCGGGGTGGCTTTGTTGTGGATATGGAGTGGAAGAATCATATGCTGGTCTCGGCCAAGATTACTGCAGAGCAGGATGGCTTATGCCGTGTAAGCTACTCCCATAACCTGAAGCTTCAGCTTATGGACGGTACCCTGGCAGAATCCGGAGGCCCACTGCACATGAAGGCGGGAGACAGCATTACAGCAAGCGTGTAGCAGAGATTTGAATGATGAGCCGTATCCGTGACTATACGGCGGCGGACATTGTATACTGCTTCCTGGCAGAGAACCTGCCGGGAAGCAGTTTTTTTGCGTATACTAGGAACTAAATGTTATTCATTCCCCTTGAAGATATTCTTTGGTTGCAGGGCTTATTCTGCGCCTCCATCAGACCGATAATAGACAATATAGCAGGATCTTAAGATACGTAAATTTCTCCAAGAATAAATTGCACTGAATATGTAATGTTACAGTTGTGCAGAATGGAATTTCAGCATCTACTATATAGTACATACTATTGGGTGATCCATTACAGGATATGCAGGAGGTAACAGGATTTATGGGGAAAAAGCATCTGTCACTGATGAAAACCATTCTGGGGGGTATGCTTGTATGTGCAGCGTTGCCGCCGGCGTTATACTGGGGTTGGGACCATGCTTATGCCGCCAGCACTCAATCGGCGCTGCAATCGGAAGCGGAGATGGCGCAGAAGCTGACTGCAGCAATGAATAACCGTAGGGAGAACATCACATTCGTATATGAAGGTAAGACGACCAACTTAAAATCTTTGGTGCAAAAAGCAATTGACCAGGCGATGGGCAGTGACCCTTACCTGTACTATATAATTGACAGCTATGCTTTCTCTTACCGGGGGAGTAGCCGCTCGGCCAACGTAACAGTGCAGGTGGAGTACCGGGAAACGCTGCAGCAGACCGCCTTAGTGAACAAGCAGGTGAAGACGATTCTTCAACAGATTATTACCCCAGGGATGAATAATCACCAGAAGGTGAAGGTTATTCATGATTGGGTGGTGCTGCATCTCCAATATGATGCCACCTACCGCAAATATACGGCCTACGAAGGCTTGCAGACCGGCAGTGCCGTGTGCCAGGGATATTCGCTTCTGACTTACAAACTGCTCCTGGGTGCGGGTATCCCTAATAAAATTGTTGAAGGTTCAGCAAGACCGGAGGGTGGACCTACCCAGTCGCATGCCTGGAATCTGGTGCAGCTGGACGGGCGATGGTATCACTTGGATACCACTTGGGATGATCCAACACCAAGTCCGGACGGGGGGATCAGCACGCTTTACTATATGCGGACCGATGCCCAGATGCGGCGTGATCACAGCTGGACTAAGTCTTATCCGGCAGCATCCGTCAGATACTCGCAGACCCTGTCTGAACTGGTCAGCAGCGGTGGGCAGAATGTGTCTGTATACAAGGACCTTCAGCAGAAGCTCGACTACCGGTTGTATGAAGAGGATCAGGTGGTTACCTCAGCGTCAGAGTTGAATACGCTTGTGAAGGAAGCGGTGGCTTCGGGCAAAAAGTCTCTTTTGTTCCGTTACCGGGGCACAGAAAGACTCCTCAAAATCGATCTCCAGGGACTATATAGTCTAGGCTTGGAGAACTTGTCATATAACAGTACCCCGTTTGATAATACCGGGGATTTGAAAGTATATGTGACCTGGGAATAAGAAAAGCAATGGCCCGATTCACCTTGAGATGTAGAGGGAAGAGTTGCGGCACAAAAACAGGGATGCTCCATCAGCCAAACGGCTGCGGAGCATCCCTGTTTTAATGAAATCGTGGAATACAGCTAAGTCTTTCCGCGGATAAGAATATAGCCGCTCCCTGCGTATAATTACTCCGGATGTGTACTCAGATCGCATTGATCCAGCGGGACAATACGGCTCTGGCGGAACCAGCGGTAACCAATCCAGATGAGCAGGAACAGAGGCAGGCTGACATAGGATACGAGAACACCGTACCAGTCGATGCTGCCGCCTGTGAAAGCGCCCAGGTTCTGCCCGAAGACAGCAATAAGACATAGCACCAGCGCGAAGATTGGACCGAAGGGGAACCATTTGGCCCGGTAAGGCAGCTCATCCAGCGAATGGCCTTGCGCTACAAAAGCGCGGCGGAAACGGTAATGACATACGGCAATGCCCAGCCAGTTAATGAATCCGCACATTCCGGAAGCATTGAGGAGCCAATTATAAACGGCACCGTCACCAAAGAAGGAGGCCAGAAAAGCCAGCATTCCAACCGCGGTGGTCACGAGGAGCGCGCCTACAGGTACTCCGCGGCGGTTCAGTCTGCCCAGGGCACGCGGTGCCATACCATCCTTGGCCATTGCGTACAGGACACGGGTAGAAGCGTACATGCCTGAGTTCCCAGCTGACAGCACAGAGCTGAGAATGACGGCATTCATAACAGATGCGGCAATTGCAAGTCCTGCTTTGTTGAAGACAATGGTGAACGGGCTGACACCGATATCATCGATACCCCCACGCAGCAGATCCGGATTGGTGTAAGGAATAAGCAGTCCAATCACAAGAATGGCAAAAATGTAGAAGATCAGGATGCGCCAGAATACCTGGCGGATGGCCAGTGGCACATTGCGGCGAGGGTTCTCGCTCTCACCTGCTGCGACCCCGACGAGTTCAGTTCCCTGGAAGGAGAAACCGGCAGCCATAAAGACCCCGATGAAGGCGAAAAATCCGCCATGGAAGGAGCTCCCGCCAAGCTGGAAGTTGCTGAGTCCTACCGCTTTGCCGCCCATAATCCCGAAGATCATCAGCACTCCGACAGCTAGGAATACAACTACGGTAATAATTTTGATAATCGCAAACCAGTATTCCGATTCACCGTAACCACGGGCTGACAGGAAGTTCAGTCCGAACATCAGCAGCAGGAACAGCAGGCTCCATAGCATGGAGGGACTGTCTGGGAACCAGTATTTAATAATGACAGTCGCGGCCGAAAGTTCGGCAGCGATAGTGACGGCCCAGTTATACCAGAAGTTCCAGCCGATGGCGAAGCCGAAGGCAGGGCTGACAAACCGAGTGCCGTAGGTGCTGAAGGAACCAGAGTCCGGCAGGTAAGTTGCCAGCTCACCAAGGCTCGTCATCAAAAAGTACACCATAATCCCGACTGCTGCATAAGCCAGCAGCGCGCCTCCCGGTCCGGAAGAAGCGATAGCGCCGCCGCTGGCCAGGAACAGTCCGGTTCCGATGGAACCGCCAAGCGCGATCATGGTTAAATGTCTGGCCTTAAAGGTTTTGCGCAGCCCTGGAGCGGCAGCATTGCTGCCCTGCGCAGATAGGTGCTGCTGATTGTCTTTCTTAACTTGCATGAATAGGACACTCCCTCTAATTGTAATGTTTCTGTTCAAGGGCTCTAACCAAAGAAGCATATCCATCCTGCAAGCACAAAAAAAACCGCAGACGGATTCTGCGGTTTTCTGTATTTACAGCTCCGCACCATACTCCCTGTTCAGATAGCGCAACACAGTGCCTGGCCGCAGTTTCCTGGAGGGCTAAGCGCTGTGACAGTTCCGTGCCTTTCGGCAACGGCCCCAGCCTGCACTGCTTAATAAGAGCAGCGGTGCAAGCTTCGGCAGATATTCCTTTCGGCGGCGTTTCACAGACGGCTCTTATAGCGTCTCCACGCGCGTACTCTTTATATCCGCGACCTCTACCTCATCTTAGGTATGATGAGGCTATCTTGTAATGATATGAACACAACAGGAACTAGTATAATGCAACTTAGCTGGGCAAGCAATGACAATTTACGGAAGATTAGCGTCAGGTTCTCCGGCGCTCCGACATCTGCTGCCAGACAGTACCGGCAGCCTCTTCACCGGATGCGATGCGCTCCAGCGCCATACGGGCCTGCAGGCCGACCTCGAATTCGGGATCATCCACTGCGGTGCTGAGCGCTTCCTGTGCCTCGGCTGTTCCAACCTCATACAAGAAGCGCGCGGCCCGCCAGCGGACGAGCTTGCTCTTGTCTGTGAGCGCCGCTGTCATCACTGGCGTCGCTGCCGGATCGCCGATGTCGGACAGCGTATCTCCGGCCGTGCGCCGCACGGCTGGGGCGCTGTCTGCCATCGCCTCATAGAGCAGCTCCATCGCCTCTGGCGTGCGGATGTCGCCCAGGTACACGACCGCAAGCCTGCGGATATGCAGCTTGGGGTCGTGCAGCGCCGTGCGCAGCTCCGGCAGGAGCGCTGCCTCCGGCTGAAGATCCTCCAGCGCGGCGTAGCGCACGCGCCAGTCCTCGTCCTGCAGGTCTCGCAGCAGCTCGGCCTGTTCCTTCTTCACGCGCTGCTCGACGAACTCGCCGCCAGCCCCGTGCGCGATGGCCTGCTGCACGAGGGAGTCGAGGCGTTCCTGCGGATACGCCGCTTCCAGCTCCTGCTCGACCTCGCGTGCGATCGCTTCGGGCTCCCCGTAGCGCACGCCGTAATCGGTGAGCTTACGCTCTTTGATCATTACGGCGCTGGCTACATCGGTTACCGCCTTCGTGAACCTGGCGGCAAGGGCGATGCGCTCCTCACTCGCGCCGGTCTTCACGCGGATCTGAATCGGGATGCCGCGGAACATCTGCACGAATACCTGTGATTCCCCGAAGTGAGCCCCGGCATTCTCATCCTCCAGATTGAAGTCGGCACTTAAGCCTTCCGCACCGAAACGGGTCTGGACCTCGCGGAGAATCGCTGCCCAGTCGGCACTGCCTCTACGCTCCAGCGCGGCGAAATCGGCCGCGTGATAAATACTGGTAACTCCCGGGATGTTGAGCATCTCTCGAGCCCAGGAAGGAGCAGAGCGCTGGCTCTCCGGTGTATAGGTACGGCGGACTCCGGCCTCCAGAGTCTCATCGAGATGAAGCTTCATCGTATTGGGACTTGGAGTCGGTTCAATAAATGTAATCTTCATACGCTAGGCTCCTCTTTAAACGGCATAAGAACACCGTAAGTACTGTACCCGCATTTTACCTCATTTCGGCCACTCAATACAAAAGGGCTACAGTATAGTTCCGCTTAAGCCGGAGGGTAAATGGTTAAGCTTTGTAATAAATGAATGGGAAGGAGAGAAGCCAAATGGCCAGAATACGCTACAATAACATTGATAATGTTAGTACGGACAAAACGCTGAAGCAGCTCCGTCAATGGCGCGAGGAGCGGCGGATGAAGAAGAAAGATTATTCCTATAAAGTGCCGAATCATCCACCCGAGCTGGACTATCTGGTGAAGAACCGTCTCGATACGACGATAACCTGGATCGGGCATTCAACATTTTTGCTTCAATATGAAGGGGTAAATATCATTACTGATCCCGTATGGGCGCAGCGGCTGGGGTTCGAGAAACGGATCTGCCAGCCGGGTATTCCGCTCAGCAGCATTCCCCCGGTGGATCTCATTCTGATCTCCCATTCGCATTATGACCACCTGCATCTCGCATCAGTCCGCAAATTGTACAAGGCGGGAACTACGCTTGTGGTGCCGGCGGGCCTGAAGCGGAAGATGGTGCGCAAAGGCTTTGCCAATTGCCTGGAAATGCAGTGGTGGGAGGAGCTTACACTGGGAGCCGTGAAGCTGACCTTTGTTCCAACACAGCACTGGACACGGCGGACGCCCTTTGATACCAATACTTCCCACTGGGGCGGTTATGTGCTACAGCCTGCTGAGCCGGGCAAGCATCCCCGGGGTGACGGGGCTAAGCATGAGCTGCCGCCCAATCTGTATTTTGCCGGAGACAGCGGTTTTTTTCCCGGATTCAAAGAGATTGGAAGCCGATTCAAGCTGCATGTGGCGCTGATGCCGATTGGTGCCTATGAGCCCGAATGGTTCATGAGCTCCCAGCATGTAACTCCAGAGGAGGCCGTTCAGGCTTTCATAGATGTCGGCGCGGAACTGATGATCCCCATGCACTTTGGGACCTTCAGGCTGGCAGATGACACGGCCAGGGAGGCACTGGACCGGATGGAGCAGGCCCGCTTGGCACATGGGATTGAGGAGAAACGGATCCGAACGCTGGCATATGGGGAAACGCTGGTCGTGCATCCCGAGGAGCGAACGCCAGTCGGGTAGAGCTTACTTATAACCGTTTAATGAGGTAAAACTACATTTTATAGGCGGATCTTCGGGCTTTTTTCCTTGTTTTTATGCTATAATGAGCCGGAACCCTAAGTGAAAAGGATGGTAATGCTTAATGATTAGCACAAGCGGCGTAACACTCCGCTACGGAAAACGCGCACTATTTGAGGATGTAAACATAAAATTCACACCCGGCAACTGCTATGGCCTGATTGGCGCTAATGGCGCCGGCAAATCGACCTTTTTGAAAATCCTGTCCGGAGAGATTGAAGCCAATGTCGGCGAAGTGCATATTACACCCGGCGAACGTCTGGCCATATTGAAACAGAACCACTTCGAGTATGACGAGTTCCAGGTGCTGGAAACGGTAATAATGGGTCATACACGCCTGTATGACATCATGAAGGAAAAAGATGCCCTTTATGCCAAAAGCGACTTCACCGAAGCTGACGGACTTCGCGCCGGTGAGCTGGAAGGCGAATTCGCTGAACTGAACGGCTGGGACGCAGAGCCTGATGCTGCTGCTATGCTGATCGGACTTGGGATTATGCGTGAAATGCATGATAAGAAAATGGCCGAACTCAGCGGTAACGAGAAGGTCCGGGTACTCCTTGCGCAAGCCCTGTTCGGACGTCCGAACAACCTTCTGCTCGATGAGCCTACCAACCATTTGGATCTGGAATCCATCGGCTGGCTGGAGAACTTCCTCATGGATTATGAAGGCACAGTTATTGTCGTATCCCATGACCGTCACTTCCTGAACAAGGTATGTACGCATATTGCTGATATCGACTTCGGCAAAATCCAGATGTATGTAGGCAACTACGACTTCTGGTATGAATCCAGTCAGCTGGCCCAGGCGCTGCAGCGTGACTCGAACAAGAAGAAGGAAGACAAGATGAAGGAGCTGCAGGCGTTTATCCAGCGCTTCTCCGCCAATGCTTCCAAGTCGAAACAGGCGACCTCCCGTAAGAAACAGCTGGAGAAGATTACCCTGGACGATATCCGCCCGTCGAACCGCAAATATCCGTTCCTCAACTTCAAGCCTGAGCGTGAAGCCGGCAAGCAGCTGCTTACAATCAGCGGGCTGAGCAAATCGGTGGAAGGCGAGAAGATGCTGGATGAGATCAGCTTTGTGGTCAACAAAGGCGACAAAATCGCTTTTGTCGGTCCTTACTCCCAGCCAAAATCACTATTGTTCGATGTGATTATGGGCGAGAAAGAGGCTGACGCCGGCGAATATACCTGGGGCGTTACAACAACACAGGCTTATTTCCCGAAAGACAACTCCAGTTATTTCGATGGGGTGAACATGAACCTGGTGGAATGGCTGCGCCAATATTCCAAGGATCAGGATGAAACCTTCCTGCGCGGTTTCCTTGGACGGATGCTGTTTGCCGGTGAGGAAGCACTGAAGAAAGCGAGTGTGCTGTCCGGGGGCGAGAAGGTCCGCTGCATGCTGGCCAAAATGATGCTGAACGGTGCCAACGTGCTCGTGTTCGATGAGCCAACCAACCACTTGGATCTGGAATCGATTACTGCACTCAACAACGGGCTGATTGATTTTGATGGAACGATCCTGTTCACTTCCCATGACCATCAGTTCATCCAGACTATCGCTAACCGTATCATTGAGATTACACCGGCAGGCGTTATCGACCGCTCCATGACCTACGATGAGTATCTGGAGAATCCGGAGATTAAGGAAATGCGTGCCCGGATGTATCCGGTAGAAGTATAAGAATTATATAGAAACCTTGAACAAGCAATGTTCATATGAAAAACGGCTGCGTCGTCCCATAAGGGATAACGCAGCCGTTTATGTTCAAATATCCACGAGTACCCGTACTTAGGAACCGCCGGTACGGCGGCGCTGGTTGTTGGGCTTTTTGTTATTCTGGCTTTTCAGCGGTTTGGCAGAACCGGCCTGAAAGGTGGATCCTGGTTTGCCGGAAGACTGCTGCTTCTTCTGCTCCAGTTTTTGACGGATGGCATCTGCCAGATTGATTTTTGGTTTTTCATTGCTCTCGCTCATTATGTTAACCCCCTTAGGTAGCAAGTCCTTTCCTTTATTCTAATTGTTTTTAAATGCAGCCACAAGGGCAAGAATAATTCAAAGAATGATCTGCCGGGGCACGGGAACAGTATAGAGAGCATTATGGGGGAGGGATGGCGGTTGGTTGATATTTATGATGACATACGGAAAGGTGAACGGGGCGCTCTAATCAGTATTATCGCCTATCTCATCCTATCGGCCTTCAAGCTGATCAGCGGGTATGTATTCGGTTCGAGCGCACTGCTTGCGGACGGGTTCAACAACCTCACCGATATTGTTGCTTCGCTTGCGGTGCTGATTGGTCTGCGCATTTCGCGGAAACCTCCCGATTCGGATCATGCCTATGGACATTTCCGTGCGGAGACGGTGGCTGCGCTGCTCGCCTCCTTTATCATGGCGGTGGTTGGTATTCAAGTGATTGTGGAAGCTGTCCGTTCCTTATTTGAGGGAGCCAAAGCCACGCCGCAGTTATGGTCAGCCGGGGTCGCAGTGGTGTGTGCCGCAGCTATGATGGGGGTATATATATATAACAAACGGCTCGCCAGACAGATTAATAACCACGCACTGATGGCTGCAGCCAAGGATAATTTCTCGGATGCGATGGTAAGTATTGGCGCAGCTGTAGGGATTGTCGGGGCACAATTCGGACTGCCTTGGATTGATTCCGCAGCAGCCGTTGCTGTCGGCTTGCTTATACTGAAGACGGCATGGGATATTTTCCGTGATTCAACGTACCGCCTGACGGATGGATTCGATCAGAATCAGCTTATGGATCTGCGAAGCACGATTGCCCGTACACCCGGAGTCGAAGGCATCAAGGACTTGAAGGCCCGTGTTCACGGGAATCATGTGCTGGTGGATGTAGTCGTGGAGGTAGATGCCCAGATTACAGTGAAGCAAGGCCACGCGATCAGTGATTCTATAGAAGAGCGGATGAGCAAGCTGCATAACATTATGAATGTGCAGGTTCATGTCGAACCGAAGTCTTAAACTTCCTTGATTTTTACTAATTAGCTGTAATTTCCACCAAATCCAAGGAGAATTCAAGACTATAGACCTGGATACTACCATAAGTTGGCAAGTTTTTTTGTGAAATTTGGAGCATGTTCCATTTCCCGGTCAAGCCTATAATGAGGGCAGAAAGCAACAAACGTAACGCGCGCCGTTGTTGAATTTCTCATTATGCCAAGCGGGGGAACGCTATGATCGTATCATATAAAGGGCTGGCATCATCTTTGCTGGTCTCGGCTTCACTTGCGGTAACACTGGGAGTGTTCAATCCGCAGCAGGCGCAGGCGGCTTCTGTTTCTGTCCAATCCGCCATTACGGCTTCCGCAGCACAGACAGGTGTGATTATATCTTCAGTCCGTCTGCGTACGGCACCATCCACAAGCGGAACAGTACTGAAATATTTGAGTAAGGGCGACCAGGTTGTTATCCTGGAAGAAACGAACAGCTTTTGGTACAAAGTCAGAACTGCTGACGGTGACGTTGGGTATACGAGCAGGGGAGAACAATATATTCAGGTGGCTGCAGCTCCGGCAGCACAGACAGCAGTGATTCAAGCTACAGTCCGCCTTCGGGATACCCCTTCAACGGGCGGTCAGATTATTGGATATCTGAACAAAGGTGATCTGGTCACCATTGTGGATGTTCCGAATAGTTACTGGTACAAGGTGAGAACGGCAAGTGGCAATGTAGGATATACAAGTTCCTCGGTTCAATACATTGTAGTGGATGGAGGAGCGGGAACGGCATTACCGACCCCGGCTCCAATACCTGTGCCAACACCAGCACCAGCACCGGTGCCTTCGGCTCCGCAGCAAGCGGCTGGAATTGAGGGTGTAATTGCTGCAGGGATGGGCTATCTTGGAACTCCTTATGAGTTCGGCTCCAGCCGCAGCGACACCAGCACCTTCGACTGCTCCGATTTTATCCGGCAGATTTTTATGGATGCAGCTAATCTGAAGCTTCCAGCCGATTCCCGGCAGCAGGGTGAATGGATTAAGCAGAACAGTACGATAGTCACCGATATTTCCGGCCTGAAGCGTGGAGACTTGATGTTTTTTACGGATTATCAGGGCAGCTCGGCTTACGCATATGCCGGAATTGACAAGTTGACAGCAAGGATTACGCATGTAGCTATGTATTTGGGAGACGGTCAGCTGCTTCAGACCTATTCAGTGGCTTCAGGCGGAGTCCGGGTTGATAAATTAAGCGCTTCTTGGGTGAATCGTTTCCTTTACGGAGGCTCGGTCATCCGCTAAAATAGATTGTAGAGATGCGAAGCGACAGCAGTAATGTTTGTGACGGGTGAACTAGGGCGGGTGTTTTTTTAGGCTATCCCTCCAGTAGAATGATTCTACTGAAGGGATAGCCTCTATTTTTATGTGGATTGCAGATATTCCCGGCAAAACCCACCGGAATAAACAAGCCATGCAGGATCGGCAAGATCCAGCATGGCTTGTTGTATGTAGGCCCGCAAAAAGTATGAATAGACTGGGATTTACGGGCTCTCAGCCAAGTATGCAATATGCTTCACAGCATGTTCATACGGCCGAGGGTACAATTATTCAATAATTACATCGCTGGAGTGATTACATAAGCGGACGCAGGCACCTTGATCCATGCTTTGCCCAGCCATGTATAAATCTCTCTCCATTCATTGCCCCAGCTGTCGGTCATGATAGCTCCAGTGGTATCTACGGTTTGTGCGCTCAACCAGCCGGCTGGAGTCGTACTACCTGTGGAAAGGTGGAAAGGTGTTGCTTTGGTGAGGATAATCATAGGAGTGGCTGGCTTAATATCTGCTTGTGTGATTACAGTCTCGTATTGGGCGCCATATGTGCTTCCTGTTACACTTGTTGTCGTACCCGATACTTCATCGGCTGAAGCTGTTGCGGCAAAAGAAGCTACAAGACCCATGGCTACTGCGATACTGGCGAATTTTTTCATCTGTGATTCCTCCTGAGATTAGTTTGGTTGTAGTAGGTTTTTCCTTTTTTGTGCTGTGCTAATAAGCATGTAAACAGAAAGGGGACCTTGTGAACCAAACGTTTTGTTTTTTTATTTTTCAGAAGCAGTCAAGGGTGGGAGGCCTACATTTTCTGCAGTGTGAATAGGATAGAAGAGAATTTGAAGCGGGGACATGAGGTTCTCTGGTCATAAATCGCCGTTCTGCCGCTTCACACACAATGAGCCCGGATACTCCATGAGGGAGTCCGGGCTCAGGTTGTGTGTGTATAGGCAGAAGATTTAAAAGACGTCTAATGCCGTTACATTGATCTTCCTCTGCGTCCCATAAAGAGTGAAACAATGAAGAGAACCAGGAAGATGTAGAAGAGTACTTTTGCGATGCCTACTGCTGCAGCTACAACATTGAAGAATCCAAAGATCCCGGCGATTAAAGCAATAACAAGCAGAATTACTGACCATTTCAACATGATGTATCATCCTTTCGGTGCGTAAAGTGTAATCAAATGTAGTCATTGTTTAAACGGGGAGATCTGATTTGAAACAAACAAGGAGGTGGGATTTGACATTTGTTTCGGGCCATTCTCGTAAGGGTAACTATGCAGTAATAAGGCAGAGCAAGCCGACATTCAACGATTTGGAAGGGGTTTTGGAAATGATTATTGATCTTAGCGTCGCACTCGCTGCGATTGCATTCGCCGTACTTGTCTTCTTTTTAATTAAAACCTTGAAATCAGCGAAGGAATCCCTCGACAAGGTCAGCCAGACTCTGCAGGAAGTGCAGAAGACGATTGATGAACTTACTTATGAAGTGAAAACTACCGTCAGACATGCGAACGACATTACTGCAGATGTGCAGAGTAAAATTCAAAAGATTGATCCGATTGTCGATTCTGTGAAAAACCTCGGTGACGTTATGAATGAACTGACACTGACCGTGAAGCAGGTATCGGTAACTGTAATTGAGAAGTACCGGAAGTCGCGTGAACTGAAGGAAAAGGCTAAGGCAGTTTCTATAGAAAGTACTCCGCTTAGCCCTGCAGAAGAGCGTACCGTTCAATCATACGACAGTGCTCATGCTAAGAAGTCTCCTGGCAAAATAGCCATGGCGCTAAAAGGCGTAGACACTGCTGCTACCATTTGGCAGAAATTCCGTCATTAATGGATCAGGCTGAGCAATACTAGGCCGGGTGATAATATCAAGCAGCAGAACAAGAAAGGCGGGATGAAACATGAATGTTATCCTTCTTTTGCTAAGTCTCCTGTCTCCTTATTTATCTGCATCTCCGCAGAAGGAAGCTGTTCCTGCCGCTTGGTTATCTCCGCAGCCCCCGGTAGTTCTCGCCAACCAGGACAGTATGAATGTCAGCCCTTATATCACCGAGTTTGACTCCCTGGCAGGGGTGTCGCTCTATATGCCGGAAGAAGAGTTGCTGCGGGTTAAAGGATCGCCGCTCGCTGTTACCCCTGATCCTTGGCAGGGATGTGAGGAGTATCATTACAAGGATATGTCTGCAGGAATTTGTGAGGGAGCGGTTCTATACGTGCATGTGACTCCAGCCGAAGCCGTACAGTACGGACTCTATCTGAACGGACAGCGGATTGAACCGCAAATGAATAATCTGCCTGATCTTTTGGGTTCCCCGGATTTTGCAGCTGAAGACGGGGATGTATATATGAGAGGAAGCACCGCACTTAAGATATACCGTAATTCCCAGACAGGTGTATGGGATGGTATGGATTTGTTTGACGGGAATTCTTCTTGAGGCGTTTCAAAGGCGGGAAAGATGGTTAATGAAAGTCAGTCATCTTTTTTTGCGTTGCCCTCTTATATAATACAAGGAGCGTGATTTCATGGATTCGATCCGTACGCAGGCTTATGCCAAGCTGATTGAGAATGGTATTCAGGCGATAGAAGAAGTGAATCGGCTGCGCGATAGCGGCTACACGAGAGATGACATTTATGTGCTCAGTCATAATGCTGATCGTGAAGGCCGGATTGTGGATGCGGCAGACACGAATGAGGTTGGTTTACATGAAGAGGGTCTGTTCGGCTCCATTGCCAACATGTTCCGTTCACGGGGTGATGCACTCCGCAATAAGATTACTTCATTAGGTTTCAGTGCAGCAGAAGCGGGCTTTTACGAGAAAGAGCTTGATATGGGTAAAGTTCTTGTCATAGCCAGAAGAAACCTGCATTAATTCGATGGTATTCACATGAAGAGACCTATAGTCCAATAGCGTAACCTCCAGTCCCACTGCAATTGGTGGGGCTGGAGGTTACTTTGTTGAATGCAAAAGGATGGATTTATTCCAATATTTGTATATATGGAAACTGGACTTTTATATATCGTATGATAGAGATGAATGTTTTTGAATTTTACGGTTGAAACCATATTTGTGCGAGGTGAAGGGAATTGAGAATTTTAATCGTAGACGATAATCCAACGAACGTAATCATTATCCGTGAAATTCTAAAAAAAGAAGATTACCGGAACTTTATAACTGCAGCTTCAGCCAAAGAGATGCTGAAGCTGCTGGGTATCGGCGCGGGAAGTGAAGACATTCGGCCGAGGCAATCAGATATTGACCTGATCCTTCTGGATATGATGATGCCGGAGATGGATGGAATCGAGGCTTGCCGGGTCGTACAGCAGTATGAGCATCTGAAGGATATACCGATTATTATGGTTACTGCTGTCGGTGATTCCAAAAAACTGGCCGAGGCCCTCGATGCAGGGGCTGTAGATTATGTGACCAAGCCTATTAATAAGGTTGAACTGATGGCGCGTATCCGGCTGGCCCTTCGTCTGAAACGTGAAAAGGATTGGCATGTGGAACGGGATCAGCGGATACAGGATGAGCTTAAGCTGGCTGCCCTGGTGCAAAATGCAGTTCTAAGTCTGCCGCTCAAGGATGAGGCTTTTGAAGTGCATGCTCTTTATCAGCCATCTGCTGAGCTTGCGGGAGACTTGTATGCCTGGTACCCGCTTGGAGACGGGCGGTATGGGGTTATTCTGCTGGATATGATGGGACATGGTATCTCCTCGTCCTTGTTCTGCATGTTCCTGGCCTCCGTACTCAAGGATACCGTAACAACTTATGTGCAGCCGGAGAAAGTCATTCAGGAGCTGAACCGGCGGTTTAATCAGCTATATATCGAGAAACAGCTGGTACAGTATTATTTTACGGCGATTTACCTGGTCATAGATACCCGTATGAAACGTATTGATTACGTGAACGCGGGACACCCGCCGGGACTCTTCTTCGAAGGTGGGTCCTTAAGTCCGGTCCTGCTGGAGAGCAATTGTCATCCGGTTGGTCTATTTGACAGTATTGATATTCAGCCGCAGACGCTGACCTTTGAGGATGAAGGCCACTTGGTGCTTTATACCGACGGATTGCTCGAGATGGCAGAGGGCGGACAGGAAGAACAGCTGAACTTTATGGTTGGTTATTTGAACGGAGGGCATGAGTGGCATGAGCAGCTGATGCGTGCCTCTTTCTTTCATGATGTTCCTGACCAGGAACGTGATGATGATAAATGCCTGGTGTGGATTTCACTGAAGAAAGGAAAAGATTCGGCATGAAAATAAGAGCTAAACTGCTGATCGGATTCGGTGCAATGCTGGCCATTATGCTTCTGCTAACCTTCGTTGGATACGACCGGCTTAATTATATGAGCAGCCAGCTGAACAGCTTTCAGGACCGGTACAGCAAGGGCCGCTCGTCTTCTGGACTTCGTGGGGAAGTTAACGACATGGCGCGTATTTTGACGACCTCCATGCTCAATGCCGACAAGCTCTCAGTCGATTCCCAAAAAACGGAGATTGATGCTAAAGCGGAAAAGGCTGAAGGGTATCTGAAGAATATAGAAGCATCGATGGAAACAACAGAAGAAATGCAGCTGCTGCAGCGGATTAAATCATCCTATACGGAATATATAAATTATCAGAATAAAATGCTTGATATGCTCTCTGCCGGCTATTTTCAGAATGCTAATGCCTACCGGAATGCGGAAGGCCAGGACATTCAGGAAGAGGTGCTGAACAGCCTCAATGCCCTATCGGATTATAACGCCTTCCGAATGACAGAGGAGAATAACAAAGCTAAGAATGCATATGAAGGTTCCATCCAGATGGTGACCTTAATAATGATTACAGGGCTGCTCCTGGGGCTAGGAGTTATTTTATGGGTGATTCCGAGCATTACACGGGGGCTTAATGTCGTTTCTATGATGATTAAGAGCTTCGGCAATGGAAAAATGAGGGCAATCCGCAGATTAAAGGTTAACTCCCAGGATGAAATTGGGGATGTCGCCCGGGTTTTTCAGAATATGGCTAAAGATCTTGAACAGAAGCAGGAGATGGAAAAAGCCTATGCACAAGCGCAGAGCGATCAGGCATGGCTTAATGCAAACATTGCCCGTGTAACAGATCTTCTGCGTGGAGTCAGCTCGCTGGAGCAGGTATCACAGACCTTCATTGGTGAGTTCACTCCGGTGCTGGGTGCCCAATATGGGGCGATATACCTGAAGGATCAGAACAATCCTAATTTGCTTGTCAGCAGCGCATATTATGCGGGAGAGGGCAGTACCACACTCAGAGCAAGCTTTGAAATGGGGCAAGGTCTTGTAGGGCAGAGTGCGCTGGACAAAACCCCGATCAAGCTTGTAGAGGCCCCCGAAGACTATGTTTCTGTTACCTCCGGTTTTGGTGGAGCCCATCCGGATCACATCCTGATCTATCCCGTTCTTTTCGAAGATGAGTTAATGGGGGTTCTGGAATTTGCATCCTTTACTCCATTTAGTGTCCTGCAGAATGAACTCTTGCATCAGCTTGCAATCAGCATGGGCGTGATTCTGAATAATGTGAGTCGCCGGCTTGTCGTGGAAGAGCTGCTGAGGGAGTCTCAGGCGCTTGCTGAAGAATATCAATGTCAATCCGAGGAGCTCCAGACACAGCAGGAAGAGCTTCGCCGTTCCAATGAGAATCTGGAGGAGCAGACGGAAGCGCTTAGACGATCGGAAGAACTGCTGCAGCGGCAGCAGGGAGAGCTGGAGCATTACAATACCGAGTTGATTGCCAAGACCCGTGCATTGGAGGAACAGGTGCAGGAGGTTGAGGAGAAGAAGGATGAAATCGAGCATGCCCGCAGCCAGTTGGAGAAGCAGGCGATGCAGCTTGCTGTTACCAGTAAATACAAATCCGAGTTTCTGGCCAACATGTCGCATGAGTTGCGTACTCCACTCAACAGTCTGCTGATTCTATCGCAGTTGCTTACGGAGAACAAAGACGGGAATCTCACGGAGAGACAGGTGGAATTCGCGCATACGATCTATATGTCGGGCGCAGATTTGCTTAAGATGATTGATGAGATTCTTGATCTGTCCAAGGTAGATGCCGGCAAAATGGAACTGAATTATGAAGAAATTCCTATGACTGAGCTAAAAACCTTCGTGAAGCAGAATTTTGCACCACAGGCTGTCAAAAAAGGGTTGTCTTTACGTCTTTTGTTCGATGAGCCGCTACCGGATACGGTCTTCACGGACAGTCACCGGCTGAAACAAATATTGCGGAATCTGTTGTCCAACGCCTTTAAGTTCACAAGTGAGGGATTTGTAGAATTTGCGGTAAGTGCTGCGAATAAGCAACATCTGCCCGCCTTCCTTCCGAATGATTTCGATTATATTGCCATTTCCGTGAAGGACAGCGGCATTGGGATTCCGGCAGACAAGACGGATATTGTCTTTGAAGCCTTCCAGCAGGTCGATGGAACAACCAGCCGTAAATATGGCGGCACCGGTCTGGGACTCTCGATTAGCCGGGAACTTGCACGGCTCATGGGTGGAGCCATTGGGCTCGATTCACGCGAAGGCCAAGGCAGCATTTTCACACTATACTTGCCGGTTAAAGGCCATTACAGCATCCTTCCTGGAGCGCTGGAGGCCGCAACCTCCCGTGAGGTTTCAGTAATACCCGAATTGAATAGTGATCTCCAGACAGAACGTAAGGAGGACACTCCTGCGGCACCGATGGAGCCTGTTGTCATGGAAGATGACCGTGAGAATTTGTCGTCTAAGGATAAGATTCTGCTGATTATTGAAGATGACGAGAAATTTGCCAGGATTCTGCTAGACATGGCCCGGAGCCGGGGGTTCAAAGGTCTGGTAGCTCTTCAGGGGGATATCGGACTGAGCATGGCCCAAACGCATCTGCCGGATGCCATAATCCTGGATATCCAGCTTCCTGTCCTGGATGGCTGGTCCATTCTGCGGGAGCTCAAGGGCTCCTCCCAGACCCGCCATATTCCTGTTCATGTGATTTCTGTGAATGATGAAGTGAAACAGGGACTAATGATGGGAGCCATGGCTTATTTGAGAAAACCTTCCTCCAGAGAAGCGCTGGACCGGGCCTTTTCACAGATCGAGAATTATACGGCCAGCACCTTGAAGCATCTTCTGATTGTAGAGGATGACGATATCCAGCGCCGCTCCATCATGGAACTCATCGGGCATGATGATGTGGTCATCACCGCAGTTTCCACAGGCCGTGAGGCGCTGGGCGAGCTTCGCAAGCAAAGATATGACTGTATGGTTCTCGATCTGATGCTGGATGATATGACCGGCTTCGAACTGCTGGATCAGATCCGTGATGATGAAGAGCTGAATGATCTGCCGATTATTATCTATACCGGTAAGGACCTGGACAGCAAGGAAGAAACGAGACTTCGCAAGTATGCTGAATCCATAATTATTAAGGATGTGCGTTCACCAGAAAGGCTGCTGGATGAAACTACATTGTTCCTGCACCGTGTGGAAGCCAATCTTCCGGAGGACAAGCGTAAAATTCTGCAAAAGCTGCACAATAAAGAAGAACTATTCGACGGCAAAAAAATATTGCTGGTTGATGATGATATCCGCAACGTATTCGCCCTTTCGAGTGTGCTGGAAGGCTATCATATGGAAGTGAAGTTTGCCGAGAACGGCCGTGAGGCGCTGGACATGCTGGTGGAACAAGAGGATTTTGATCTGGTTCTGATGGATATGATGATGCCGGAAATGGACGGATATGAGGCTATGCGCCGGATCAGACAAATGCCGCAGTATCAGAAATTGCCCATTATAGCTCTTACAGCCAAGGCAATGAAGGAGGATCGTGCCAAGTGCATAGAAGCTGGTGCCTCTGATTATATGAAGAAACCAATCAGTACAGAGCAGCTTCTTTCTCTAATGCGTGTGTGGTTGTATTCGTAAGCCGTTTTTTGGGGTAATAGGATTACAATACTGAATCACAACCCATCCTGAGTTACGTTAGGTGCAAGGGAGCCTTGATAATCATGACAGCTATGGAACGCGGATATGAGGAGCAATCTGCCCACACCGGGCCCAAACAGGAGCTTGAGCAGATTGAAATTGAACTGCTTCTTAGCGGTGTACACCGCTTTTACGGATATGATTTCAGGAATTATGCGCTGCCTTCCTTGAAGCGGCGGATCTGGCATCATGTGCATGCGGAGAATGTGCCCAGTATTTCGGCCCTGCAGGAGAAGGTGCTGCATGACCGGGACTGTTTTGAACGGTTTGTATACAGCTTGTCCATTCCGGTAACGGAGATGTTTCGGGATCCTGGTCTTTTTCTTACCTTCCGTCAGAAGGTAGTTCCTCTTCTTCGCACCTACCCTTATATACGGATTTGGCATGCCGGTTGCTCTACCGGAGAAGAAGTATATTCCATGGCCATTCTGCTTCATGAGGAAGGACTGTATGACAAGGCGCGGATTTATGCCACAGACATGAATGCTCGCTCACTACAGCAGGCGAAAGAAGGGGTATACGAGATCAGTAAGATGAAGCAGTATACCAAGAATTACTTGGAAGCGGGTGGAACCCGCGCATTCTCCGAATACTATACAGCGAAATATAATTCTGTGATTCTGCAGCCTTTTTTACGCAAAAATATTATTTTTGCAGAGCATAATCTGGCTACAGATACATCCTTTAATGAATTTAATGTTATATTGTGCCGGAACGTCATGATCTATTTTAACGATGAACTCAGGGACCATGTGCATGGCTTGTTCCATGAAAGCCTAAGCCGGTTCGGAGTTCTGGTGCTGGGTTCTAAGGAGTCTATACATTTCACCAGGTTTAGCGACAGCTATGAGCCCTTAGACAGAGTGGAAAAAATATACCGCAAGAATAAATAGCGGGTAAGGAGGGGCCAATGGGGGTTCAAGAACCGATTCATATACTGCTTGTCGATGATCGTCCTGAGAATCTGCTGGCACTGGAAGCAGTGCTCGAAAGCCAGCATTACAAGCTTGTCAAAGCCAATTCCGGCGAAGAAGCACTGCGGTGTTTATTAAGATATGAGTTTGCTGTGATTATACTGGACGTACAGATGCCGGGTATGGATGGAATTGAAACCGCCAAATTGATCAAAGCCAGAGAGAAAACGAAGGATATCCCCATCATTTTCATCTCAGCCAACAACAAAGAGGCGGAGCATTTGTTTGCGGGATATTCTGCTGGTGCGATTGATTATATGGTCAAGCCCTTTATCCCTCAGATTCTGAAGTCCAAAATCGAAGGCTTCGTCGATATGTACGTGACAACCAAGAAACATCAGATGCAGACTATGCTGCTGCAGCAAAAGACGCAGGAGCTGGAAAAAATCAATGGAGAACTGACCAAAGCCAAAGAAGAGGCCGAGATTGCCGCCAAAGCCAAGACGGAATTCCTGGCTATGATGAGCCATGAGATCCGCACACCCATGAACGGTGTAGTGGGCATGATTGACCTGCTGATGGAGACGGATCTTGCTCCAGACCAGAAGGAATATACGGAGATTATCCGTAAAAGTGCGGATACGCTCATTACCGTCATTAATGATATTCTTGATTTTACCAAGATGGAATCAGGCAAAATGGAAATGGAAGAACAGTTGTTTGAGCTACAGACCACCATTCAGGAGGTCTTTAGCTTGTTTTCTGCGGAAGCCGGCAAGAAAAATCTTGAACTGGCCTATTTTATTGACCAAAAGCTGCCTAGGCTGATATATGGAGACATGGCTCGTTTGCGTCAGGTATTGATTAATTTGGTGGCGAATGCAGTTAAATTTACCAATCAAGGCGGTGTTTACCTTGTAGCCTCCAGCGTACTTTCAGAGGATAATAAGATGACCGTAGAATTCACGATTAAGGATACAGGCATAGGGATTTCTCCGGAAAAATGTGACCGGCTGTTCCAGCCGTTTTCTCAGCTGGACTCCTCTATGACGCGCAAATATGGCGGGACTGGCCTGGGACTGGCCATCTGTAAATCCCTGGTCGGGATGATGGGCGGTGATATCCGCGTGGAATCCATGGAGGAAAAAGGGGCGACCTTTGTTTTTACCATTAAGGCTACGGTGCCGGATGATGAACTTGGAAGAACCTTTCAGGAGGAAGAGGACCCTGCCGCTGAAACCGGCCATCATTGGCGGAAAAAGATCCTTGTAGTGGATGATCATCCGATCAATCAGCGTCTGATGGTTAGTATGCTGGATAAGCTGGGGTATGACTCTACAGTTGCCCAGGATGGCCGCCAGGCAGTGGAGTTGTCTCTCCGCGAGGAATATGATTTCATATTTATGGACTTGCAGATGCCTGTGATGGACGGATTAACGGCCACGTCCAAAATACGGCAGAGTGCTGGACATAATGCTACCCATGCAGTGATTATCGCGATGACAGCGAACGTAATGGAGGGTGTCCAGAATCGTTGTTCTGACGCTGGAATGGATGGATATATTAGCAAACCGCTGAAGATGAGCAGTCTGAAACAAATTATTTCACGTTATGCACCTGGCGATAATCCGGCAGAACAACGGAATACATCCCTTTTCAATGCGTAATCCATTAAGTACCATTTTGTGAATGTGACGTTTTTTGTTTCAATCGTATAGCTTTAGGGTTATTGGTAAAGAAAACATTTATCAGGAGAGATTGTCTATGAATACAAATAAAAGCGAAAAGTTCCACGCAAGAACCGAAAAAGAAGGTAATGTGTGCACAGTTTACTTAGTTGGTGAGCTAGATTTGTCGGTAGCTCCCGATTTTCGTCTGGTCATGGAACCACTCGTAGGGGATACTGGGCTGGATCTTGTGATTAATCTGAAGGAATTGAGATATATCGACAGTACTGGAATTGGTATTCTGCTCTCGATTCTCAAAGCACGACATGGAATGGACGTTAAGTTTTCGGTGGAGGAAGTTCCATCGCAAATACAGAAGCTATTTGATATGACAGGAATCTCCAAGTTTTTTGCCCCCCAAGAGAATTCCCACTAGGAAAGGATCGAACTAAGGATGAGTGATGACGTGCAAAAAGTAGTTCTTCAGTTACCCGCAAGTGCAGAATATGTCGATATCGTCAGACTGAATTTATATGGCATTGCCTCTAAGATGGGCTTTACTTATGAAGACATCGAAGATATGAAAGTGGCTGTCTCGGAAGCCTGCAACAATTCCGTTCTTTATGCTTATGGGCAGGAAGACGGGATGGTTGATGTGATCTTTGAAGTTGGGACACGAGCCTTGTCCATCACCGTCAAAGATGAGGGGGAGAGTTTTGACGGATTGGAAGCGTCCGAGCAACGCATGACGCTGCATGACAAAGAGCTGAATGACGTTCAGGTAGGCGGGCTGGGATTTTATTTAATGCAAGCGCTCATGGATGACGTTAGCGTAGTGAGCGAAGCAGGGAGAGGGACAGTCGTTACCCTGACCAAGCGGCTTAATTTCAGCGAGGAGAAAGTATGAACGAAAAAGTGACTCCCCCAGAGTCCATGAACGATGCGGTAAGTCTGATCTGGGAATACCAGCAGACCAAAGATAATGAAATTGCAACGGTTTTGATCCGTAAATATGAACCTATGGTGAAGATGGCTGCCGGGAAAATTGCCCGCAACCGTCCAGATCTATACGAAGACTTGTACCAGGTAGGACAAATGGCGCTGATCCGGCTGCTGCAGCAATATGACATCAGTCTGGGAATTCCGTTTGAGCCTTATGCCATGAAAAGCATGATCGGGCATATGAAGAATTTTCTGCGTGATAAATCCTGGTACATACAGGTTCCTAGACGGATTAAAGAAAAAGGTGCTCTTGTACAGCAGGCCATTGATGAGCTAACCATCAGATTGGAGCGTTCTCCTGCTGTAGAGGAAATTGCCCATTATCTTGATCTTACCGTAGAAGAAACAGTGGAAGTACTGGCCGGCCGAGAGTGCTACCATTACGTATCCCTGGATTCACCTCTGTCCCAGGAGGAGACAGGTGCTACGCTTGGTGAGCTTATCAGCTCCGAAGCCAATGATTATGAGACCGTGGAGAAACGCATGGACTTGCAACAAGCTCTCGGACAGCTCAAAGAGCAGGAACAGCAGGTATTGCTGCTCGCTTTCCAGGACGGTCAATCCCAACGTGCGATAGCCCAGAAGCTTGGAGTGTCGCAAATGAGCGTATCCCGCATTCAGAAGCGGGCTACAGAAAAGCTGAAGCAGATTATGGCGAATTCATCCTATTAATATAAAAGTGGTGTTATTACAAAAAGGACATGCCTTGATTCCCATCCAGGGAGAGCATGTCCTTTTTGTTTGGATTCGTTCCGGAGTGCATCAGCTATTGGCATCAATGTACTTTTTAATCTCTCCCAGATATTCTCCGATTACCGGTACATTCAGGAACAAGCTAAGAATATAACCCAGCAAGCCGAGAATAACAAAGGTACCTAGCGATAGTCCCAGACCACGGGATATGCCTGCCATGAGATTGGTGATGATCCGTTTTTTAGGGTCTGTATAGTTTTCAAGGATATCCTTAAATTCCGATTTCTCCAGGGAATCGGCAATTTTGTCAAGCCTGGCGTTCAGCCGTTTTACTTCATGTCTCAGCTCGAAGGGATGCTCCTCCACATCGTAGGTTTTCGTGTTGCCTCCCGCATCTCCCATAAGGTATACCTGCTTTCTATAGCCCGTAACCGGACTTTGATTAACGAATAGATGTGACATAACAACAGCCAGCTGCAAGTGAGCTGGCTGTTCCCGAATTTAGATCAAGCCGCGGATCACCTTTTTTAATAAGAAGATTTATAAGAAGACTTAACTTCTTCTTTGGCATCCTTTGCGGTGTCCGCTATATCCTTGGAAGAAGCGGAAGCCTCATCAGCAACGTCTTTGGAAGCGTCTTTGACATCAGAAGAGATATCCTCAGATGCACTTCCTACCGTTTCACCAATTTTTTTACCTGTTTCGGATAACGTAGCAGCAATCTGCTGTTTGCTGTCACTGACTGTAGTGAAGATATCAGAAGCTTTGGCGGATACCGTGCTGGCAAGATCCGTAGCCTTTTCTCCGACAGTAGCGGCGATCGTCTTCGTTTTATCCGTTACGACACCTGCAACCTCTTTAGTTTTGTCCGTAGCTGTCGAGAACTTTTCAGACAAGTCACTGCGCATTTCACGGCCTGGCTTAGGAGCGAACAGCAATGCAGCGGCAGCTCCAATCAAACCTCCGATAAAAATACCTTTGAAAAATGTGTTTCCGCTTTCTACCGGATATTCTGTCTCTGCTTTATTCATAACCAATCACTCCTCATTAGATTATTGTATTCCAGGTTCCGGCTGCAGGGAGTGGAGTATATAGAATAGATAGTTTCCCATGCAGACGTCGACTGGATTTCAGGGTGTCCTGAACGTTCTTACTTCGTATATAAACTTGGGCGTATAGGCTGAAACAGCAAAGTAGGATGGCAAAGATTGCCGAAGCATGGTTCAGCATATGAGATATTAGTAGGCATAGAGCGATCAAAACGGGCGATTTTAGGACTTTACAAACAGCCGGAACTTTAAAAATTGGGAGCCAGCCATGCTTCCATGATTGACAAAGAAAGGAAGGGGGTAAGAAATACATAATTATAGCGCCGTTGCATTTGAGGATTAGGTTCCTACACCATTGGAGGTGCACACAATTATGATCAAGATTATTACATCAGCAGAACGTCATACTTCGAATAAAGAATGGATACACAGTGAATTCAGCTTTTCTTTTGCCGATTACGATGATCCAAGCAATGCGCACTTTGGGGCCTTGCTGGCTCATAACGACAATGAGCTTAGACCGGGGCAAGGTATGCACGAACATCCGCATCACGACCTGGAGATTATAACTTATGTGGTATCCGGGGTACTGAAGCATCAGGATGATCAGGGTAATCATGCAGAGCTTCAGGGCGGCAGCGTTCAGGTTATGAGCGCGGGTACCGGCATCAATCATTCCGAGACCAACCCGTCGGATACGGAGAATACACGTTTTCTACAAATTTGGCTGCTCCCGGATCAGCCGGGCCGGCAGCCCAAATGGGATGCGAAATTCTTTCCAATTGAGCATAAGACTAATACGCTTCTGCCTGTAGCCTCAGGGAAGGGAGAAGAGGGCGCGCTCGAGATCAATGAGAATGTAACGGTCTATCTGTCTTCTCTGGATACTAACCGGGAGTTGACTTACGTTCAGCGCGAAGAGAGGCGGACGCATATTTATCTAGTCTCCGGCAATCTGGAGATCTCGTGCTCGGACGGAACCTTTTACCTTCAGCCGGGCGACGCCGCCCGCATCCGCAAGAGCTGCGATCTGAATTTAAAAGGTACAGGCAGTGACGTGAACGCGGAGTTCCTGTTGATCGACCTTCCTTAATTCCATAGGTCAACCAGACAAAGAGAGCCCCATGCCTTAGATGTCCATCCGCTGATGGCCCTAAGGTATGGGGCTCCTGTCTGTGCTTATATCCCTTTTTATTTCCCCCGCAGGCGTCCAAGTTCGGAGACCAGTGCTTCAACCTGGGAGATGCTTAGTCTGTCACTGCCCATAGCAACTTCGTAAATATCAAGAATATCCTCATAATTCTTTACCGAGAAGGCTGAAGCCTGCATGGCTGCAGCACTTGCCATCTTCAGCTTATTTTTAATGCCCTCAATCATATATTCAACATTTTCCTGTGTTGGCTGTGAAAGATCCATTAGGGTTAACAGTCCTCTCTATATATTAATTCAAACATTCTAACATGTTTGGGGACGCAAACACCATTTTTTTGTTCCTTTCTTAGATATCATGTTAAATTAAAAGAAATAAATTCGTTATCAAATGCAGAAAGGGGCAGGAAATTGGCAATCAGGGAGCAGGAAAGCAGAAAACGCAAAAAAATGGATGCTTCCGGGCTGACTTCCTTCTTTCAGGAGATCGCGTCCCGGCATCCGCTGGAGCAGATCACATTTTTGTGCATAGGCACGGACAGATCTACTGGTGATGCGCTTGGACCGCTGACCGGAAGCAAGCTTTTGGAGCATGGGTTTCCGCATGTAAGCGGCACGCTGCCGTCACCTTGTGACGCGGATAATCTGGAGGCACGGATAGCAGAGATTCCTGCGGGGCAGGTTATTATTGCAATTGATGCATGTCTCGGTCCTCCGGCCTCGCTTGGCTATTTCCTGACAGCTGCTGAACCGCTGCAGCCGGCACAATCTGTGGGATTGATGCTTCCGGCGGTGGGACATTACAGCTTGGCTGCCATTGTAGATGTGAACGGGCCGCGGCCCTACCGGACACTGCAGAGCACGCCACTAAACAGGGTGATGGGAATGGCCGGGCAAATTGCTTATGCTGCGGCGGCCGGTTTCGGAATGGATATCAAGAAAGCGTTTCAAGATTGAGAAATCGGCTTAATAATTAAGACAAGCAAACCGTCTCAAGATACGGAGCGTTCAGGGGTCCGCGAGCCGCGTTTGGCTGCTACATAGAAAGAGGGAAGCGACATGGAGAACATTCGTTGTGAGGGAAGCAATATTTGTTACAGTGATCAGGGTAAAGGTGAAGTTATCGTGCTGCTGCACGGCTTCTGTGGAAGCTCTGGATATTGGGAGCAGGTGATCCCGCTTTTGAGCGGCGATTATCGGGTAATTGCTCCGGATCTGCGGGGCCATGGTGCTTCGGATGCCCCGCTCGGAGCTTATACAGTTGATCAGATGGCTGATGATGTATTGTCACTGCTTAATGCGCTGGAGATCCAGGAGTGTTATCTGCTGGGACATTCACTTGGCGGTTATATCACTTTATCCTTTGCCCAGCGTCACGCATCCCGCCTCAAAGGCTTCGGGCTGATTCATTCCAGTGGTTACCCGGATAGTGATGAAGCCAAAGAGAACCGTCTGAAAAGTGTAAGTATAATTCAGAACGAAGGGATTTTTGCGTTTGTGGATGGTCTGGTGCCAGGCCTCTTTGCACCCGGTGCGGCTCCGAAGTTACTGCAACGTGCGAAGGAGATCGGTTATAGAACACCTCCCCAAGGGGCGGTGGGTGCAGCGATGGCGATGCGTGAGCGGCCTGACCGCCGCGATGTCATCTCAGCTACGACACTGCCGGTGCTGCTTGTAGCCGGTGCAGAGGACAGTAAGGTATCTCCAGAGCGGACGTTTACCTCAGACAAACCGAACATAACCCAGGCGACGATTACAGGAGCAGGGCATATGAGCATGTATGAAGCCCCTGAACGTTTGACCGAAATCATCAAAGATTACGTGCATGCGGCTGTGCGCAAATAACTGGAGAATTGGAACAAGATGAGCATATAGCAAACCTACAGAGGCAGCACCCGCCGGAACCAAGCGGGTGCTGCCTCTGTTATTGGAACTTGCGGCTGGCCGGCTAAGTAGCGCAGAAGTGTCTAATGGTTTAAGATGAATTCTAATGGGAGCCGGAAGGAGTGTGCAATATGTTTCGAAGAGACTACATCGTGCGGATGATAGAGGATATGACGGCGATGGTCGCCAAGGTTATGACACTTAAGCAGGAGAAAAAGACAACCGAAGCCTTGTGGGAGGTCGATGAGCTGCTGAACCGGCATTTTCGCCTGAATTCCCGGCTGCTGAATTCACTGTCCGTCGAGGATATTATTGATATGTATCTGCTTGGAGGCGTGGTGGAATCTGATAAGCTTCAGGGTGTGGCCCGGCTGCTTAAGGAAGAAGGAGAAATCTTTGCTGCGGCTGGAGACAAAGATGCTGCGCTGTTCAGGGCGATGAGATCGCTGCATCTTTATTTGTACGCCGATCTTCATGGTGCAGAACGTGAATTGCTGCAGATGCCGGCTGATATTGATGAGCTCTTAAAAGAAACTCAGGCGTATAGGCTTCCGGCAAAAACGGAGCGTCTGCTGCTCGTCTATATGGAATCCATCGGCCGGTACGCCAAAGCGGAAGACAGTCTCTACAGACTATGGGAGCAAGGGGAAGACGTTGCCCGGGAAGGCAGAGAACTCTATGGCCGCTTGCTGCTGATAAGCCCGGAGGAACTGGAACGGGGCGGTCTCCCGGTACAAGAGGTTACAGAAGGCAGGGATGAATGGGAGAGACGTACTGCAGCGATTACGCAGTAGTATGGTGTGCGGGTTAACAAGGTGAACCGCGTCAACGGCCACGGTCCAACTGAAATAATGCTATACTAATTAAGAAAATTCAGGAGAACAAGCGTCTCCAATGTTGAATAACCAGGACTCAAATGTATAACGCTATAATATATTCTTCTATTTCGCGCAGAAACGGCATCCGGGAACGATCGCAGTTTCAAAATCATACGCTGCCTTCCCAAAGAGTCCGTAGCCGTTTCTGTGTGACGAAAGTGAGATGTACCCTGTGGAATCTTTAAATGCATTGATTGAACAAATTATGGCCGGCCGTACTCTGATTACGGCAACTCTCAGCCAGCTGCGCAGTAAAGGCGAGACCCTCTACAGCAAGGTGCAGGTGAAGCCTGTGGAATTAAAGGGCAAGCTGCACTATCAGTTTGCCTATTATACCGGTCCGAAGGTTGAGCACCGCAATATCCCGGCTGAAACTGCAGCGGAGGAATTGATGACGCTGATGAGAGAGACGTTCCGCCAAGGGCTGCTCTGTACCATAGAGGCCGATTATCAAGTGCTGATCAGCAAAAAGTACAAGGTCTCAATCCTGACCAAATCGCCTAGCAAGCAGGAGGCTCCCGATTTGGCTCATAACCGGCGCAAGCAGTATGTGCTGGATGAAGGGGAACCTGTACCGTTTCTGGTCGAGCTGGGTATTATGAACAGCGAAGGAAAGGTGCTGGCCAAGAAATACGACAAGTTTCGTCAGATCAACAGATTCCTGGAGATGGTGGAGGATGTGCTTGCTGATCTGCCGACCGGCCGTCCATTGACCATTGTTGATTTTGGCTGCGGCAAATCCTATTTAACCTTTGCTTTATATCATTATCTGGCCATTCGTGAGCAGCGGGAGCTGAACATTGTCGGACTCGATCTCAAAGCCGATGTCATTGAGCATTGCGGTGCGCTTGCGTCCAGGCTCGGTTACGACAAGCTGCGCTTCCTGGTTGGTGATATTGCGGACTACAATGAGCTGGATCAGGTTGATATGGTCGTTACGCTCCATGCCTGCGATACTGCAACCGATGCTGCTCTCGAAAAAGCCGTTCGCTGGGGTGCATCGGTGATCCTTTCCGTTCCCTGCTGCCAGCACGAGCTGTTTGCCCAGATCGAAAGCGAGGTGTTGAATCCTCTGCTGTCGCACGGAATTCTGAAAGAACGGTTCTCTGCTCTCGCTACCGATGCGATCCGGGCGAAGCTGCTGGATCTGATGGGGTACCGGACACAACTTCTGGAGTTCATCGATATGGAACATACGCCGAAGAACATCCTGATCCGCGCTGTCAAAAGTACAAGCGGGGACAACGCCGCCAAATGGCGCGAATACAGCGCATTCCGTGACTTCCTCGGTGCACAGCCATATCTCGAACGCGCCTGCACCGATCTGCTGCCGATTCAAAGCAGCTTAGAGGGTTAACCTCATTTATAGGATTAATAGTTAATACCATGACAGGACGGTACTGTTTCCTAAGGGAACCATTCCGTCCTGTTTGTCATTAGGGAAAGTAAAGGTTTCCCGTGATAACCTTGTTCTGGCTGCGTTGCCTTTTGTTTCGGATTAAATCTGGAAATACTAAAGGTAACTAAATTCATATAGGGGAAATTCGTGTGAGGTGGAACGAACGGCAGAATCATCTGGATCTGGCTATCGGGTATGTTTGTGCAATTGCGGTTTTTGCTGCGGCTCTTGCAGCTTGTCTGCTGAGAGGGATGTTTTTTGCGGGAGAGATGTATCCGTTTCTTACGGTGTGGTTTGTATGTTGCGGGATTCTTTTTGCTTCGGGGCTAGCTGTAGTTGAACTACGCAAGCGGACCAATGGGACAGTCCGAATATTCGAGATCCCCACGGGGAATCATGCGGCTCTGATTCTGCTGGTCTGCCCGCTGGCGCTGTTTGTTCTATATGCATGGGCAGGGCTGCGGAATCCCATATCTGCGCAGGGGACCCTGGATGAGCTGCTCCGCTGGGGATTTTATGCTTCTTTTGCCATATTGGCCTATGTCTGTGCAGGATACCGGCAGGGAGCCCGGCTTCTCGCGGCGATATGGCATGTAACAGGAATGGCCGTCAGCTTAAGCGCTTTGCTTGCGGTATGCGCGGGGATGAGGCTTCCCTATGCAGTAATGTATACTTCAGCAGCTGAGATTAGCGCCACAGGGGCCAGGCTGGCAGGCCTGCTTCAATATCCGAATACGTTTGGCGCGGTGATGGCTGTTTTTCTGCTGGAGCGTCTATTTGCCGCTGCTCCCTTGGTGGAACGGGCTGACCTCAAGTCAGCAGCGGTAGATCATTCTGCAGCCACTGGAATGTATGGCTGGGCATCTGCGTTTAGGGAATGGAGTGGTGGACACGGGAAAAGGTTAAGGGGCGCGGTGCTGGGTATTCATAATTGTGGCGAAAGGAGCGGGATAAGGGAGTGGGGGGAGGGTCGGAAAAGTAGTGAAGGCAGCGGAATGTGCGGGGTTGCGGGCGGGCGACAGCTGCTTCGCACGCTGCCGCTATTCCCCTATGCAGCCGCGCTGCTCCTCAGCGAGTCGCGCGGCGCGTGGTTGACCGCGGCTTTGGCCGGCGCCGCGGTCCTGCTCTGGAAGCGGCAGCTCTGCGCGCCGCTTCTGCTTGCCGGCGCCGCGCCCATGGCTGCTGCGGCGCTGTTGTACCGCCAGCTGGCCCGTGCCGGGCTGGCGGTGGAGCCTGCCCCCGGCCTGCTGCTGCTGGCCGGGCTGTGGAGCGCCGCCTTGCTTGGCGGCGCTTGGCTGTGCTGCCGCCGGCTAGACGCGGCAGGCAGGGGCTGGGCCGCCAGCGCAGCTCTGGCGGCGGTGTTGTGGACGGCGGCGGGCAGCGCCGTCCTACTGCAGGTACGCGAGCGGATCACCGGACCGTCCTCGACGGTCGCCGCTCGCGGACTGCTCTACCGCGATGCCTGGAAGCTCGCGGCAGAGGCGCCCTGGCTGGGGCGTGGAGGCGGGACTTGGCGGAGCTCGTATCTCGCCGCCCAGTCCCGCCCCTATGTGGGCAGCCAGGTGCACAGTGGCTACCTCGACCTCCTGCTGAACCTGGGAGGTGTCGGCCTTGCCATACTCCTGCTGCTGCTTGTGGCAGCAGGATGGCTGGTGGCAGCAGCATCACCAAGGCNGCCAGGTGCACAGTGGCTACCTCGACCTCCTGCTGAACCTGGGAGGTGTCGGCCTTGCCATACTCCTGCTGCTGCTTGTGGCAGCAGGATGGCTGGTGGCAGCAGCATCACCAAGGCTGCTGCCGTCTCTGCTGGCGCTTGCTTTGCACAGCGCCGTCGATTTTGACTGGAGCTATGGCCTCATGTGGCTGCTGCTGTTCCTGCTGCCGGCGCTTGCCCGGGCCCGGAAGCTGTACAGTATGGCCGAAGGCGAACCGCCGGCTTCCCCCGCATCCGCCAAATTGCCACTGGCATTTGCCAAGTTGTCTTCCGTTACCGGCAGACCGATAAGATCTGCTTCATTGATGAAGTTCATACCAGCATCGGCCAACTCTCTACCTGATGAATTGCTCCCGGAGCTTTCGCCAATCCCCCCCAAGACCAAGCCCAGTCGTTTATGCTTTACGAAGCTGGTTTACCTGTGGCGGATTGCATCATTAACACTGGTTTGCGGTACCGCTCTGGCACTTTCCATTCTTTCCTTTCAAGCCATGAAGGGGGAAACGTTATATATGCAGGCGGTTAATTCTGCACACAGTAAGGACAAGATTTCCCTGCTGCGGCAATCTTTGCAGTGGAACCCGCGCAATCCCATAACAGCAGCTGTTTTATCCCGGATGCTTCCCGGGAATGAGGGACGTGACCTGCTTTTGGAAAGTCTGAACTACTCTCCAGCGAACGCGCTTTTGAACTGGGAACTGGCCAAGCGGGCCCTGGGAGGTAATCATCCGGGATTAGCATTATACGGGGTACGGAGAAGTCAGCAACTGGATAATTTTAATGCGTCCAAACGTATAGAGGCAGCTGAAGGAATGCTGGCCATGAGTGTTCGGACACTCCGCGGGGGGGACGGGCTGAGCGCGAGCCGGAGTGCAGAAGCCGGACTGGAGCTGCTGAGGCAGTACCGCCTGTTGGCGCAGCGGGAGGGTAGCAAGGGAATGCAGCACAATGACCGCCGGTTCGGCAATGGGGAAGAAGCCGCAGGTCTATACCTGCGGCTAAGTGAAGCGCGTTCTGAAGCAAGGCATTACCTGATCGCAAGCCGTCTGTAAGCCGCCGGGACATAACGGGCCTCAAGCCTTTTACTTGTTAAATGAAGCAGATACCTTATCGTTTTCTTTGAGCGACAGGAGTGCATCGGATGTTATCCGGATGGCACTCTCTAAGAGCTTGAAGCTTTGTTTTATACCCTGCTGCGTGAAGAGATCAGCCACGAATACGCAAGCGGCAGGAGGATGACCATCACCAGTGCTGCAATAATCATACTGATGGATAAGCTTTTGGGTAAAAATGCCCCCAGCACCATCAACAGACCGCCGATCATCCAGATCCTTCCTGAGAAACGGTGGGTCTTCCGCCATACCTCCGGGCTGGCCAGCGTCCAGGCTGTGCGGATACCCGTGAAATAGTTGTCCCGGATCTGGGGCATAAAGTTGCCGACCACAACAAATAGCAAACCCAGAGCGATCATAGCGATTTTGCCGGCAGGAATACTCTGATCCAGACCATAGGAGACAATTAGTATGAGCATGATATCACACAATGCCGCAATCGCCAGACGGATCATTTTATAGGCGTTTTGAAATTTACTGTAATTCTCCCGCTTGGGGTCGATAGTGCGGATGAATTGCATCGCCAGCGGGAAGATAAGGCCCATAAAGCCTGTCAGAGCGATGATGGAGCCTTTGCTCCAGTACCTGTTGACCTCACCGTTAATACTGAATTGGGCAGGCAACTGGTCAGGCAGCTTGCTGTAATTGGCCAGGGCATAACCCAGGGAGAGAACTCCCAGGATGACAATCATCGTGTCCTGCCACTTCCACTTGAAATCCTTCATTTCAATCGGCCTCCTTATTATCTTTATTCTGTTTGGGCTTGGACTCCGTGCGGTTTGGCGTTTCACGCTCATTTCCCGTACCTGTGAACTCAAGGAACCAGCCTAGCACCTCTTCCAGCACAGTCGTATCAAGCGAATACAGAATAAATTGTCCTTGACGTTCGTCCTGCACCAGTCCGGCATGTTTCAAGGCGTTAAGATGATGGGAGATACTAGGTTTTGACATGTTAAAATAATCGGCGATTTCCCCGGCAGTACGGTCCTTTTCCTTAAGCAGCCGCAGAATCTGCCTACGGGTCGGATCAGCCAGAGCTTTGAAGGATTCGTTCATCATTCACCTGGCCTTTCGATATTTAAATAATTATCTAAATGTATAATATTTCTTTCAGGATAAAAATGTCAATGCGTTTTTTCATTCCTGATGCACCTGATTGATTTCATACCAGCAAGGTTTTCAGTTTTCCTTAAGTAGAAGTCGTAAGCCTGCATATGCTAGAATAGGCTAGGAGAAGCTGGGTACATAGAGTGGAATCGTCAGGAAAGCGAATTCCGCGAATAAAACGGGAGGAGGAGCTGCACTTGCACGTTATTTCTGATCTGATCTCGCAGTTGTTTGAATGGATTCAGAGTCTTGGGTATTTCGGGATTATGATCGGGCTTATGATTGAGATTATCCCAAGTGAAATTGTACTGGCCTTTGGCGGCTATCTGGTCTCGCAAGGGGAGATTAATTATTTTGGGGCGGTTCTCTTCGGTACAGTAGGCGGAGTTGTGGCCCAAATATTTGTGTACTGGATTGGCCGTTATGGCGGCAGGCCCGTCCTGGAGAAATACGGGAAGTACATTTTTATTAAGAAAAAGCATATTGACCATTCCGAAGAATGGTTCAATAAATACGGCACGGGTGTTATCTTCACAGCCAGGTTTATTCCGGTTGTGCGCCATGCCATATCCGTTCCTGCCGGAATCTCGCGCATGTCGCTGGGCAAGTTCACCTTGCTGACTACGCTTGCTGTAATTCCGTGGAGTGCGCTGTTTGTCTATCTAGGATATACGCTCGGCGACAAATGGGAGACGATTGATGAAGTAGCTGCCCAGTATACGAATGAGCTGATTCTTGCGGCCCTTGCAATTATTGTTATATACTTCCTGTTTAAATGGTACAAATCCAAGAAGAAAGGTAGTGCAGTATGAAGCAGAATGTAGCCCCTAAATTCGGTCAGGGCCTTACTCCGCGCCAGTTCGTGGAAGGCATGACGAAGAACCAGCAGGCATTTGAATCCTGGTACGAGAAGTTTGTCTGGGAAGATGCGGACGACCGGGATTACTTTGAAAGTTTGAACCACAGGGACGATCTGCGGGTACTGATACTGGCTGCGGATTGGTGTGGAGATGTGGTTCGCAATGTGCCGGTTGTATTCCGTATTCTCGAAACGGCAGGGATCAAAACCGAAGTGCTGATTTTGGAAGAAAATCAGGATCTGATGGATGATTTTCTGACCATGGGCGGCAGATCTGTGCCGATCGTGATTTTTGCTGATACAGGCGGTTATGTGCTGGGTCATTGGGGTCCCCGTCCAGAGCATGTACAGTCGCTGATGAGGGAGTTTAAGCAAGAGAATCCTGACCGGGAAGCGTCTGACTATGAGAGCAAAATCGCCGAAGTCCGCAAGGCGATGGGTCAAGCTTACGGGGAAGGAACGGAATCACACGCAGTAATTGCCAAAGAGCTGCGCAGCCTGATCTCCGGATTCTAAGAACCGATGCTAAATATTCGTTCATATAATTTGGGATCGCTGCAGACGAATGCTTATTTGCTTACCGGAGCGGATCCCGGACGCGGCATTATTATTGATCCCGGCGCCAATCCTGCAGCCCTTCTGCGCGCAGTCCAGGGAATGGAGATTGAAGCTGTTCTCCTCACCCATGCCCACTTTGATCATATAGCCGGGCTTGATGAGATACGCAAAGCCAAGCAATGTCCGGTATACCTGCACCCGCTGGAGAGTGATTGGCTGGGCAGTCCCAAGCTGAATGGGTCGCTGATGTGGCCGGATGTCACACCGCCTATCAGCACGGAACCAGCCGAGTATGATCTGGCTGAAGGCCAGGTACTGAATCTTCTGGGCCTTACCTTCAAGGTAATGCATACGCCCGGACATTCTCCCGGAAGTGTCAGTTTTCTTTGCGGAAATGATCTCTTTTCCGGAGATGTACTCTTCAAGCTGGGAGTGGGACGTACCGATTTGCCTGGAGGCCGGGAGCGGGATCTTATCGATTCCATCCGGGGCAAATTATACCTGCTGGATGAGGAAGTTCGGGTATTTCCCGGCCATGGGCCACGGACATCGATCGGCTTTGAACGGCTTCGTAATCCTTATGTCCCAATGTAGTCATCTGTAAATCGACAATAAGCGGCAAAATACTAATGGACAAGAGGCTACAAAGTTGCTACAATATTGTTAATTAAATGTAATATTTAACCTCGCGAAGCACGCAGACTGTGGAATAATCCCGGTTTGCGTTCTTTTTTTTGTCTATTTTTACGGGAAAAGGGTATTAGGGGGCGGAATCCGATGAAAATAATTGAACAGGAAACCCATACAGGGGAACTATATGCTGTACCAGCTTCGTTTACTGAAACACAGGATAAGAAGGAATGTCTCTTCTGGAGCTTCCCACACGGCAAGGGTGTGATTCAGCCCTGGCGGCGGAGATTGTGGGAGCTGCAAAATAATTCGGACCACGAATGAACGATTCGCTCTACATATTCGTATTACATAGGAATGAATGATACAGATGGAGGAGCAGATGAGCGACGGGACGCACGATAGGATCATCAGAGCGCAGCAAGGGGATACTTCCGCGCTGGCTGTGCTTCTGCGGGATCATTATGCCTTTCTCTACAAATATCTGATCAAAGCAACCATGGATCCTTCGCTTGCGGAAGAACTTGCCCAGGACACCATGGTCCGCTGCATGGAGAAGATTGCTGCCTATAACGGAGCCTCTTCTTTTACCTCATGGCTGATCACGATTGCTACCCGGCTGTATATTGACAAGAAGCGCCGCTGGAAGCTGGAGAAGCAATGGAAACAGCAGGAAGAGGGAGTGCGGTCCATCCGGTGGCGTTTTGAGAGCCGGAACCTGGAGTGGAGCGAGGTGCTTGATGCACTCTCACGTCTGACTTCCGCTCAGCGCATGGCAGTGTTGCTCAAGCATTATTACGGTTATGGGTATGAAGAGATTGCTGATATTCTGCAGATTCCATCAGGTACTGCCAAATCAAGGGTAGCATCAGGGTTACATCAACTGCGAAAGGAGCTGAGTGATGATGAAGATGGAGAAGAATGAAGAACTGCTTCGGATACTATCGTCAGACCTGGCGCTGCTGGACGCACAGTATGATGATATATCCCCACCATCCTTGCCCGGATTGGAGCAGCTGATCGTTAATGAGGCACTCCGCAGGCAACATCAGAGCCGCAGGGAGTTTCAGAGATTCCTGCTTGTGGGTCTGCTTCTGGTAAGTGTTGTCCTGTTTGGTTTGGGATTTGCTCCAGTAACGTATTGGATCCTGCAGGCAGCATTCCCGGTTGCCGCACTTTGCACCTTTGCAGTTATGCGGCTGAGGCTTCGGCGGGAGGACACTGAAGAGTGAAGGAACTACAGGATGTGCCTTATTGGTTGTGGGGTTGTCTGGCTGTGGTACTGCTGCTGCAGGGTACTCTGCTCTTTCGGGATGCGGCGAAACGCGGAAAAGGCAAAATGGCCTGGTTCTGGGGATTATGGGGGTTAACCGGATTTCCTACACCACTCCTGTGTTATCTGCTGTTTGTAGTTTATTCTGACCGGAGGAAAGAGAATAGGAAGCATTGATCAACCGGACAGTGGTTCCGGGGAAGTTTTTGAAGGGTGAGTGTAATCATGGATGAGATCAAATGGGGGTTAATATGGCCGCTGCTTGCATTGCAGGCACTGCTGGCTGTAATCGGCTTGATTTCTTTGGCCAAGGCAGAACGGACAAGGGGACCTAAGTGGCTGTGGGTTATAATATTGATTTTTGGGAATCTTCTCGGCAGTGTGGCCTATTTTACAGTCGGAAGGAAAGAAAGCTGATGCCTCTGCTAAGGGTTTCCAATTTACGCAAAGTCTATGGACAGCATTCCTCTGTGGATGGAATCTCTTTTGATATTGAAGCAGGAAGATGTGTGGCTTTACTGGGCCCTAATGGTGCAGGAAAGACGACGACCCTGCGTATGCTGGCCGGCTTGTTGCAGCCTACTTCGGGATCGGTTTCCTTTGAGGGTGGTAAGGTAATGGATTACCGCAGTTTGCTTGGTTATTTACCCCAATCTCCGGCATTTTACAGTTGGATGAGCGGGCAGGAGTATGTTGTGTTTGCAGCGAAGCTTTGCGGTATTGCTTCGAGGGAGGCGGGTAGACTCGCAGCGGATGTTCTGGAAAAGGTAGGACTGAAGGATGCTTGCCGGCGCAAGATCGCTGGATATTCCGGCGGGATGAAACAGCGGCTTGGTCTGGCACAGGCGCTGGTTCATCGTCCCCGGCTGCTGCTTCTGGATGAGCCGGTTTCTGCCCTGGATCCTATTGGACGCCGGGAAGTGATAGAGCTGTTACGGGGAATACGGGAGGAGACCACAATTATTTTTTCTACTCATGTCCTGCATGACGCCGAAGAAATATGTGATGATATTATCCTGATGAACCATGGTTTAATAGCAGAACAGGGAGCACTGTCCAGGCTGCGTTCACAGTACAGCCTGCCCGTAATCAGATTGAGTACAGGAATGGAGGAGAAGGCACTGATATGGCTTCAGGGTCTTGCACACAGATCATTTGTTGAACAGTCAATGATCACCTCCGGATCCGCCACTCTGAATGTCACTGATATGGAACTGGCGCGCCGTACCATTCTTCATGAAGCCGCAGGCCAGGACATTCCGTTACTACAGTTTGAAGCGGGCTCCTCCACCCTGGAGGACTTGTTCATGAAGGTGGTGGGAGTATGAGGAGACTTTGGACGCTATACCAGAAAGAGCTGTTGGAGGCCTTGCGCAGCTATAAGCTGATCTGGGTCCCTGTGGTATTTATTATTCTTGGTATTATGCAGCCGCTCACAACCTATTACATGCCCGAAATTCTCAAAGCTTCCGGGAATGTGCCACCAGGAATGTTGGAGAGCTATGAGATGCCGGGAGCGGCTGTGGTAATGGCTCAGACTCTTGGACAATATGGTACTATCGGCATGCTGATCCTTGTGCTGGGTGTGATGAACAGTCTTGCTGGTGAGCGGAGCGGAGGGACTCTGGAAATGCTGCTGGTCAAGCCGGTAACCCCGGTAACCATCGTCTCAGCTAAATGGGCTGCCCAGTTGACCACTCTGATGATTTCCCTTGGACTGGGTGTAGCAGGTGCGGCCTACTATACGGAACAATTGATAGGGGCTCTTTCCTGGAGCAGACTCTGGGCGGGGGCCGGACTGTATGGGCTGTGGCTGCTGTGCGCAGTCTCACTGACGCTGCTCTTCAGCGCATGGCTGCGTGGACCAGCGGCTGCTTTTCTTGGCCTGGGGGCAGCAGCGGCAATGACGCTCGCGCATAGTCTGCTGCCTTCGCAGTTAGGTTGGACACCAGCGGCTCTATCCGCCCAGTCAGCTCTAATTATTACGGAAGGAAGCTTCGGTGCCTGGTGGCCTGCTTTTTCTGCAGGTATTCTGATTGTGGTATGCATTACTGCAGCTTCTCTCCTTATGGGCAGGAATAAACTGCCTGAGTAATGAAAATGCAAAATTTGACGAATTTAATCGATTTTTAGAATGTTATCTGCAAAAAAACGGCTGAACCCGCTTCCTGGTGCTAGACAGCTCTATCTTTTTTTAGTAGACTGTTGGAACAAGTAAGAGTTATGAAAGATTCCAGGTCAGGAGGTAGGGCGATGCTGCGTTTAGGTGAGAAGATTGTCATTGTCGCGGACGCTTTCGAGCAGAGTCTTCCTATCGGGGACTATGGCTACCTGATTGCTTATGACCGTAATCCCGACAATGCTTTTGATTACGTCATCCGTGTTCCACAAGCCAACAGAAATTTCTATGTTACAGCTGAGGATGTCGAGACGGAAGAGCAGTTGCTGGCGGCTCAGGCTGAGAGTGCAACACATGAAGCATTAATAGATTATGCTTTGTCCACGCATAATGAGAAGCTGTTTCATCATTTGATGAACGGCGAAGAAGTAGAAGCAGTTGAGACAGAGACAACCACTAAGGAAAGCCTGTCCCAGGCGGATTTCATCAAACAGGTGAACCTCCGTGCTTGGATTTAAGAAAAGCCGGCGCAAGCCGGTTTTTTTGTATCCTGCTCATCTATGAGGATTTAGGATCTGGAATTCCATGATGTATTTATGCTTAATTAGTTTCATTTAACGGGAACGCCCAGTGTTAATGGTTGGAGGTCAGGCCGGGGAACGTTCTCACCGAGTCCAACCGTTTATCCGGCTCCCCCTTAAGGAGTGTCCCAAGCATTACATGGCTTGTGTGACATTCCTTTTTCAATTGTATTAGCCCTGAAACGATAAGCAGATTGAATTGTAGAGGCTTCTACAATATAATTAACACGTTATCCGGGCGCTTTAGCCCTTTAAACAGGAGGGATATTCGAATGAGCATTACCGTCAATGATGTGCAGCACGTGGCCAAGCTTGCCCGCCTGCATCTAAGCCCGGAAGAAGAGGCGAAACTTACTGAACAGATGAATGCTATTTTACAATATGCTGAGAAGCTGAACGAGTTGGATACAGATCACGTACAACCGACCACCCATGTACTACAGGTCAGCAATGTCATGCGTGATGATGTAGTGAAGGAGAGCTTGTCTCAAGATGAAGCGCTGCTTAACGCACCTGAAGACGAAGACGGGCACTTCAAGGTTCCCGCAGTTCTCGAATAACTATAGCGAAAGGAGGAAGAATGTTGAGCCTATTTCAATATCGATTGCCTGAATTACATAATATGCTGCATGCCAAAGAGATTTCAGTTAGCGAACTGACTGAAGAATCCCTGGCTGCCATTGCGGAGCGCGACGGTAAAGTGCATGCATTTTTGACTTTAAATGAAGAGGGAGCCCGGACTTCAGCCCGTGCGCTGGATGATAAGCTGGCTTCTGGAGCAGCCCGTGGACTGCTCTTTGGTCTTCCTGCCGGAATTAAGGACAATATTGTTACCAAGGGGCTGCGCACTACCTGTGCCAGTCAATTCCTCTCCAATTTTCAGCCGGTTTATGATGCCACTGTCGTCTCCAAGCTGCGCCAGGCAGATGCCGTTACAATCGGCAAGCTGAATATGGACGAGTTCGCCATGGGCGGCTCCAATGAGAATTCTTCTTTCGGCCCGGTCCGCAACCCTTGGGATTTGGAACGTGTTCCCGGCGGCTCCAGCGGCGGATCTGCAGCAGCAGTGGCTGCCGGAGAAGTACTGTTTGCCCTCGGTTCCGACACTGGCGGTTCCATACGTCAGCCTGCATCGTACTGTGGAGTAGTGGGCCTTAAGCCTACTTATGGCCTGGTTTCACGTTACGGGCTTGTTGCGTTTGCTTCTTCACTGGACCAGATTGGTCCGATTACCCGCAATGTAGAGGACTCGGCTTATGTGCTTCAGGCCATTGCCGGCTACGATGCTCAAGACTCGACCTCGGCCAAAGTTGATATTCCTGATTATCTCAGCTCCCTCACAGGCGATATCTCCGGACTGAGGATTGCTGTGCCGAAGGAGTATATCGGTGAAGGCGTAGATGCTTCTGTCCGTGAGACCGTTCTGTCCGCCCTAAAAGTGCTGGAAGGCCTTGGCGCGGTGTGGGAGGAAGTATCATTGCCGCATACAGAATATGCAGTTGCTACTTACTATCTGCTTTCTTCTTCGGAAGCTTCCTCCAACCTGGCGCGTTTTGATGGTGTTCGCTACGGGGTACGAGCCGATGATGGGGGAGGTTTGCTTGATCTGTATCACAATTCCCGGAGTCAAGGCTTTGGAGCCGAGGTTAAGCGCCGGATTATGCTAGGTACGTATGCACTGAGCTCCGGATATTATGACGCTTATTATTTGAAAGCCCAGAAGGTGCGGACCCTGATTAAACAGGACTTTGATGAAATTTTCCAAAAGTACGATGTAGTCATCGGGCCGACTGCACCAACGACAGCCTTCAAACTCGGAACACAGACAGAAGATCCGCTTACAATGTATCTGAATGATATTTTGACGATTCCTGTTAGCCTCGCCGGCATTCCTGCCGTCAGTATTCCTTGTGGTTTTGCTGAAGGACTGCCTGTCGGCCTGCAAATTATCGGTAAAGAATTTGATGAGAGTACAGTTCTGCGGGTTGCACATGCCTACGAACAGCATACGGATCATCACAAGCAGCTTCCGCAGCTGTAATTGCAGCACAAAACTTTTAAGGGAATGAGAATAGATATGGCTAAATACGAAACGGTCATCGGACTGGAAGTTCATGTGGAGCTTCATACCAAGTCCAAAATCTTCTGCGGCTGCTCTACGGAATTCGGAGCCCCGCCTAATACACATACCTGCCCTGTCTGTCTTGGCCATCCCGGTGTCCTGCCGGTATTGAACCGCCAGGCAGTGGAATATGCAATGAAAGCAGCCATGGCACTGAACTGTACAATTGGTGATGTCAGCAAATTTGACCGCAAAAACTACTTCTATCCCGATTCACCGAAAGCTTACCAGATTTCACAATATGACCAGCCTATCGGCCTGAACGGCTGGATAGATATTGAGGTCAACGGAGAGACCAAGCGGATCGGTATCACCCGTCTGCATCTTGAAGAAGACGCGGGTAAGCTCACTCACGTTGATGGCGGTTTTGCTTCATTGGTCGACTTTAACCGTGTAGGAACACCTCTTATTGAGATTGTCTCGGAGCCGGATTTGCGCTCACCTGAGGAGGCTCGTGCCTATCTCGAAAAAATCCGCGCGATTATGCAGTATTGCGACGTATCCGATGTGAAGATGGAAGAGGGCTCGATGCGCTGTGATGCCAATATCAGCCTGCGGCCGGAAGGACAGGAGGAGTTCGGCATCCGCGCAGAACTTAAGAATATGAACTCCTTCCGCGGTGTTCTCCGGGGTCTTGAGTATGAGCAATTCCGTCAGGGAGAGATTCTGGATGATGGCGGTATTGTAATTCAGGAGACCCGCCGCTGGGATGAAGCTCAGGGCAAGACCTTGTCCATGCGGGGTAAGGAAGAAGCTCATGATTATCGGTACTTTCCGGATCCTGACCTGATTGTGCTGCATATTGATGGTGCCTGGAAAGAATCCATCCGCTCTACCATTCCGGAACTGCCTGATGCACGGCAGAGCCGTTATAGTGAGGAATATGGCCTTACCGCCTACGATGCGGGTGTTCTGACTTCCTCCAAGCCGTTGGCTGATTTCTTCGAAGGCAGCCTTGCTTTTACGAAGGATGCCAAAGCGGTTGCCAACTGGATGATGGGGGATTTGCTGGCATATCTGAACGGTGGCGGGCTGGAGCTGTCACAGGTAAAGATCACGCCGCAAGGATTGGGTGAGATGATTGGTCTGATTGCTCAAGGAACTATTAGCAGTAAAATTGCCAAAACGGTCTTCAAGGAGATGCTGGAGAGCGGGAAGCTCCCGGCTGCCATCGTTGAAGAGAAGGGCCTCGTTCAAATCAGTGATGAGGGAGCAATCAAGCAGATCGTTGAAGCGGTTGTAGCTGCCAATCCCCAGTCCGTTGAGGACTATAAGGCCGGCAAACAAAAGGCGATAGGCTTCCTTGTAGGCCAGGTTATGAAAGAAAGCAAAGGAAAAGCGAATCCAGGCCTTGTAAACACGTTGCTCGCTGAAGTACTGAACGGCTGAGCGTATCCACTTTCAGGGTAATATATCTACATTAGAAGCATAAGCGCTAGGGCTTGTCGGCAACGGCAGGCCTTTCGCGGCATATAAGGGGAATGTGCGCATGAACAAAATAATCAAGCTGGATCTTCAGGACGGGGATACACTAAGTGAGGTGTGGAGCCTTCAACACAAGGCATACAGGCTGGAGGCTGAGATTATAGGGTTCCATGAAATCCCGCCGCTACTGGAGACCAGAGACATGCTGAGCCGCTCTGAAGAGCTGTTTTATGGCAGGTTCGACGATTATGGGGATTTGATGGGGGCTGTTGCCGTCCTGGAAGAATCGCCGGGTAAGCTGACAGTGACCCGAATGATGGTGAATCCTGATTTTTTCCGCCTGGGGGTGGCGGGTAATCTTTTAGAGTATATCTTTGATCTATACCGGGGCATGGAACAATTTATCGTCTCTACAGGCAAGCTTAATATTCCGGCTGTTACACTCTATACCAAATATGATTTTGTTCCAGTCGCAGTAGAAGAGGTAGCACCTGGAGTAGAGTTAATTGAATTTCACCGGAACGGACGGCTTTGATGAACAATAACCATAGTCTCGATGACAGGAGGAGTCCCACAATGAGTCCCGAGCACAATGATTCTGCTATGCTTCCCAACAGTGAGGCGGGGGAGCATAGTTCTGCCGTACAGGCAGGAGACGTCGTGCAGGAGCAGAAACAGCCTTTAATTCCCCCGCGCCTGAAGCGCCGTCCCCGCCGCAAACGCAAATTCATTGCCGGACTTTTGGCAGCGCTTATCCCTGGCACGGGTCATATCTACTTCGGGCTGCTTCGTAAAGGCATTGCTTTTATTTTCATTATTCTGCTGGATATCGCTGCGCTGATCTACTTCTCATCGATTGGCATGCAGATTAATGTTCCCCTCTTAATTCTGTTGGCTTTGATGATCCCAGTGTTGTATTTCTACAATGTGTTCGATGTGCTGCAGTCTGCAGACCGTATTTTACGTTTGCCTGAAGAGTTGGATCCTGAAATGCCGGCTCTCCCTGAATCGAATGGAAAACGTCGCCGTCTGGTTACAGAGCCTGGGATTTCATTTGGACTAATGCTGCTGCTGGGCGGAACATTACTGTTCCTGTTTCGGCAAAAACCAGCATGGCTGCAAAACTTCATTGAGCATCATGCTAGTGTAACGGTTGCAGCGCTCCTGGCAGTTTGTGGAATAGGGCTTGCCGTTCGGGAGATCGCCAAAAGCCTCTCCTGGCAGAATGGCAATGAACGGAGAAGCCGGAGAGTGGGCAGGTACACGGCTTCTATATTGCTGATAACGGTTGGAGTTCTGTTATTTCTGGACTGGAGAAACGGAACCGATAATATGCTGCTTCTATTGAAATGGTGGCCACTCGTAGTGGTACTTTGGGGATTGGAGTATCTGCTCATTTACTTCTCTGCCCGGCAGTATGGACAAGCTCGGAATCGGGCCCGCTCACGAATGGATTTGCGCGGACTGCTATCCGCTGTCATTCTCGCAGCGAGTGTGTTTATGGTCTCACAACAGGAGCATTATCTCCATCTATGGAACAGGGTGAGTCTTAATTTGACCGTTGCGGCTGTGGATTACGGGGAAGCCAAGGGAAGCAAGTTCGAGAAAGCTCCGCTTGTAGTTCCAGTTGAACTGGGGACTTCCAAAATCACTGTGGATGGCATCAATGGGGATATTCTGGTTCATCGTGCACCTGTAGAAGACATCGAAATTGCAACAACCGTTTGGGTTGATCAGCTGGAAGGGGCGGTTGCAGAGGCTATCTCTGAACAGTCCTTTGTAGAAGTGACGGAAGGCGCCACAATCACGATCACTCCTAAGAGCAAGGCATATGGAGATTCCGGCAAGCGTCAGCCGCGGATGGACCTGGACATCTCCTTACCTGAAGACCGCCGGTTTAATCTGCAGATACGTACGATGAATGGCGGCATTACCTTGCAGAATGTGGAGGCTATCGAAAATATTAACCTGGAGACCGGAAACGGATCATTAATTCTCCACCGTATTTTTGGCGATGTCAAAGGAAAGACGCTGAATGGTGCGGTTCGTGCCAGAACAGTTCAGGGAACAGTGGATTTGACGACAAACGGCGGGGATATAGCTGCCTGGGCTGTATCGGGGGCTCTCAAGCTTTCAACAGCGGTGGGCAATATTTCGGCTGTAGATAACGGAGACGAGATGGACCTGTCCAGCAAGAATGGTAACCTGGAGATTAGTGGGGCCAGATCTAAGCTTCATGCCGAATCCCTTAATGGTAAAATTGAGGTTCGGTCTCCCGACTTCGGAGGGAACTGGGATATCTATAGCGCAGTAGGTGATATTGATCTGTATCTGCCTATGTCCGGGAACTTCACCATGGATGGCTCCAGTGGTTATGGGGACATTATTTCCGATATACCCGAGTTGACTATTGACAAAAAAAACATCTCTGGAGAAGTAGGTACGGGTGAGTATAAAGTGCATGTCGAAGGAAACAGCAACCTAAATGTGAGGAAATATTGAAATAAGTAATTTTTATTATATAATAATGAATATAATATACTGACTGCGTTGACAACATTGAAAGTCCGGTCTTACAATTACTTTAGAGTTATTATGTTCTTTACTAAAAGGCGGTGGCATGGATGGGTAGTGGCGTACAGCATGCATTGGAACAATTAAAGACAACCGGTGTCCGTATTACGCCCCAGCGTCATGCGATTCTTTCGTACTTGATGGAAGCAATGAATCATCCTACGGCGGATGATATTTACCGGGCCCTTGAGCCTCAGTTTCCGAGCATGAGTGTGGCGACGGTTTACAATAACCTCAAGATGTTCATGGAAGCAGGAATGGTCCGGGAGCTGACCTACGGTGATAACTCCAGCCGTTTTGATGCTAATGTATCAGATCATTATCATGTAATCTGCCAGGAATGCGGCAAGATTGAGGATTTCAGCTATTCATCGCTGCATGAGGTGGAACTTCGTGCCGAGCAGGCGACAGGGTTCAAAATTCATGGTTTACGTATGGAACTATACGGTGTCTGCCAATGCTGCACTGGGGAAACACATTCAATCTAAATGGTTAGAAATTCACTAACGTGAGGAATCCGGTATCGGAGTCCTCACGTTTTTTCAAGTTGATAAAGACACTCTTTATGCGTTCCTATCAATTAAGCCCAGCCCTTCCAGCAGATTTGCGCAACCAAGGAGTCTCAGATAGCGTATACTTAAGATTGGTCCATCGCATTCTAATTCTACTAGTGATCTGGAGGTACATTTTTTTGAATACAAGACAGAGACAGAGACGCGGCAAGAAACGCGGAGGTCTTTTTCGCCGTTTATTTGCACTTGTTATCATCGCTGCCGCAGCTTATTGGGTAATTTTCTATGTATTGCCGAACCGACTGCACATCGATCCTGATTGGAAAGGGTTGAAAAAACCTATTTTCGTCAAAGGGGAGCTTACTGACTATTCCGCTTCAGGAACCGGAGACACTCTGCTTTTGCCGCTTCCGCTACTGCAGAAATATGTAGACTCTTCCATCCGCTATGAAGAGGAGACCAAGTCAGTTATCTTATCGACAGACAATGAACTTTTATATATGCAAGAAAATACAACTGCCGCCAGTCTGAACAACAAACCGCTTCAGCTTCGTTTGGCCCCGGAAGATAAGAACGGAGTAACCTACCTGCCAGCAGACACACTTGAAAACCTGTATGGTTTTGAGGTGGAAGAGGATAAGGATACGGGAGCTGTTCTTTTGATGACTGCCGGAGAAACCGTCCCGCTTGGTACAGTCAAGGGTGAAGAAGGCGATAAAACAAAAGCTCTACGCAGTAAAGCGACCATTCATGCTCCAATTATTGCCGACATGCCCCCTGGAACTGAGGTAAGAATCTGGAACTCGGACAACAAAGAATGGCTGTATGTACAGATGACCAGCGGATTCACGGGCTACGTCAAGGCAAGTGATATTATCAGGGATGGAGAAAAGAAAGTCGGTGCAAAACCGGTTACTCCTTCGCGGGCAGAACGCAGCTGGAAAGGCAAGCCAGTGAATCTGTTCTGGGAGGCTGTATACGATCGAAAGCCCAACCCTTCTAAGTTCGGTGATCTTCCTGGGGTTAATGTTGTCAGTCCTACCTGGTTCGAAATTGTTGATCCTGCAGGCAACGTGCGTAGCAAAGCTGACGGCGCCTATGTTCAGTGGGCACATAAGCAAGGGATGGAGGTTTGGGGGCTGCTGACCAACAGCTTTAATGCAGATCTTACCACAGAGGCACTCTCTAATTATGAGAAACGGATGAATACCATCGTACAGATGCTGGAGTATGCCGATCTTTATGGCCTGGATGGGATAAATATCGACTTTGAAAATGTCTACACCAAAGATGGAGAGAATGTTACTCAATTCATGCGGGAACTGAAGCCCATGGCCCAGGCCAAAAATCTCATTGTCTCCATGGATGTAACTCCAAAATCGAACAGTGAGATGTGGTCACTCTTTTTGGACCGCAGAGCGCTTAGTGCCGTTACGGACTTCCTGATTGTTATGGCTTATGATGAACATTGGGCATCCAGTCCTACTGCAGGTTCTGTTGCTTCATTGCCATGGGTTGAGAGTTCTGTAAGCCGTATCCTGGAGGAGGACGATGTTCCGGCTGAGAAGCTGATACTGGGTATTCCTCTATATACCCGTATTTGGTCCGAAACTACTGTGAACGGAAAAACCAAAGTTAGTTCCAAAGCCGTCAGTATGAATGCCGTCCAGGAAATTCTAGCCGAGAAGAAGCTGACCCCAGTGCTTGATAAGAGTACAGGACAGAATTATGTGGAGTACACGGAAGACGGAGTTCTTCGGAAGATATGGATAGAAGACAAGGTTTCGTTAAAAGCGAGGGTCGAACTGGCCCAGACTTTTGCGCTCGGAGGCATTGGTTCCTGGAACCGGAGCTTTGCCGTACCGGAAGCATGGGAAACGTTGCAGAAGATCAATGAATAGATTATGGCAGACATAGAACAGGGGTTCCTTAAGGAACCCCTGTTTTTAATGTTTGAGCTGCTGTCCTTCAAGCTGCTCCGCGGTGATCGTTGCATGAGCAGGGTCCATCGTAAGGATAGTATGACAGAACATACATCGGTCCGTTTTACCCAGCATTTTGGTCAGCTTGCGGCATTCAGGACATTCCACCTGAACTGCACTCGTTGAAAGCATGCCTGCCCAAAAATAGATCGCCAGACTGGCCATCATAGAGATCAAACCAATGACAAGGCCAATTGCGGCAACAACCTTTCCGGCCGAACCCCAGAATACAATACCCGCTGTTCCCAGGATCATTAGACCCATTCCGAGCATAGTAAGCAACAGCCCCCAAGTGCGAAAAGCATTGATTTTAGCCGATTTAAACTTCATGAGTATTTGCTCCTAACTGAAATATAGTTCGGTTCTCCAGGAGGAACTGATTTGACTATGTAGAATATTAATATTTAAGAGAATTATAACTGACAGACGCAAATTCGCCAAATTTGATGGAGGGAAGTATGGAACTATCCAATTTGACCTTATTTAGTGGAGAAACATTTGACGAAAACGTTCTTGGCGCTGTAGCTCTTCATCAGACAGGCAATGCTCCGTTTCAGAGCGCGCTTCTTCATGATTTTGATGTGGTGGTGCTAATGCTCCATGAGGAGCAAGAGAAGGAACGTATTATTACTCACACGATAGCCGGAGAGCGACGTACACAGTCAGTGCATGTTGGTCTTTCTGCTCTTGAAAGAGCGGTTATGGCTGGGGATAACAATGAGCTTCTTACCAGTCTGATAGCGGGTGATGTCATCTGGGACCCTAAGGGAATTCTAGGCGAAATGCGCCGGGAGATTATCCAGTTTCAGGGACCCCTTAAGGAACGCATACTGTTTATGGAGTTCTCCAGGTTTCTGCATATGTACGTGAAATCCAAGCGGTACATGGAAGCAGGTTTCACTATGGATGCCTATAACTGTGTATTGATTGCTTTGTACCATTGGGCGCGGTTAGAAGTTAGTGAAGCGGGATGTTTTCCTGATCCTGCAGTATGGGAGCAAGTTAAAGGCCTCAATTCATCCGTTCATAAGCTATACGAAGAACTGACTGTCAGTACTGAGACACTGAATCAGAGAGTGGAGCTTATTCTGCTGGCCTGCGAATTTGCCATTATGTCCAAGATGTCGGATTGCTGTACCATACTTTTGAATATTCTCGGCAGCCGCAAGGAACCCTGGAGTATAAAAGAACTCCTTCAGCATTCAGGGCTTAGCCAGCTTGGCGCGGAACTGCCTTTGGTGCTTCGCAAGCTTGTATCCCGTTCACAGATTAGGGAGATTGCTTCTTGGGCTGAGGATACCAGAGATGGCCACACCGTACGTTATACCTTGTAAATATAAAAGAAAATCACAATAGATTAAGGAGAGGCAATTTGCTCTCTTTTTTTGTTGATTTCTTTTTTGCATCAGATGAGCAATATAGGGGATATTTATAGTTGACTCTTATGATGATGTTGTGTTAAATTATAACTCGTCCCTCTGACGCAGGTGAGTAGCTTCAAAACATGCGTAAGATAACCGAAAAAGAAAAATCAAAAAAAGGTTGACTAAATTGAGGGCGCTGTGATATATTATAAAGGTCGCTGCTGACAAGCAACGATGGAGAAAAAAGAGAACTTGATCTTTGAAAACTGAACAACGAGTGAGTGGGATTTCACGCAAGTGAGATCCAAAATAGAGAATGCAAATTCTCGTCAGGTGTTTCAAAATGAGCAATCGCTCTTTCTAAATACCAATTTGGAGAGTTTGATCCTGGCTCAGGACGAACGCTGGCGGCGTGCCTA